>JAEPDS010000023.1 GCA_016842065.1 Candidatus Thiodiazotropha sp. 'RUGA'
CCTATCAACAGGCTTACCGGGATACCCTAAAGCAACTCGAAACAGATGGGATTGAGTTTGTCGAGATTGATTATCAGCCCTTTGCCGAAGCAGCCAGACTGCTCTATGAAGGGCCCTGGGTGGCAGAGCGTTATCTGGCAACCCAGCCTTTGATCGATGACAACCCGCAAGCGTTGTACCCGGTGGTGCGGGAGATCATCGAACCCGGTAAGTCTCTACAGGCCAGCAGCCTGTTCGAAGCACAATACAGATTGAGCGGATTGAAGGCGATCTGTGATCGACAACTGGTCGCGGTCGACTGTCTCCTGACACCCACAGCAGGCACCTGCTTTACCATCGAGCAGATGTTGCAAGAGCCGATTCTGCGTAACAGTCAGTTGGGTTACTACACCAACTTTATGAATCTGCTGGATCTGGCTTCAGTAGCCGTGCCGACGCAGATGACAGCTGCCGGTCTGCCTTTCGGTGTTACGCTGGTCGGTGATGTATTTACAGACCGGGCCCTGCTCTCCATTGCGAAACGGATACACCGTCAGTTTAAACTGAAACTCGGAGCCTCCCAGTATGAGCTTCAATCCGGATCTCAATCATCCGTGGGTAATAACAGTGAGATCGACGTTGTCGTCTGTGGCGCCCATCTGCAGGGCCTGCCACTCAACTGGCAGTTAACCGAACGTGGCGCCACACTGAAAGCGAAAACCGAAACAGCCCCGATCTACAGAATGTACGCCTTGCCAGGCGGCCCCCCCGAAAGACCCGGATTGATACTGGATGAAGCAGCGGGCGAGGCGATCGAAGTCGAAGTCTGGTCGATGCCACAGACTCAGTTCGGCAGTTTCGTTGCCGCCATTCCGTCGCCACTCGGCATTGGTAAGTTGCAACTTGCCGATGGCAGCGAGGCCAGCGGTTTCATCTGTGAACCCTATGCGATTTCCAAGGCAGAAGAGATTACCGGTTATGGCGGATGGAAGGCTTATCTGAACAGGCCCTAAGACAAGTTATCCAACAAGGATCGATTAGTGAGAATTTGCGGTGCTTAGCGTTAATTTGCGGCTAATAATCAACACCTAACAGCAGCTACCCCTCAACCACCGCTTCCCGCAGCAGATCAGCAAACGCCTGAGCTGCCGGTGAGAGGGTGCTGCCACGCCGGGCGATCACCGCCAGCTCTCTCTCGACTTTGAAATCCCTGACCTCGATCTCAGCCACATCCTCCAGGCTGTCCACTCCGAGTTGACTGACGAAGGCCAGATTGCCGGTGGTGGCCACCATCCTCAGGATGGCGGGGATCGACCGAAGTTCCATCACCACATTCATCTCGACGCCTGCATCCCGCAGGGTGGCATCGATGATCTGGCGCACCGCGGTATCCGCTTCAAAGCCGACAAAGGAGATGCCATCCAACGCGCTGGCGCTGATGCGGCGCTTTTTCGCCAGTGGGTGCTGCTTCGGTCCGACCAGCACGATCCGGTCGGTGAGCAGAGGCCAGACTTTGAGCTCCCGGTTTTTCACCGGCATGGTCACCAACCCCAGTTCCAGGCGGCCATTGATCACATCCTCGGCTACCTCATTACTGCCGGCCTCTTTCAACTGAAACTTCACGGCCGGATGGCTACCCTGAAAGGAGGCGATTGCCTTCGGCAGGAGAAATGAGACAGCGGTGGCACCACCGCCGATTCTCACCGTGCCTCCTTCGAGACCCTGATGGGCTCTGACCTGATCCCGCAGATGATCGTATCGGGCGATCAGGATGCGGGCCTCACTCTCCACCAGGCGGCCGATCTCGGTCAGCTGCACCCCCTTGCGACCGCGGGAGAACAGCGCTGCGCCAAAATAGTCCTCCAGTTGTTGTAACCGGCGGGAGAGGGCTGGCTGGGTGAGACCGATCCGGTCGGCCGCTTCGGTGATCGATCCGGTATCGGCAATTGCCACCAGAGAACGCATCAATAACAGGTCCATAAAGGCTCTTTCCAGACGATGCAATCATTGGGTGCAACAGCTTGTGTGGTGTCACGCCGATGGGTGAGGGCAGAGATATCCAACCGCATAATCCTATGATGAAGAGGGCATGGCAGAATTATAGCATGCAAAATATTTATACAATACATGCGAACAATCAATTATACGTATGTTAGGTGGTCTGATATCGTGCCCAACATTATCCGGTTGCCTATCCGGATCGATTACCATCGGACAACGGGCAAGACTGGCCGTTGATCCCCGAACCGAGGAGACAGAGTATGCTCGAAGCCTACCGTCAACATGTTGCAGAACGTGCCGAACAAGGTATCCCCCCACTGCCCCTGAATGCACAGCAGGTCGCCGATCTGGTTGAACTGTTGAAAAGCCCACCGGCGGGAGAGGAGGAGACCCTGCTCGATCTTCTGACCAACCGGGTGCCACCAGGTGTTGACGATGCAGCTTACGTCAAAGCGGGTTTCCTGGCCGCCGTGGCCAAGGGTGAGGCGGCGAGTCCTCTGGTGGACAAGGCTAAGGCGGTGGAGCTGTTGGGCACCATGCTGGGCGGCTACAACATCCAGCCGCTGATCGAACTGATGGATGACGCCGAGCTGGGCGAGCTGGCTGCCGAGCAGCTGAAATTCACCTTGCTGATGTTCGATGCCTTCCACGATGTGAAGGAGAAGGCGGACGCGGGTAATGCCAACGCCAAGGCGGTGATGAACTCCTGGGCGGAGGCCGAGTGGTTCAAGCGCAAGCCCGATGTACCGGAAGAGATCAAACTCACCGTATTCAAGGTTACCGGCGAGACCAACACCGATGACCTGTCACCGGCACAGGATGCCTGGTCGCGTCCCGACATTCCACTGCACGCCCTGGCGATGCTGAAGAACGAACGTGAAGGCATCAAGCCGGATGAGCAGGGCAAGATCGGACCCATAGTCGAACTCAATGCACTCAAGGAGAAGGGGCTACCCCTGGTCTATGTGGGCGATGTTGTGGGTACCGGCTCCTCGCGTAAGTCGGCCACCAATTCAGTGCTCTGGCACATGGGTGACGATATCCCCTTCGTTCCCAACAAACGTCAGGGTGGTGTTGTCCTGGGCGGCAAGATCGCCCCGATCTTCTTCAATACCGTAGAGGATTCTGGCGCCCTGCCTATTGAGTGCCCGGTGGAGAAGCTCGCCATGGGTGACGTGATTGTGGTCAAGCCCTATGAGGGCAAGATCGAAACGGATTCCGGCGAACTGCTCTCCGAATTCAACCTGAAAACCGAGGTGCTGCTGGACGAGGCGAAGGCGGGCGGTCGTATCCCTCTGATCATCGGACGTTCTCTGACTGAGCGGGCAAGGGAAGCGCTGGGTCTGGGTGCCACAGAGCTGTTTCGTCGTCCAGTCGATCCGCAAGATTCCGGCAAGGGTTTCACCCTGGCGCAGAAGATGGTGGGTAAGGCCTGCGGGGTGGAGGGTATCCGCCCCGGCACCTACTGTGAGCCGCGCATGAGCACGGTCGGTTCCCAGGACACCACCGGCCCGATGACCCGTGACGAACTGAAAGAGCTGGCCTGTCTCGGCTTCAGTGCCGACCTGGTGATGCAGTCCTTTTGTCATACTGCGGCTTATCCAAAGCCGGTGGACATCAACACCCAGCACACTCTGCCAGACTTCATCCAGAATCGTGGTGGTGTCTCCCTGCGTCCCGGTGACGGCATCATCCACTCCTGGCTCAACCGCATGTTGCTGCCCGATCAGGTGGGTACCGGTGGCGACTCCCACACCCGTTTCCCGCTGGGCATCTCTTTCCCGGCCGGTTCCGGCCTGGTTGCCTTCGGCGCGGCTCTGGGTGTAATCCCGCTGGATATGCCCGAATCGGTACTGGTGAAGTTCACCGGTGAGATGCAGCCCGGCATCACCCTGCGTGATCTGGTCAACGCTATTCCCTACGCCGCCCTGCAGCGGGGTCTGCTGACGGTGGAGAAGAAGGGCAAAAAGAACATCTATAACGGTCGCATCCTGGAGATCCAGGGACTACCCGATCTGACTGTCGAGCAGGCCTTCGAACTCTCCGATGCTTCGGCCGAGCGTTCCGCCGGTGGCTGTACCATCGAGCTGTCGGATGCGTCTGTCGCCGAATACCTGCGCTCCAACATCACCATGTTGCGCTGGATGATCGACAACGGCTACGAGGATGCCCGTACCCTGGAGCGTCGCGCCCGGGCAATGGAAGAGTGGCTGGAGAACCCAAGCCTGATGCGTGCCGATGCGGATGCGGAGTATGCAGAAGTCATCGAAATCAACATGTCCGAGATCAAAGAGCCTCTGCTGGCATGCCCCAACGATCCGGACGATGTGAAACCGCTGTCGGAGATCGCCGGCACCAAGATCGACGAAGTCTTCATCGGCTCCTGCATGACCAACATCGGTCACTTCCGTGCCACCGCCAAGCTGTTGGAGGCCTCTGGTGAGTCTATCCCGACCCGCCTCTGGTTGGCGCCACCCACCAAGATGGATGAGCAGCAGCTGATGGAGGAGGGTGTCTACAACGTCTACGCCAGCGCCGGTGCCCGCACTGAGATGCCCGGCTGTTCACTCTGTATGGGTAACCAGGCGCGTATCGCCGCAGGCTCCACCGCGGTTTCCACCTCAACCCGTAACTTCCCCAACCGTCTGGGGCAGGGCTCTGACGTCTTCCTCTCCTCCGCAGAGCTGGCCGCAGTGGCTGCGGTGATGGGCAAGCTGCCGACGGTGGAAGAGTACATGGCCTACGCCACCAAGATCGACTCCATGGCGCCGGAGATCTACAAGTATCTCAACTTCGACAAGATGGGTGAGTATGTGGAATCCGCCAAGCGGGGGCAGGAGATTGCGGTCAAATTGATTGCTTGATTCATAAAGCCGTAGAAAGCCGCCCGGAGTAGAGCTTCGGGCGGCTTTTCTTATTGGCCGTATTGGCAGAGTCATATGTCTACGAGTGGAAATGTCAGCTGTAGTTTCTGTCGTCTCTGCATATTGTGAGATTGCACTCTAAAAAG
This sequence comes from Candidatus Thiodiazotropha sp. 'RUGA', assembly GCA_016842065.1. Classification (GTDB taxonomy): domain Bacteria; phylum Pseudomonadota; class Gammaproteobacteria; order Chromatiales; family Chromatiaceae; genus Thiodiazotropha. The sequence goes on from JAEPDS010000023.1 coordinate 4,991, forward strand.
GCTCTTTAAGGATTATGTTTACCCTCAAATGTCTATGTCCTTGATTACAAGACCAGATCCCGCTCTCCGCAGCATACAGCAGCAGGATAGGCTGTCTTAAGCGAGTTATCTAAAGCAGAGTGAAGTGTCAGAAAGGCAGTGGAAGGGGGCGTATTCAGATGGAAATCTAGGGGGGTGAATAGATTGAGGCCGGATAGATGGATAATTCTGGTACATACAGCCTCCAATTTTTCGCCTTGATATGCAGGGGGGGTGCTTTTATATGACCCATCTCTAGAACGCCCTAATGGCGCGAACACCGGTAGCAAAAAGCTTATCGCAAAGATGCGGGCCGCCGTAGATCGTGCAAAAGACAAGACCTGAATCGACCTCAGTGGAACTGAGGTAAAAATCCTCGATTAAGCCCCCAACAACCCCTGGATTCGAAAACAACTCGAGTAGTTCGTCTTCTGACGGGAGATACCAGTCGGAATATCCATTCAGAGTGTAAGCATCCGCCAATCGAGCGGCGATGCCAGAAGTTGCGCAACCGGCGATAATATCGTTGGTATTCTGACTCCCCGTACCAATTGCAGTTGCGTCGGCTCCCGTTATGCTTGTCCCCAGGCAGCCCCATGGAGAAATCGGCAGGTCTGCCGGTGCCGCTTCGAGGCCATTCGTACCGCCATCGGTAACATAAAACACGATGCCGCCGGCAGGACCTCTTTGACCAATCGAATAAGTATTGATTACCTGTTGCCAAACAGCCGCACCGGCGGTACTGTCGAGCAGGATATAGGCTTGGTTCAATACCGTGTCGATCCACACCGAACCGACTGAATAACCGTAGTTGATATCGTCATCAGTGGTCGGAGCTGTGGTCGCTGTATAGTTCACCCTGATGTTTTCGACATTTTCCAGACCGACTTGTGCTTTGCTTACCGCATGGGGATTGCCCCAGTCGGCGAGGTGCGCAGCGAGCGCAGGTTCCAGCGTCGAAATTCTGGCATCGATGGCGGAGATGTTAGCGGTATTTGCATTGATATTGGCATCATTGCTGGTTGTGTTGGTCACCGCCAGGTCGGCCTGCAGCGTAATGATGGTGGCGGCCTGGTCGGTCACGGTGGTTTGCAGGGTTGCAAGGGCGGTTTCCAGTGCCGCGATCCTGGAATCATTGTCGTTGACCGCCGATTTTATATTGTCCAGTGTCGAGGCGCTGAGCGTATCACCGGTGGCATAGCTATCGGTGATCGAATCAGGGTATGCCAGTGGTGCTACTGAGAACAATCCAATGATTGAGGCAATTTTTAGGTACTTCATAACACTTCCCGGTATCTGTATTTATCGAGTGTCGATTAAAGCTTGCAATCGCCAATGGTTGACGAGCCAATAACGCAGTTGCTATTGATATCGGCATCAGGATCGGAACCACCGCCGTCACCACATGCGCTTAAGGCCAGGGCAATAGATGTCAGTATGAGAAATAGCAGGCTGCGTGTTTTCTTCTCTCGTTTCATGATCTTTTTCTTTAGCCTAGCTACTGCAATGGGCGGTATTGAAATGACAACGTCATCTATCAACTATGCTGATCAAGCACCCGGAAAGTCAAACAAGCATCTCGTTAAAATTGTTAAATACGGGTTGGTAAGTTCCCTCTTACCTATACAGTTACCCCTGGGGAGTCTGGATCGTCTGATGGTATATCGAAACCTTTAGGCGCTGTATGTCCCTTGTATTCCCTGGAATCGTTGTCGTTGACCGCCGACTTTATACTGTCCAGTGTCGAGGGGCTGTCCTGTTTGACGACGGTGCATCTTATGATCCGGTCTATATGCGGGGAAACCGTTTTCCCTGCCAGGGGAGTGTGTGTGGGACAGCTGCAAACGAGTTTCCTCGATCCAGTGATGCGGATGTTACCCGCTGAAGGAGCTGGCCTGCCTTGTCTTCTCCGCAGACCTGGTGATGCAGTCCTTCTGTCATACCGCCGCTCATCCCAAGCCGGTGGAGATCAACTCCCAGCACACTTTGCCGGACTTCATCCAGAATCGTGGCGGTGTCTCCCTGCGTCCCGGTGACGGCATCATCCAGTCCTGGCTCAACCGCATGTTGCTGCCCGATCTGACCGTAGAGCAGGCCTTCGAACTCTCCGATGCCTCGGCCGAACTGGCGGCTGTGGCATCGGTGATGGGCAAGCTGCCGAGCGTGGAAGAGTACATGGCCTACGCCACCAAGATCGACTCCATGGCACCGGAGATCTAAAAATATCTCAACTTCCACAAGATGGGTGAGTATGTGGAATCTGCGAAACGGGGGCAGGAGATTGCAGTCAAATTGAATGCTTGATTCATAAAGCCGTAGAAAGCCGCCCGCAGTAGAACTTCGGGTGGCTTTTTTTGTCTGAGACCGCGATTTTTGACGGCTACTGGTTCTCCACCGTTTCAATCGGACCGTGATCATCGCAGTGGTCACCATGGGGATGACGGAGCCGGCCACTGACGCTGTAATCGGTGTGGTCGCCACGGGGAACAGCCTCATGTCCACAGCTTGGTCCATGAACATGGCTATCTTCATGATTGATCGGTTGGTAATGGTCTGGGTTTTTCTCACTCACTTCCAGGCGGTGCTCATCATAGTGCTCACCATGCTGTTTTGTGGCGCTATAGACGGCTATCTGTCACAACTGAATATGGATTAAAATTTTACTTTAATTTCAAGCTGTTGCTGATTGATTGCGGTTGTCTTCGCCTCTGTTATTCTTATCTCATGACTGATTTTGTGATAATATTGAATCCATGAAACTCTTGACTCTAGCACTCCTGCTGCTACTTGCTTCCCCATCATTCTGCTGTCCATTTCATGGTTTTTTTCTTGCTGGAGACGATGGTTTTGAGTCTGCCTCCAATGCTTCAATTGGAAATGCAAAGGGTGAAAACTCGATATCCGCAACTGACATCAAACCGAAATCATTTTCCAAGTTTATAAACTTCAAAACTCTGTCAAAGCAACCCTCTTTCGGTACCTCACAGACTCCAGCAGACGAAAGCGCCAAGCCGAGTAACAGTTTGCAGCAAAATTAAGCCCAGAACTGCTTACCATCATTTGATGTAGGTTATTGGTCTCTGCACAAATGTATTGTGTCACCAGTTTTCTGCCTTGATAGGCTGGGGGGCTTTTATTCTCCCTATACTTACCCATCAAAGGCACACCGAACTTTGTTGGACTTGTGATCGCTAATCAAATAAGGGTCTCATCTTTAAATCGACCTGAAGTACATGATCTATAATCCAAGACCTTAGCAGGCCAATTAAATTAAGCTCTTCCGCATCCAAGTCTTGCTCATTGTCGACGGCTATTCGGATTGACTCTTCGAGTTCTTGAATCTGTTGCAAAATATCTTGGTGGGCTCGCTTATGCTCAGAAAACCCAGCGTAGTCATGCTCAAGCATGATCTTCTCTTCAGCGGAAAAATGATCCTTCGTATAGGTTTTCAATTCACGGACTAGAAACAAAACCATCATGCCATGATTCTCAGCCCTTAGCGCAATTTCGACGCCATTGATCAGACAGATAAGAAGTTTGTGCTCATCATCGATTATCTGATTATGCACCGCCATCTCCTTTTTCCAAACAATTGGCATCACGTACTCCTAACTGGTTCCTAGTGATAAAAAAATGACAGCTGACCCAAAACGTAACCCAGTCAGACTGCCTATTATTTTAGCTCAATCTTATGTGATTAACAGAGTTGGATTAAGTGCATCTACGCGCGATATATCCTCTCAAGTGGATTGACTGCCACCAGTCAGATTAGCGCATCCTTCACATTTACCACGAAGATTGAAAATACGTGGATTACCCTTCGCATGAAATTGTGTCCGGATCGTGTACAATCCTTCTGATTGCTTAAAACATCTCAAAAAGGTTGCAAAAAATGGGGGAACACAAACAGAAACCGGAAAGTGGCTGGCTGGCCTGGGAAAAACAGCGTGACAGCCTCAAGAATCGATGGGTCATCGTCGTGGTGGCTTTCTGGGTGACCGCGCTGATAGCTGCAGTCATGTTCGTGGTGTACGAAAAACTGGATTTCATCCTGACATCCATCGCGCTCGGCATGATGGTATTAGGTGTATGGTTGAAGTCACGTTACCAGCAACATCTTCTCAAAGAGCCTGACAACAAGGCATAACATCAATGGGGTTGATTGCAGTCGATGTCTAAAGTCATCAATTTAGGATGCAGCGTCTCAGATATCCATCGTCGGTATGCTGAGATACATGGCGCTCTATTCGGTATTACTTCATACCGCTTGATCCTGTCCTCACTGAAGGGAAAAACAGACTCACTGTACAATGATTATGAAGAAAGATTAAACACGCTACAGGATGAACTGACAGGATTGCTTGAGCAGATAAATCGTGTTGATGAAGATGACCTGCCTCTACGCAATGCGGCCGTACTTCACCAAACATTGATTGACTACACGCAAACGTTAAACCAGGCAATCAGCCAGCTACAGTCTATCTGCGGATATCTCAAGCGAGATGAGGCGGATTACCGTTCAACCAACGAAAGCGGCCAATCGACATTTAATCAGGACAAGATCGACTACGACTACACAATCAGGGAGCTCGAACGACTCGGTACAAAACTCAATAAGCTGTTTTCGAATTATTAGTGCCTGTTCACGCAAATCCAATTGGCCTGCTGTGCCTGAAGGGCTGGGGCTATTTTTCCACCCAACGGCATCATCGTTCCCCCATGCAGTAAAATCGATTAAAGGGATCAAAGCCCTTTTTCTCTATTTCCTTAAAACCGATCAAAAATTTCACTTTATCACGCCAAGCAGAAGCCTTAAAAAGGCTTTGCCCCCTTTATTTGAGGTTGTGGAAAAACTGTGACTGTCTGTGGAATCAGCAGTTTTTGCCGGTTAAATAAAGTATCAGATAACCCTGAGTCTTGGTGTACAATCCATTCTGGTGCCGGTAAAACAGATATAATAATCAGAGGCGCCGTTCGGTTTCTATAGGATGCAAAACAAAGTGGGCGCAATCGAGTGGCAGGGCCAATATGGTTTGCTTGGAATTTCCTCTTCAATTATTCAATAACTAATCAATTGAAACGCAGCCAATGATCGATAGGATTACCTCTCAACAGCCTGAAACCTCTCCGGTAGCCTTGGGTAAACGTATCTTTGTCAGCCTTACATTACTCGTCCTGATCATTTCATCGGTCATGACAGGGGTCTACTATTGGCAGTATCAGGACCAGCTGCGCCAGGAAATGCGGGAGAAACTGCACGATATCGTGGCGGTTGCCGCCCTGCAGATCGACGCTGAAGCCCACAATACCCTGAGGTTGCCTGAACAGGAGGCTGGTCCGACCTACCTCAGGCTGCGTCGCGATCTGCAGCGCATACGCGATGCTGCCACCGGAGTGCGATACGTATACACGATGGTGCCGAACGCGGATGGGCAGATCATGTTTATACTCGACGCAGAAACGAATCCGGAAGAGATTGCCCACCTCGGTGATCTATACGACGATGCCAGCGAAACACTTAAGGCAAACTTTAACTCGCTGGACAAGCCTCTGGTGGAACAGGAGTTCTACACAGACAAATGGGGCACCTGGCTCACGGCATACGCCCCTTTTTACACCAGCGACGGCAAGCGGGCCGGTGTGCTGGGTATCGACATCGAGAACAGCAATATCCAGACTCGGGAACGCTATCTACTACTCACCTCCCTGCCGATATCATTCGCAGTCATTTTCGCAGTCCTGATCTTCAGTTGGCTTGTCGCCTATCGGTTGTCAACCACGACTCGAACCGCGCTGCAGTCGCTACGCGCCAGCGAAGAGAGGCTGCGAAATATCGTGGAGTACAGCAGCAACTTGCATTACTTTCATACTGATCAACATGTGCTCACCTATCTCAGCCCCCAGACCCGTCGATTTCTGGACTGCGAACCGGAAGAGGCGAAACGACGCTGGACAGAGTTCGTCACCGATAATCCGGTTAACAATAAGGGGTTTGAAATTACCCAGCGCGCCATCGATACCGGCGAACAGCAGCCGTCTTATGAATTAGAACTTGTCGGCACCAAAGGACGAAAAATATGGGTGCAGGTCAACGAAGCACCGGTAGTTCAAGAAGGCAGGGTGATAGGTATTGTCGGCGCTTTGGCAGATATATCCGAAAGCAAACACTACGCCGATTTCATACAGCACCAAGCCACCTACGATGCGCTTACAGACCTTCCAAACCGTCGACTGTTATTGGATCGGCTGAGTCAAACCCTGACCCGCTGTCGACGCCATGGGAAAAAGGGTGCCCTGTTGTTCCTTGATCTGGACCAATTCAAGCATATCAACGATTCTCTAGGCCATCCTGTCGGTGATGCGGTGTTGAAGAGTGTTGCTGAACGCCTGAAGACACACCTTCGCGAAGAAGACTCACCAGCCCGCCTGGGTGGTGATGAATTTGTATTGTTGTTTGGTGAATTGGGAGATGAAACCGAGAAGGTAGCAGAATATACCCAGATGTATGCGGAAAAAATTCGTGAGTTGTTGTCCAAACCCTATCAGATCCAGGACCACGAATTACATGTGACCCCAAGTATTGGCATCGCACTGTTCCCGATGGAAGATGAGAATGCCGACGACATCTTACGTCATGCAGATACCGCCATGTACAGGGCTAAAGAGGCAGGCCGCAATACAGTGCGCTTCTTCCTGCCCAGTATGCAGCATGCGGCAGAAGAATTGCTGCGTCTGAAGAATGATCTACAGCAAGCGCAGGAAAGAGGGGAGTTCCAATTGCATTACCAGCCCCTGGTCGATCATGATAATAATCTACAGGGATTGGAATCATTGCTGCGATGGCAACACCCGAAACGTGGGTTGATTCACCCCGATCAATTCATTCCGGTGGCCGAGGACACTGGACAGATCCTGAACATTGGTGAATGGGTTCTGGCTAGCGCCCTTCAACAATACAAAACATGGACACATTTCCAGGGATTCCCGCATCCTACCCGATTGTCTGTCAACATCAGTCCGCGGCAATTTGTCAACCCCGGTTTCGTCATACAGGTTGAGCGCTTGCTCGCTGAAAGTGACGTTGATCCGGCTAGTCTGACCCTTGAAATCACCGAAGGCGTGCTCCTGGATAAGCTGGATATGGCACGGGAAAAGATGCTGACATTGAAGAAGTTGGGCGTTCGTTTCAGTATTGACGATTTCGGAACGGGGTACTCTTCTCTGGCGTACCTGCGCAGATTACCTGTGGATGAGATTAAGATCGATCGTTCCTTCATTCGTGATATCAGCAGCGATCCCGAAGATGCCAGCCTGGTCGAGACCATCATTACGCTTGCAGATAAGTTAGGTCTCCAAGTCGTTGCTGAAGGAGTGGAGTCTGAAGAACAGTGCCGTTTCCTGAGGGAGTGTGGCTGCAACTATTTCCAGGGTTATTATTTTTACCGGCCGCAATCAACAGATAATTTGGATGCATTGTTCAAATAGTCTGACCTTAGCCAGTCCCGCTCTGATTGATGTGTATCGGGAAAGAGTAAAAAGAGTGATGAAGTTGATCCGGCAGGATTTGTGTCATGGAAACGGTGACGCCATCTGGTGTTGTCTGCCAGGTTTCTATCCCCGTCTCTGTATCGATTGTATGGGATTATGCGCTCATGGCTGAACTGGTGGCGAGGAGGCAGAGCAGATCGAGTGACTTTTTCGTGCGGTTAATCTTCATCCAGAGTCAGTTTCGTTGATAGCCGTTTAGGCTGCCATGGTACCAATACTCGCGATATGACTTCCTATTAACTGCTTAAAGATAGTGAAATTTCAGGCAAAACCACACATGCCAGAGTGTCTTCCTTCTCTTTCTACCCGTATAGATTGACTAAACTTTAAGTAAGCCCCTGATCAATTCTTACCAGGTAGTCCAACGTGAGCTGGTCTGTCTCGACATATTTTGTATAACCGATTGATCCTTGGGCAATCAATTGTCCGGAATGATGAGTGACCTGGTAGTTGAGGTCATGCAGGCACCTGGAGTTGACGTTAATCATAGGTAATCTCTATACAGAGCAACATCCTGTACAGAATGGCCAATCACCTGAAAATCCATGGGGAGGCGAGCCATGAGTATTTCCAACACCGTCCGATCCTATATAGAGGGTCAATCCATACCCTTTGAAGTCATTTCTCACCGACATACTCAATCAAGCATGGAGAGCGCTGGCGCAGCGCATGTTGAGAGTGACCACCTGGCCAAGGCGGTTATCGTCAAGGAGGGTGATGAGTATATGATGGTAGTCGTCCCTTCGGACTACCATATTCATCTGGGCAAGCTACACAAATTACTGGGCAGAGAGGTTGGCCTGGCGACGGAGAGCGAGCTGATGGAGCTTTTTCCCGACTGTGAACGTGGCGCCATACCACCACTTGGCACGGCCTATCGACTGATCACCCTGGTCGACAGTAATCTATTGAATCAAAACGAGGTTTATTTCGAGTCGGGAGACCATGAACATCTGATCAAGGTCTCCGGTGAGGAGTTCGCCCATCTATTGGGTGAAGCAGAACTGGTTGATGTGACTCGAAACCACTGAGCGATGACAAAGAGGGAAGTTGTTGAAGCCGGGTCAGTGAGGGGCGGTAAGGATGAAAAGGACTAGTTCTGCTGTCCCGGCATTTTCAGGAAGGGTGGGTACTTGCCCCACCGAATAGAGGGGTCAAAGCCCTTTTCCCGTGTAGGTTGTGCAATCCTTCGTATCAATATATACCGGGACTCGAGGATGACCCCTTTGTACAATACAAGCCGACATTCCGGCCAAGAAACCGAGGCTTTCTTGGTGCCGTTTCTTTCCATAAATCAATCAGATAGGCCATTATTTGACACCCAGCATAAGCTTTAAAAAAGGCTTGCAACTGGTTAATGCTACTTCGACAAGATGGATGAGAATGTGGCATCCACCAAGCGGGTCAGGAGGTTGTGGTCAAGCTGATTGTTTGATGATTACGCCAGAACGGAGGGGGCTCCCTCTGGTTTGTGTCGGCGAGCAAAGGTGAGGATTTCAGGGGTGGGTCGATAGCCCATTCTCACGAATCACCTCGATAAATCAAAACTGCATTCCTCTACCAAGTTACTGCTATCTCACTTGTCTCCGTACCCTTCAATCAAGCCTATGACAACCTATAATGTAAGGTAGAAGTAGTCGAATAGCCGCAAGGAGGTGGAATCATGCAACCAATTCCAAATCGGGTGATCAGAATCGGTTTGCGGGGTGGTGATGTCGCTAAGGTTCAGGAAAGTTTGAACAAAGCACTTCCCACAAAACCAGGGCTCAAAGTAGACGGCGTATTTGGTTCCCAAACAGCCACCAGAACCCGTCTGTTTCAACATCAAAATCAACTCAAAGCAGACAGCTTGGTTGGGCCGAAGACCTTGACTAAATTGGCGCAAATGGCAACCAAGCTGGCTTTTCGTCTTGTCGCACCCAAAACATCTGGCGGTAACTGGAAACCAGGACAGAAGTGATGCTGATTACAGGTTCTGGAATCGGCTAAGAATTCACAGAATTCGAGAGCATCCTGACTGTGACCATCCGCTGGGCTTTATCACCAAAAGCGCTGGCACCTAAGCCCAGAGTAAATCCGGATCAATTCCGGTGCTGGCTCTGGGTCGGTTTCATAGCGAGTTTGCACCCAACAGTAAATGCCGTGTCGATGTAGTGCCCGCCAAGCGGGGTAAAGGCAACCCAGCTCAATTGAAAGAGGCCAAAAGGCCTGAACTGCACCGCTAGGTCATGGTTTGGGCACAACGCGTCAAACGGGTTTTCAACATACACTCGGGCACGCTCCCTTGATGCTTTGCATAAATTTACCTCGTCGATTTGCCAGAAGTTCAGAAGTGAGGTCAAGTTGATCGGCAGTAATGAGGATCAGGCAGTGATCGACAAGACTCTACAATTACTTAAGGTCCAAAGACCTATTTGCCATACGCCCCTGAGTTGCTGCCAACAGCACGTGCCTCACCTTATTCTGATTAGTTTGCCTTGCTACGGGTATTTATACCTTGTGACAGGGTAGAGCAACATGGAGGGTTGCTACATGGTTGCCCGAAATAAGTCAGAACAGCAGTAAGGCAATGGAAGAGGCCAGTTTCAGTCTGAATTCATGGGCTTTGAGCGAATGATTGACCGAGTTTAGCCTACTTAACACGGAGGAAAACCCTACCCGGGATTTCAGGTCAGTACCCCATATATCAGTGAGTAGGAATGAGCGACTGTAGTGGACATAGAAAACCAAGAGCCAGTTACTGGTCTTCACATTTTCACTTAATCTCGCTCTGACCGAACGGCACAACCCAGACCCGCCTAAGGGGTTAGGAGAATATATGATGGTACCACTACGTTACCTGGGTGCGACTTTGATCGGCCTGTTACTGTCCTTATCCCTCCAGGCGGCCGATGTGGTCCCGAACGAAGTAACTATGCCGGGTACTCAACCTAATGAGGTGGGTAACTTCGAGTCCCCTGGCAGGTGTGATAACTGTCATGGTGGCTATGACAATCTTCAGCCGGAGAACGAGCCGTCCACCGGCTGGGCCGGGGCAGCTATGGGTAACGCCGGCCGCGACCCCATTTTCTGGGCCACTCTGGCAATTGCGGAGCAGGACTTCGACGGTTCCGGCGACCTGTGCATCCGCTGCCACAGCGCCGGCGGCTGGTACGGGGGACGCTCCACACCCACAGACGGCTCCGGACTGCAGGCGTCCGATGACAACGGCATTGATTGCGATACCTGTCATACCATGACCAATCCGGACGATTCGGAGCACTTGGGCGTGATGAATTCCCCGTTCATCGCCAACTGTAATCCCGATCCACTGGTCCCGAACAAGTGCAGCACCACCGGGGCCCCCGGAGAAGGCTTCTATGGCAGTGGCATCACCTCCCTGTGGGGCGGCTCCGATAAGCTGGGCCCCTACGCGGATGCTGAGGCCCGCCATCAGTTTATGCAATCCAGCTTCCACCGCAGCGTGGATTTTTGCGGCACCTGCCATGACGTCTCCAACCCCGTGGTGGGTGACCTGGCACCGGGTAGCGGTGCTCAGCCGGGCAATCCCCACAGCGTGGTCGCCAGCGGTACCCTGGGTGGCCCTATCGAGGACAAGGCGGCCTTCAACAATCCACCCTATGCCTACGGCATCGTGGAGCGTACTTTCAGCGAATACAAGGCAAGTGCCTTCCCCACCACTTTGGTTTCCGATTTCGATACCCTGCCGACCGACCTCCAGGTCCAGGGTGGTTCCATTAAGACCACCTATGATGCGGCCCTGATCGCCGGTACCGGCGGTAACTATGAAGACGGCACCCCACGCTTCTTCAGCTGCCAGAGCTGTCACATGCGTCCGGTGGAAGCCGCCGGCTGCAATAAAAAAGGCGCCCCGGTACGCAGAGACATGCCTATGCACGACCAGACCGGCGGCAACTATTGGTTCGCCAACATGACCCAGTACCAGGACGCCAACAATACCCTGCGCCTGGGTGGTGGTCTGACCGGCAATCAGATCCTGGCCTTGGACCTTGGCCAGGCACGAGCTGTCAAACACCTGGAGCAGGCTGCCGACCTACAGGTGAACGGCAACATCCTGAAAGTGGTGAATCTGACTGGCCACAAACTGATCAGCGGTTATCCGGAAGGACGTCGCATGTGGCTTAACATGAGATGGTACGACAGTAACGGTAACCTGCTGCGCGAAGACGGTGAGTACGGCTCTCTCGGCATTACAGTCAACGACGAGAACGGAAGCCCGGTGGATGTGGAGTCCATTATCGATTTGAACGATCCCAATACCAGGATCTACGAGGCCCACTACGCTGTTACCAAGGAGTGGGCCACTACGCTTCAGGCCCTACACGGCCCGGACTTTGTGCTTAGTTATGACCGGCTGACCGGCTTACCCGATTGCACCGTCAGTGAGTTCCTGGCAGATGCCTTTCCGGAATGTTCTGGCCCCTACCACGAGACATTCCACTTCGTGCTCAACAACCATGTCTCCAAGGACAACCGCATCCCGCCCTACGGTATGCGTTTTGACGAGGCGCAGAAGCGTAACGCGCTGCCGAATCCACCAGAACAATATGGTGACCCAACAAACGGCGGTAATAACGGCATCTACAATTACTGGGATGAGGTGACCCTGAACCCACCGACCGGTGCTGTTTACGGCGAAATCAGCCTGCTCTATCAGGGCACCAGTTGGGAGTACATCCAGTTCCTGGATAAGGCTAACAACGGCACCAATGCCTTTCTTGGTCAGGAGGGTAGCAACATGCTTGCGGCCTGGGTCAATGCCGACGTACCGGTGGCCATGACCGTAGGCGGTGACAAGAAGATGGTGCCTCCGGTTGTGATGAAGACCATCGAATGGGGTACACCGCCCACCGGTAACAATGCGCCAACCTGCAGCATCGACACACCGGCTGGAGACGTAATCATCAACGAAGGTGAAAGCATCAACTACTCGGGATCGGCCACGGATAGCGATGGCACCATTGCCAGCTACGCCTGGTCCTTCCCAGGCGGCACACCCACCTCTTCCAACGTCGCAAATGCGGGCAGCGTGAGTTATGCTGTCGCTGGTATCTATGCCACCACCTTCACCGCCACCGATAACGGTGGCGCCAGCTGCACCCCGGCCACCGTTCAGGTCACGGTCAACACGGTCGGCGGCAACAATCCTCCCATTGCGGCCGACGATAGCTACAGTACGGCTCAGGATACGGTCTTGAACCTGGTTGCTCCTGGCGTGTTAAGCAACGATAGCGACCCGGATGGCGACCCCATTACCGCCATTCTCAACACTAATGCCGGCAATGGATTGGTGTTGCTTAATGCCGACGGTTCGTTCACTTATACGCCGAACACCGGCTTTACCGGCGTGGACAGCTTTACCTACCTAGCCAATGACGGTGCCGCCGACTCAAACCTGGCAACCGTGACCGTGGATGTGACCGCAGTATTGAACTGCGGCACCCATACGGACAGGAATTCCTGTAGGGCCCAGGCAGGTTGCCGCTGGGTCAACAAGAACAATCTCTGTATAGCCAGGTAGGCAGCACTAGGGGCTGGAGCCCCTGAAATTTGTGGGGGACGAAATTTTCGTCCCCCATTTTCTATCTGCTGGCTTTAGTCGTACACCGCCAGCTTGGTTATGCCTGCCTTACATTGACGTTGAATCTGAACTTTATCGCAAAACATATCATTACCCAGCGGCGTGCCTGTCTGGCATGAGTCATAAATACGTTTCATATCTTCTCTGTCGATATATCCTTCGATTCGCTCTTGATTTGCATTGCATCTATTGTGCTTATCCTTGGACCAAAGCACTATAAATTGGACGCGACGTGAAAAAACTAATCTGTTGGTTACCGGCATTGTGGCAAGAGTTTACTATTGATAATGACCGGGTAGATTAACCATGCCTGCCTATAAATTGCATGACCAAGCGAATACTTTTCGCTTTGACTGGTGTAATCAGTGGGAGGATTGCTTGTTTATTACTTATGCTACTCTTTGCGATTGGATCGATTTGGAACCTCATACCGGGGGCAGTTCAGCCCCCGATACAAGGATTCTTATAGGAACCCACCGTAGATAAACCGGTCGCCGCCATAAAGATCAGGGTTGCTGAACTTGAATTCGTCTTTAGAGATCATTCCATCATCGTTCATGTCAGTCATCATGAATCCCTTGCTGGCCGCCTTTTCAGCATAGCCCATGTACTCATCCTTGCTGATCATTCCATCTTTATCCTTGTCCATCATACCTTGCGTCATCTTCATTTTTTCCATTGCAAGAAAATGACCGTAAAGGTCCGGATTTCCAGCGAACGGATTATCTTGTGCATGAAGAGCAACACTGGGAAGTGCGAGTGTCAAAGCGAGTGCAGTAGTTGCGAAAACTTTCTTCATCTGATTTCTCCTAATTGACTAGGGGTGTCTGAGCAGGGATCACTAAGTCGGATATCCCTGGCACAGGTATGAGTGAATAATTCTGGTGAACGAGCCTCACATATTTATCACGGTGGGATAACAATTCGTTACATCAGGCGGGGCGACACATCGGTGGTTGGAGTCAAGCCATATTCCACTGCGAAATATGGCGATATCGTCCGTCGACTTGACTCCGGTCCCTCGATTAAAAAGGGTACTGGTCCGAGCCATGAAGGTATTAGAAGAGGGCGGATTTAGCCATAGCACAAGGGAGTTGAATAGATTGAGGCTGGATAATCCGATGTTTCAGGTGTCTCCGTCCTCCAGCTCTCAGTATTGATATACATGGGTGTTGCTCTACTATTATTACTCAGGAGAAGACTTTGCTGATGGTGCAGGTTGTTCTATTGCGGTAGTTGATGGTGTGTTTATATCAGGACCAGATGGCCGGTCATGACAACTGGCATTAGGCTCTGCTTAGATCCGATTTCCTGGTTTACACGCTCCTTTGTGGTATCCAGGTGATTTAGTATTACTTTTTATATTATGATTCGTCCAGATTCACTCCAACTAATAAGATGATGAAGAGTAAAAATATGGGTGATTTTAGAGAAATGAACCCTAGCAGTTATAAATATCGTCTGTTGTTAGTTTCTTTCTTGTTTTTTTTTATTACAGGCTGTGTCGGTAACGATAATCATAGGCTCATAGTTGACGGTGAGCTTGATTTGTCAGGGTGGTCCTTTGAAAAAGATGGCGTTGTTAATCTCGATGGCCAATGGGAGTTTTATTGGAATAACCTCCTGACGCCGGAGGATTTCACGGCGTTATCTCCGCCTGAAATGACCGGCTATATTAACCTTCCCGCACCATGGAATGAATATAGCGTCAGCGGCAAAGAAATCGGAGCAGATGGATATGCCACCTTTCGCCTTCGGATACGGAACGTTCCTGGCAGCGGTGATATGGCGCTCAGAATATCCGAGGTCTATTCCGCCTATCGGCTCTGGGTAAATGGGAACAAAGTGGCAGCTAGTGGTTCTGTCGCCAATCATTGGGATATGGAAGTGCCGCATCAGGCGATAACAATTGCCGGGATCTCCTCCTCCGACGAGGTAATCGAACTTGTGCTCCAGGCTTCAAACCACAACTTCTGGTCTGGTGGAGTTGTCAGTTCCCTGTGGTTCGGCCCGGAACAGATGGTACGTTCAAAGCAGGCATTTAAATGGGGTGTCATCCTCTTCATTGCGGGTTGCCTAGTGATGATGAGTGTTTACCATCTGGTACTTTATCTCTTTCGTAGTGAGGATGCTGCTTACCTCGCTTTTGGAGCATATTGCTTACTCTGGACCTGCTGTATCGTAGTCTCCCAGTTGAGTGACCAGATTATTCAAGTCCTATTTCCTGATGTCTCATGGCCGGCGATTTTCAGGATTGGCCAGATAAGTTTTTATCTCACCATTCCCGTTCTAGCCATGTTTTTCAGACTTCTCTACCCAAATGAGACTCCTCTTAAATTGGTACAACTTTATCTGGTTGTCGGCGTATCGTTTTCTCTGTTAGCCCTTCTGGCACCCGTCGAGACAGTGAGCTATTGGATGAACGTTTACAATATTTTTACGGCATTTTTTATCGGCTATGCTTACTATCTTCTTGGCAGGGCAGCCAAGAGGGGACGTGAGGGTGCTTTATTCATTCTATCGGGGGGTGTTGTTATGGGACTCTCCGGCGTCAACGACATGCTGCACAACATGCATGTTATTCATACCGCCTATATCTTTCCTTTTGGTATCTTGATTATGGCGCTGTTCCAGTCATTTGCGCTCTCTCTACGGTTCACTAGGGCGCTAACGACCGTCGAAAATTTCTCGGTGGAGATGGGGCGGAAAAATGTAGAACTGTCGAGAATGGACAGGCTCAAGGATGAATTCCTGGCCAATACCTCGCATGAACTTCGTACCCCCTTGAGCGGGATTATCGGTCTGACTGAATCTCTTCGGGATGGCGCAGCGGGACGGCTGCCGGAAAAGGCCAACGAGGATCTCTCCATGGTGATCTCGAGCGCCCGAAGACTGTCGTCACTGGTCGGCGATATTCTTGACTATTCCCGGCTCAAAAACAGTGATTTACAACTCGACAGAAGAGCTATCGATATAAATGCGGTGACTGATACGGTCTTTGCCGTCTCCAGACCTCTTGCCGACGCCATGGGAGTGACGCTCAACAACACAATACCGGATCACATGCCTTGCCTTTACGGTGATGAAGATCGTCTCCAGCAGATACTCTACAACCTCGTGGGCAATGCGATTAAGTTCACCGACCTGGGCACGGTGACGGTTTCGGCGCAGATGAACAGGAACATGGCGAAAGTGTCCGTTTCGGATACGGGGACAGGCATAGCCAGTGATAAACTCGAAGATATCTTTCTCGATTTTCACCAAGCAGACTCAGGCCCCTCAAGACGGGTCGGTGGTACCGGGCTCGGACTCTCCATTACCAAACGTTTGGTGGAACTTCACGGCGGGACGATAAGTGTCGAATCGCAGCTTGGTGAAGGTTCAACTTTCAGTTTTACCATGCCCGTCAGCACCGTAAAATCTGAAGAAGATAACAATCCGGCTGGTGGAGTGATGACGACGATGCCGCCGCCGGTGGTCAAGGAATCCTTAAAAGGGGGCGTTCTCCATCCCGCTATAATCGGGGCGCCCGGCAGCGGAGGCAGTAAAACGGTTCTGGCTATCGACGATGACCCGGTCAATCTCCAGGTGGCAATCAACCATCTCACCCTCAATGGTGTGAATGTAATAACCGCGACAAGCGGGACGGAAGCACTGAAGCATATCGAAGGTGGCAAAAAGCCCGATCTTCTTCTCCTCGATGTCATGATGCCTGGTGTTACCGGCTATGAGGTTTGTCTGAAATTGCGGGAACAGTACTCGGCCCTGGTACTCCCCATCATCATGGTAACAGCCAGGAATCGTGTAGCCGACCTGGTAGAAGGTTTCGAAACAGGAGCCAACGATTACATCACTAAACCGTTTGCCAGGGAAGAACTGCTGGCACGCGTTAATACCCACCTTAAGCTTGGAGATGCTTATGAAGCGCTGCGGGAAAATCTTCGTCTAAAAGATGAGATCAGGCATCGTAAGCAGACCGAGCAGGATTTACGTATCACACAGCGACGCCTCTCTCACCTGCTTGATGCCGTGGATGATGCTCTACTTGCTATCAACGAAAGCGGAGAGGTATGTTTCAGCAACCGTGCCTGTGAAGATACCCTCGGTTTTGTCTCCGGTGATCTTATCGGTTGCCCGGCCCGTTCTTTATTACAAAAAGAAAGTGATGAAAGACTTATCTCTCTCTTCAGCGGCGACTTCGAATCTAACATCACCGCTGGTATCACAGAGAACTTCGATAATGTTGGCTTTACCGGAGCCGATTCCCGACAGCTTAACGCAAACATACTGGTCAGTCCCCTGGAGCTCGAAGAAGAGACCCTCTATCTCACTATCCTTCGAAGCGGTTCGCCCCAGCCTTCGGTGCCGGCCATTATCGAAGAGTTAAACAGCAACCGCCAGAGACTCCGTCTCTTTGAAGAAGTTCTTGATGACCTCTTCAGCAAGGGGAGTGATGTAAAGCCCGAACTGCGAAACGAGTTAAAGGTTATTGACAGCACCCTGGAGCAGGTTGGCAGGGTGCTCCTTCCCGGAGATGGCCTTGATGACAGGCGTGTTCTGGCAGTAGAGGTCATGAAGCTCTCGGTGGCTTACTGGTCAGAAACTACGGGGACCACAAAGATAGAGCTGGCCATCGCCTCAAAATTGTGGAAGGTCTATACCAACCAGGACGGCTGGGAGCGTACCCAGACACTCGATAAGTATCTTTCCCTGGATACCCTTCCCGACAACCCCCGATGGAAGAAGGTCATGGCAACGGCCGATTTTGTCCTCTCCAGCTCCGACCAGTCGTCGTCATTACGGGAGCGTCTTGAGCCTGCACTCGCGCAGCTTCGTCTATCCCGCTGATTATCGCCCCGTGATTCGCTACAGGTTCGTTTGCATCTGTAGGCAACGCTTACAACTACTTGGAATAAAAGATAAAAACCGGTTAGTAATACCGGCATCATTTCGTCTGCAGTTGGTTTTAACAATATTAACGAGATGGTTATTTGACTTTGCAGGTGGCTCAGCTGCAAGGTGAAAAATAATGTTATTCATTTACAGGGAGCTGTATCACCCGCTGCGGAGGAAAGAAAATTTTATGACTTTGAGCCGAGAGAAGAAAACCCAGAGACTACCATTTATCATTTTGGCTTTTATCTGCCTGGTCATTATCGGGCAGCTGTTTTCGGCTCGGGTAAGTGCTGCAATTGGTACCGCGGATGGTGAGTACACCATAACGATATATTTTGCCGGCACTTTGATGGATCGAAACATGTGGGATGCGACGGAAGACTTCTACCGTCCTGAAACTGTGGCGACCCTGCATCACCTTCAGAGGGTGGCGCCTGATTATCCCAATCACCACAAGATTATAGTTGATGGATTTCCATTTGAGTGGTCGGTACGTCCCAATTGGGGAACGAAAACGCAGGAAGTCGTCAACCTGTTAACACCGATCACCAGCAATATTGACTGTGCCGGTGGGCGTTGCATCACCCTCAATCTGGTCGGTTTCAGCCGGGGGGCTGTTTCCACCATGCATTTCGCCTATCGTCTATCCACAGATGATAATCTTCGTGATATTCAACTAAAAATTAAAAAAACCAATATCCTGGCCTTCGATCCGGTACCTGGTGATTCCCTTTTACCAGGGGATTACTTTAATTTAGATGCGAATGTCGAATTCATTGGTTTTTACGCCAGGGATGAACGTGCTGCCTTGTTCGCTCCGGTGTTTCCTTCGCAGTTGGCCGCACCAAACCCCCGAATGGATTTCTTCATCGCGCCCGGCGCTCACACAACCATGGTCGGAAATACCAGGAAGCATGGTCACTTTCACAATGGAAATATATTAGACTCGACGAATGGTTATGATGACCAAAATCTCGTTCATGTTTCCAGCGCATTGAGGATCTTCGCCACGGAAATACTAGGCTCATCTGATTGGGGATATGTCAGATTCGCGCCGCGTGATAACCTGGATCTGGATTGGTACCAAGGCGAAACAGATATCGCGCAGCTTGAATCGCAGTTCACCAACAAGATTGGTGCTATGTATTCTTTTCCATTGCCAATCAACTATTACAGTGTGATGCGTAATGCGGGCCTATTCTATGGCGCACCCAAGGAGGCCTGGGGAGGTATTATTCCGGGCTGCTGGACCGCGGGCTCATGGCCACTCATTAGTGCGCATAATCCACGTTGTGTTTATCATCGTCCTGCCTATCGTAGCCGTGCTTTGCTCGGGTTGTCTGACGGACCTTTAAGCAATGTTTCCGCTGCAAAACATCTGAGTGCACAGGTGTCTCCAAGTGATAGGAGTCTCGCAATCTGGAACTTGATAAGGACGCGGGGTAGCCTGGACGTCGATGGAGATATCGTCGATTACAATGAAGACAACTGTCCGCTCGTACACAATCCCGGCCAGGAGGACTATGATCATGACCTCCTGGGAGACGCCTGCGACGATGATAAGGATAACGATACCATCTTGAATGCTTCAGACAACTGCCCCTACACGGAGAATACAGACCAGGTGGATATAGATAACGATGGTATTGGTGATGCTTGCGACGCCGACATCGATGAAGATGGAGACGGTTTCAATAATGATGTAGATAACTGTCCGGTCACAGTGAACGCAGACCAGGCAGATTCAGACAATGATGGTGTTGGTGATGCTTGTGATACTGACCTGGACGGAGATGGAATCGGCAATAGTGTCGATAACTGTCCACTCACAGAAAACACAGACCAAAAAGATTCAGATATCGATGGTGTTGGAGATGTTTGTGATAGCGACATTGACGGAGATGGCATCGACAACACGATCGACAATTGCCCGCTAGCCGGAAATCCAGGGCAGGAAAATATTGATGGTGATACATTTGGTGATGTCTGCGATGGTGATGCTGACAACGATCTTATACTTGATCCTATTGACAACTGCCCCCTCGTAACTAACACAGATCAGGCGGACCTGGATAACGATAGCATTGGAGATGCTTGTGATAGCGACATTGACGGAGATGATATAGAGAATAGTACTGACAATTGCCCGCTAACCGAAAATTCGGATCAAAATGACACAGACCTTGATGGAGATGGTGATGCCTGCGACGATGATCACGATGGTGACGGAGTGCTGGATGAAGTAGATAATTGTCAATTTGTCATCAACCCGGGGCAGGAGAATAGCGATGGCGATGATTTTGGTGATGCCTGCGATGAAGATAGTGATAACGATATGGTGGTCAATCTGACTGACAACTGCTCTCTGATAGCCAATGCAGATCAGCTCGATACCGATATGGATGGTGTTGGAGACGCTTGCGATACCGATCTCGATGGAGATGGTGTTGAGAATAGTATGGACAATTGTCCAAATTTATCGAACTCTGATCAGGCTGATGCTGACTCGGACAATATCGGTGATGGTTGTGATACAGATATTAGAGTTGTTAACGAAGATGAAGAAAGTGGCGGAGGTGGCAGTTTTGATCTGCCCCTGATATATATTTTAGGCATGGTTTTTATATGCTATTTAAGTCGACATCGTTGCTTGAGTCGTATCAACTGATGCATTCAAAACTTATCAATTAAAAAGACCCTGCATTAAAATCATTTTTACACAACAGCCAATACGAACGACCGATACTTTACATCAAGATTCCCTGATTCCGACGGTCTTACGCGGGAAAACATGGAGACTTATGGGCGCAAAGCCATTTCTTCCATAGAGCCGACTGGAGTAGAACCTCTATTCAGAAGTTTCTTACAGTTCTCGCCAGGGAAATGCTGCTTGAGATGGTATCACCGCCGAGGTTGTGGTCTGATCCGTCCAGAGAGATGCTTACAATGTTAAATGCTACAGTATCCTGTCTGGATACAAAGTGCTGTTGCTTCATATATTATCTATAGTTCAGATTTTTCCCGCAACGCTCGCCTCACCCAAATCGAACTGGTTCATCTAATGTCGGGTATTCAGATATCTATACTTGTAAGCAGCAGGACAGGTTACTGGGACCTTTATCTAATTATAGAGCATAATGGTTAAAAGTACTGGAAGAGGTTATGTTAAGGATGTAACCTAAGGGATTGATTAAATTGAAGTGAAATGGTTGTAGATTTCAGCTGTACCGTTACCCATTTTCTGTCTTTATAGGCGGGAGGCAGCTATTTTCCTATACTTGATCGCGAAGGAAAATAACAAGGTGGCCTATTTTAATAGAGTCTAATGTACGCTGAAATGTTGCCGGATGTTGGTCTTGTCATCAACCACATGGTTTCAGTAGCATGGCTTGCGATTGAATAGGCAGAGTATGTCTCTCTGTTATGATGGTTAGAATAACAAATCAAGAATAATTCGATAGGGCATCCGGGTCGTTTTCTATGAGTAAGATTCAGTGCGCTATTAGTGGTATCATTTTGAAGACAATAACTACGTTAATTCTACTACTGAGCCTAGTTCAGACAGTAACCGCAGAGCCACTTGAGTTAACTCAAGATGAACAGGCATTCATAGAATCCCATCCTGTTATCCGTGTGCATAATGAGACGAATTGGCCGCCCTTTAACTATGTACAGAATGGAAAACCACAGGGCTACTCCGTCGATTTCATGAATCTGGTCGCTGAGCGGGCCGAATTGGATATCGAGTATGTCATCGGCCCTTCATGGAGTGAATTCCTCGGCATGATGAAAGCAGGCACACTCGATGTGATGCTGAATATCGTCAAGACCCCGGAGCGGGAAAAATACCTCCTGTTTACTCAACCCTATGCAGATAATCCGAATGCTATTCTCAGTAAGAAAGAGACGCCATATGAAAATATAGAGTCGCTCTCCGGGAAAACGGTAGCTGTACCCAAAGGCTTTTTTACCGAAGAGATTCTTATCAGGGACTATCCTGAGATCAGACTGCTTCCAGTGAAGAATATGCTTGAAACGATGAAGGCAGTCTCTTTTGGGAAGGCCGATGCGGCGCTGGGAGAGCTGGCGGTTTTCAACCATCTTTTGAACGAGCACATGATGTCCGGTCTGGCAATCAGCGGTGAAGCTTTGATGGGGGATCCCGAGTATTCCCTGTTAAATATTGCTACGCGTCAAGACCTTCCTCTTCTCGCCTCCATTCTAAGGAAAAGCATTGCATCAGTAAGTCTTGAGGATAAAAAGAGGCTTCAACAAAAATGGTTGTCCAACGTCGTAAAAAAGCGACTTGTATCTCCCTTGACGCAGGAAGAGCGTGATTTCATTGAGGCGCACCCTGTCATTCGTGTGCATAACGAATTGAACTGGCCACCCTTTAACTACACTCAAGATGGAGAGCCCCAGGGATTCTCCATCGACTTTATGAATCTGGTCGCTGAAAGAGCGGGCTTTGAGGTTGAGTATATTTCCGGCCCTTCGTGGAACGAGTTTCTCCAGATGATGAAAAAGGGCACTCTGGATGTGATGCTGAACATCGTAAAGACCCCGGAGCGGCAAAAGTACCTTCTGTTTACTCAGCCCTATGCAGATAATCCAAATGCCATTCTCAGCAAGAAAGAGAAACCCTATGAAAGTATCGAGTCACTTATTGGCAAAACGGTTGCAGTTCCGAAAGGTTTTTTCACGGAAGAGGTTCTGAGCAAAAATTATCCGGAGATCAGGCTGCTTCCACTGAACAATATGTTGGAAACGATGAAAGCCGTGACATTCGGCAAGGCAGATGCTGCGCTGGGTGAGTTGGCAGTCTTTAACCATCTTTTGAATGATCACATGATGTCTGATCTGACGATCAGCGGCGAAGCCCTGATGGGAGATCCTGAATACTCATTGCTGAATATTGCCACGCGAAAAGATCTTCCGCTTCTTGCTGCCATCCTGCGCAAGGGGATGAAGTCGATCTCACCCGGGGAGAAAAAAGAGCTACAACTGAAATGGCTTGGCGTATCCGAGGCAGAAAAGGATCCCAATGCGCTTACAGAAGATGAAAGAGTATTTTTGGCGCAAAATCCCATGATTCGGTTTCGTGTCAATCGAGACAGGGCTCCCTATGAATTCAGTCTTGATGGTGTCGCAGCCGGGATTGCGGTGGATTACATCAAAGCAGTCGCCAATCGAACCGGTTTCGATGCCGAATTTGTTATCGATGACCGTCCGCTCTCTGAAGCGCTTAAGTCGGTAAACAGTGACCGGACAGAATATGACACCTTGTTGTATGCCGTTAAAACAGCGGAACGAAGAGATGAGTTCTCGTTTGGTGATCCCTATTTGGCGAACCCGATCATGATAGTGACTCATAAATCGTCAGGTTATATTGGTCAAATGTCAGATCTGTCCGGAAAAGTACTGGCCATCGAAAAAGGACTTATCACCAACAAATGGGTGTCTAGGGACTATCCTAACATCAGCGTTATATCAGCTGATACCACACTTGATGCGCTCAAGATGCTACAGAATCAAGAGGTGGATGCATACTTGGGCAACTTGGCCATCGTCAACTATATGATCAACCAGAAAGGGATGAGCGATCTTCAAGTCGCAGCACCCTCTGGATACGATGACATCAAGTTCAGTTTTGTGGGCCCAAAGGAGTGGCCAGAGTTAACATCGATTTTGAGCAAGGGATTGCGGAAGATTTCAGCAGAAGAGCACACTGAGATTCAACAGAAATGGTTTTCTCTACAGGTTCTTGAAAAACTCGACTATAAGAAGCTCATCTATATCAGTTTGTTTTTTCTGACCATTCTTCTCGTGGTGATATACAAAAACCGATCTATCAGAATAATCAACGAACAATTGGAAACTTCACACCGGCTGATCGAGGAGAAAAACAGACTCCTAAAAGAGTTGGTCATTACCGATAACCTGACAAAGATCTATAACAGGCACAAATTGGATGAGGTTCTGATCTATGAGGTCAACAGGGCCAACCGGTCCAAGTCCACCTTTGGTGTCGTTCTGATCGATATCGACTATTTCAAACAGACCAATGATACCTACGGCCACCAGATGGGTGATCGGGTACTGAGGGAGTTTGCTGATATTTTATTGAGTCACTCAAGACGTAGCGATGTTGTAGGGCGATGGGGAGGTGAAGAGTTTATGATAATATGCACTGAAACGACGCTGGATGGCTTGATCACGTTTTCAGAGAACCTCCGAAACAGCATATCAAAATACGCATTTTCAACAGGTGAGAATAAAACAGCCAGTTTGGGTGTCTCTCTCTATCTGGCGGAAGAGAGTGTTGATCAACTAGTAAACAGAGCGGATGAGGCACTTTATCAGGCAAAGGAGAAGGGCAGAAACAGAGTGGATTATCGATAAAACACCTTCCTAACGCACCCATAAGAATCTTAAATGTACTTTGGCTCCATTATTAGTTCTATTAATCAAGGCAGTGGCTTACTCTACAGGCTTGGAATAACCACCTGTAGGTGAAGCTGAGCTACGCTTCAGTGGAGTTAAGATCAAACACCATGCCGTATGTAAAGTTCTTGTCGAATAGGGCATGAGCATATATGCCAACCCGCAAAAGGTTTACCGTATCCACAAAGTCTGCATCGGTCGCTGTTTGAAAGAATTACCGAGGCATTCTCGATATGGAACTCAACACGACATATTTTGAACTCTGGATCTTCAAGGCAGGCATGGCAATCATAGCATTCAACGGCCTGATTTCGAGCGGTCTCACTAATTTCGTACAGCGAATAACTTTCCATACTCCCTCCTTAATGCCGCAATACCTGTATCTGTAGCCTTTTCGACTTTTATAGAGAAATTTATACACGATTTCGCATTAGTGAGCATTAAAAAACGTCAATCACACTGAATAAATCACTGGATATCAGGCGCTTGTAGCGGTCTGGGGGTATGAATTACATATAAACTACCTTGCAACAATCCAGAAAGAATTGACTGACTTGGCGCATACGATCAGCCGCTGGATTGCCGGCTATTTGGAGTGATCAGGTAGTCTTGTCCGAGGCGTGGAAAACAGCTACCAGAACCTGAAAGATCAACACGAAGCTTCCATGAAGCTGGTACTGAATTGCCCGGGTAGCTACCGGGCTGTTAGCAAACCCAAACGAGGACACAGAACATACCCTGAAACGCAATCCGACACAGTCACCATAGGCTCCCGGAGCTGGGTTTTTGTATCTCCATTCTCAAAATGGTAGGTGCCCTGGTTGATGAGTACTAACGTGTAATAAGCATTCAAAGTACTTGTTTTTTTGTTATATTAAATAATAAATATATCTGCTGATTGAGGCTGGGGTTACAAAAATCTGGAGCTGGGTCAATGTTCAGGCTGGGCCACGAAAAAATAAAATACATCATTGAGCAATTGGATCGCGCTGTAGAAAACCACCAGATGTGGTTTCAAAATGTCAACCGTTCTCTGGCTTGTAACGTCCCATGTAAACCGGAGGATCTTATGCCGGATGCGCATCGGAACTGCGAATTTGGCAAGTGGTACTATCGATTGGCTGACGAAGTGCTTCTGCGGCACGATGGCTTCAATGCCATTGAGAAAGAACATCATCATATGCATGAGCTTGCTACGGCGTTATTGATGGAGAGTCAGCAAGCCCCCGTTTCGAATATAGATAAGTACGATCAATTTTCCAAATCCGTTGAGCATCTCCGGATGCAGATAATGAGCTTACAGCGCGAGTTGCAGGATTCCCTGTTTAACGTGGATACGCTGACAAGTGCTCGTACACGATCAGGTATGCTGACAGAGTTGCGCAGACAACATGAATTAGTAAAAAGAAGTGCGTTTACATGCAGTATCGCCATGATGGACTTTGATCACTTTAAGAATATAAACGACAGTCATGGTCACCAGGAAGGTGACATGGTATTGAAGACTGCAATCAGATACATCTTAGACAGTATCCGTCCTTTTGATATGTTATTCCGCTATGGCGGAGAAGAGTTTTTGCTTTGTTTGCCCGGTACAGATCTGGTTACAGCAAATTTTGCCATTGAGAGACTGAGGATCGGTATTGAAAATCTGACTATCTCAGGCATTACCAGAGCAGAAATGCGCGTTACGGCATCATTTGGTATGACAGCGTTATCAAATGAAATATTTATCGAAGAGTCGATACATCGTGCTGATCAGGCGCTCTATCATGCCAAAACAACAGGCAGAAATCGCCTGATTGCCTGGGAAAACCTGGACTTTGACAAACCCTAGCTCAATGCCAGAAACGACTCCAGTGGCATTGGCCGATGGAACAGGAAACCCTGGAACTGGTGGCAACCCATCGCCACCAGTGTCTGCAGGGCCTCTGGCCGATCGATCCCTTCGGCAATCACCTGCATGTCGAAATGTCGCGCGATTGAGATAATCACCTCGACGATGGCCTGGTCATCCGTGCTGGAATCGATATTGGCAACAAAAGCGCGATCAATCTTGACTCGATTGATAGGTAGTCTGCGAAGATAAGCAAGCGAAGAGTATCCGGTACCGAAATCATCGATGGATATCTGTAATCCGGCCTCTCTCAGTTGTTGCATTTTATCGATTGCCTCCTCCACATTATCAAGCAGGGTCCGTTCAGTCAGTTCCAGTTCGAGCTGTTCTGCAGAGACATTCTGTTCCTTGATCGTGGTCAGGACCCGATTGACAAAATCGGGTTGATGAAACTGTTTAGCACTGAGATTGACCCCGAGCTTCGCTCCGGCAGGCCAGACAGCTTGGTCATTCAGTAACTTGATCAGTCGACAGGCTTCATTCAGTACCCATTCGCTCAGCGGCACGATGAAACCCGATTTCTCAGCCATGGGAATGAAACTGTTCGGTAACAGCAGTCCTTTGTCCGGATGGTTCCAGCGAATCAGGGTTTCAGCACCGATAATCCGTCCCTGCTGATCGACCTGGGGTTGCAACCAGAGCTGAAAATCACCGGACTTGAGTGCCGAGCGCATATCGTAATCCAGACTCAGACGCTGGCTGGTCTCTTCATTCAATGACGTATCATGCAGGTGAATTGTGTTGCGGCCCAGGGATTTGGCGCGACGAAGCGCCGAACGACCATGACTCAGCACAGCCTGAGGTTGCTCGGCATCAGCCATGAAAACGGTGATGCCAGCGCTGGCGGCGACGCTGACCGTACGATCATCGAGCTCGCAGGGTTGCTCAATCTGCTGTAAAAGCCAGCGGGTCAATGTCACGACACGTTCGCTGGCAGCTGATTCTTCAGTAGACAGGTCGGTGATCAGAAAACCAAATTCATCCCCATCCAGCCGGGCGGTTGCCGCCAGTTTCTCATCGGCGAGAACGATCCGCTGCGAGATCGCTCCCAGCACCGCATCCCCGATCTGATAGCCGAGAGATTCATTGATGTCACTGAAGTTATCCAAGCCCAAATAGATGAGTGCACAACAGCCCTGACCTGCGACGTGCCTTTCACACAGTAGATTCAGCTGTTTGAGCAAATGTCTCCGATTTGGCAGTCCGGTCAGATCATCATGAAAGGCGAGGTGCTCAATACGACTTTCGGCAACCCGCCTGCGTTCCACCTCATGGGTGATCTGCTCGTGTTTGATTGCAGCTTCACAACCCTGACGCAAACGCTCGAAAACCGGAGTCAGTGCTCCCACCAGAATATCCGGCAGCGGGGTATTGCTGCGGTCGAGTAACAGTACACCGTTGTCGGCCAGTGGATAGGCATAGACAAACTGCCGTCCAAACTGAAATACAGTCACCTCCGCTGAAGTCAACGATCCGCGGAAGAAGTCTACAATCCACTCACCGACTTGCGGTGTATCGAGAATTTCAGCCTGGCGGTCAGCAGGCATGGCAAAAAAGACACTCTTCTCCGGTCCAGGGGTAGCTTCGGCAGGCAGTAATTCATCTTCGTCTATGCGCAGAAACAGATACGCACGGCGAACGGAAAGACGACGCAAACAGACTTTCATCAGGTGTCGAACCATCGGCACGAGTTGAGGATCGAGGCCGATATTCATCGCCAACTCATGCTGGATGGAGATCAGATTCAGCGTGTCGATCTGGCGTGAATCGTTCATCAGGCCAAGCCACCAATCACGGTCGTCTTATTCAACCACTGAATCCCCCCCTGGTGGGAGTTGGCGATCTCCCCAATGGAGAGAATGCCCAGTACCGAGACGTTGTTCGGCAGGGATTGGCGGATGATTGCCAATTCATCATCGTAGTCTTCGCCCAATACCATGCGCCGGGAGATACAGTCGATCAAAAACACATTCAAACCTGACTCCTGGCCATAGCGGGAGGAGAATCGACCACGCAGATCAGTGGCAGCAGTGCCAGCAGCCTCCACCAGATCATGAGGGCTGGCATGCAACAGATAGACCATGGCATTGGTCGGAACGGCCCCAGCAAAAACAATGGCGTTGCCCACGCGATTGACTGGGTCGCGCACCAGAAACTCACTGTCCAGTTGAGCCATGCCAAAAGGGTAGTGATTCGCCAGCGCTGCAAACTCCTCGACCGCCACCGCACGACCCAGGTGTTGGGCGAGAATGTCCAAATAAAATGGAAAGGCTGGTTGATAGTTGATCTGCTGAATCTGGTTGTCTGAGGCGTCCGTGACGAGGAATGGGCCCTCAACAGGCTCCCAACCATGGCTGACGCTGGTCACCAGCTCCATGGTGGTGAAGAGTAATAGCGCGGCATTCGACAACAAACCACCGGTGGTGATCACGTTCGGTTGCAAAGAGAAGTCCCTATGGCCGCACCCGGCACCGATGACCTGCACATCAGGCCCGATACAGTCGTGCAGTGTTGTGACAAAATTATCCACACCCCGGGAGAGACCATCGATCACGATCAACACCCCCGAGGGATTGGGGTTTATGCTCAATATCTGCTGTATGTCCTGGTTGAGCTCCTGCTCTGACCGGTTGATGTCTGGCACCACAGCGGCCGCTGAAGTGGAGGTAAGGCCGCACACGGCAATACCATCCTCATAAACTTGATTCTGCAGCAGTACACCAGGGACAACCACAGCCACAGCGGGAATGGCAAGTTCACGCAACAGACTTGGGAGTTGTTTGAGATCGATCTTGTTGCTACTGCCTATCAGCAGCAGAAGCCCCTTCGCGCCTTGACCGACCGCAGCCTGCAAGCTGTCTCTAAGACCCGCAACTGTGCCGCTTGCATCGAGCTGAACACTGGAAAAGACTCTGTTCATTAATGTCTGCGGATTACTTGATTGTGAAGATAGAGTCTATATAAACACGTAAGGCAATGATCGCCAAGTCTTATAGTGACTGGCGGTTGTGGTCAACAGTCACCCGTTAGACTCAGTCAGAGTGTCAATAGCACCATACAATCGTGAATAGTGATTTGGGGTTTCCTCATCTCTTAATGGTCTGTTCCAGCTTCCTCCTGCCTGAGGTCTGATTTAATAAGGTTCTGCTGTTGTTTTTCCTTGGCCTGCCAGATTCCCTAAACCGAACCTTTCGGTTGAATCGATTTTAGGTGCACTTGATACACGAGTCGCACCGGTGAGTGCTGAAACATAACTTATTGAAGTTGCTTTGGGTATCACGAGAGCGTCCAGATAGGCTTTGATACTGTTACAGTTTGGTGTTTAAAGATTTAGTTAAGATCAAGTACTTGCAAATATATAATATATTAATAACACCTTATATGTATAAAATTAAATAATGAGATTATTGTATGGAAATGTAATATATTTAATATTGATTAATTAGGCGTATCGGTGTTAATTAAGACGCTGTTTTTTAGACAATATTTTCGGATTGAATTGGAATGTCGTGCTTGTGATTCTATGTTGCTGAGATATCTTGAAAGCCCGTATTAGTGCTAGATAAACACTAGTCGCCTTCACAATATAAGTGCTGGAACAGGAATGTATTGGACTTATATCGAAGAACGTATAACTTCAGTTGCCAATATATTTTTCAATAAGAATATATTTCTTGGCGTGCTTTCCCTAGGAGTTGTTTTTTTTGCATTCGGTCAATTTGGCTTGATGATTCAATCCAGTCAATCCGGACTTACACTCATCTGGCCTGCATCCGGTATTGCTCTCGCCACTCTCTACCTGAGTCGAATAAACATTTGGCCTGGAGTGATTCTGGGCATGATGTTATTGGCAATTTACAATAACATCCCAATGGCGGTGGCGTTATATGCTGCACTTGGTAGTGTATGTGAGGCCCTTGTCGCCATTCATCTCTATCGTCGATATACCGAAGAGACAATTGATCGTCTCGAGGGGTTGCTGGCTTTTGTTTTCTTTTGTGTATTTATTGGGCCGGTCTTCAGTGCGTCCATAGGGACCTATGCTTTTCACAAGTATCTCGATATTCAGTCGGATCCCTTCGTTACCTGGCTCTATTGGTGGCTTGGTAACAGTATTGGAATAATCACTTTTGGCGGTACTTTGATTGCCCTTGCAACCAATAAGGGAAAACGGTCATATAGGGTAGAACTGTTTGATATCTATAGAACAGTAAGAATTGTATTATTTTTTGTCGTTATTGCCATCAGCTTAAACAGTTCGGTATACCCTGATGAGCCCTTCTCCATGGTATTACTGTTTTTTTTACTGCCTGTAGTTGCAGTAATTGCACTGCTTGGAGGTATCAATAGTGCAGCAATGGTTAACCTGACGGTTGCGATTATTTTTATAGTTGGCGGCTATCTGTTCTCCCTGGAGCACTTCAGCACGCATCATATTGGCCATCTCTACCTGCATGTTGCATTTATTGGGATTCTCTCTTTTACCAGTCTAAGTCTGGCTGCGATCGGTAATGAAATGAGTGAAAAAGAGATCTTTCACTATAAATCCAGTCATGACAGTTTAACCGGGTTGGTCAATAGAGAATATCTACGACAACAGCTGAAATCCGCGATTCATACAGTTACTTCGCCAAAGGCTGAACGACAGCATGCCTTGCT
Organism: Candidatus Thiodiazotropha sp. 'RUGA'; assembly: GCA_016842065.1. Lineage (GTDB taxonomy): Bacteria > Pseudomonadota > Gammaproteobacteria > Chromatiales > Chromatiaceae > Thiodiazotropha. Next base: position 36,055 of record JAEPDS010000023.1, read on the forward strand.
ATTTATTGACTTGGATAAATTCAAATCTATCAACGACACAGTCGGCCATATCGGTGGAGACAGAATGTTGCAGCAACTGTCAGAGTTACTAAAGAAACATATCAGGAAACGAGATTGTGCTGCCAGATGGGGTGGAGACGAATTTGTAATATTACTATGGTACTGCCCAGTTGATCAGGCTCTACATATTGCAGAAACAATTCGCAAAGAGATAGAAGAATACGCCTTGGTAGTGGAGGAAAACCGATATCAAGTAACAGCCAGTATTGGTCTCACTATGCTGGACAGAGAAACACGGACAGTTGATACAGCATTGGATAGAGCCGATAAAGCCAGCTATATCTCGAAAGCAAAGGGAGGTAATGTGATCACAACAAGTTAGCTGGAGATAATCTGATGTAGTCTCATGTCAGCAGCAATGGACGAATTAATATCAATGGTCACATTCTGGTATTTACCGGATATTACGGAACCTAGCATCTGTGCCTGCCAGACAAAAAGCACATTACACGCTGAATGACTAAAAAATGGATCCAAAAAGTGAGGAAAAGAATGATCTCGTTCTATGCATAATCTGGATCCTTTTTAAATGCCCAGAATGACAAATGCCAATTAACAATTGGTGCAAAAATACCACCTAAATACTGCCATTTATAGCCTCAAATGACAATCTGTCTCATTGGGTTGAGTTGCGATTGATCGCTAATCAGTCGTGGTTACTGGCCGTCCTCGCAGCACTATTGGTAATCAATCTGCCAAACGATGGAGAACCCCTAGTATCTGTTTGGTATTATCGTGTGGGTTCCGGTGATCCATTCCTCGAAGCATTTCGTAGAAGAAATCGAACTCGTGCTGTTAGCCGAAGGGAGCCCTGTGAATTCAGTGATTTCTCAAGCGCGATTCGACAGGTTCAGGATGATGACTCCTCCTGGTCTTCTTCAGTCAACAACCACTTTGAGGATCAACATGAAATCCACAAAATCGCAAACACAAACTCTGTCAGGAACCTCCGAAAATCAGATTCCTCTATCCATCATCAGCCTACTGATCATGCTGGTGTTCCTGTTAGCTACCACCTCGGCAAATGCCGGCTGGCGTAGCGGCTATTTCAAATGCGCGAAGACCGACATTATCGATGTCAGGCCAGCCACGATCACTGAGGGTGCAGTATCATTGGGTCTGACCACACTGGCGTCAGTACTGCCTATGGACGTGGCTGATCTTCTGGACAGCAGTGAGGATATCACCCTATTTGCACCCACCAATGAGGCGTTCGCTAACATACCCGGTGATCTGCTGACTCTGATCGCCAGTGATGAAGACATCCTTACCACGGTACTGGCCTATCACGTGGTGCCAAACAAAGTGGATCCAAGACGCGTTCGCTACATCAGAAAATACGACACGCTGGCCGGTCAGACTCTGTTTGCGAGTCGTGACAGAACAGGGCCGATGGTCAACCAGTCTGAAGTTGAATGCCAGGGATATCGGACAGCCAACGGTTTGGTCTGGGTTGTAAACAGTGTATTCCTGCCTCAATTCTAAGGTATTGATGGTGTGGCTATGGGTACTTCCCCAGGGTTACTGGGGAATAGTGCCTGAGTAAAAGCGCTAGATTAGTATGATATTACCGAATATCCATACAGCTGTGTGATTGAGTTCATTTATAAACCAGTGAGTGTACAGAGCGATCATGTTGGCTGTGACCAAACTATTCAATGAATCTGAAAATATGGCAGCGATACCTGTCAGCGATACCCGAATCTGGTTGAGATCAGTGGCCGAACGTCGTGACCGGCATGCCTTTGAGCAGTTGTATGGCTATTTTGCCCCTAAGATCAAAGGTTATATGCTCAGGCAAGGTGCCGATGATGCCAGTGCGGATGACCTTGCGCAGGAAACCATGGTACAGATCTGGCGCAAGGCGAATCATTACGATCCGCAAAAGGCGGCTGTCTCGACCTGGGTTTTCAGGGTGGCCCGCAATCTGCAAATTGATCGAATGCGCAAACAAAAGTTCTACGAGTTAACGTTGGATACAGACGTTTCCTCAAATGTTGAGAATCTTCAACACGATGAACAGTTGGAAAATCATCCGGACACAGACAGATTGAAAAAACTCATTGGTGAACTACCCGAAGAGCAGATAGACGTCGTACGGCTAGCTTTTTTCGAAGGCTTGTCACATAGCGAGGTTAGTTGCCGGTTGTCTATCCCTGTTGGTACCGTCAAATCCCGTCTGCGGCTTGCCTTCGGTAAGCTGAAAACTGGCATGGGAGAACAGATATGAAGATCACTCATCACGCCGACGATGCAACCATATTGGCCTATGCGGCCGGTACCGTGAGCGAAGGCTTTTCACTACTACTGAAAGCCCATATGGAGCTCTGTTCACATTGCCGTGAGCGTATGTCATTGGCGAGTGATCTGGGCGGTGAACTCTTGTGCGAGTTGGAGCCTGTGCCGATGTCCCGGGAAGGACTGAGCAATGTCTTGTCAGTCATCGAAGCCGATACCCTGGATTCCGTAACTCCATTCAAGTCTCCATCAGTGTCGAGCGACATGACATCGGTACTCTCGGAATATGTGCCACATCGATTAGATGAATTACCCTGGCAACGCCTGATGCCAGGCATCCGTCAATATCAACTGGCAGGTATCGAAAGCGGTAATGGCAGCGTGCGTTTGTTGTCCATTTCACCCGGTATAAGAATTCCCCACCATACCCATTTGGGCGGTGAGCTCACATTGGTGATTGAGGGTGCCTATGAGGATGAGATTGGACACTTCAAGGCAGGCGATCTGGCAGATCTTGATGCTTCATGTAACCATCAGCCGGTTGCTGTCGGAAATAAACCCTGTATCTGCCTCATCGCTACCGATGATAAATTGCGTTTTACGGGTCTTTTGAGTCGAATGGTTCAACCACTGATAGGCATCTAGTACCTTAAAATCAGTCGATATTGCTTTCATTCAAGGACAGAAAATCAAAGAAGATGTCAAGAGTCCTTTGGTCGCTTCATTACTGCAGTAATGGCAAAATCCGATCTGTCTGTATCATTGATAACGAGAATTCTACATAATAGGCGGTGTGGCGCCTGAAGCGGCAGGTTGTTCACGATTTTTACGGACTAATAAATATTATGTATGGAGAATATCTGGTATGAAAAGACTGACAAACTACTTTTCAATTGCACTCTTGTTGCTGATAACGACGAGCCTCGTAGGGTGCTCGGGTAGCGTCAAGAATATGCGCGTGGTCTCTCAGGACAGCATAGTGACCTCACCTAAACCGGGTAAGTCGCTGGTGATTTTTATGCGGCCTTCGGGTATGGGATTTGCTATTCAATCCAGTGTCTTCAAAGTCGTTAACGAGACCCCGGAGCTGGTTGGAATTGCAGCCGCGAAAAAGCAGTTCGCCTGTGAAGTGGATCCGGGTGAACATCTGTTTATGGTCGTTGGTGAGAGTGCCGACTTTATGTCGGCTGAATTGCAAGCCGATAAGACCTACTACGCTTATGTGGCTCCCCGTATGGGGCTCTGGAAAGCCAGGTTCTCGGTCACTCCGGTTACTCCTGAGGAGCGGCAAACCGACACCTTCAAGGAGTGCCAGTCAGGTTGTGAATGGGTTGAGCTCTCTGAGGAGTCGGCCAACTGGGCCGCCAGCAATGCGGAAGATGTCCAGACCAAATACCTCGAGTATCATGCCAAGTGGATGACCAAGCACCTTTCAGATCGTCCAAAGCTTACGCCGAGGGATGGTATCTAGAAGCTGCATGATAGAGCCGATTTGGGCCCGGATCATGAGCTATTGGTTCGGGCCCCACGATACTCAGTTGTAGACCATGATGATAAATTCAATCCGAACGCTAGATATGTGCGAACCTAAACAGTATTTGGTCGGAACAGGATTAAGCATCCTTTGCCAATTGCGTTATTGCTCCCAAAAACTCGAGCGGTTGTGGTCCATTCTGGTTGGTACGCTACACTAGGATTGCGACGATTAAGCGGCTAAAATACTATTTTTCATAGATAATCCAGACTGTTTGGTGGAGTGCTGGGCTGACAGTGGCAATCGCTTGCCACTAAAGATAAAAACTGATGTGCCGATACCATTTAAATAATAGAATCATATTGTTGCAGGGAAGGTGATCACAAATAGGCACTTGGGATAAATACAGTGGACAGAGCTACGGTATCTTCTAAGGAAATCGAACAGCGGGTAAACCACCAACGTGTACGCTATCTCTACCAGGGAGGCATACGCGCTATCAGTTTTAACATTATCAATGCAGTTCTTCTGTTTGGTGTTTACTGGTTTCAACTTCCACCATCCAATCTGGTCATCTGGCTTATGATGCTAACGCTTGTTTCGCTAGCACGTATGGTGCACACGAGCTTATCTCTTGAGCGTGACTGGGATATCTCAAAAGATTCAAGACATCTTCAGGCTTTCCGTATCGGTGTTTTCTTAACAGGTGTGACTTGGGGTGCCGGATTTACAGTTCTGAGCCCAGGTTTGAATGAAACCTACACCTTACTCTTTCTCTTTACGCTAGCAGGCATGAGCACTGGTGCATTTTCCTCAATGGCAAGTGATCGATTGACCTATATGCTCTATATCCTACCCATGCTCGTGCCAGCTACGATAAGTACGGCTTCACAAGGAAATCTCCTTAGCCTTGTTATGACCATTATGCTTCTACTTTTTACGGTTATGCTGGCTGTTACTCATAAAATGGCGTCTCGAACCCTTGCGGAAGGTTTCGAGTTCCGTTTCGAGCACGAAGGTTTGTTGAAAAAGCTTTTAAGGACGAATGAAGCATTGCAATCTACAAATCGTGAGCTTGAGCGCACCAAAGAGGAGTTGAAAAAACTCTCGCTATCTGATGAGCTCACCCGGGTGCCAAACCGACGTTATCTCATGCAAGTCATGGAACAAGAGATACAACGCGCCAGACGCGACAAAGTATCGCTGTCAGTAATAATGATCGATGTAGATCATTTTAAGAAGTATAACGACACATATGGCCACACAAAAGGTGACGAATGCTTACAAAGAATCGCCGAAATCCTCCAGCAGTCTCTATTAAGATCAAGTGATTTTCTTGCCCGATATGGGGGTGAAGAGTTTGTGGCTCTATTACCCAATACTACTCAGGAACAAGCACAGTCAGTGGCTGAGCGGATGCGCGTATCGATTATTAACGTTGGGCTGGCTCATAGCGGATGCTCTGCAGGTAAAGTCACAATCAGTGCAGGCATTGCGAGCTATTCTCCCGATGGTGACACACAAAGCGAAACCAAGCTTTTAGAATCAGCTGATCGTTCCCTGTACAAAGCCAAAGCGGAGGGTAGAAACCGTGTTGCAACTTACGATCACCACTCTGTTGTAGTGCCACTCATGTCAGGAGATTCGTCGAATGGCCATGATTAAAGGGATCAAAATCCTATTTCTACTTACTGTTGGCATTAGACGGACGTCTCCACATGCCTGAATCTGCTTCATACTGAAGCGGTCCTCACCTTCATTGGGAAACAAACCACTACCCAACAGTGAGTATTTGTCTGTTTTACGACAAATCCTGTCATCAGGATTGAGATAACTCATCAGAAATATCTGCCATAATAATAATAAAAACAATGAAATAGCCTGGTGGTGTGGTTCTTGCTTGATGCTTCTTTTGAAGTAACTTGAGGTGCAGGCATTTGAATGATTTTGGTTTTGACTCTTTTTCGCCCGATTATGGTTTCGGCGGGATATCCCTCGATAACAACCAATCCCTCGGCCCCTATATCCCTGACGCTCAAGAGTGTTTGAGTTGTGGTGTTTGTGTTGGCAGTTGCCCGACTTATCGAATCAGACCGGAAGAGAACTATGGCCCTCGTGGTCGAATCCGCTTGTTGGAAAAAGTGGTACGCAGAGGCGAGCCACTTGATGCGAATGAGCAGACCGCTTTGGCTGCCTGTACGCTATGTCAGAGCTGCGAAACTTTATGTCCGTCGAAAATGGCTTTCTCTGAACTCTACCGGCAGGCGCTCGAAGGCGACCATTTCAAGCCAAGCAGGAGCTTGCTGGTTTCATGGATGCTTGCTTTGGCCATGGGAGGGGATAAGACCCGGCAACGATTGAATTGTTCAATCCGCATCTATCAACGCAGCGGATTATCACGACTGCTTGCTCTGTTGGCCAAACTGCCATTACTGAAAGGCATTCAACCGCTGTTGGCACTGCTCCCCTCGCCACACGAACCACAGCCGGTTGCCGATTTCACACAAGCTCAGGCTGAGCAGTCATTGGGGGACGTGAGTTTGTTTTCCGGTTGTATAGCCAATCTATTTGATACAGAGACTCACAATGCGAGCATCAAATTACTCTCCCGTATTGGCTGTGATGTGACTGTGGTGGAAAACCAGACTTGTTGTGGTGCTGCCTATGCCCATAATGGAGAGATGGGTCAGGCAAAGAGCTGTTTGAAACAGAATCTGAGTGCCTTTGCCAATTCCACTGCTGTTATCTATAACTCCAGCGGTTGTGGCGCCTACCTCAATGATTATTCCGAGCTTATGGCGGCGGAAGAAAAAAAGCCGGATGAATTACCACCATTCCTCGATGTTCTGGACTATTTGGAACAGAGCGATCGTTTCCATGAACTGCAATTCAAACCACTGCCGACGCAGGTTGTGGTACATGAGCCATGCAGTCAACGCAACGCCCTTAAAAACCAAACGCTGGTTTATCGGTTATTGGAAAAGATCCCCGGACTCAGGATAGAGCCTCTTGCGGACAATCAGATCTGTTGCGGTGCCGGGGGAACAAAGATGGTAACCCAGCCTGAACTGGCCAATCCCATGAGAGATGAGAAGATCGCCGCTTTGTCTTTGAGTGGGGCGGATATACTGATTACAACCAATCTCACTTGTGCACTGCACCTTACCAGCGGGGCTCGCGATACCGGTTTTCCAGGCCGGGTGATGCATCCGCTTCAACTGCTGGTAGAGCAGCTCATCGACTGATCATCTAGAGGGTTCTATGACTGGTGTGTTATTGGGGTCATACATTCACTATAATGATGGATAGTGGCGATAAACATAAACGAGACATCCATTCCTAATTCCTGAATGTCGAAGCGTTTGAAGCTAGCATGACTGAACAGCGCTATCGGAATCGGGTGGGATGGTTATGGACCGAATGGTGTTACTTTGGTTACCGGGAAAGACGCCGCAGGATAAGAAGCATAAAAACAACCCGGAAAACCAACGATACCAGTTATCACTCAAGGTAACGCTTTTTTCGGATTCCCGCCAGGGATTGTGAAGCAGATGGGTGGAATTCCACCCATCTGCTTGAAAACCTGTATTTGTCCACTGTTTTTTTCTCTTTTAAATCAGTGAGTTAAAAATTTTGACTTTTATATCATGAACTGGCGTGACATTTGCGGCTATCCTTTCTTCATTGCTCGAGTTTATCGAGTCAATTTCCCAATCACTAGAAAATAAAATAGGTGGATCAATGAAAAGAAGAGTCTTTTTAACCAGTAGTGTAGCCTTACTGACAGCAGCTCTCTCAATACCGATGTCAGCACAGGCGGCTAAAGAGCGCGTCGTCTTCAGTGGCGGCCCGGCAGGTGGTACCTTCCAGGTTGTGGCCAATGCCATCCAGGTTTACAAGCCTATCAAGAGTTCGAAGGATTTTCGCGTCCGTGCACAGTCATCAGCCGGTTCGGTGGAAAACCTGCGTAAGGTGAACTCCGGCAAGGCGCAGATGGGAACGGTCTATTCCGGTCATGTCTATCTGGGCCGTAACGGCCAGATGAAGAACGATACCAAGAAGTACGAAAATGTCATGGCGGTAGCCTGGCTGTATGGTGCGCCCGCACAGCTGGTGGTTCGCAAGGGCTCCGGTATCAAGAGTACCAAGGACCTGGCTGGAAAGAAGGTCGGTGTCGGTAATGCGGGTTCTGGTGCTTTCGCCAACTGTGAGCTGTTCTTCAGCCACATGGGCGTTTGGGACAAGATCGAACGTAATGCGATGGGTTACAACGATGCCGCGTCGGCATTCGGTAACAACCAGCTGGATGCGTTCTGGCTGTTTACCGCATTCCCAAGTGGTGCTGTGATCATGGCAGCGCAGACCAACGACATTGAGTTGATCGATCTGGGTAAGGATGCCAAGGAGAGTGGTTTCTTTGACCAGTACCCTTACTTCTCTCAACTGTCGGTGCCTTCCGGTACTTATCGTGGCGTTGATTACGACTCCCCATCATTCCAGGACTCTGCACTGTGGGTGGCGAATAAAGACGTTTCAGACGATACGGTTTACAAGATGCTTTCGGCTATCTATACCGATGAAGGTCTGGCACACATGAAACAGCAGAAAAAAACCTTTAAAAACATGAGCCTGGATACAGGTACCCAGGGTGTGGTAACACCTTGGCATCCGGGTGCGATCAAGTTCTGGAAAGAAAAAGGCATGATGTAAGCCATTCTCGGCCTAGCCAAAGAGCGGGATTTACTCCCGCTCTTTTTTACAGGGGCAGGATTAAAAAAAACAAAATAATCACAAAGAGAGAGGGTGGGGCATGCTGTTTAGTAAACTGAACAAGTTTGAGCAATGGGCATTCGATGCCATGGCCATAGGTCTGGTGCTGTTTTATTCCTATTCCGCAGTGCTGGAGCCAGCAGCCACGCAGTACCATCGCGGTGTTTATGTCATTATTACCTACATCCTGGTGTTTCTGCTTTATCGCTCCGATTGGGGTGGTATCTTTGGACGCATTTGGGATTATTTGCTGATGGTGGTTGCGATCGTCACGCTCGGTTACTGGATACTGAATTTTGAGGCTATCAACTATCGTGCCGGTGCCGAGACCGAACTGGATACGTGGATAGCGGTAGCCGGTGTGCTGGTTGGTATTGAGGTTGCACGTCGTGTGGTAGGCACGGTGTTCGTGGTCATAGGTACCATTATGTTGCTGTTCGGGGTCTTTGGCGATTCCGAATGGATACCGGAAGTGATTCAGCATGCGGGCGACACCTTTCCACTGCTCTGTGTCAGCATTTTCTATAAGAGTGATGGTGTCTTCGGCATCATGGCCAACGTGCTGGCAACCTATATCATCCTGTTTGTGATTTTTGGCGCATTCCTGGAGAAGAGTGGTGCGCAGAGATTTTTTATAGATTTCCCACTGGCAGCGGTAGGGCACAAGATTGGTGGCCCTGGCAAGGTGTCGGTAATTGCATCCGGTCTGTTCGGGTCGATTTCGGGTAGCGCCATTGCCAATACGGTTTCCACCGGTGCGTTTACCATTCCAATGATGAAGAAAGCAGGATTTCGTCCACATGTGGCTGGGGGTATAGAACCAGCTGCATCCCTGGGTGGAATGTTCATGCCGCCGATTATGGGCGCGGGTGGCTTCATCATGGCGGAACTGACCGGACTTCCCTATTCACAGATCATGCTGGTGGCGATATTTCCTGCGCTGATGTATTTCTTCAGCGTTTTCATGATGGTGCATTACGAGGCCAAGAAGCACAACATTGTGGGTGAACCCAGTAAGGAAAAAGCAACGGATATTCTGAAAAATGAGTGGTTCTATATTCTACCGCTGGTCATGATTACCATATTCATGCTGGCGGGCTACTCACCGGGCTACTCGGCAATTCTCGGCATCATTACCTGTATTGTTGTCAGCTGGTTTCGCAAAAGTACCCGTATCGATCTAAAAGGATTCGTGCATGCCTCCCGATCCGGTGCGGAGTCCGGCCTGAAAATTGGTGCAACGGTTGGTGTGATAGGCATCATCATTGGTGTACTGACCTATAGCGGCCTGATATTGACATTTGCCGATATCGTTATCGATCTGGCGGACGGAAAGCTGTGGCTCACGATACTGTTCATTGCCCTGGCTTCGCTGATTCTCGGCATGGGGGTACCGGTCACCGCCGCTTATCTGATCACCGCGGTCGTCGCGGTGCCGGCATTAACCGAACTGGGCATCAACCCACTTGCCGCGCATATGATTGTCTACTGGCTGTCCCAGGACTCGAATATCACGCCTCCAGTCTGCATTGCAGCCTTTGCAGGTGCGACAATCGCAAAGGCAAATATGTGGGCAACGGCATGGGTCGCCTTCAAGTTCGCCAAGTTCCTTTACCTGGCCCCCTTTATTTTTGGCTATGTTCCCGCGTTCTCCCTGGATGGAAGTGCAACAGATATCGCGGTGACCTTTGTACTGGTGTTTTTTGGTACCTGGGCGTATAGCTGGTTCCTAAGCGGAATCTGGCTCAAGCGTAAAACGCCGGCCACCATCTGAGGATGAAATCATGTCGAAATCAAACCGTTTAAAACAGATCGAATATAAGAAAATCCTCTACGTGACCGACTTGTCCGAGTCTGGAAGGCAGGGATTTCTGCATGCGGCAACCATTGCCCGCTACAACGACTCCGGACTGACCGTTTTTCACGTGGTGGACGACCGTGACCTGCAAAGTCTAGCGAGTTACATGGGCGATGAGTTGTGGAAGGAACTGGTGAGCAGAAGTCTGGATGAGGCCAGAAAGATATTGATCAGCCGGAGAAGGGATGATGTTGCGATCAAGAATGTTGAGCAGTTTTGCAAGGAGTGCATCTCTGAACAACCTGAAGAGCCTGTGTTGAGCTATGAAGTGAAGGTCGAAGTAGGTGGGGCACTGGAAAAAATCCTTGATGAGGCTCATACTGGAGCATACGATTTATTGGTGGTTAGCAAACATGGGAACCGGGTATCGGTTAAGGATGCCGTGATTGGCGATACCACTCGGCGCATAATTCGCCGATGTCAGATACCAGTTCTCGTTGTGCCGCTTGCTTAGTCGTGAAGGTTGCAGGGTGAGACAGAGTAGGGTTATTTTGATTTGAAGGGTGTGGGAGATACCCAATGTCTGGCAGGGTACTTTGCGCAATATAGAAAAGAGTAAGTGATCCTCCACTGTTTTCGGCTGCTTGGGAAAACAATCCAGTGCTCATTTCTAAGCGCAGGTCTTAGGGCAGCCTCCACAAATCTCTAGATCTTGGGGGCTGAGCTTGTTCTCAATCCCAACTTTTGAAGCGCTCGTATATGCAGCGTTACCCACAAGAAATGACAGAGTTGGTACATACGATCAGCTTCTCATTTGCCATTGGTCTCAAGTAAGGATGCAAAGTGTTCAAATTGATGATAACCCGAGTTGTGAAGAAGATGCTTGTTTTTAGCCTGCTGCCAGGGTTTCCAGATTCAGCGTGAGTTCCGGAGTGGCTGCATAGGTTTGCTAGTGATTAAAACTGAAACGGGTCTATTACTACTTCTAAAACTGTTAAAAATACGTCCTGCCGAATTTATAAGCCAGAAACTCAGGGAGTAGGTTAGAATAAGTTTGTGTTATGTGTATCTTAAGTGTAATTGGCTCAGTAGGTAAATATCTGAGGCAGATGCCAATAGTTCCTATTATGAAATCGTCGTACTCGCCTTAAGTAATCAGATACTTTATAAGGGGTAATGGTGATTTTATTGGATTCCGCATTTCTGTCTTGCTCGACAGATCTTGGAAATTCTAAATACTCTAACAATTCCCCGAATGTTCGTGGTGTTTCAGGGTTGATATCAACACTCCTTTTTAGTTTGATTTTATTTAAGTAGTTTAGATCACGCTTGGAAAGCTTTTCTTTATATGTTCCTATAGACTTAGTAGAGATTGGGTCTGAGGGAGTCTGATTCCAGGCTTTAGGTTCACTTCGATTTGTCCATTCCTCATGATACAAGCCTGGCGCTTTTTTATTGGATTCGAATAAGTCATATTCAGTTTTAGATACGTTGAGATAGGAGAATAATTCATTTAGTACGTTGTCAGGTTCTGAAACAAATTTCTCATAGCGTAGCTCCATATAATTAGGACAATTACGAGCCTCCAATCCGTGCACCGTATCATAAAGCCATCGAGATCCGGCACCGAACAGATTCCATCCTCTCTTCATTAAAGAGCAAACGACATCGCGCCCATCACGCACCATGTGTACGAGTTTTACATCGCTAAGTACTTTTCCAGCCGTATTCAAGCAATACGCATTTGTTGGTGATTTATCAAAAAAAATTTCACATTTAAAATGATCCAGCAGATGGTCTCGCAATGAGCAGATAAACTCAGTTGAACTTGAACTTTGAGAAATCCATTCATGTATCAGTTCATGAGTAATTCCATAATGTTCCTGAAAAGTCATAAATACAGGTACATCGACGTAACCTGATGGTTTTGCTTTACCGCCTTGTAAATTTGCTAATTCCTTCTTAAATGAATCAAAATCATATAATTCATGATGATTAAAACAGTTGAACTCTGGACCGGACCCAATTTTTTTATGTTTACTGACTATATGAGCCAATAGTGTTGTGCCGCTGCTGCCACAACCCCCAACGATACATAAATTTGAAAGACTATGAGGCTTTTCTTGGTTGAATTTAATCATGTTAATTATAATTAAAATATATAGTTACATGGCAATATTAATGCTAAATATTGATTACGATTTTTTTATTTTACAATATTTAAATTCCGTATAAAACTCTATAGATCTAATTCTAATTCAGCTTAAAGGTTGTCATGGTAATTCGGGTAGAGCATATGGCTCATGAAACAACAATAATCTCGAGTATCACGACTTATGCTGAAATATCGTTGCAACAGATACAAAGTAAATGCAAAACATGTGCTATGGCTGTATTAGCAGGAAGAACGGCTGAATTAGCTATTCACAAACCGGGTAGTAGATCAGTTGGTGTAATGCTATTCTCCATGACTGTAAATAGAAAGAACAAGAACAGAGTCTCTAAAAATCTTGGTTCATGTGCAATGCCAGTCTGTTAGTAAACTCAGTCATATGCCTATCTAAAACAGTGATCCGGTGAACTAAAAGTTACATGTGTGAGTCTGGGCTGTGTTTGTAGCTACAATGTTAGGACAACGGTTTTTGTTGTATTCAAGGATACGAATATCAGAAACTAACTACGGAGCATTTTAATAGAAAGCGGTATGGCTTAGTGAAAAGTTTTACTATAAGGCTAATATCGAATTCTATTAAGACAATTTATATAATTTAGATGTATAAATAAGCATTATTGGCAAAACATCTTTAGTTAACGATCAACTTTTAAAATTAATACAATCCATATCATTCAATGAAAAATATTCCATCATTCGTAAAATCGATAATCAGAAGATTATCGGATTTTGCCTTTTCAGAAGATGGATCTATAAAAGCAAAAGTCTTACGATCAGGAATTTGGGTCGGTATAAGTAAGGTGTTATTGACACTATTAAGCTTTGTGCGTTCTGTCGTTCTAGCGCGCTTACTCTCTCCGGATGCATTTGGCTTGATGGGTCTTGCAGGCATAGCAATACGAGCAATAGAAACTTTTACACGTCCTGGAATAAGCCAAGCATTAATTCAAAGGCAGGATGATTTTGAGAAATCCAGAAACACCGCATTTACGTTATTGTTACTTCGTGGGTTCCTGTTGGCGTTACTCGTTGCCGTATTGGCTCCATTTATTTCAAGTTTTTACGAAAATGAAACCCTGGAGTCAATGCTGCAAGTATTATGTATTGTATTTATCATCGATGGCCTGACAAACATCAATACAATTAACAAGATGAAGGAGCTAAATTTCAGGCGTATCTCATACATCGAACAACTGACTGAATTTCTATCAACTATCATAGTGATTCTTGCTGCCTACATAATGAGGAGTGTATGGGCCCTGGTTATCGGGCAACTGGTATCATCAAGTCTCAAGGCTTTGCTGTCTTACTATCTTATAGAGGGTAAGCCAAAAATCAGTTTTAACTGGAAAATAGCAAAAGAACTACTCTCTTATGGGAAATTTATAACTGCGTCATCAATAGTGATCTTTGTGGCTACGGAAATTGATACTGCTGTTATAGGTAAAATCATGGGGACAGAAAAACTAGGTTACTATGTTCTTGCGTTCACTTTTGCAGAATTGGCAACCTCAAGTATCTCTAAACTTATATCCAGTATCATGTTACCTGCTTATAGCAAACTGCAGTCAGACAAGGCGGCATTAAAGAATGCATATCTGACAACATTGAAATTTGTATGTTTGATTACCTTACCTGTCACGGTGGGCGTTGTTTTAACCGCTGACTTGATCATCATTACTGTTTTTGGTGAGAAATGGTATCTATCAGTGACTCCACTTCAGATTCTAATAGTATTTGGTTTCATCAGATCATTGACCTCAATAAATGGATATTTATTTGAGGGAATTGGAAAGCCACAAATTGCGTTTAAAATAAGTCTTTTAAGGCTAGCAATTCTGGTGCCGCTGATTGTGCCAATTGCAAAAACATATGGATTAGATGGTGTCGCCGTGTTGATTACAGTAGGTATTGCCGTGCAGTGGATAATCAGTATTTTTGTTTTGAAAAAACAGATCTATACATCAATTAAAGATATAGCATCAGCCATTTACCCTGCTTTTTGGAGATCGTTGTTGATGGGTTTGTTAGTGGTACTTGCTATACAATATTTCGACGAAATCCATCTTCTTGACATGATTATTGTGGTATCTATTGGCGTGGTGTCCTATGGGTTATTATCTGCACAGTTGTTACTAAAAATAAGCAAAATAAAACAATAGTTCCCAAACAACACTATATGTTTCAGGATATAGTGGGGAAGTTCCATTAGATGCTCCGTAAAATCAGATAAACCTAAATAGCTTCAACAATTCTTAGAAAAGCTTAACCAATATCCGGTTATTCATAGGGTATTTACTGGTAATTATTACATCCAGCACTATTATCAAGGTCAAACAGGCAATTTGAGCGGCATTTATGGCTGTACATATGATCCGAATTCAGGTTGTCACTAATCAGTAGATTTTATGTACCTTCTTTTCATTGAATAGAGGATCGCAGCTCTCATCAAAGCTTGGCAAAATCTACGCTTTCAATAACCAGCAAGCTTCACTATCGTCAGATTGCCATAGGATCAGGTAAATAAATGGCGCAGCAAAAAATCCAGTACCAACGCAATTTAGGTTCCCATGTTGGTGGGTGGTCACAATAGTAAAAAACAGCCGACCAAACTGATACAAGATACGCTAAAATTTCCTACCAACGCTGTTGTGAAAGTCTGTCTTGTAGACCATACATAATAGGGTATTCGTAATCTTTTTAGATCGGCCTGGTATTACTTTTCCCGCTTCCTGACTATGCTACCTGGCGTGATTAACGGGATTATTGGGAGAATAATGCAAGAAAAAACACCGGACCCAGGGGGGCCAGTGTTTTTTTGTATGAAAAGTGCGAAGATTACTTGCCGAAGCGGACGACAGGGGTCTGTTCAGCGGTTTTCTGCTCGTAGACATCCCCATAAAAGGCATCATTGTAGTCTTCGATGCTGTAAAAGGCGTCGAATCCGGTAGCAGCCTTTGGTTGAATGGTTTCGCTTGTGCTGGCAGATACCAGACCGGTTGTTACGAGAAGCAGAGTAGCAATCAGCAGTTTGTTCATCCTGTTATACCTATATAGCTTAAAGATGAATGCAATATAGCATATAATAATAAGCTAATAAACTAAATGTATGTTTTAGGCTTTAAATTCTGATGCCTGCTTCACAGTTTCGTGCGCAGATATCTGGGATTTAGAAACAGTATGACTCCAATGGTCTTGGGGTCAGAACCTAAGATGCGTGGAGGCATTCAGACATTTCTGTTGTCCTCTCCAGTTGTCGATATGGAACTTGGTGAAAGGCAGCCCGGTCAATTCGAAGAATCGAGGCCAGCCGATACGCTCCACCCAATCATTGATCCGCTCCCAGTCTTTGGCATGGGTCTGATAAGTCTGGAGAATCCTTTTGACAATGGCGGTGGCCTCAGGCCAGCGTGGTGGATTGTTGGGTATGCCGGCCGCCACCAGTTTTTGGAATGTGGGCCGGCCCCGGGCATTCGAGTGATTGCCACCAACCCATACCGCCAGCTTTGAGTGTTCCGGGTCGTTGATCTGCATCGGCGGGCAGGGCGGATAACAGGCGCCGCAACAGACACACTTTCTCTCATCGACCTCCAGTGAGGGTTTGCCATTGACCATTGCAGGCCGTATTGCCGCCACCGGGCAACGCGCCACTACCGATGGCCGCTCACATACGTTTGCCACCTGGGTATGATCGATTTTTGGGGGTTTGGTGTGTTGAATATTGATTGCGATATCCCCCTGACCGCCGCAATTGATTTGACAGCAGGAGGTGGTGATATGTACCCGGTTGGGCATGTTCCATTGGCGAAATTCATCCACCAACTGATCCATCATCGATTTGACCACACCTGAGGCATCCGTGGCGGGTATATCGCAATGCAGCCAACCCTGGGTATGGGAGATGGCTGCAACCGAATTTCGTGTACCACCAACCACGAATCCGTTCGATTCCAAGGCTTCGATCAATGACGCCACACGACCCCCGTCGGAGAGCATGAACTCGATATTGCTGCGGATTGTAAAACGGACATAACCATCCGCGAACTGATCTCCGATCTCGCACAGTTTACGCAGCGTAAAGAGATCCAGAATCCGTTGGGTGCCCGCCCTCACGGTCCAGATCTCATCACCACTCTCCGCCACATGACGAAGGACGCCTGGCCTGGGGTCTTCGTGGTATCGCCAGTGGCCAAAATTCTCACGCATCACAGGATGCATATATTGAATACCATCTGGACAGCCACTTTCAATCGGAACTCTACGCGCTGCGTTTGACATCAGATCTCTCCTTAAGCCACATCCGCAGACGGATCAGCATGGGGGTGGTGTTCAAACCACTTCTTGGCCTCTTCATCCCACTGATCGGTGCGCACATAGGAGTTTTCCCGTGGGTGCACGATCATATTGGGGTCCACATCAATATTCAGCGCTTCGAGGAAGTTCACCAGGCCGATACGTTCGATCATCTCTCCGATGCGTTCATGCTCGAGAGCGTTCTCAGCAAAGAAGTCGATGGTCTCTTCTGCCAACGCCACCAGTTTTTCATAATCCGCCTCACTCTCGAGTTTCATGAATGGAATCATCATGGTGCCGAAACGATCGCCGATCTTCAGGGTGCGTTTGCCGCCAATCAGCAGGCTGACGCCTCTATCCTTACCGGGGGAGAGCGCCTTGGGCATCACATTCAGACAGTGCATGCAGCGTACACAGTCGGCATTCTCTACCTCCAGCTTATCCTCATCAGTGAGTGAGAGGGCGTGAGTGGGGCAGCGGCCGATGACGTGATCGATGATGTATTGCCGACCCTTATCAGAGAGATACTGTTTCACTTCTGCCTGATCCACCTGCATATCGTCTCGCCAGGTACCGATTACTGCAAAATCGGCACGCTCGATGGCATTCATACAGTCGTTTGGGCAGCCGGAAATCTTGAACTTGAATTTATACGGTAGCGCCGGCCGATGCATCTCATCGAGGAAGTTATTGACCAGGCGCCGATGGATCTCATGTTGATTGGCACAAGATTGCTCGCAACGCCCAGATCCCACGCAGGATTGAGCCGTTCGCACACAGGGTCCGGCGCCGCCTAAGTCAAAACCGTATTCATTGATCTCGTTGAAGAAGTGCTGGGTGTTCTCGGTATTTGCACCAATGAACATGATGTTGCCTGTCTGACCGTGAAAGGTGACAAGGCCTGAGCCCCACTTCTCCCAACTGTTTGCCAGCTGGCGTAAGATCTCTGTGGTGTAGTAGTTTCCGGCAGGGGGTTGCACGCGCAGTGTATGAAACTCTTTCGACTGGGGAAACCGATCGCCAACACTGGAAAAGCGGGGAATGATTCCACCACCATAACCAAAAACACTGACCGTACCACCTTTCCAGTACCCCTTACGGGTCTCGTAGGAGTATTCCAACTGTCCCAGCAGGTCGTTGGTGGTTTCCCGTATGCGGCGATCGGGATGGGTGTCACGTAATCTCTTGATGCCTGTGACAAAGCTGGGCCATTCGCCACTTTCCAGCTGATCGAGCATAGGTGTCGGGTGAGACTTCATCAGAATGCCTCCTGTTCCTGGCCGCTTAACCCGCAGATGCGGCTGATGCTGCGCCATTCGTACCGAGCTTGATTATCGGCTCTATTCCCTAATAATAGTTGATAAAAATAGTAGGTTAATATCACCTTTGGAATAGACGGACTCAACATTGACGAGCAAATCGGTGTCCAAATGCTTATCCGGGGGGAGTCGTTTTAGTTAATTATCCATGACAGTGTGACTGACATTCGTGACAATACCGGTCGAGAAAGTAGGGCAGCGAGAGGTTCTGTTCAGTAAAAAGTTGTGGCAGGCTCTCAGATAGGAGACAAATCTGAATAGTGGCTGATGCGACTCAATTTCGTATCTTTCTTGAGTCAGACCACTGACGCTGCAGATTACTGCTTAACCAAACCGCCTCCAGATAGGGTACAACACCATTATCACGCATAATGTCGCGTCCTTCCCGACTGTGTGTATAGTTCAGAAAGCGTTTGACTTCGGTGTAGTTTTCACTCTCTCTGTTGCTCACGATATAGAGAGGGCGATAGAGGGTATAGGAGCCATTTTTGATATTCTCAAAACTGGGTTCCTTGCCATCCAGTTTAAGGATCTTGAAGTTTCGCTTGCGAGCACTGCTGATCCCGGTCATACCGATTGCATTGGGATTTTTCTCTATCGCTTTTTCCAGCGGCCCTGAAGAGGGGAAGAACTCACTGCCCTCAAAGCTCATCTGTGGGTCGTTGAACAACAACTGTCGAATCATGTGCCCGACACCGGATATCTTTCCCTCACGCACATAGAGTTCCAATGGTTGGTCAGGACCGCCCAATTGAGACCAGTTGGTAATTTTTCCGGTATAGATGTCACGCAGTGACTCCAGGGAGATCGAATCGAGTGGATTGGCTTGATTGACCACAACGGTCAAGGCGTCCCAAGCGACTGGGTTGAACTTGATCGAGGCTCGGGATGCTTTGTCATCATTCACACGGAAGCGACATGAACCGCCTACATCGACGGACTTCGAAATCACTTTCTGAATGCCTTTGCTAGCGCCGCCGCCTTCCAGCTCGATCTTAATGCCGGTTTTCTGCTTATAAGCGGAAGCCAGTTCGGCCATGAAAGCCTTTTTAGTAATGCCACATCCAGCCCATTTCAGTTCAAGCCCATAGCTGGAAAGTGAATAGCTCAGCATGAGTAGAAAGCTCAGCCTCTTTATCGATATCTTGACACTCACCGATGCGCCTCAGGGGTCAGTGACCCGTAACCATTCCCCCGGGTCGATAAACTGGCTCGAACATCCTGATCGAGTTATATAACTGTGCTGATGATCATAGAGGATGCCTGGCAAAGGTAAATTATGGTTTTCCTTAATCAGAGCGCCTGATCTCCCTAAAAAGCACTATACATTGATGGCATATTGTTAGAGGTTGTCCATGACTACCGATACTATTAGTTGCACAAACATAATTGGACGGCATGTGTGGTGTCTACACGCGTGCGTGGCAGGGCTGATGAATTGCATTGTCACAGGTCAGTATGTTACGAATTATGACAATTGAATCAAAAGTGGCATGAGACAGATCAAGTAAACTGGAAATTCCAATTTTCGCACTGCTCTCGTAGGTTTCTCCTGTGAAATTTTATCTTATACTGGATTTAGGAAAATTTGACCATGGAAAGACAGAGGCCTCCTAAGCTAAACCTAATCTGTTGATCTATTTGTATCATGCAGCCACAAGAAAGAACCGCGATCCTCAATCAGTTTGCTCTGCTTACGGCGCTGTTTCTTTTTGGTATGCTCCTGCTACTCTTCTATTTCTATGGAAATCTATCCGATAGTCTGCTGCAAAAGCACAAAGACGATGCTCGAGAAGTATCGCAAATCGGCATGGGTGTGATCCGTTATTTTTATAAGCTGGAAGTGGCTGGGGAACTGACAATGTCTGAGGCCAAAGGACTTGCGGCCAATGCACTGGAGAGTGCGACTTATGAGAGAAATGGTTACTACTGGATCAATCTGGGTAACGGCACTCTCTATATGCAGCCGCATACTCCAGAGCGGGTAGGTATCAATCAAACAGACTGGACCGATATCAAAGGCAAGCGAATTTTTGAAGAGTTCATCCGTGTTGCCAAGCGGGGTGGCGGCTGGGTAGAGTACTACTGGCAAAAACCTCATAACAGCATGGAGTATAACAAGGTCTCGTACGTGGACTATTTTGAACCCTGGGATTGGGTGTTGGGAACCGGTAAATATCTTGATGATATCGAGCAGGAGACTAAGGATATCATTATCAGAGGATCAACCCTGGCTACCATGCTGCTGCTGATTTTTATTGGATTTGCCGCTTTCTTCGGTTCTCAATTGATCGATAGATTGAGTCAGCTGGCAGTCAGGGATTCCCTTACCGGTCTTTACAGAAGGCGCTATCTGATTGAGAGTATTCCGTCCCTCATCAAGCATCAACAGAGAGATCCTCATCAACAGATGGCCATTCTGTTCATGGATATCGATCATTTCAAAGAGGTTAACGATACTCATGGACATGCGGCTGGAGATGAAGTGCTGACCAGGATTGCCGGTATGCTTAGAAAGCGATCAAGACCCAGTGACCTGGTGATACGCTATGGTGGAGAAGAGTTCGTTGTCGTAGGGCAGTTTGATAACGATGATGCAATCTTAAGTTATGCAGAACGTATACGTGATGTTGTCTCCGACTATCAATTTGCTGTTTCCGACAGTAGCTTCCATATGACCATCAGTATTGGTATTTCGGTATTTATGCCTGGCGAAGAGTCGTTCGAAAAAGCGATACAGAGAGCAGATGCCTATCTCTACAAGGCAAAGGAGAACGGCCGGGATCAAGTGATAATGCAATAGATCTCCAGCTCAACCGACTGACTGTTTAGCAAGGGTGTTTACAGCTGTTAAATCTATTAACTGCAAATCGTTTCTAATCAATGAGTATGTTGTATGTTCAGAAGCATCGCTTCAGCACTGTCGGTGTCATATACAACAATACGATCATTATTGGTATCTGTGATATAGAGTTTGTCCTCATACAGCGCCAAACCTCCTGGTTCGTTTAACTGCAATTGACCATCGACAGTGCTCAGAAATCCTGGTTTGCCATCACCTATCAGCGATTCCGCTGAGGATGAAACCAGGTCGAGCCTTTTGAGTTTGTGGTTATAGGTGTCAGCGAGGTAAATTTTGGATTGGTCTTTAACCGAGATACCGAGTACATGTTGTAACTTGGCGCTCTGGAGGTCACCATCTTTGTCTCCAAAATCGAATAATCCTGTACCCATCAGAGTTTCTACTCTATTTTTCGTCAGGTCAATCCGGCGTACTGCCGAAGCTTCAGAATCGGCAATATAGAGCCAGTTGTTGTGAATGTTCAGCCCGCTCGGTTGGCTGAAGGTTGCCTGATCTACATCACCGTCAATGATGCCTTCGCGGCCTGATCCGGCGAAACGGCTTAGCTGCTTGTTACTGATGTTGTAGACCCAGATCTGATGGCTGCCAGCCATTGCAACATACAACCTGTCGTTTAACAAAGCGAGTGCCCAGGGAGAGGCCATACCAATTGACTTGGCCTCGAATTGACCGCTGCGTTTTCGCTCTAACGTTCCGTTTCCAGCAATCGTAGAGACGCTTTTATGATCCAGGTCTATTAATCTGAGCAGATGGTTTCCGGTATCTGCAACATAGATATGATTATCGTTGAATAGCACTCCTTGTGGTGAGTTAAAACTGGCATTGGTAAAGCTGCCATCTAGCTTTCCAGCGGCACCGGAGCCAATGATATATTTAATTTTGCCACTGTGATTGGTAACGATTATTCTATTGTTCAGTGAGTCGCTTATCGCAATAAAGTCAGCGTTTACAGTGATTTTTCCCGGCGCTGACAGGAGTGTGGTGTCGTCTTCTTCACGTTCCAGCCTTACCGGTATGGGTGTTGGACGGAGAACTGCCTTATGCTGAGCTAGAAGTTCCGAAATTTTATTGTCGATCTGATCATATCGGCCTTCTCCCACCACCTTGCCAAGAACCTCGCCCTTGGGATCGATCAATACCCGTGTGGGCCAGGCGCGCATACCATAATAACTGGCGAGTAAACCATTCACATCATTGATAACAGGATGATCGACAGCGTATCGGATCACGATTTTCTTCAGGGTTTGCAGGTTTTTCTCATTATCGAATTTTGGGGTATGTACACCAATTACCAGTAATTGATGGCCATACTTCTCCTCCAGTTTTTTCAGATCTGCCAGTACGTGAATGCAGTTGATACAGCCATATGTCCAGAAATCCAGAATAACGACCTTACCTAACATATCATCAGTTGTAAGCGGGCGTTCAACATTCAACCAGGGTAAACCAGGAGCAAAATTCCTACCTTCATTGGTGGGCGTACTCTGATTTACGCTGGGTTGTACAGGTTCTGGAGTTTCAGATGAGCAGCTGGTTGTGACGAGTGCCACCATCATGAATAGGGCAACTTCTATAGGGAGAAAAAAGCGAGCAGGATTATGCCAATTGATCATAATTTTAGATTTCCACTAACTGCACCTTGAGTCCAAGTAGAGCATAGGAAAGACGCTATGTCTGTAGCATGGGGGAAAATGTTATGAACTTGTTATATTTTCTGGCTTATATCCTGTGTAGACGAATCCTGCCGCCGTTGGACTGTTAATCCATAACCTGATAAAGGTTACTCTGATGGTTTACTTGCTCACAGATTCTGCATAGCGATTGGTGATCATCTGACGGTGAATGGGCAGGGTTACCACAACTTGCACATGTAAAGGCATTCAACGCAAGTGTCCGTTGTGGCTGTTTTGTCCACTTCATGATAGTGATCGCCTGTTTCTCACATACATCGCGGCAAATGCCACATTCGGTACAGGCTTCAGCTCGGATTTCATACAATAAGCTGTCATTATCGGTGATGAGTCCGATCGCATTATGTGGACAGGTATTGACACAAGCATCACATCCATTACACAGGTTACTGTTGATCTGTGGTACATAGGGCCAGATTGTTGTTCTATTCTGGTTCGGCATTAGCTTCCCTGTTGGAATGGCAGTGGTTGCTGGTTGTTTCTGTGTAAACTGACCAGCTGGGTCATTGACACTGTTCTCCAGCACGCCTCTTAAAAAAGCTCTTCGGCTGAGACTTGCTGATGGTGGGGTATCGTCTACCAGAGACTGAATACGCTGCCATGAGGTGAAATCGGTTGCGTGATAGTCGATAAGAGGCAGTCCTTCCTCATCCAATGCATAGTTGATCTGTTGTATTCGTTCGAAAAGAGTAGTACCACAGCCACGCGGGCACTCTGAGCAGTTGCCAGTAGCACTCACCCATTGGAGATAGCCTTGATTGTAGAGATTGAGTATGTCGTTGAGGCTGACCATGTGAATGCAGGGCAGAACGCCTTGCTTGTCCTTCATTCCGGTCTCTTCACAGGTAGAGAGTACGATCTTTCCCAGATCCAAGTCGCCACATAAAAGCTCATATTGGATCGAGATAGCACTTTCAGGGCAGATGGGTAGACAAAGCCCGCAACCATCACAAGCAGACGCATCAAACAGCAGAGCTTCGTCATCCAGGGCCCAGGCCTTTGTGGGACAGACTTCCACGCAGGACGAACAGCTGGCGATCTCAATCAGGCTATGGACACATCGGTCCGGGTCGACAACCGGTAACTTCTCTTCCTCGCGTATCCGATTGAACAAATCCTTGAGAAAAGGCATGTCAGGGGTACTATACTGCGGGGCCAATACCTGGCATATAACTCAATGTCACCTCTTGACTCATCGTATCACGCTTCATCCTCTCATCGATCTCCTCCGCAGATGGCCTGGGCAGGTTGGTGATCGTAGCGATGAGATCCCTTAGCTCCTCGCAATAAGCCCCGGTCAATAGTGCGATACCTGAGTAGTAGGGTGTAGCAGAACGATGGGCCACTCGTGATGAGAACTGTCCAAGCCAGCGCAGTAGATGCTCATCCATGAATCGTGCAACATCTTCGAGTTCTTCTATCGAATCAGAGATCGAGAACAGGTGAGCGATGAATTGAAGTTGCAGTACCAGGTCATCATCTGGGCGGACTCGCCAGTTCTCCGCTTGCAGGCCATAGCTCTCATACCAGGCTCGAACCTGAAACATGCTATCTTGACAGGTCAGATTCTCTTCATCGATCCATACGGATTCCAGCGGTGAAGCCTGCAGGCTATGATTCAGATAGATGTCCGCAAAGTCTGCCGCCAGGGTATCGAGATACTCATCATCGAACTCTGCAGGCATCGTTTCAACCACCTGCCGCATGAACTGGCTGGCCTCTTTACCCTCGTCACTGACCAGGTTCAGCGCCATGGTGTGGGGGAATTCATAATCCACCAATAGCTCAAGCAATGCCGAATCCGGTTCCCTGGCGTGTAAGCGGGTCAGCATCAACACGTCATCCGCTATTGCTTGTAAAAAGCTTCTGACCTGCGTTTTATTCGTCTCGTGGTTCGGATCAGCCTGTTGATTCATTATTTGACTTTTCCTTTACTGTGCGCCACAAAACCGATCGATGGTTTGGTCAGCTCAATGTTGGCCATATTCTTGACTTGTTTTGAAACTTTGTCTGCAGGACCGACTGCCACAGTCTCTAGACTGCCCCTCCAGATTTCATCGATGGAGCCAATATCCAGCACTCGCATCATGCACGCCATAACACAATACGGTTTACGGCCCGCTTCGATCTCATCAACGCACATATTGCACTTCTTGACGATATTGTCGCCTGGATCGAACTGTGGCGCACCAAATGGACAGGCCGCCTCACAGCGTCGACAACCGATACAGAGGGTCGAATC
The DNA here is from genome assembly GCA_016842065.1 of Candidatus Thiodiazotropha sp. 'RUGA'. GTDB lineage: Bacteria > Pseudomonadota > Gammaproteobacteria > Chromatiales > Chromatiaceae > Thiodiazotropha. The sequence continues at coordinate 60,976 of JAEPDS010000023.1, forward strand.
GATATCGACGATGCCATCCGCCTTGCGTTTGAAGATCGCCCCGGTAGGGCAGGTGGGAAGACAGGCGGGTGATTCGCAATGGTTGCAGGACATATTGACCTTATAGGCATAGACGTCCGGATAGGTGCCACCTTCGATATATTGAACCCGCCTGAACCTTGGCCCGGCCGCCAGTCCGTTTTTATCTTTACAGGCTATTTCACAGGCTCGGCAGCCGATACAGTCCACATTGTTATGCACAAACCCAAGCTGTTTGTCCGGTACAACTGGTGTGTAGCTCTCACGCTTACGCCTTTTTACCGCGGCTTTAATCCTGGCCTTGTCTTGTTTGCTTGTCATCGATCTCTCCTCCAGGACTAAAGGTCACGCCTAAACACATGTGCTCGGGATGTGGCCAACTGGTCCCAACCAGGCCGATGCTCCAGATCCGTTTTCTTGATGTTGCATAAAACCGTGTTGTAGGCAAATGCTCCGGCTGGACTTGGCTCATCCAGTGTCAACATGTCCGGGTTACCCGCCCGGTCGACACCCTCAGCGTCCAGATCGATCCATACTCCCTCGTGCAGTACCGCCACTCCTGGCATGCAGCGTTCTGTAACATAGGTCGGTACCACAACCCGGCCACGGTCGTTCCAGATTTCAACTGTATCACCGGTTCTAATACCGAGTTGTTTTGCATCGGCGGCATTCAGGGTTACCTCCTGTTCATAGGTCTCACGTAACCAACTGCAGTTATTGAATATGGAGTGGGTTCTCCAACGCGGATGGGGTGAGATCAGGTGAAACGGAAATTCACTGGTCTTTGGACTGTTCAGCGACTCCCACGGCTCGATCCATTTAGGAATGTAGGGGATCTCATAACCATACATGGTTTTTTTCCAGTCGGTGATCTGCGCCAGTTGTGAGGCCAGTATTTCAATCTTGCCAGAGGGAGTCTGGAACGCTTTCCCGTTCTCTATTTGTTCCCTGAAGGCAACGTGCGGTTGGTCGAGTTTGAATTTATAGACGCCTCGTTGTTTGAACTCATCCCAGGACATATCCACATGCTGATGACCAATCACTTTCTGATCCCACCACTCCTTCAGGTAGGCCTCATCCACATTGTCATTGATGTGAAAATAGTCGCGGTTTGCTTTTGGATTGAAGGCCTGTCCAAAAACATCGCCGCCAATTCGGTAGGCGAGTTCGGTAAAAACCTGAAAATCGGTTTTCGATTCTCCCATCGGTTCAATAACCTTGGGACGATGAATGTAGTAGTGCCCTTTGTACCAGGGCAGGGCCACATCATGGCGCTCAAAGTGCGTGGCTATGGGTAACAGGATATCGGCATACAGTCCGGAGGGAGTGATGGTTGAGTCCATACAGACCACCAGTTCCAGCTTATTGATCGCCTCGATCTCTTTATTGATATTGGTAAGTTGATTGAACCAATCCGATCCCTGCCAGAAGATGCCTTTGATATTGGGTATCTGCCCGTCGGTATTGTCCTGCCGGGGCCACAGTCCGATCTCTTCTCTTTTTACATTCGGATAGTTGAGTACACAGTGAGCCCAGCGATCCGATTTGATGGATTGAAACCAGATATTGGAGTATTGATCGTACGGGTAGGCTACCGCTTCGGCATGCCAGGCCTTGCCCACACCCTCAGCACAGCCACCGAGGATACCGATATTGCCGGTCATCGCCTGCAGGGCGGCAGCCATACGGTTGTATTGTTCACCGTAGGCGTTTCTTCCCGGTGCCCATGATGCCTTCAGTGCCGCAGGTTTGGTGCGGGCATACATATCCGCCAGCTTGATGATGTCTTCAGCAGAAACACCGCATATTTCCGCAGCCCATTCCGGTGTTTTGGGTTCATTGTCGTATTTACCCAGGATATAGTCCTTGAAATTCTCTTTATCCTTGGCCCATTCTGGCATTGTCCCTGCGTCCATGCCTTGGCAGAAATTGTCGATGAACTCCTGGTCGTGCAGATCGTTAGTGAAAATATAGTGGGCCATCCCGGCCATCATGGCAGCATCCGTGTTGGGTCGAATCGGAATCCACCAGGCATCGTAGGCTGCTGCAGAGTCGGTATATTGGGGATCTACCAAGACAAACTTACAGCCACGCTGCTTGGCCATGCGCATATACATGAAGGTATTGCCGCCATGGAAGGTGTAGGCAGGATTCCAACCCCACATGATCATCAGTTTCGAATGGGCGAAGGTATCATCCTCATTGCCATCCTCGATGGTGCCGAAGGTCATACGCGAACTGAAGGTGGTACCCTGGTAGGAGGGTACCGACCATGAGCTTGTGCGACAGCCAAACATGCCCAGAAAACGACCCAGCAGACCCTCGATCTGATCGGATTTATGAAGCACCCCATAGGAGGCACCTGCGTAACTCTGATCCACCAGAGCCGTCGGACCGTAAGTGTCCTTAATCTCGACCATTTTGCTGGCTACATAGGTCAGTGCCTCATCCCATGAGATACGCTTGAATTTCCCTTCACCCCGCTTGCCAACCCGCATCATCGGGTAGAGCAGACGTTCAGCAGAGTAGAGCCGTTGCCGATAGGAGCGCCCTCGAAGGCAGGCTCGCAGTTGTGGTTCTTCGTTATCGTCCTTACCGAAATGGCCATCCCGTTGGTAACGACCATCGTCTGTTGAGAGACGTACGATCACATCTTTCCACTTATGTGCGACCAGCATATGCCTGGAGCCACAATTGTGGGCGCAACTGGTTACCACCGTTTCGAGTTGATCGTCTGTCGGATAGGGTTCGTAGGCAAATGCTTTGGCCTCCTTGGCGGTCTTCATTTCCACCAAACCACCGGCAGCCACTGATGCACCGCCCACGGCCGCAGATTTCAGAAATGAACGCCGGGAGAGGTTCAATCGCTTATTCAGACTCTGGGTCAGTTTTTCTATACTCATCCGTACCTCACACTGTCAGCGGTTGCTAGTTTGCCGCTTGCTGGATCTCTTTCTGGAACCTGGGTTCCGATTCGGTTGGTCTATCTCTGGCCCATCCTGGGGTGATGCTCGACATGCTCTTCCAGGGATGCCTGGGGTAGGGGTAGGCAATGCGATACCATTGACGACCGCCATGACAGCCGTAACAGACGTCTGAATTCGCTTTGCCGGCGGCCTCGATGGCGTCCGCTTTCAAATAGTTGACCTGGTGCCGTTCAGTGCGGATATAGGAGTGACAGAGAAGGCAGTTGTTTTGAAAGTTTTTTCGAGACTCCGTCCAAGGCGCGGGAAGGCCCATCAACTCGTAAGCAATCGCCCCATGGCACATCAGGCAGATGTCCGGATTGACCGATTTGCGAAGCGTCAGATCCTGGTTATTGTGGTCTGGAGGGTTCGCGGCCTCTTCTCTTAAATCGTTACCCTGGTGGCAGGTATTGCATTTTAAATCCATCAGTTCCGTTGCCATCGGTGTCACCAGATGGCGGCGATGAAAGGTCTCCTGCTCTCCTTCATAAGTCGACAGGGTTTGATACCAGGCCAAAACTTCTGTCGAAGTAATGCCTGCCGGTGAATGATTCAGGACCTTCCTGTCAAGTATCTCTTGATGACAGCTGAGACATTGTTCATTGCTTGCGTTATCGATATCCGGTTTGAAGTGAATCGGGTGCCAACGTGATCGTTCATAATCCTCAGGGCCGATATCACGGGCAAGCACCGGATCAATTGATAGCAGCATCGGTAATAACAGTGGAATCAAGGTCCTGATGGGTAAAATCATTAGATCTTCCTCAGATGAAGCCCTATTGGAAAATATGAAATTGGAGTAATTGGATTCGAGCGCATCCCTGCGCTCTGGGGAGTGTTATGACTGGGTAAATCAATTACCTACAGTCGATTAACGCCAGCCACTCATACCTGACATGCCGTCCATACCTGACATTCCGGACATGCCACCCATCCCGGACATTCCGCTCATGCCACCCATGCCAGACATTCCGCTCATGCCGCCCATGCCGCTCATGCCACCCATCCCGGACATGCCACTCATGCCAGACATACCGCTAGCCGGGTAGAAGAAGATCTGTCCCTGGGGAGTGATTTTGAAGTAACCGGACATTCCGCCCATGCCGGACATGCCGCTCATGCCGCTCATGCCGCCCATGCCGGACATTCCGCTCATGCCGCCCATGCCGGACATTCCGCCCATGCCGGACATTCCGCCCATGCCGGACATTCCGCTCATGCCACCCATGCCGGACATACCGCCCATGCCGCTCATACCGGACATGCCACCCATGCCACCCATGCCACTCATACCGGACATGCCGCCCATGCCGGACATACCACTCATGCCTGAAGGCATCCAAACCCACTGGCCGCCCATGCCGGACATTCCGCCCATGCCGGACATACCGCCCATGCCGGACATTCCGCCCATGCCGGACATACCGCCCATGCCGGACATACCGCCCATGCCGGACATACCGCCCATGCCGGACATACCGCCCATGCCGGACATACCGCCCATGCCGCCCATGCCGGACATGCCGCCCATGCCGGACATACC
>JAEPDS010000024.1 GCA_016842065.1 Candidatus Thiodiazotropha sp. 'RUGA'
ATCTGGAAAGGGCCGTTGAGTGGTTCAAGAAGGCGGCAGAGCAGGGGCTGGCCGGGTCTCAAACCACTTTGGCGATGCTCTACGAAGAGGGGCGCGGGGTGGAAAAAGATCCCGAAGAGGCCAAGCGCTGGTACAAGCTGGCCGGATTCTGAGCTAGGGCCTGGTGGCCCACTAGATCAGGGTTGACCAGAGGCTCTCATAATCGGAGTCGTCATCCAGGTCGTTCTGATCCTCTTTCATTTTCGCAGCGGCATTATCATCCAGGTGAACAAACTGGTATTGAGAGATGGAGCCGCTCGACTCCAACAGTCTGGTCAGTTTGATCTCCTGGGTGTTTTCCCTGTCATGGATCAGCAGTGTCTTACCCAGGCTGAATGGGTATGAAGGGCAGATCAGACTGGTGGGCTGGCCGGATGTGCCAACCTCCGGCAGTAGCAGGCACTTCTCCTGCTGGCCACCACTCTGGTTCGCGAGTTGGGCGGTTACCGCCATCGCGTTTGGCGCAATCATCTGTACCCCGACCTGCATCGATTCATCGTCCGAGGTTTGCATCCAACGCACCATGCCAACCCCGAACTGGGCCGCAGACATGGCTGACTGAACGCCAATCAATTCACCAACCTGGATCTTGGGGATCTCTTTCCCCCGCCAGTCGAGGCAATATCCGCCGGCACTCTCATTGATGGTGGTGAACAGGCAGGTTGCCTTGTCCATCTCCTGCTCCTTGTCGTCCTGCCAGATTTCGAGTCTGGGCTCTTCACTCATCTCACTGATATCCGTGGAGTTGGGGCCAAACTCCTCGAAATTACCCCGACGGGGATTGTATGAGGCAACATCCATCGGTTGCAGGGAGAATCTGGCTTCCACATGCATCTCCTGGCCATGGGCAAATTGAGCATCGATCCAGGTGGCCTCATCCTGATCTTCGGGTTCAGGTGCCGGTTCGGGAACATCCCCGAGTGTGATCAGTTTGTGGACCGAGCGAAGGCCGACGGCGATGCGTAGCTCAAAATTCAACTTGGTGCGGACAAAGGCGCGTTTCTGCGCTTTCGACCAGAGCATGATCAGCTGGCGGATGACGCCTTTGTCCAGCTCGTCAATGCCGGATAGGCTATGTTCCGACTCCTGGTCATCGGTGAAGTGATTGCGCATTTGCGACAGCAGCCCCGAAACCTCAAGTATCAAAAGATACTTGGTTGCGATACTGGGCGATTTGTTCTCATGGCTGGGGGCCGTGTCACTATCCTGATGGATGGTGATGGAGCTCTCTTCCGGGGCATCGTCATAACCGTAAAGATTGGTGTGACCACTCCAGTCAAGCAGTGTATCGAACAGCTGCAGGTTCTCTTTCTGGCGCATTTTGTAAGGGGATGCCAGAGAGAACAGCAGGCAGCGGGTGTAGTTATGATCGATTGTCGATGCTTGCTCCGACTCTTCGTAGGGGTCACTGACTTGATCCGAACCAATGCCATAGCGGCTGGCCAGCCGGTGGCAAACGTGAAGCTCCTGCCAGGTGCGTTTGGGGCAGGGGTCATAGACAATCACCGAAAGCAGGATGACTTTCGACAGATACGTGATGCAGCGATGGATTGCCAGGGTCAGTTGGGCCCGGTCCACACCCTCCTCCTGCGCATGGGTCAACAGGTCGACGATGACCGCCTTATAGGCTGTTGCCATGCCACTGTGGAGTTCACGATTCAGATTGGCGATCTTATGCGACTTCTCACTGAGTGGAAAACGAGTACCGAGATAGTGCTTGTTCAGATTTGTGGCGACATAGGTTAAAGGTTCGCGAAAGTTCTCAATGCTTTTCAGTCGTTGTGGCGCGTCCAGGCTGGTGCGGTTGAAGGCGCGCAGGGATTGGAAGATCTGTCTTGAAGTCTCACCGATATTGGCCATCGGCAGTTCCTTCGCCCAAGCTGTCACCTGTTTATCATTCAGATAAAAGGGGACTCCTGACGGGGGGGATTGCTCCGGAATTCTCAAGCCGATCGGATTGCTGGTTGCCATTTTAATCTTGCCGCCGAAATTGACTGTTGCTCATATAAAATTAGATTAGTCACTTTTACCGTCAAATTCACAGATCTGTCTGTATGATCCGATCCTTTATCAACTGTTCCTGTTAAACCGCGAGGATCATGAAAACAGCCATCCCGCTGACAACCTGCTGAGGATTGACGAGCTGATCTCTCCGAGGGGGTAGGTCTGTGAGACGGAATACGTGAGCACCCAGGCCGTCCATGAGCAGGTAATTCAGTATCTTGAATGGGTAGAAAAAATACAGATTTTGTAAACGTTTGTAAATAACCCTGTAAACCCTGGGTTTAGTCCTTTCCATAGCCTTGAATATTCCCTGTTGCATTATTCAAGCTGTTGATTATGAAGCTTTTATGGATGTCAACCTGCTTGCTGTCCTATCAATATAAGCCGAGCTTTGACGGAATGCAATAGTGCCTTAAATTCCTTAGTTTAATCAAAAGCTTAAGTCTAATGTCATGAAATGGTGATCGGGCTCTACAGGAACAATGGCTGTCACCCGCGGGTCGCTGGACGTTTACCTGCGGGGAGATTACTGATCAACTGCAGATCTGGCAGTGTCCGACAAGACCACGGGTTGCCGGAGAGACGATGAAATGCGGATGTTATGAATCAATGTGGTGGGTGATATGAATTTGAAACTGGTCAGCTTTGCGATTTGCCCGTTTGTACAGCGCTCTGTGATTCTGTTGCGGGAGAAGCAGATCGATCATGAGATTGAGTATATCGACCTGAACGACCCACCGGAGTGGTTTCTGCAGCTCTCCCCGACGGGCAAGGTACCACTGCTGTTGGTTGATGGAGCCACCCTGTTTGAATCCTCGGTCATCCTGGCTTTTCTGGATGAGTCATTTCCGCCCGGTCTGCAGCCGGCAGACACCCTCAGAAGAGCTCAGCATAGAGCCTGGATTGAATATGCCTCGACTCTGCTGATGGCTCAACATGGCATGGCGACCGCCGGTGACGAAGGGACGTCTCTGGAGAAAAAGCAGTTGCTAGAAGAGGATCTTGCACGCTTGTCCGAGCCGTTGAGTGAAGGATTGTTTACCAATCAGGATGGCTTCTCACTCGTCGATGCTGCCATTGCACCACTTTTTATGCGCATCCAGTATCTGGCTGAGTTCAATCAGCAGGCGGATGTAAAAATGCCGGATCCGGTGCGCGACTGGTCAAACCGTCTGTTGCAGCGTGCCTCGGTGCAGCAGTCGGTGTTGGCGGATTTCGCGGATCGATACAAGGCGTTCCTGGTGTCGAAAAACAGCTGGCTCTGTGGCGGGGATGGTTCTGATAATTAAGGGTTGATGCAAGATAACCCATTGATCTCGCATGGATAAATAAGCTCCTTGCTATGCTAGTTTAGAGTCATGGTGTTGTCGAATAGTTACACGGAACTGGGCGGGGCCTTCTATCAGAGCATCCCCCCCGAGCCGGTGAAAGAGCCGAAACTGTTTCTCTGGAACCGCTCCCTCGCAGAGACGCTGCAACTTGAGCGGATTTTGCCGAGCGAAGGGCCTTCGCTGGCGCAGATATTTTCCGGCAACCGGCTTCTGCCCGGAGCCAAACCCATTGCACTCGCTTATGCCGGCCATCAGTTTGGCCACTTTGTCCCCCAGCTGGGCGATGGCAGAGCCCATCTGTTGGGTGAATTGATCGATCGTTATGGAGATCTGAAAGAGATTCAACTGAAAGGATCCGGTCCGACTCCCTACTCCAGAAACGGGGATGGACGCTACGCTTTGGGCCCGGCGATCCGCGAGTTCATCATGGGTGAGGCCCTGCATGCCATGGGCATTCCCACAACCCGCAGTCTGGCTGTCATCACAACCGGTGAAACCGTCTATCGGGAGACGCCCAATCAGGGTGCGGTATTGACCCGTGTTGCATCGAGTCATCTGAGGGTGGGCAGCTTTGAGTACTTTGCGGCACTCAAGAATCATCAGGCCCTGCAGCAGCTCTCCGACTTTGCCATCGGGCGCCACTATCCGGAACTGCAGAACGAGGCTGAGGGGCGGTTTGCGCTACTCCTCGAACAGGTGATCTTGCGACAGGTCGAGCTGGTGGTGGAGTGGCTTCGGGTCGGTTTCATCCATGGCGTGATGAATACCGACAACACCACCATCTCCGGCGAAACCATCGATTACGGACCCTGCGCAATGATGGGGGTCTACAGTCCGGATACGGTCTTCAGCTCGATCGACCGGGCCGGGCGCTATGCGTTTGGCAACCAACCTGCGATCGCCCAATGGAACATGGCCCGCTTCGCCGAGACACTGCTGCCATTGATCCATCCCGACGAGAAACAGGCGATAGAGATCGCCAGCCGTAGCCTGGAAGCATTTGGCGATCTTTTCAATGATCGCTATCAGCGGATGATGGCGCGCAAGCTCGGTATCACTGAAACAGAAACCTCCGATGCAAAACTGACTTCAGAGCTGTTGCAGTGCCTGCAGCGCAAGCGCCTGGACTACACAGAGAGTTTTGACCGATTGACCCGCAGTCTCAGCTCTCCAGCTCTGGCAGCGCAGCTGAACCGGGAGCTGGGGGATTGGTATCCACAGTGGCAGGCCCGCTTGAGCGCTGCTGGAGAGCTTGAACAGGCACAACAGATCATGCGCCAGATGAATCCTCTGGTGATTCCCAGAAATCAGCAGATGGAACAGGTGATTGGGATCTCCACACAACAGGGTGATGCGAGCGCTGCGGAACAGTTCCTCGAAGTTCTGCGATCACCCTACACCCTGACAGACAAAACAGCACCCTATCAGCAAACGACAGCCGATGCGGATCAGGGCTATCAAACCTTTTGCGGCACCTGAGTAGCGCGGGGTTGATAATCGATACCCAATGGTGGTGTCTCGCCAGCGGTTGGCTAAAATGATCGCTATGAGAGCCTCTTGTCTGGAGAGAGGATTCCTTAGGGCCTGTTATCAGGCCCTAACAACCTTACCATTGCTGCGTCCCAGGGACCTTCAGCAGAAGAATAAAACGGGTAGCTCATGATTAAACAAAACCACAAACCATTTGTAATTTCTCAGGTGTTTTCATCGCTCACCGTCGCCGCCTTTTCGATCGGGGCTGGGCTTTTTTCAAGCGGCATTGAAGCGGCTACCGGGGTGCCGGATATCTACACCATCGATGCCAATGATCGCTCGGAAACCATCGTTGTAACGGTGAATGACCGTCTGGAGATCTCCACTCTGGAGGCGATCAATGCCATCGAAATCGTCTCCATCAGCAACCTCTCCAATACTGCTGCGGGATCCGTGCAGATCGATCCGGATGACAACTTCTCGATCAATGTCTTTCCCAACGCGGGATTCTCCGGCACGGTTACCTTCACCTATCGGGTCAGCGACATCCGGGGTACCAGCGATGACACCCTGGTGACCTTGAACATCGTCTCCTCCACCTCAACTTTGGAGACCGTCAACGACCACTATGTCAGCAGTGGTGGTGCAATCAATCTTTTTCCCCAGGAGAACGACATCCATCCGGGTATTGGATTCCGAGTTGAGATTCTCTCCCAGCCCAGCCAGGGAAGACTCTCCACAACCGATGTAACCGGTCTCTATCTCTATACACCACCTGCGGATATCAGTGACCCGACCTCGGTCAGTTTCGACTATCGCCTGGTGGCTGACAGTGGTGAGGTCAGTGCACCGGCCAGCGTCACCATAACCCTCGATCCCAGCCTCGATCCCATTGCCAATGCGGGTGCGGATGAGGCACAGAGCAGTCTGGCTAAGGTGATGCAGGTCGCCTGTGATGCCAACTCGGCTGCTGGCGGATCAGCAACTGATGAGGCTCTGGCCACCACCTGCAGTACCCTCTCATCACTGAGCGGATCAGAACTTGACAGTGCTCTCGAGGAGGTGCTGTTGAGGCAGGTGGGTGCCCAGGCGAACTCGATGAAAGGGGTGGCTGCCAACCAGATCAAGAATCTGGCAGGTCGTCTACAGGAGATCCGCAGTGGCGTGCCCGGTGTCAGTCTGGCCGGACTACGCGCCATGCTCGATGATCAGCAGCTCAGTCTTGGCCGCCTGCTGAGCGGGCTGCAGCAGGGAGGAAGTGCCGGCGATGGGATAACAGATCAACGTCTGGGTGGCTTCGTTACCGGAACTATCAATATCGGCGATGGGGAGTCGCGCAATCGGGAGAACTCTTTCGAGATCGATAATCAGGAGTTGCTGGCCGGTCTCGACTACCGCTTCAACAACGATCTGGTGATGGGCACGGCACTCGGCTACAGCAGCTCTGAGACCAGTGAAAACGGAGGCGATACTGGCGTTGATGTGGATGGCTGGAATCTCTCGATCTACGGTAACTACTATCCGGCCAAGGATTGGTATGTGGATTGGTTGCTCGGATATGGTGAGTCATCCATCGATACCAGTCGCTCAATCGACATCGGTGGTGTTGCCTCCCGGGCCAAGGGGGAAACAGACGCGGATATCTTCAGCGCCGTGGTTGGTACTGGATACAGCTACAACGTACAAGCCTGGACGATCGACGGCTATACCGCGCTTGAGTATCGTAATAGCGAAATCGATGCCTATCGGGAGAGTAACGATGCCGGCTTGGACATGAACATCTATAAGACCTCGACCGATGTTCTGTCCGGTCGGCTCGGTGTTCGGGCCAGCAACGCACTCAGCTTCAGCTTTGGTGTGCTGGTGCCCCAGTTCGAGCTTGAGTTGGTCAAGGACTTCAAGAATGAAGCGCCGGAGATCGAAGCGGAGTTCGCGCTGGTACCGGAAGCGGGTAGTTTTACACTGACCAACGAGGATCCGGATGACAGCTATGTCAATGCGGGGATCTCACTCACCGGTCAGTTCAAGAACGGTATCACAGGCTTTGTTCGATACAGCACCATGCTGGCCAGGGATGATCTGGATCTGGATACCTGGCAGCTCGGCGCGCGCATGCCGTTCGGTGGTCCGGCAGAGGATATCCATCTGGTGCAGGCTGGTGAGGATCAGCATGTTGCAGCGGGGCTTTTCATTGGCACTACCGGTCCCGGTCTGGCGCTGACCCTGCCTGTGCGTGGCGAGAGTCTCAATTTTCGAACCCTGCTGGCAACCATGCCCTATGACACGGAAGAGAAGCTCGACGATATCGAGTATGACATAGATCTGGATGTCTTCACCTGGGGTGCACTGCTGGATTGGCACCCGATGAGTGGCGGATTCAGGGTAAGCGGCGGACTCTACGCCCTGCAGCCCAATATCACGGCATCCGCTAAACCCACCGAGCCGGTGGAGATCGGTAACACCACTTTTACACCCGAGCAGGTGGGCACCCTGGAGGCGGAGGTGGATTACAGCCGTAATCTGGCACCCTACCTTGGTATCGGCTGGGGTAATGCTGTGAAGCCGGGTTCCAAGCTCAGCTTCAGTGTCGATTTCGGCATTCTGTTCACCGACAATCCGACAATCTCACTCGAAGCGGACAGTGCTCTGGCTGATGCCAACCCGGCGCTGAAGGCCCAACTGGAGTCGGAACTGGCGGTTGAGGAGAACCGGATCAACAGTGATGATCTGGATGACATCCGATACTGGCCGGTGATCAATGTTGGTGTGGCCTATCACTTCTGATGCGGGATGGGGCGGTGAGGGGCTGGCCCATCCTGTCGTATTCTGCTCGGGGTTTGTCATTTGAAGGCAGAGAGCGGCTGCTCTCTGCCTGTCTGAAGCGTGTCGTGAAAGCCCCGGTTTAATCGGCAGCGATCAAACCGGCGATCCTGGAGTGGCCTACTGGGCCGGTTTTGCGTTCTCACCGGCAACCAGTTGGCTGACAATTTCGAACATTTTGCTGTAGGAGCCGGCGCGGCTTCCACTGGTCAGATACTTACCGTTTATTGCGATTGCGGGCACCCCGTCCAGCTGGTAGCGCTGCCCCAGCTTCTTCGCATTCTGAACCTTTACGTAGACACCGAAGGAGTTCCAGGCTTCGGTGAACTTCTGTTTGTCCACACCCTGTTCCGCCGCAAAGTCGATGAGGGCATTCTTGTCGTAGATTTTGCGCTTCTTGTCGTGGATGGCTTCAAACAGGGGGGTATGCAGTTTTTCAGTCAAACCGAGTATTTCGGCGGTGTAAAAGAACTGAGCGTGGGCGGTCCAGCGACTGTTCAAAGGCGCGGGCACCCGGATAAACTCCACATTTTCCGGCTTCGCTTCCAGCCAGCTTTCCAGATCGGGTTCCATGTGGTAGCAATGGGGACATCCGTACCAAAAAAACTCCAGAACCTCTACCTTGCCATCCGCAACAGAAGTGGCCACCGGCGGATCCACCGGATCATATCCTTCGCCCCATTCGGCGGCATACAATGTTTGGCTGGTAACAATCAGAAAAAGTAGTGTCAGTCGGTTAATCAAGGGCATAATCTGTCCTTCAGTTTGTTGTAATGTTGATAGGATCAAATCCTATTGAAACCTGTTAGAAATTTGAATAGCGGTATGGTTCCCGGTACGGTATGGCGAATTGACTCAAATCAACTGGAAATATCCTATGCGAGTTGTGGATCATGGGAAATAATCAGATAGATCACTATATCGAGGTACTCTGCCAGAAGGGTTGCAGATCGGTCCGTGATGACATTAAGTTGTTGGAACAAGGTGTTATATTACCTGAATTGAAGGTTCTAGACGACCTTTCAAGAAAGAAAGTCCTGAAAGAATTGCGCGCCATTATGGCGGTCTATGGAGAGAGTTGCCCGATTGGTTCTCCCAAAGATAATCAGCGAAGCGGTATGAAAGATGGCAAACAGTAAAATAAGACTCGGTAACATCGTCTATAAAGCGCCCTCCCGGATACATGGTAATGGACTGTTTGCCAAGGTCTCCATTGCCAAAGGGGACTACATCGGGACCTATGAAGGCCCGCAAGCGAAGCGGGACGGCACCTATGTACTCTGGGTGTTTGAAGATGACAAGCAACCGATCGGTCGCAGCGGGAGAAATCTGCTTCGCTATCTCAACCATCATGATAAGGGGAATGCGGAATTTGATGGCTTCGATCTGTTCGCGCTGAAGGATATCAAGCCCAACGAAGAGATCACTTTCGATTATGGGGGTTGGGAAGAGGAGTAGGCTCCCCTCTGTCTCGTTATCGATTCTGCAAGGCGCAAGGCCAACCCTAGGCCGGTCGCCAATTGTCAGGGATTCAAGGGTATCAGCAGATTCTGATCGGTCTTATCCTGGGATTGACCGGAACCCTTGGCCTCAATCAGCTTGAGGATCTCATAATCCGACCAGCTGATTTCCGAATTAGGGCTGTAGATGGCCCTCTCCAGAGCATTTACCGCCGTTGCCAGATCCGCATCGCAGCGTCTGGCCAGTCTGCTGAGGTTGTTGGGCGGGTTATTGGGCCAGTTGAGCAGTGCCCAGTGGAGCCAGGCATCTCTGGCCGTTTGCTCATCCCTTGAGTGATAGGCGTCTGCCAGTTTTTGCAGGACGCTTTCCAGCTCTGTCGGACTCGATCTCTTCTGGCTGGGCTGTTCCACTGTTACCGGCTTGGCGGGCTGCTTCTGGCGACTGCTGAACCACCAGGCGGTGACCGTTATCAACCAGGCCAAGCCGAACAGGGTGGCCATCCAGGGGAAGTCAGCAGCAGGCTCCGGGCTGGCGCTGATCGGTTTTTCTGCGCTCAGCTTCTGATCACTGGATTGTGCTGCGGCCGAAGGCTGAGCTTGATTGGCTATCCCGGATGGATTCGGCATAAAGCTGATCTGTTTGGCGGGCAGTCTGGCAATCTCCTGCCGGCGGGTCTCGGTATTCCACCAGGGAATCTCGATTGGCGGCAGGATGTAAGTGCCCGGGTCGGTGGCGATCAGGGTCAGGTTCTGCTGCAGTGAACTGCTGATCCCGGAACGATTTGGTTTGTCATTCAGATGTGGGCTTTCCGGGTAGAGCTTGAGTCCGCTCGGCATACTCTGTTCGATGCTTGGCAGATGGTTCGACATCACTCCGTCAGCGATAATCATCACACGCCGGGTGATCGGACTGCCGGCCAGCGGCATGTCGCTCTCGATACCATTCTCCACAATCTGCAGATTTTTGGCCGGTAACCAGCGTTCGCCGGTAAAGTCTTGCGGGATTGGCAAAATCTCCAAAGAGACCGGCTTGGAGTCAGCTCGAATGATACGTCCTGGCTGTTGATGTGAAGGAAAACCATTGCTGAAAAAACTACTGAAGGGGTCCCGGTTGCCACCAGAACGGCCACGAAACTTGACGCCATCCAGTGTCAATCTGCCGGTCTGGCGTGCGAACAGGGCGTAGACTCGCTCCACCACCCGGTAGTCCACCCCATCCTTGCGGCTGCTGTAGCGATCCTCATGGATCAGGCTGAGCTGGGTGTCGTCCAGGGATGCAACAGGGGAATCCAGGGACTCACCGCGGACCCCTTTGGCCTGGTAGAGCTTCAGGGTCAGCAGGATCTGTTCTTCGAGATAGGCTGAATCCTTGTTCAGGCTCAGTTCGATCAGTGCCTGCTTGGTTGTCTGTGCCTCCTGCTGGGGCTGTTGCTCCACCTGCAGAGGCAGTGGTTGTGTGGTTTGATCTCCAACCTGGATTGCCGGGATGGTCAAGCTGCCACTGCGTAGAGGAAGCAGCATCAGGTTCAGGGAACGCTTTGAGGTCATCTCCCCATTGATCACCGAGATGCTCTGTTGCGTGGAGCGGCTGAGAATTTCAAAATCCTGCTCGAGTGGGGTGAGGTCGGGAGAGAGATCCTCTCCGCCATCGATCTCTATGCTCAGTTGCACCGGTTGATCCAGGCCGGTTACCTGGTGGGATAGCCGGCTCTGAACCTGGGCTTGAAGCAAACCTGCCGGAAGGCACAGCAGAAGCACCATCAGGCGGGCAAGATGAGCGGTGTTGGTTTGTAAAAACTCTGGCATAGTCCTGGTTGTATTGCGGTTTTCCATCCTGCCCGGCTGCCGGTTGGTCAGCTCTGGAAACTTCCTGTCTGAGTCGTACCGGATGGCAGCGGGGTGATCTGTTCGTGTCGCTTAAAGACCCGCATTGGCGCATCATAGGATCGCATGCCCTATAATCGTGCCCTTGTGACAGGTCCAAGGTCACCCCTTTAGATGGGGGTGGCAAACATAAGTTTCCAATGGATTTTACAGAGTTTTTACTCTGATATCCTTAGCCAGGTTTTACCCAGAACGGCTCTGAAGCGGAAACATCGTGCGAGGCAGAATTATTACTCAGTGAAAATCCAAGCAAGAACCCAACCGTCTGAGCCTGCAAGGTTTTCTGCGGAGATACACCCGGTACTGCAACGCATCTACCATGCCAGGGGGTTGAGCCGGCAGGAAGAGCTCGATCTGGCCCTGTCACAACTCTGTCCGGTCTCCCGGTTGAAAGGGGTTGAAGCCGCGGCCGAGTTGCTGTTCGAGACCATCCGGGCTGGAAAACCGGTTGTCATTATCGGCGATTATGATGCGGATGGGGCCACCAGTACCGCACTCTCACTGCTGGCCCTGCGGGCATTTGGTTGTGACCAGGTCTCCTATCTGGTACCTAACCGGTTTGAGTTCGGTTATGGATTGAGCCCGGAAATTGTCGACCTGGCCGCGCAGCGCAATCCGGGGCTGATCGTGACTGTGGATAACGGCATCTCCAGTCTCAGCGGGGTTGAGCGGGCCAACACCCTGAACATTCCGGTATTGATCACCGACCACCACTTGCCGGGGCACCAGCTGCCAGCGGCTGCCGTGATCGTCAATCCGAACCAGCCGGATGACGATTTTCCCAGTCCCTATCTGGCTGGGGTCGGGGTGATCTTCTACGTGATGATTGCACTCTACAATCTGCTCAAAACGAATCACTGGTTTCAGCAGCAGGGGCTGAAGCAGCCACAACCGGCGGACTGGCTCGATCTGGTCGCATTGGGCACCATCAGCGACCTGGTGCCGCTGGATCGTAATAACCGCATACTGGTTTCACAAGGCTTGAAGCGGATTCGCGCCGGGCGCTGCAGGCCCGGTATTCTGGCGCTGTTGAGCCTGGCCAAGCGCAACCATCAGCGCGTGGTCGCTTCCGACATGGGGTTCGCCGTGGGTCCCAGACTGAATGCCGCCGGCCGCCTCGACGATATGGGTTTGGGTATCGAGTGTCTGTTGAGTGAAGGCAGTGATTCGGCCAGCGCCATCGCGACGGAACTCGACCGACTCAACTATGCTCGACGGGAGATCGAGCAACAGATGAAACAGCAGGCAGAGAGTCTGTTGCAGGAGCAGTTGCTACCGGCCGATGGTGTTCTGGCACAGGGGCTCTGTCTCTACCAAAAGAGCTGGCATCAGGGGGTGATCGGAATTCTCGCGTCGAGAATCAAGGAGCAGTATCATCGCCCGGTCATCGCTTTTGCAGATGCTGGCTCAGGGGTAATCAAAGGTTCGGCCCGCTCCATTGCCGGGCTGCACATACGCGACCTGCTTGAGCGCATCGACAGCGCCAACCCCGGTCTGATCGAGCGCTTCGGCGGTCATGCGATGGCCGCTGGTTTGAGTCTCTCCGCGGCGAGGTTCGACGATTTTAAACACGCCTACGAGCAAGCGCTTGAACAGCAGCTGGATCCCCAGTTGCTCGAGGGGGTTATACTGACCGATGGTGTTCTCAAACAGGAGGAGATGAATCTCGCTCTGGCGGAACAGATCCGTGCCGGTGGTCCCTGGGGACAGGGATTTCCTGAACCGACGTTTGAGGGACGGTTTACGGTCAAGCAGCAGAGGGTGGTTGCCGAGCACCATCTGAAGCTGGTACTGGGGGATGAGAGTGACGACTGGCTGATTGATGCCATTGCCTTCAATCAACCGCCGCTCTCAGAGGGTGCCGGTCAGGTCTTGCTGGCCTACCGACTGGATGTGAATGAATTTCGTGGTCAGAAGAGCGCGCAATTGATTGTGGAGAAAATAGCATCGACATTCGAGACGACGAACTAGAGCAGGACGAAGGGCCGAGCAAAAGCGAGATCAAGCGGGAGATGCTTGCGCTACAGAAACTGGGTGAGCGGTTGACCGGACTGTCAGCCAACCAGCTGGGCAGAATGCCTCTGAGTGAAACCATGCTGGCCGCCCTGGCGGAGTCAAAACGGATCAAATCACTGAATGCCCTGCGCAGACACTACCGGCGTCTGGGTAAACTGTTGCAACAGGAAGATCTGGATGCGATCCACCAGGTGGTGGATGAGCTGGATAACAAGCATCAGGCATCGGTTGCAAAGTTTCACAATCTCGAGCGTTGGCGGGATCGTCTGATCGAGGGGGAGAGTGAGGCGTTTGGTGCTTTTCTGGCGGAGTATCAAAATGCCGACCGTCAACATCTTCGACAGCTGATCCAGGCGGTCAAACGGGAGCAGGAGAAGGGGGGACCTCCTCAGGCCTACCGCAAATTATTCAAGTATCTGCGAGAGGTGTCCGGCTTATAGCGTCTCTCCTCATGGCCTCTGATTGTCTGTGTGATCGGCTCGATCACTCACATCACTTTTCCGATCAGCCATCAGAGTCCACGTGAGCTGGTGCCCTTGAGCGGTTCGGTCCGCCATCTGGGTATCGCCCATTGCCAGAGGGCTTCCGGACTCTCCGGTCGCTCCTGGGGCAGCGGCTGTTGCAGGAAGGCGAGGACGCTGAGCAGTGTGCTTACGGGATCCTTGGGCTCCACCGGCCTATCCTGGTCCTGTTTACTCAGTTTACGCCCGCTGCGATCGACCGCCAGCGGCAGATGCAGATAGCGGGGTTGCGCCAAGCCGAGCAGCTGTTGCAGGTAGCACTGCCTGGGGGTTGAGCTGAGCAAATCGGCGCCACGCACCACATCGGTGATTTTCTGCCAGGCATCATCCACCACCACAGCCAGCTGGTAGGCGTGATAGCCATCCACCCGTCGGATCACGAAATCACCGATCTCTGTTGCTGGATTCTGTCTGAAAAGCCCCTGTACTCTGTCTTCTACCAGGATATCCCGATCCTGGGTTACCAGCCGGATGCTGTTGGTGGCAATGTCCGGTTTTTTTTCAGATCGACAGGTACCCGGGTAGATCGGTCCTTCCGAGCCGATCTCTGCGCGTTGACGAATCGCTTTCCGGGAGCAACTGCAGGGGTAGGCCAGGTCAGCGGCAAGCAGTTGTTCAAGCGCTTCGGCGTAGCGCTTCGTACGGCGACTCTGGTAGATCACCTCTTCATCCCAGTGCAAAGCGAATGCTTCGAGGCTGGAGAGGATCTCGGCTGCGGATCCCGGGACTTCCCGGGTTCGATCCAGGTCTTCCATTCTCACCAGCCAAACCCCGTTGTGGTGGCGGGCATCGAGAAAGCTGCCAACGGCGGCGACAAGGGAGCCGAAATGGAGTTTACCCGTCGGCGATGGGGCAAAGCGTCCACGATAGGTGCGACTGCTCATCGGCCTCTATCCAAAACGCAAAAAACCGGCTTGCGCCGGTTTTTTGCGGGAAAAATCCGATCAGCGTCAGCCCATCTGTTTTTCACGAATCTCATCTAAGGTCTTACAGTCTATGCAGAGAGTGGCGGTCGGTCTGGCCTCCAGTCGGCGGATACCGATCTCGATGCCGCAGGACTCGCAATAGCCATACTCTTTGTTATCGATCTGCTCCAGGGCCTCATCGATTTTCTTGATCAGCTTTCTCTCCCGGTCCCTGGTACGCAGCTCAAGACTGAATTCAGACTCCTGGGTGGCGCGATCGTTGGGATCTGGGAAATTGGCAGCCTCATCCTGCATATGGTGGACCGTGCGGTCGACCTCCTGCATCAGATTGGCTTTCCAAGCAGCAAGTATGGCGCGGAAATGGTTCTCCTGCCCCTCACTCATATACTCTTCACCCTTAGCGGGTTCATAGGGATCGATGCCGAAGGATCCAGCACCTTTAGCTGTGGCTTTCTTCTGGGCCATTCATGGTACCTCTTACGTGAAGGCGCATATCTATACCAGAAAGGGGAGAACGAAACAATACATGGTTAAACCAGAATCTAATATCGGGTACTGAGTTGGTGCGCAGAGCTCTCATCCCTGTAAGGCTATTTACAGCCAATTGAAAAGTTCTCTCTTCCATCAATAAGGTTGGCCAAAAATCAGAAAAAATAAAGGTTGAGCAGGAATAACATTCCTTGGGGATGCTTCTTTGTTGATCTATGGCATCATTTTGCTAACTATGGATCGATCCGCTGAACCAGCGGATCAGTTCGGTGCAATCGGTGGATTCAACGGATGGCGATGGAAAAAATGCCAAACCCTGACACTTGGCAGGGTAATCGCGGCATCAATTACCCCACTTGATCATGTGCGAGCAATTCCGATTTTGTTGTTACACTATTGCGCCGTCGGGGTAATCATCCCGGGTTGTATATGATGAAGGTGTGAAAATGGCTGAATTAGAGGCACTGATATTTGATGTGGACGGCACCCTTGCCGACACCGAAAGAGATGGGCACAGAGTCGCTTTCAATCTGGCTTTCAAGGAGGCCGGACTGGACTGGGAGTGGTCTGTGGAGCTGTATGGGAAACTGCTTGCGGTGACCGGCGGTAAAGAGCGTATCCGCCACTATCTGGCAAACTACAATACCGCGTTTCAAGGTCCGGCAGAGCTGGATGAGTTCATTGCAGGACTGCACGCGGCAAAAACCGAGCACTACACCAGAATGCTTGCGGAGGGCATGATACCCGTGCGAAACGGTGTCAAAAGGTTACTGCAGGAGGCGAGAGAGCAGGATTTACGCCTGGCAATCGCCACCACCACCACACCGGCGAATGTCAGTGCGCTGCTGCAACACAGTCTGGATCCGCAAGCGGAATCCTGGTTCGAAGTGATTGCGGCAGGCGATATTGTGCCGGCGAAGAAACCGGCGCCGGATATCTATATCTGGGCCATGCAACAGATGAAGTTGCCGCCACAGGCCTGCATGGCGTTCGAGGATTCCCACAATGGGGTTCAGTCGGCGAGTCGCGCCTCGATCGATACCATTCTGGTGACAACCAATGGCTATACCGAGGAGGATGATTTCACCGGTGCCACCCTGATCATCGATCAGCTTGGTGAACCCGACCAGCCTTTCCGGCCCCTGAACGGCACTGCCGGTGATTTCAGTTACACCAATATCGAGATGCTGCGGGCACTCCATGGCCATGGTGTGAAATGACCGAGATCGCCAGACGGATGGCGCAGATCGCGCCATTTCACGTGATGGATCTGCTGGCAAAGGCCCGTCAGCTGGAGTCTCAGGGACGTTCGATCATCCATATGGAGATCGGTGAGCCGGACTATCCGACACCGCAACCTGTGGTTGCGGCGGCGCAGAGGGCCCTCAGTGGTGGCAATGTCCACTATACCCCGGCAACTGGCTTGCCGGAGTTGCGTCAGGAGATTGCCGCCTACTATCAAAGCAAATATCGGGTCGAGGTGGATCCGCATCAGGTGATCGTGACGCCCGGCTCATCCGGTGCCTTGCAGTTGTTGATGAATGTGCTGATCAATCCGGGGGAGTCGGTTCTTATGGCCGATCCAGGATACCCCTGCAATCGCCACTTTGTTTCGATGGTCGATGGTATCCCGGTGGGTGTGCCGGTCGGGGAGGGGAGCGCATACCAATTGACCGCCGAACTGGTGGAGCAGGCATGGCGGGATGACACCAAGGCGGTTCTGATCGCCTCACCCTCCAATCCCACCGGTACATTGCTGGCTGAATCCGAGCTGAGACAGCTGTATGACAAGGTTACCGAGCTGGGCGGGGTGTTGATCGTAGATGAGATCTATCTGGGTCTGACTTACGGCGCTGAGGCGAATACCGCTCTGGATATCAGTTCCGAGATCTGTGTGATCAGCAGCTTTTCAAAATATTTCTGTATGACCGGCTGGCGATTGGGTTGGATGATCGCCCCCGAGCCGATGATCGATCCACTGGATCGTTTGGCGCAAAACATGTTCCTGTCAGCGCCAACTCTGTCTCAGATGGCTGCCATGAGCGCTTTTTCTCCGCAGGTGATCGAGATTCTGGAGCAGCGGCGCCTGGCCTTTCAGCAGCGGCGGGATTTTCTGCTTCCGGCGTTGCGGGATCTGGGTTTCTCTCTGCCGGTGACCCCTGAAGGGGCTTTCTATCTCTATGCCGGCTGCGGGGAGCACGCCAGTGACAGTCAAAAACTGGCCCAACAGCTGCTCAACGAGGCCGGTGTTGCCGTCACCCCCGGCCTCGATTTCGGTTTCAATCGGCCTGAATCCTATCTGAGATTCGCCTATACCACGTCAATGGATCATCTGCAGGAAGGGGTGGAGCGGATCGCCCGTTTTCTCGCTAAGTAGTATTACTTAAGAGCGTTAACCGCCAATGAACGCTAATCAGCGCAAATTTTCGCTAAAAGAATTCTTCATCTAAGCGTGTATTGCGGCTTTTTGCGGTTAATTTCTTCAGGTGGCCCAACTTTTTCGGGCGCAAATGACTCAAGTCAGCGCCACTCGTTCCCACCGAATGGTACTTACTTAAGCGTTATTTGGTGGGGCCATGCCCCAGCAAAAACCTTTAATAAAACGAGACGCAATCAGTAAGCACCATTCGTCCCTACGCCCATTTTGCCGGCAGCAGAGGTTGGCTACCCTTTCGGCATCTTCTGCAGTTGCTGATGCCAGAATACGGTAGCACCGGCCACGCCGGCCGGCATCGCCAGAAAATTCAGCAGCGGTACCATCATCATCGCGGTCAGGCCGCCGCCAAAGGCCAGTGAGGTCATTCGCACCCGTTTCAAGCGGTGATGTTGTTCCTTGAAAGGCAGTTTGTGATTGGCCATCGGGTAGTCACCATATTCCAGGGCTAGAAACCAGGCGCTGAAGAGCAGCCAGAGAAAAGGGGCTGCCAGATTGATCACCGGAATCAGAAACAGTAACAACAGGGGTATGGCGCGCAGCAGAAAATAGAACAGTTTGCGTAGTTCAGAGAGTATCGAGGGCAATACCTCTTTCATGATCTGTTTTGCACCACCGGGTTGATCGCCAAGTTCGCCGCCCAGATAGAGTTCCACCTTCTCCGCCAGCAGGCCGTTGAAGGGCGAGGCAATCAGATTGGCAATCACAGTGAATGTATAGAAAACAACCAAAACGATGGCGATGGCGAAAAGTGGCCACAACAGCCAGCGAAGCCAGGCCAACCAGCTCTCATCGTCGGGCAGAAAACGATCCATCAATTGCTCGAATTGATCGACACCCAGCCAGACCAGCAGACTGAATACCACAATGTTGATTAACAGTGGGATTAACACAAAGGGTCTGATTCCCGGTTTGAAAAGTAACTTCAAACCTTCTAACAGATAGCCGGCGCCGGAGACTGGATTGCTATTCATCTATGAATACCTGGATTGCTTGATCTGGATGAAATGTGGCAAGTGGGAGAGTTTAAACTCATGCTGATTTGCCCGGAGAGTACACTGATTCCTTCGATCAGAAAATCTTTTGGCTGCCTTTAGAAGAGCGCCATACACTTTTTTACAATTCGGATCGTTCGTCTCGGATCGAATGAAAACTGCTGTGAAAGGGTGTTGAGGCGTGTTTGAAAGCAGCGACATCACACTATTTTTAGATGCATTCTCAAAAGATTGATTCAATTCACATTAGCGCCTCTGGGGAGCTATCAACAATCTGTCGAATCAGTCGATATAAAGTAGGATCGTAGTTCACTGCTTTACTGCACTGACTGCTGAGAATGGGTGGTACTTGTAGGGTATCCTACTGATTCATTTGGTAAATCGATTTTGATTGCACCTAGATTTACCAACTATACTTGGATTCAGTTCACACTTTTCATAGACTGAATGGTAACTTGTGAGTACGATCAACAAAATTTTAGTGGCGGGAATTTAAACTTCCTAATAAATCGGATTTGTATCTTGCCTGAGGCTGAAAATGTTGAAACACAACACTAAATATTTCTCGTACAGTCATCTGCGTAATTCTGTTGTTGGTCTGTTGTCCATGCTTCTTTTGGCCATGCCGTTGAGCAGTTTTGCCAGAAACGTTGGAAATCTGCCCTTCAATGAGAGTTTCGATGTCAACAACTATCAGGACATCGTCTGGGTCACTCAAGGCGCTCGACACAACTGGCTGTCGAGTGGCGGATGGCAGGGTGGTGGTGCCGCCCAGATTTTCCCGGTCTCCACTGGCCAGGGTTATAACGGCGTGGGTCAGTTTACCGGTATGAATACCGAACAGCTCAACGTCAGATGGCTGATGCGCCATGGGCCTGGATTCAATTCAGCCGGTTTTGATGAAACCAAAGTCATTATCATGAACCGTATCAACTACCGGGAAAGACCGATGATCATCGGTCGTGGTCAAGACTGGAGAACCTGGGGCGCCTGTGACAACACGGTTTGTCGATATGAAGGTGGAGACTATTGGCCGGATGGTACTGACTCCTTCAAGATCGGTGATCCTCCGTTTCACCGTGAAGATGAGTGGATCAGTGTGGAGCTTGAAGCCAATGCCCGTACCGGTATCATCAGACTCTATATCACCACACAGGATGGTGAGCATAATGGTCTCTATGTCCAGCAGACCATGAGTACACCGGGTGGTGAGTTTAACTATGTCGATGTCATAGGTGGTTACTTTAACACTGCAGCACCAGCCAGCCCCGATAACTATTTCATCATTGATGAGCTGGTTATCGACGACAGTTATATCGGACCGCCTGCCGGGTTTATCATGGGAAACCCACCGAATCCCCCAGTTCTTGAGTGATTCCAGAAAAACCCTGATCCCCGGATCAGGGTTTTTTTATTCCGTAAGGGTCTTTTCGATACGCTCGGAGATCGGGCTGTTCAAGCCATCGGTGTCGTAGGCCACAATTCCGAAAAAGTAACTGCCGGCGTTCATGCTGGAGAGGTCGTAGGAGGTCACGTGGCCATCCTCGATATCGGCAATCAACTCCAGATTGTTTGAAGAAGGGCCGCTATAGATCTTATATCCCGCAAGCTCGCTGAGATCCAGGAAACTGCCATCCGTTCTTGTGGATGGGGCAACCCAGCTCAACTGCTGCGCCTGATTATCCGATGGATTGACTGGGGTACTGTCGTCATCTCCACCACCGCCACCACCCCCACAGGCGGTTAGCCCATAGGCAAGTACGACTAGTGTGTAAAGTGCTGATCTGTTCATGGTTTCCTACCACTGTTTTCAGTTACCAGAATCCGTTGTTGAGATGTTACAGCACAGAATGGCTTTAGCACGGTAATTTGCACATTTCAGTGGAAGCGCTATTTACCACGCACCTACTCTGATTATACAAAATAATGCTCAACATCGATCGGAATTTCGCAATCTTTGATACAGGCCCCGGTCATCTGTTGGAGGCGCTCCCCCAGGGTTTCACTGCCATTGATCCTTTCAATGGTAATTAGTTCACCGGATGCGGAAAATCCACGCTCTATTGACAGCGTCAATCACCATCCCGCTCAGGGCCCACTAACACGAATCCAATTGGCCCAGCAGGGCCGAAGCCCTGGTCCAATGTTCGGTTTATGATAATTCCGGGGCCTATGGAAAGGGTGTGATGAGCTTCAATTTTCCGCCGGTTCACTGGTTTCCGGCATTCGGTTCATGACGGCGTCTTTCAGACAATTGAGCGTGGTATCGGACCAGATAGGCTTGTTCTGACGATCCGTGATGAAAAAGATATCCTCCACCCGGGCTCCCAGGGTGGTGATCTTCGCGTGCTGCAGGCGGATATTACACTCAGCAAAGGCTTGTCCCACATCGGAGAGCAGACCTGGCCGATCCAGTGTCACCAGCCGCATGATGGTACGTTCCAGGGTGGGTTCCTGGTTGAAATAGATCTCTGTGGAGTTATCGAAGTGTTTGTTTTGTCTTGGAATTCTCCTGCTTACGCTGAGTGGTTGATCGCCTTCCTGGCATATCCCTTCCCGCAGAGTATTGACGATCTCCTCACTGCGTAGACCGAATTCAACCGGTGAGCCGTCCTGTTCGAGAACCAGATAGGAGTTGAGTGAGAAGCCGTTTGAGGTACTCATTACCCGGGCATTGACGATGGACAGGGAGAGCTGGTCGAGTAGGGTCGTCGTGACGGCGAACAGGTTGTCCCTGTCGATGCCGTAGTAGAGCACCTCGGTTCCTCCCCGCTTCTGGGTTTGACGCATCTGAATCAGTGGAAATGAGCCCGCAGGAGCCTGCAGGATGGATCGGCTGTGACGCTGGATGGCATTCGGCGAATGGGTGAGGAAATATTCATGGGTGAAGGTGGACCAGAGTTCTCTTACCGCCGTTTCATCGATCTCCTGCTTTTTCAATTGATGCAGTGCGGCCTGCTGTTTTTCCTGAATCAGCTCCTCCTGGGCGAGGGGATTCTCCAGGCCGCGAATCAGTGCTCGACGGGTGGCGTTGAAAAGATCCCTGAGCAGGGAATCCTTCCAGGAGTTCCAGGCAGCCGGATTGGTGGCGCGGCTGTCAGCGAAGGTGAGCAGGTAGAGATAGGTCAGTCGGTTCAGGTCGCCGACCAGTGCGGCAAACTCCTGAACCACCTTCGGGTCGGTGATATCTTTACGCTGTGCTGTCATCGACATGACCAGATGGTTGCGCACCAGCCAGCTGACCAATTGACTGTCATACTCGCTCAGGTGGTGGAGGCGACAGAAATCGTAGGCGTCCACCGCGCCCAGCTCCGAGTGGTTGCCGCCCCGGCCTTTGGCAATGTCATGGAACAGCGCGGCCAGATAGATCAGCTCTTCCTTCGGCAGGGTTTTGGCCAGCTGAGTACAGAAGGGGTATTCTTCTGCAAACCGATCGACACTCAATCGGCGGATATTCCGAACCACCATCAGGGTGTGTTCATCCACCGTATAGACGTGGAACAGATCGTATTGCATGCGTCCGACAATGTTCTCGAACATCGGGATATAGGCGGCCAATACCCCATAGATATTCATGCGACGTAACACTCTGGTGAGCCCCACAGGCTGACGCAGAATCTCCATGAAAAGGCTCTGCGCCCGGATATCCTGGCGAAACGCCTCATCGATCAGGTAGGTATGGTTTCTGATCAGACGAATGGTGCTGGCCCTGACCCCGATCAGGTCCGGGTGCTCCTGCATCACCAGAAACATCTCCAGCAGAGCGTTAGGGTAGCGCTTGAAGACGCTCTCATGGGTCACTTCCAGGAACTGGCTGCGCTGCTGAAAGCGCTGATTGAGCTCAGTTGGCTCACCGAGCTCGTCTTTCAACAGAATGCTCTCCTGAAAGTGCTGCAGAAGCATTTCGTTGAGTCGACTGAGCTCCATTACCGTGCGGTAGTAGTCTCGCATGAAGCACTCGACAGCCAGGTTGGCATGATCGGCGTCATAACCAAGATAGCTGGCGAGGGTGCGCTGATGATCGAACAGCAACCGGTCGTCACAACGTCCGGTCAGCAGATGCAGGGCAAAGCGAACCCGCCAGAGGTGATTCTGTCCCTCGATCAGGGTCTGATACTCGGCTTCGGTGAGGAACTTGTGTTTGACCAGATCGTGCAGGTCATGGATCTGGAAATGGCGCTTGGCGACCCAGCCGATCATCTGAATATCCCGCAATCCACCAGGGCTCTCTTTGAGATTGGGTTCGAGATTGCTCAGGCTGCAGCCCTGCTTGGTATGGCGTTTACGCTGCTCATTCCATTTCGCCTCAAAAAACTCATCGCTGTTCCACATCTTGTCGGGAGCGATTGCCAGCAGCATATTCTCGAATAGAGCCACTGAGCCGGTCAGCAGTCGTGCTTCGATCAGATTGGTGATGACCGTGATGTCCTGCCTCGACTCACGCTCCGCATCCTTGATGGTTCTGACGCTCTGTCCGATCTCCAGGCCGATATCCCAGAGCAGGGTAAGAAACTGCTGTAGCTGGTCCTCAAAGGATTCAAACTGACTCTCATGCTCAAGCAGGATCATGATGTCGATGTCCGAGGCGGGGTGGAGCTCCCCCCGGCCATAGCCCCCGACGGCAACCAGGCAGGCTGCCACCTGGTCGGAAAAATATCGCTTCCAGGCCTGTTTCAAAATCTCATCGATCAGATTGGCCCGCTCGGCAACCAGCTCACTGGTGGGTGTCTGCCCAGTGGTAAAGCGTTCATTGACATCCTCAACATAGCGTTTCAGATAGTCTTTGCAAGGTTGGATTGGGGAGACGTCGTGGGTGAACGCCTCTTTCAGAGCGGCATAGTCAATCATAATGCACAGTATAAAGGCAGTGGGGCTCAGGCCCTAAGAGAATAAACCGTCGGGGGGTGTCGGACAGCGCAAAATGTCATCAGCTGATTTCACATTAGGGCCTCAATTTGCGCAAATTTGCGGTGATTGGCGTCCATTTGCGGCGAATCTTCTAGGGCCTGTTAACACTAATCCAATGCGCCCTGTTGGCCTGAAAAAGCGCCAATCAAGGCGCGAGGAGCGAAGTTTGGTTGCTGCAAATGAGCGACGAGCAACGGTTCGTGGCGCTTTTTCAGGCGCAACCCCCCATATTGATATTTAAGAGGGGGCTGGGACTGTTTTTGCGCCCAGCGGCGTTATCATTCGCTCATGTAGAATGACTACACGACGCTCATTCTGCCTTGCTGGACACAAAAACAGACCCAGCAGGGCGTATTGGATTAGTGTTAACAGGCCCTAGTCATGCCAGCCTAATATGAGTGCCGAAGGTGAGTCAAATCAAACACAAGGTTGTTTTGCTATCGCAGCATACAGGCGAGTCGATGGATTTCTGCTAGCTGATGCTTGAAGCCCCTAACTTTTTGATTATTATAAATACCAACTGCATTGACCCTGTCGCTCGGTGTCCAGTGACGGTATCTCGATGTGTCGCTGAGCCAGGCCCAGTGAAATGGTGAAAATCGGTGCCGATTGAGTGCCTAAGCGCCTGGTATAACTCTGTATACTGACAACTTTGTTCTGTTACCGGGCTTAACCTCTCGATCCTAACTGGAGATTATTCACATTGATTCCTTCCGATAGTGAGGATTTTGCACTGCAGGCCGCCAGCGAGCACAGACAAAAGATGGCGCTCAGATGGCTGCAACTGGGTGTGTTGGCCCTGGCACTGGCAGGTCTGTTTGCAATATTGTTGGTACTTTCCCGGGTTCCCGGAAGTGAAGCCTTTTTTATCTGGATAGATTTTTTCAAAACCGCCCTGGTTATCCATGTAGATCAATCGGTGCTGATCTGGTTCCTGGCGATGAGTGCACTGGTCTGGTGTCTGACCTCTCCGGATGAGAACAGATTTCGGGTTATTGAATCGATCGCCTATCTATCGGCACTCGCTGGTGCGCTGGGCATTGCTGTCTCGGCTTTTTTTGGCGATGGCGCGCCATTGATGAATAACTATGTGCCGGTTCTGCAGCGCCCGGGATTTTTCCTCATGCTGGGGCTGTTTGGAATTGGCATTACTCTGCAGGCAATGATTCGTCTGTCCAGCTTTCGACCCAGACAGTGGTTGGGTACTAGGCCAGATATCCCCGGCCTGGCCAGCTGGACTGTATCGTTGGCGATCGTGATCTCCCTATTGGCTCTGTTGATTGCAGGTTTGCAGATGCCTGACGAGGTGGAGGGGCATGCCTTCTATGAGTATCTGTTTTGGGGGGCGGGACACAGCTTACAGTTTGCTTATACCCAATTGGTCATTCTGGCATGGATTCTACTGGCACGCGCCAGTGGAGTAACTCTGCCAGGGAGTTCACGATGGTATGCCTGGATTTTGATGATCGGTGTTGTGCCGGTATTGATCACGCCGGTCATCTATATGGTTCATGAAACAGTGAGCCTTGAATCGAGGACGGCGTTTACTGATTTGATGAAATATGGTGGAGGCCTTGCCGTAATCCCCGCAGGGATATTACTACTCAGTGGATTGATTCGTGCTGATCGATCGGCATCCGAATATAAACCCTTACGAGCCGCACTCTGGATGTCTCTGCTGCTTTTCTTCTCCGGTGGTGCATTGGCACTCTTTATTTCAGGTCTCAATACCATGATCCCGGCTCACTATCATGGGTCGATTGTCGGTGTGACTCTCGGCCTGATGGGGTTGGGGTATCTTCTCCTGCCGAAACTGGGCTATCCATTGCCTCAAGGCCGGATGGTTGAACTGCAGCCCTGGATCTATGGCATTGGCCAACTGTTGCATATCAGTGGTCTGGCAGCATCCGGCTTGATGGGTATTCAACGAAAAACAGCCGGAACCGCCCAGGGTCTGGAGAGTGTCTGGGCCAAAGCATCGATGGGTGTTATGGGTATCGGTGGATTACTGGCAGTGATCGGTGGTGTCCTCTTTGTATGGATTATGCTGCGCACATTTATGCGTGGCAGGTAAGCCAAACTAGGGCCTGTTAACACTAATCCAATGCGCACTGTTGCGCCTGAAAAAGCGCCAATCAAGGCGCGAGGAGTGTAGTTTGGTTACTCCAAATGAGCGACGAGCAACGGTTCGTGGCGCTTTTTCAGGTGCAACCCCCCATATTGATATTTAAGAGGGGGCTGGGACTGTTTTTGCGCCCAGCGGCGTTATCATTCGCTCATGTAGAATGACTACACTACGCTTATTCTGCCTTGCTGGACACAAAAACAGACCCAGCAGGGCGTATTGGATTAGTGTTAACAGGCGCTAGTTTCTAACCTCGCTACGCAGGATTGGGAATTTACTCTTCCCAAAGTTGATGGTCAGGGTAATCTTTTCTTTACCATAAAAGGTATGTTCGATATTGATGGGATGTCGTTTTTCTCCATCAGCGAACAGGGCGACGATATAGTGCCGGTCCAGCAGGCGCTGGGATGACGATTGATTCAGAATGGTCAAAGTCGCCCAGCGTTCACCCAATTGGTTGCTCATGAAGAGACTGCTGATGATTTTGAAGTCACCTATCTTAGGTAGCAGATCATCCGCATCGGTGAATTCGAGGTAGAGGGATCCCGGTATTGGGTCGTCTAATGTCAGCACTTCATTCTCCGGGATCTCTTCCGCTTGAATAGTTAATGCGAACATGAGAAGAAGCAGTGAAAATATTACAGGCATCGGTAACTTCCTTATTTGGCTTTTGCTATTGTTTTAAAACGTGAAACCCAGTCCCTTTTTCAGCTGTTTAGTTTCGTGTTGTCAGGTCATTGCTGCACAGGAATCGCTTCAATAGTGGAACCTACTGAGTCGTTCCTATTTTGACTTTGCTCAGACAAAAAGTTTCATGCAACAATAAAATTCTGAAAGTTTTATGTTGTTACCGTTTATTTTAAGCGGGATGAAATGACTCTTTATCATCTCGATGGGTGTTGGGATCAATATTGTGTATTTTCTGCTTTATTCGCGCTGCTCATCTTTCGGATCGACTTTCAATCGTTCAATGAACTTAGCGGTTTTAGATCGACCAACGGTCCGTGGTGCTTTTTCAGGCGCAACTCCCCATATTGAGCCCAAAGAAGGGGTTGGGTCTGTTTTTTCGCCCAGCGGCGTTTATCATTCGCTCATATAGAGTGACTACACGACGCTCATTCTACTTTGCTGGAGACAAAAACAGTCCCAGCAGGGCGCATTGGATTAGTGTTAACAGGCCCTGAAAACAACCGGGGCTATAAGAACCCGGATATTTCACCTGTAACGGGGATGACAAATGAAATATCCAGGTGGGAGAGATAGTTGTCTGTTAGCGGGCAGAAATATGTTTCAGAATCATACCGGGCCCGACTGGCATGGTGGAAAGCTGGTCATCATTACCTTGTATGATGCGATCCCAGCCTTTCCCTCCACTCAGGTAATCATGGCCATATCCACCAACCAATAGATCCCATCCCTTGCCTCCATGGATGATGTCGTTGCCGGATCCTCCGCGCAGGTGGTCATGGCCTTTGTTGCCCTGGATTCGATCATTTCCACTGCCACCATCGATGGTGTCGTTACCTTTGCCGCCAATGATGAAGTCGTTGCCCCACTGACCGTAAATGGTATCACTCCCCTTGCCACCATGAATGGTGTCGTTACCAAAACCGCCAAAGATCCGGTCCCGGCCTTTGTTACCCTGGATATTGTCATTACCGCAACCGCCATCAATGGTGTCGTTTCCTTTACCACCACGGATGGAGTCATTGTCCTGCCCGCCGAAGATTCGGTCGTTACCCTTACCACCACTGATTGAGTCACTTCCAAAACCGCCATGGATGGTATCGTTACCTTTTCCGCCGCGGATAGAGTCGTTACCTAAACCACCATAGATCCGGTCGCTACCCTTGCCACCGTTGATGGAGTCATTACCACAACCGCCGTGGATTGAATCTCTGCCTTTACCTCCACTGATCGAGTCGCTGCCACAACCACCTTTGATGGTGTCGTTACCTTTACCACCAACAATTCGATCATTGCCACAACCTCCATGGAGCTTGTCGCTGCCTTTGCCGCCATTGATGTAGTCGTTGCCGCCACCACCATAGATTGTATCGTTACCCTTTCCACCGATCAGTTTGTCATCGCCACAACTGCCGTAGATGGTGTCATTTCCTTTGCCACCATCGATTGTTATGCTGGTTTTGGGACCATAGAGTTGGTGTCCTGACATCGTAATGGTGTCATTTCCTCTGCCGCCTTTGATGACCAGGTTTTTTGCCTGTTCAGCGGTAAAATTGTAATCCTTGCCATTGACGTTTACTTTGACTGAACCATCCATATTTTGATGGACATGGATTTTGTCGTTACCACCTCTGGCGTCAAGGACGACTTTACCGGTATTGAATTTCATGCCGAAGGGACCATTACGGTTCCCCATATCGACACTGGTGGAGTTTCTGTCGAAAAATCTACCAAGATGACGCAGGTTCATGTGTTACTCCTTAACGTGTAATTGGATTTGTGATCCTTGAATGAGGATTGTGCTTGCCTGATTGAATTAAACTACTTATCAATTAAAAGCTGTAGATGGGAATCACCCTAGCTAGGGTTATCCTGTATAACTGAGTAATTACAAGAGGTTATTGAGACTATGGATCGGCGCATAGGAGCGGATTCATAGGCGTAGGGTCGTGCCGCTGGTTAGTTAAGATGCTTGTTTCAGAATGTTGTTGGTGACTGCCTGTTTATCCATTGAGTCTTATAAACACTGAATGATCTCCTCAGACGAGCTGTTAACGGGCAATATTCCAAGTGTCTGAACATCTTTTAAGTAACGCTCCATCACAGCGAGCAGCTTCTGGCTAACTTCAGCAATCGGCTGCTTCAACTGAGTAAGCACCTGTTGGTCAGCTAATCGACACAGATATCTGCCGCACTGCTGTTGCCACTGGATGTGGATTTTGATTGATTGGTGTTTTGATCAAACCCGGCGGTAAGATGAATCATGACTGACCTTCCTGATCGCTTGGTTCTTCTGTTTTCAGACTACAACAATCCCCTGGTGTAACAGGCTGCGGTTTAGCCTGGCGTGCAATGACCCTATGGGAGTATCCTGGTGATCTGGTGGAATACAGATAACTAAATGATTTTATGTGGAAATTTGTATGTGTTAATGTAGAGGGCATGGCAGTTGTCTGGTAGCTTCACCATTGAATCAGGTTCGCCTGAAAAGCAACTCAGAGTGTTAGGGTCTGTGCTCGCCAACACCAATTCAATCAGTTTTAAATGGGGCAGATCGCGGATATTCACACCCCACGCGTTAACATTGAGAAGTAAATTGAAATATCTGATATCAGTAATTAGCAGTCTATTGACACTGTTGCCACTGTTCGTCAATGCCGCAGAGCTGGAGATTAGTCGACCTAACACTGCGGTAACCTTGCCAATGGAGAATGGAAAAGGAAGTGCCTTCTACAGCGTGGATGGTGATCGCTACAATGTGGTGGTTGCCTTTACCGTTGGATCCGAAGAAAAAGAGAAACTTGTCAGACAGGTCGTTCAGATGACTGACGGGCAGACCTATCGTGTCTCCATTGGTGGGTTTGGCAGTAATCAACACGCTACAACGATCAAACTGACGCGTAAAAACGGGATTATTCAGGCGCTCGTGGTCTCATGCGCCAGTAGAGAGACGATATCAGACTGTCTCTAGAACTGCTCAGTCCCATCTGTTGCAAGCAGATTATAGGGTGTCCATCAGGATGCCTATAAAAATCAGACTCGGTGTAAGCAATGTCAGTATCACATTCAGGCCCAGACTGACGATCAATTGATCCCGGTCGTTGGTCTCTTTTTTTATGGTCTCATATATTTTGTAAACCAGCCCAATGGTCAGCAGGCAGAGCAGGGCAGTCACCGGTAAATGACCCAGCATAACCCCTGCAACGATGGCAACATAGGCCGCCAGACTGAAAGCCAAAAACAGTCGGGCTCGCTTCGGCGCTTCCCAGGAGATTGCATAGTTATTCCGTCCGCTACTGCGATCAGCATCGATATCGGGTATTTGATTCAACAAAAGAAGATTATTTACCAGGAAGAAGGGTGTTAGAGAGAGTAACAAAGCAGCGATGGATAGCTGGCTTGTCAGCGCGTAGTGGGTGCCGATCACCATCAATGGACCAAAACAGAAGCCTGAAGCGATTAACACCAGAAAGCGGTAACGATTGATCCAACTGGTATAACTGATGATGATCAAAATGCCAATAAGACCAATGGGTATCAATCCCCAGCCCGATACCTGTATCAGATAAAGTCCACAGGCCAGTGTAATCAGCAGGGAGATTGTACCGATGATTAACGCCTGAGGTGCAAGATGCGGTTGTATGATCAAAGTGCCACTACCGCCGCTAAAGGGTGTTCGATCGGTTTTGGCATCCAATCCAGAATGGAAATCGAAATACTCATTCAAGGCGTTGACGCTAACGTGGGCCATCAAGGCTCCAAGCAGTACGATTCCAACCACTCCCCAAGCGATGGGAAAGCCCGATAGAAGCGCACTTCCTACACCTAATGAGACACAGATTGGTGTCAGTATCAGGAAGTTTGGGCGGGTAACACCTACAACCGGGAAAGGCATGATCAAGAGTCCTGTCTTGTAAACGTAATTTTATTTTTAACCACTGAATAACAATTATACGATACCACATCAAACCGTATCTTTGATGGCTAAAGATCAATGAAAATTGTTAGGTTGATTTTGGGGTATTCCTGGCAAATGTGAGGTATATGCCAGCCTTAAATATTATAGAAATTGTTGTTGATATATGTAATACGTTGTAACAAAAGTACATTCTAATACATCTGTTCTGGATCTACTGCCATTTCCTAGGTATGTTATTAAACAGATATCTGAGTGGGTAACAACCAGATAGAAGAGACATCAGTATTGTGAAGCTTATCCAATGAAATACAACTTCAAGATCGTCGAGACCGACCCTGTCTACCGTGGATTCCTGAAAATCAACCGATATCGTCTGAAGCACGATCTCTATATGGGTGGAGAGAGCGAGACCATCATTCGGGAGCGGATCGAGGATATCGGGGCTGTATCTGTTCTCTTATACGATCCGCGTCAGGACAAGGTGGTGCTGGTGGAGCAGTTTCGTATCGGTGTGGCCGGATACCAGAATCCCCCCTGGATGCTGGAAACCATCGGTGGCCTGCAGGATGGTAATGAAAGTGATGAATCGGTTGCCAGGCGAGAGTCCCTTGAAGAGGCCAACTGCGAGATCGGCCGTCTGAAACGAATCTGTGAATTTGTCGTCAGTCCAGGCATATCGGTTGACCGTATCAAGCTCTATTGTGGTGAGGTTGATTCAACCAATGCCGCTGGCGTGCACGGCCTGGATCATGAAGGGGAGGATATAAGAGTTGTTGTCATGGATGCGGATGAGGCGATCGGTGAGCTCTACCAGGGGCGGGCGAACTCAACCAGTATTATTATTGCGCTTCAGTGGTTGGCAATGCATAAGAAGTCGCTTAGACAAGATTGGTGTTGAGGGCTTGTTCTTAAGACATGATTGAATCTTAACGATTCATTAGAATTAAATTTCACTGACTGTCACAAAATTGATCCAAATGATAATTATTTTTGTGATTTCAAGCGTTTATTGTTTTCCAAAATTTCATTTGAAACATATTCTTCAAACCCTTTCATTTTCTCATCTAACACTGTCTGTGATTCGGCAATAATCTTAAATGATCCGTCATGATTAACGGAATACTCTAGCCCACTATTGATAAGGTGTTTTAAATAAATCTCACGGTGCTTTGGGTTATCAATTTCAACTGTTACTTCTATCGAATCTCTACAACCTGTTTGCACTAGAAGTAATAATGAGATAGATATTGCCATAAACTTTTTCATAGGCGATATTTTGTTAGTTATTCTTGGCCCAGTCTTCAAGTTCTTTGGATCCTGATGATTCAGGTGAAAAATGTTCGAAATGAGTTCGGCTATATGATTCTCTTAGTGTTGTAGGGTTGAAAACTGGCTCACCATATACTGCTCCCAAGCACTGGCCTTCTCTGCCATCATCACTTTCTCTATAGTACTGGAGGTAGTTTATTTCTACATGGGTTCCCCTGATTTCAGTTGTCTGGGAATTAGAGTCACTACAAATATAAGTGCACTTTATCTCCCTTTTTATCCCCCAAAACTGAGTAGTAATCTCAGATTTTTTATCACCTGTGTCACCTTTAGCTATACAAAGATTCTCATTTAGTATGTTTTTGTTCTCAGAGGTAAATTGTTCAGATAACGAAGGTTGATTCATCTTCTGACTAAGTGGAGTGCTTTGTCTAGATAATTGTTCTTCAGTTGTTGGTGACTCAAGCATTGAGTCTAATTTAGTTTTACTGGAATAGTCAGTTTGGCCGACTACAGGATTGTCTTGGTTAGTATTAGTGTATGACGATGAAAAAAAAGTATTTGTAGGGTTAAGACCTGATGGCATGACCATCTCCTTATTGCTAAGTCCATTTTATACAACAAGCTGATTGGTTTTGGATTGTATCAAATGTAAATCTATCTAGAAATACAAGAAAACCCTATGTAATTGTTAATAAGTGTCCAACAACCAAGTTTAAATCAAGTTGTCATCAAATAGGTGAAGATGGTAAATAAAAGCTGTTTTATTCATTGTTATAGATGTAACCGCGCCAACTCTCGATCCGGAACACCATACTCCCAAGCCTCATCGAACGTGCTCTGAAGCCGGCTGACGAAGTGACGGTTGTTGTATCGCGCAGTGCCTTTCACATTGGAAGCCTGCTGTTTATAGAGGTATCCGCAATCATCAGCGAGCAGAAAGTTTTCTTCGATATCGAGATGTTCGTCGGATGGCTTACGGATTTCGATCACCGAGGGGAGGCGTTGTGCCAGATCGACCAGACGATGACCCTGTTGCACGATTCGAGTGTTGTCCTGGACCAGTATGCGAATCCGGCTGAATTTAGATCGCATGGCAAGCTGCTTTACGGCGTCATGGAACGATTCGGTGTCGTAGACACTTGGGTCAAGGTCATAGCTGAACAGGCAAAGGTAACGTTTGGCCTGTCTCACCATCGAGGCGGCGTGAATCTGGTGATCTTCAACTCTGTTCAGTTGGAACAGCTCATCGTCTTTACCCAGGGTGGCCAGTTTAAGGTCATCCTCGCTGGGTTGATCAGTCAATGAGAAGAACATCTTTCGATGGGGTATATCCGCTTCCTGGAAGATTTCACCCTCGGCGATAAAGCCGAATTTCGCATAGAAGGGTTCTGCTGCGGTCTGAGCGTGCAGAAACAGTTGCTCCTGACCAACCCGGCTGGCCTGTTGCAGCAGTTCCAAAAGCAGGGCGGTACCGATGCCCTGGTTACGCCAGTCTGCCAGTACAGCCATACGCCCGATCTGTCCACTGCCCAGCAGTCGTGCCGTGCCGATCGGTTGTTGCTGGTTGTCCAGCGCCAGCAGGTGATAGGCGATAATGTCGTCATCATCCCACTCCATACTCTCAGGTACACCCTGTTCCTCGATGAATACCGGTTCCCTCACCTGACGCAGCAATTCCCGGTCATCCGGCCATATCGCCTGGCGGATTGTGAAGTCGTTAGTCACCATCGATGATTACTCCTATTCTGTCTGTTTCCATACACGCTGTTTCAGCCTGGCTTCTCATCCTGGGGAATCTCACCGACTCAAACGGATTCAAACCTCATCGCTGAAGAGAAAATGGCCTTCATTGTAGAGCCTGCAGAGCAGGTTCAGGTATTCAGGCTGTTCCAGCCACTCCTGCAGATAACCGAAATGCAACTCCCGGTAGTGTGTGATAACGGGGAGAAATTCACCGGAAGAGCTGGGCAGGGTATAGCTGCTGCCGTTGATATAGAGCGTATCCAGACCATCTTTTTCATAACGGCTGAAAGCCATTCGGCTGTGGCTGTTGCGATGGATGACCGCCTCTTCCCGGAACCGGTTGAGAAATGTATGTTCAGCAAGGGGCTGCTCTACCGGCATAACCTGCAGGTGGGGTTTGGTTTCGGTCACCAGACGACCAAACCAGCGTTCATCCTGGTCGAGTCGATCCAGGCAGTTCTGGAGTTTGGCTTTGAAGCCGGCAAGCGCCGCAGGTTTGATCTCTGCCGGAGCAATTTGTGGTTTCAGGGCAGGGTCACGATAGCGCTGCTTGGGCAGTTGCTGTTCGACCCAGGACTCAAACCAGGCCGAAGCGATATCCTGCCAGGTGGGGGCGCGAAACCCCACGGAACAGGTAATGGCTTCCCCTTCGGCGATACCCCAGTGGGCCACATTCGGTGGCAGATAGAGCATATCTCCCTCTTCCAGCAGCCACTCCTGCTCCGCTTCAAAGTGGGGCAGGATGCGCAGATCGAGTCCGGGTATGTAGTCGTTGTCATCAACGGCTTGGGTGTGAATCTTCCAGCGTCGAGAACCCTTGGCCTGCAACAGAAAAACATCATAGTCATCGGTATGTGGGCCAACCGAACCCTGATCGACTGCATAACTGATCATAATGTCATCCAGACGCCAATCGGGAATGAAACGGAAGTAGTCCAGCAGTTCTGCCACCTCAGGAATGTATTTGTCCACATCCTGGACCAGCAGTGTCCAGTGACTCTCAGGCAGCTCAGCGAAGAGGGTTTCGTCAAAGGGGCCATAGCGGGCTTCCCAGGGGGTGGCGCCATGTTTTTCCATTACCAGGCGGGATTCGATCTCATCCTCACAAGCCATGCCGGCCAGCTCATCGGCCTCTATGTGGCATTTGAAGTCAGGCAGTGCCTGACGAAACAAGAGGGGTTTTTTCTGCCAGTATTTGCTCAGAAATTTGTCAGTATCTATGTTTTTTGGAAAGTTAAGTAGATGCATATCCATAGTGTACCTCATCGATTCGGTACCATTCACTAAACCAGCAAGACACTTCTGTGTGTTTGAATAAAGCGTAGTTGGTGGGGCATGGCCCCACCCTACCATTGACTTCAGGGCGTAGGGTGGGGCCATGCCCCACCGAACAGGCTCTGAATAAGCACTATTCAGAATCTTTTTTTACTGTGTAATTCAGGTTTTAAGCCACAAAGGAGAGGTGTGACCAAGGACAGTTAATCCAATACGCCTTAGTGTTGAAGTTGCTGGGGCGGTTGTAAGGTGTAATGTGGTAGGCAGTAAGCCTGATACTCACTGAGTGGCTTTATTCAATCCGCTACCGTAGTAGCGGATTGAATGTTGGATTCGTGTTAAAAGGTCCTAACAGGTTACTCTTAAATATCGGCAGCCTGGTCCCTGGCATTACCGATATAGCTCATCGGTGTCAGACGTTTCAACGACTCCTTGGCCTGCTCAGGGATCTCAAGGCTATCCACAAAGGTTTGCAACTCTTCAGGGGTAATACGTTGACCCCGGGTCAGCTCTTTGAGCTTTTCATAGGGTTTCTCGATGCCATAACGACGCATCACCGTCTGTATGGGTTCTGCAAGGACTTCCCAGTTCTGGTTCAGGTCATTCAGCATGGCATCGCCGTTGGCCTCCAGTTTACCCAGCCCTTTGAGCAGGGACTGCAGGGCAATCGAGGTATGGGCAAAACCGACACCCAGGTTTCTCAGTACGGTGGAATCGGTGAGATCCCGCTGCCAGCGGGAGATCGGCAGTTTTTCCGCCAGATGGCCGAACAGGGCATTGGCGATACCGAGATTACCCTCCGCATTTTCAAAATCGATGGGGTTGACCTTGTGAGGCATGGTGGATGAGCCGACTTCTCCGGCAACGGTCTTCTGTTTGAAGTAACCCACCGAAATGTAGCTCCAGATATCACGGCACAGATCGATCAGGATGGTGTTGAATCGGAACAGCGCATGAAACAGCTCAGCGATGTAGTCATGGGGTTCGATCTGAATGGTATAGGGGTTCCAACTGATGCCCAGGCTTTCGACAAACTGCTTGGCAAATGCCTGCCAGTCGATCTCCGGATAGGCGGCCAGGTGGGCGTTATAGTTGCCGACAGCCCCGTTGATTTTGCCCATCAGCTGCACGGCGGCAATCTGTTCTCTCTGGCACTGCAGACGATAGACCACATTGGCCATCTCTTTACCCATGGTACTGGGTGAGGCTGGTTGGCCGTGGGTGCGGCTCAGTATGGGTTGATCCGCCAGTTGTTTCGCCAGGTACTTCACCCCTTCGATCACTTCATCCACATAGGGCAGCAGTACCTGACCGCGCCCCTCCCGCAGCATCAGGGCGTGGGAGAGGTTGTTGATGTCTTCCGATGTACAGGCAAAGTGGATGAACTCGCTGATGCTCTCTAGCTCTTCGTTACCGGCAATCTTCTCCTTCAAAAAGTACTCCACAGCCTTCACATCGTGATTGGTGGTGCGTTCGATGTTCTTGACCCGACGGGCATCCTCTTCACTGAAGTTGTCCACAATGCCGTTGAGAATGTTGTTGGCATGTTCACTCAGGGTTGGAATTTCGAGTATGTCGTTATGGCCGGCAAGTGCCTGTAACCAGCGGATTTCGACTTTGACCCGGTGACGGATCAGACCGAATTCACTGAAGATGGCCCGCAAGTCTTCAGTTTTGCTGCCATAACGGCCGTCTATGGGGGAGACTGCTGTGAGTGAGGAGAGTTGCATGTTATTACGTACCACGAAATCTTGGAAAGGCGGGGATTATACCCGCTGAGTTGTAAGGGGTTAAGTCGGGTAATTTGTTTGTTTTTAATAAATGATAAAAAACAAAAAGATAGAGCATTAATATAACAAAAAACATTAATATTGATTTAAAGCCTGCTGCCTCAGCCGGCTGAGTTTCCCTGTCATCAGCTCTGAGCGACTCTGCCTAACCGCTTAAGGTTAGACAGAGTCGCACCGGGAACAGGCGAACAATTCTCAACTGGCGGTATGCAGTTGACCCTTTTACTTGCTGCTTTCAGAGGCCATCTTGCGCAACACATAGTGCAGGATTCCCCCATGTTTGAAATAGTCGACTTCATTAGGAGTATCGATACGCACCGTGACGCTAAACTCCTTTTCACTGCCCTTATCGGATCTCGCCATGACGCTGATGCGGTGGACAGTCTGATCCCCTGGGTCTGGGATGAAGAATCGTTCCTCGCCGGTCAGCCCCAGAGATTCCGCGTTCTCTCCCGGTAGAAACTGCAATGGTAGTATGCCCATGCAGACCAGATTGGTACGATGAATCCGCTCATAGCTTTCAGCGATTACCGCACGTACCCCTTGCAGGGCTGGTCCTTTTGCAGCCCAGTCCCGGGATGAACCTGACCCATACTCCTTGCCGGCAATCACAATCACCGGCACAGACTCCTCTTTATAGCGCATGGCGGCATCGTAGATGCTCATCTCTTCACCAGAGGGCAGATGTCGGGTTACACCACCTTCACTGTCGGGCAGCAGTCGGTTGCGCAATCGGATATTGGCGAAAGTTCCCCGCATCATCACTTCATGGTTGCCGCGCCGGGAGCCGTAAGAGTTGAACTCGTCCGCTTTCACTCCCAGTTCGGTCAGGTATTCTCCTGCCGGGCTGTCGGCTTTGATGGCACCTGCCGGTGAGATATGGTCAGTGGTGACCGAGTCGCCAAGCCAGGCCAGACATCGCGCCCCTTCAATATCGGTGATCGGATCCGGATCGAGTGTGATCTCTTCGAAATAGGGCGGATGGCGGATGTAAGTCGAATCGGGATCCCACTGAAACTGGCTGCCGGCAGGGGCTTCCAGGGATTGCCAGCGGCTATCCCCGTCGAATAGCCTGGCATAACTGGCAATGAAACCCTCTCTGGTCAGGTTCTCTGAAATCGCCTCGGCAATCTCCTTGCTGCTTGGCCAGATATCCTTGAAGAATACCGGTTGTCCTTCTGCGTTGACGCCCAGGGGATCTCGATACAGGTCGACATTCATGGTACCGGCCAGGGCGTAGACCACAACCAGAGGTGGTGAGGCCAGGTAGTTCATTCTGACTTCAGCATGCACCCGGCCTTCAAAATTGCGGTTGCCGGAGAGTACTGATGTGACAGTCAGATCACCATCGCTGATCGCCTTGGAGACCTCTTCCGGCAATGGTCCGGAGTTGCCGATGCAGGTTGTGCAGCCATAGCCAACCAGGTCGAAACCCAGGGTATCAAGATATTTGTCCAGGCCGGCCTGCTCCAGGTATTGCATCACTACCCGCGAGCCTGGTCCGAGGGAGGTCTTGACCCAGGGTTTGACCGAAAGTCCGGATTCAACGGCCTTTTTCGCCAGCAAACCGGCAGCCATCATGACACTGGGGTTTGAGGTGTTGGTGCAGGAGGTGATCGCCGCGATGACAACATCCCCATCGCTGATTTTAGTGGTTGCACCATCAATATTGGTGGAGACGGTTTGACTCTCGCCGCCGTTGAAAGCTTCAACGGCTTGCTCGAATTGCACCTTGGCATCTTTCAATGCCACCCGGTCCTGAGGACGCTTTGGCCCGGCGAGACTTGGCTCGATTGTAGAGAGATCGACCTCCAGGGTCTCACTATATTCCGCCTCGGGCGAGTCTGCCGTATGGAACATGCCCTGGGCTTTGGCATAGGCCTCGACCAGGGCGATCTGATCCTCAGATCGATTGGTCAGGTGCAGATAGTCTAGGGTCTCCTGATCGACGGGAAACAGACCACAGGTGGCGCCGTATTCGGGGGCCATATTGGCTATGGTGGCGCGATCACCAAGTGGCATTGTGGCAATAGCGGGGCCATAGAACTCGACAAATTTGCCCACCACACCATGCTCGCGCAGGCGTTCGACTATGGTTAACACCAGGTCGGTTGCCAGGCTCCCTTCAGGAAGCTTGCCGACCAATTTGACTCCCACGACTTTGGGAACCAGCATGGAGATCGGTTGCCCCAGCATTGAGGCTTCGGCTTCAATACCGCCGACACCCCATCCGAGTACCCCGATACCATTCACCATGGTGGTGTGGGAGTCTGTACCGACCAGGGTATCGGGAAAGGCCAGAAATTTATCATCCCGCTGCTCCGAGTAGACCACCCGTGCCAGGTACTCCAGGTTGACCTGGTGCACGATGCCGGTGTCAGGTGGTACGACTTTGAGGCTGGAAAAGCCGCTCTGGCCCCATTTGAGGAATTGATAGCGTTCCTGATTACGCTGAAATTCAATCTCGGCATTGAGATCGAAGGCATTGGCGTCGCCAAAGTGATCAACCTGTACCGAGTGGT
Source organism: Candidatus Thiodiazotropha sp. 'RUGA' (assembly GCA_016842065.1). Lineage (GTDB taxonomy): Bacteria > Pseudomonadota > Gammaproteobacteria > Chromatiales > Chromatiaceae > Thiodiazotropha. The sequence goes on from JAEPDS010000024.1 coordinate 38,634, forward strand.
CGATAACCAGTTCGGCCGGCTGGAGTGGGTTGATATCTGTCGCGCTGCCACCCAGTTTGACCATGGCATCGCGCATCGCAGCCAGATCGACAACCGCCGGTACACCAGTGAAATCCTGCATCAGGACCCGGGCTGGCCGGTATTGAATCTCTCGGCTGGGCTCCGCTTGCGGATCCCAGTTGGCAACCGCTTTGATATCCGTTGCGGTAACGGTGACACCGTCTTCATGTCTCAACAGGTTTTCTAACAGGATACGAATTGAAACCGGTAATCGGGCTGTATTCTCCAACGCATCCAGACGATAGATCTGATAGGCAGTTCCATTCACCTTCAGCTCTTTTTCTGCACCAAAGCTGCTACCCATGCAATCCTCCTGTAGCTTTTAAAAACAGTACATTACTGTTTGATTATTAGTGTTATTTATAGTTCTAACTGCTTATCTTAAAGCAACCAGCAGTTGGCTGGACAGTTATACGGCTGGCGACACAGGCCAGCTGTCAGATGCCTGGTTCGCTGAATCACAACCACCTTATGGTGTTATCGTTCTGTTAGTTGTGATCTCTTGCACTATAGAAGGTAATCATCAGATTACTATAGGAGGGGCAAGTATGGATACCATGATTGTGCCGCCATTGGTTTTGAATAAGCTCGATTTTGGCGGAACTAAGAAGGCTTAATCACACGGCATACTTAATCGCCGGGTTAACAAATGGCCTTTTTGGAATGCAGTGTATCGCCAATCACCAGACTGATGGTGTCAACCGGTTTGCGATTCAAAGTTTGTCGAGGAGGGTTTTACAATTGTCGATGTAGTTGCTTCGGCTGAACAGCAGCTGCCGACGACGTCCGCCTGTCTGGCGCCACAACATGGCGGATCGAATCCCGGACAACAGCAGAGCCCGGATACGATTCACATTGTCGCTGTTCTGCAGATAGATGGTCTCCCCACTTACCATGATTCTTGGTTTGAGGGTGCTGATATTCTCCGCATAGATATCCGCCAGTGCCCCCAGGATATTGCTGTGGGTGGCGGGGAAGTGAATCAGTCGGGCGGCGGTTTCGGTGATTCCAGCCCTGATCTTGTCCAGTCGTTGACGATGTTTACTCAGCTTGCGTTCCAGCTGGATCAGACTCAGAACATAACGGGTTAACTCATCATCCCGGGTATCGCTTGCACTGAGTTGTTTGTAGGTCAGCTTTAATCCCGGCGTGATATCTTCCAGCGTGCCATAGACGTCGACCACACTGTTCGCGTCGAGCTGAAAAAGACTGTTGATACTGGTAGAGATTTTTTCAGTACTGATCAGGCCTTTACGGGCAACCTGCTGGACCAGGCCTGCGGCCTGAAAAACACCCGATAAGGCGATGACACGATCACTATCCTGAAACTTCATGCTGTTCCTGATTGAGGATTGTCTGGGATTGATATTCTACCATATCGGATCGAGTCGCCCGCGCAGTGGATCGCTGGTAACCCACGTGGCGTTCAGGCAGAGGGGGCATCGGTCGACTCGATAATACCGCCTCCAAGGCAGACTTGGTCGTCGTAAAGAACCAGGGATTGGCCTGGTGTTGCTGCACGTTGAGGTGAATCAAAGAGCACTTCGTACTGCCCATTCTCGATGGGTTGTACCCGGCACGACTGCAACGGCTGACGATGTCTGATCCTGGCCATCGACTGGATCGCTCCATCCGGTGCTCGGCCTTCCACCCAGTGGAGCTGTCCACAGATGAGTTTCCGGCTCATCAACAGCGGGTGTTGATGGCCTTGAACCGCAATCAGTACGTTACGCTCAAGATCTTTTGCCGCAACAAACCAGGGCGCTTCTGCCGCATCCTTGAGGCCACCGATACCCAGCCCCTGACGCTGGCCCAGAGTGTAATACATCAGACCCTGGTGTTTACCGATCGCATGGCCTTGCGGATCTTCGATTACGCCGGGCTTTGCCGGTAAAAAACGTTGCAGAAAGTCACGGAATTTACGTTCACCGATGAAACAGATGCCGGTACTGTCCTTTTTTTTGTGATTTGGAAAGCCGGCCTGTTGAGCGATCTCTCTAACCTCTGTTTTACTCAAGCGACCGAGCGGGAAGAGACTTTTTGAAAGCGCTTGCTGACCCAGCATATAGAGGAAGTAGGTCTGGTCCTTGCCTTCGTCCAAAGCTCGGGTCAGGTGGAAATACTCCCCATCCTTTGCAACGGCTGCGTAGTGGCCCGTGGCAATTGCCTGGGCTTGTAGCTGCTCCGTTGCATAGTCGAGAAATGCCTTGAATTTGATCTCCCGGTTACACAATACATCCGGATTGGGGGTTCTGCCGGCCCCATACTCCTGCAGAAAATAGGCAAACACCCGGTCCCAGTACTCACTTGAAAAATTGATGGTGTGCAGTGGCATGCTCAAGCGGTCGGCAACCGCCTGGGCATCCGCCAGGTCCACGGTCGCCGAGCAGTAGTCCTGATCGTCATCCTCTTCCCAGTTTTTCATGAAGAGTCCTTCCACCTCATAACCCTGCTGTTGCAACAACAGGGCGGCGACCGATGAGTCGACACCACCGGAAAGCCCAACAATTACCTTAGTTTTTTCTGACATGCTTGTGCTTATTTCTTTGAACCTTGAGTTTTGCCGGCTGGTTATCCAGCGTCACCCATTCACCGGGTTGTAGTTGTTTCAACCGCCATTTACCGATCGATGTGCGAACCAGCCTCAGGGTAGGGTGGCCGATACTGGCCGTCATACGACGTACCTGACGGTTTCTTCCCTCCTGCAGTGCGATTTCAAGCCATTGGGTCGGTATCCTGGCGCGATAGCGTACCGGGGGATTTCTTGGCCATAGGGTTGGCTCGGCAATTTTTCTGACCTTTGCCGGCAGGGTGGGGCCATCTTTCAATACCACGCCCTGTTTCAACTGCTCGATACTCTGCTCGCTGGGAATCCCTTCCACCTGCACCCAGTAGGTTTTCCAGGTCTTCTTCCCGGGGCGGGTGATCTGTTGTTGCAACTTGCCATCATCGGTGAGGATCACCAGGCCTTCACTGTCCCGGTCCAATCGGCCGGCCGCATAGACCCCATTGGTTTTGATGAAGTCAGCTAATGTGGGGCGTCCCTGGCCGTCGGTAAACTGGGTCAGAACACCGAAAGGTTTGTTAAGCAGAATCAACATTTAAGAGGGCCGGGTGGTCGATATCCATAAAAAAACCGTATGGTATCGGTTGCAGCCGAGCCTGGAAACAGTCACAGGCATTTATAAGCGTGAATCCATGCCTGAGGATTGAGAAACCGGTGGAGTAGACGTAAAAAAGCCGGGATAGCTAGGCTATACCGGCTTTTGAACAGGAAAACTGTAACAGTGGAAGATACTTAGGATTGATCACCACTGGCAGCAACCTTTTGAATATTGGTTGCATGCAGACCTTTCGGACCCTGACTTATATCGAATTGGACTTTCTGTCCCTCTTTCAGTGTTTTGTATCCATCCATATCGATCGATGAGAAATGGACAAAAACATCTTGATCTCCATCTTCTGGGGTTACAAAACCGTAGCCCTTGGCGTTGTTAAACCACTTTACGACTCCAGTCGCCATAGCTATTACTCCTCACTATATACGAAAGCCCAGGTATGGTGGATCGCTCATTGCGGGTTGCATGATCAGACTGCTTTCTCTGATCTGAGTGAGTCATTCACTGCAACTCACAAGGTTGTTATATTTAGCAGAGAGGCACGAAACTACTCTGTCCACCAGCCTAAGCATCAACCTTTGGAAAAAAATGCTTAGACCGTCAAATCAACGGCCAAAAATAGTGCTTTGGCTCTCTTTCCGGAACCATTCTCAACACTGTGGATTAAAGTATAGTGTGCAGATCTTGTGGGTCAACAAATATCTGACTTTTAACAGTAAATTGTAATATTTATAGGTAAATACCCTAATCTTTTTAACCTCCTTATCCAGGCTTACCCTTAGCTGATTGCTAATAAGTTTCCGAGCCTGTTTTCAATTCAAGGATTTGGCCAATGGATCTGGTTTTAAGCAAAACACCACAACACTCATGAGTCGAGGCAGGATATTTTTTTCTATCACCTCTTGAATTGATGCTAAGCGGCCACAATATTGTTTAGGAATCCCGTTCAGCGGTTTCTGCTCTGTTTCCAGGCAGTTTGCAGCAGAAGAGGAACAAAATTTCTCTTATCTGTCGAGGGTTCGGAGCTTTTTCGATTTCCTATGGTCAATCCTAGGAATAACCAGATTTTTAATGGTATTTTTAAATTACTCAAACGGAGTTATTAGTCGGGAATCACTGGTCAGCTGGAGATCTCTAGCGCTCGATTTATGGGGTAAGTCTTCTCTCTTTTTACTGCAGAGATTGGTTTTATATCTATGGATAGCAGGGCCAGGATGAATTAATAATCCGTAAAATAATTCCACTTTTCAGGCTCTACAAGCCTGCTAGAATCACCCTTTATGAGCGATAGAGAACAAATATCACATGACGATGGTCTAGCATTAGAGGAGGCGTCTCCCAAACTAAAAAGACCGCCACTGTATAAGGTTATTATCCTCAACGACGACTATACCCCTATGGAGTTCGTGGTTCAGGTTTTGGAAACCTTCTTTAATATGGACCGGGAGAAGGCTACCCGGGTAATGCTGCATGTACATACCCGGGGTGTAGGTGTCTGTGGTGTATTCACCAAAGACATTGCCGAGACCAAGGTCTCACAGGTTAACGACTACTCACGTAGCAACCAGCATCCGCTGATGTGCACCATGGAAGAGACCTGAGCGGTACTGACGGAGTTTTAAGATGTTGAACAAAGAGCTGGAATTCACGCTAAATCAGGCCTTTAAAAGTGCTAAAGAGCGACAGCATGAGTTCATGACTGTGGATCATCTGTTGCTCGCGTTGCTGGATAATCCTTCAGCAGTCACCGTACTGCGTGCCTGTGGTGCCGATATCGAAAAGATGCGGCAGAAAATACGCAGTTTTGTCGATGAGACCACACCCTTGATTCCCGATGGAGACGATCGGGAGATTCAACCGACCCTGGGTTTTCAGCGGGTTTTACAACGTGCCGTATTCCATGTTCAGTCCTCCGGCAAAAATGAAGTTACCGGTGCCAACGTACTGGTGGCGATATTCAATGAACAGGATTCCCAGGCGGTGTTCTTCCTGAATGAGCAGAAGGTAAGCCGACTGGATGTGGTTAACTACATCTCTCACGGTATCTCGAAACTGGACGAAGTGAGTCATGAAGAGACGCCGGTGGAACTCTCCAGTGAGAACAAGGGTGAGGAGCAGGCGAGTGCACTCGACAACTATGCGACCAATCTCAATCAACTGGCGGAACAGGGCAAGATCGATCCATTGATCGGCAGGCACCATGAGATCGAACGCACCATTCAGATACTTTGCAGACGGCGCAAGAACAACCCTCTGCTGGTGGGTGAAGCGGGTGTCGGAAAAACCGCGATTGCGGAAGGATTGGCAAAAAAGATTGTTGATTCCGAGGTGCCGGATATTCTGGCAGAGGCCACTATCTACGCCTTGGATCTGGGTACTCTGGTAGCCGGTACAAAATATCGGGGCGATTTCGAAAAGCGCCTGAAAGCCGTGCTGGCGGAACTCAAGCAGAAAAAAGATGTGGTGCTGTTCATCGATGAGATCCATACCATCATTGGTGCCGGAGCCGCATCCGGTGGGGTGATGGATGCCTCGAATCTGATCAAACCGGTGCTGGCCTCCGGTGAGTTGCGCTGCATCGGTTCAACCACCTATCAGGAGTTTCGCGGTATTTTTGAGAAGGATCGGGCGCTGGCCCGTCGTTTCCAGAAGATCGATGTGGAAGAGCCTACCGTTGAAGAGACGATCGAGATCCTGAAAGGTCTTAAATCCCGCTTCGAGGAGCACCACAACATCGAGTATACCCAGGATGCGCTGAACAGTGCGGCCGAGCTGTCTGACAAATACATCAACGATCGACATCTGCCTGACAAGGCAATCGATGTGATCGATGAGGCGGGTGCAAACGTGCAGCTGCAGCCAGAGGATAAGCGCCGCAAGATTATCGATGTGGACGAAGTTGAGGCAATTGTTGCCAAAATCGCTCGAATTCCGCCGAAGAAAGTCTCCATGTCCGATACAGAGTCGCTGCGTAATCTGACCAGGGATCTTAAGATGGTGGTGTTTGGTCAGGATCCGGCAATCGAGGCATTGACTGCGGCGATCCGTATGAACCGCTCCGGTCTGGTCAATGAAGGTCGTCCGGTTGGTTCGTTCCTGTTTACCGGACCTACCGGTGTTGGTAAGACTGAAATCACCCGGCAGCTGGCGAGAATCTTGAGCATGGAGCTGATCCGCTTCGATATGTCTGAGTACATGGAGCGGCATACCGTCTCAAGACTGATCGGTGCACCTCCTGGCTATGTGGGATTTGATCAGGGTGGTCTGCTGACCGAGGAGATTGCCAAACACCCGCACTGCGTCCTGCTGCTTGATGAGATCGAAAAGGCCCATCCGGATGTCTTCAATCTGTTGCTGCAGGTGATGGATCACGGCACCCTGACCGATAACAATGGGCGTAAGGCCGATTTTAGAAATGTGGTGATTGTGATGACCACCAATGCTGGTGCTCAGGAGATGAGTCGCTCATCCATCGGTTTCAGCAAGCAGGACCATACCACTGACGGCATGGAAGTGATCAAAAAGATGTTCACACCTGAATTCAGAAACCGACTCGATGCCATCATTCAGTTCTCCGGATTGACACCGGAGCATATCGCCAAGGTTGTGGACAAGTTTGTCTTTGAGCTGGAAGGTCAGCTACAGGAGAAGCATGTCAACCTGATCGTCGAAGCTGAAGCAAGAGTCTGGCTTGCGGAGCATGGATATGATCCACAGATGGGGGCACGACCCATGGCCCGCCTGATTCAGGACGAAATTAAGAAGCCCCTCGCTGAAGAGTTGCTGTTCGGAAAGCTGTCTACGGGTGGGGCCGTCAGGGTGGATGTCGCGGAAGACAAGCTGGTTTTCGATATCGAGGGCGAGCAGGTTGCCGATACCTCGATCGACGAAGGCTGATCGGCCTCAACGAGCACGATAGGTGATGCGGCCCTTGGTCAGGTCGTAGGGAGTCAGCTGCACGGTCACCTTATCGCCGGTAAGGATGCGAATGTAGTGTTTGCGCATTTTGCCTGAAATATGGGCAGTCACCACATGGCCGTTTTCCAATTCCACGCGGAACATGGTGTTGGGCAGAGTCTCGACAACCGTGCCTTCCATCTCGATAAAATCTTCTTTCGCCATACTATCTTTATACTCAATATTGTGTGGGCCCCAACAGAGGGCTCTCAAAAACGGGCGGATTATAGCACAGGGCCCGCAACTGAAGTGCGCCATTATCAGTATATTTGCGCGTATGGCAAGTGATTCTGCATCATTCCGCAGGTTGTGGGTCGGTAAATTCCCCGCTGATATTTCAGCAGGATACTGTTTTCATGGCGATTCCAAGAGATGAACCGTCCTCTTGTGGCATTAGAGCCGACCTCACACGCTTGCGTGAATAGCGGCTTTTTCAACATAACTTTCTGATATTGCTCGATAGAATCCATTTAGGGCATGAATCTACCCTAAGTCGTGTTCACCGTATGGCAAGTCTTTTGAATGGATCGTCGACTTCAGGTTTTCGATTTAACAAATGTTGTAAAACACTTGGCCCTGATCTCAGCCCTGGCTGAGGAGGTTTCGCAAATCGATCACCGCAGCGTTGGCCCTGGAAATGTAGGAGGCCATCACCAGCGAGTAGTTGGCGAACATACCGAATCCTTTACCGTTCAATACCACAGGACTGCTGATCGGCGCCTGGGTGGCTTCCAATTCACGTATGATCTGTCGCAAGCTGACCAGAGCGTTCTTTTTTCGCAGGATTTCATAGAAATCGATCTCTACCGCCTGCAGGAAGTGAATCAGTGCCCAGGTCGAACCTCTGGCTTCATAGAAAACGTCGTCGATCTCCAACCAGGGCGTCTGTACCCTCATCTGGTCGTTGGTGGCTGTGGATTGGGAGGCTGAAGGATCACCTGCCAGATCGGTATTGATTCGCTGTTGCCCGACACTGGCGCTCAAACGCTGAGATAGACTACCCAGCCTTTTTTCCACCACCGCAAGCCAATCCCGCAGATTATCCGCCCTGGCATAGAACTGGGTATTTTGATTGCCATCCGCAGAGAGCCCTTTCAGATAGCGCTTCAGTGCTTCAATACCCTGTCTGTATTCACCTTCGGTGGATGGGAATATCCAGGAGTCATTGCTGTAGTTGAATTGGGGCTCAGTAATCGCGAGATCCTTGTTTTCCAGGGATTGGGATTGAGAGCGGCTCATATCGTTTCTCAGCGAACGAGCCAGATCCCTGACCTGGGTCAGCACACCGAACTCCCAATTCGGCATGTTGTCGAGAAACACACTGGGAGGCGTGATGTCGTTACTCAGATAGCCGCCGGATTTCTCCAGCAGGGTATTGATCGCCGTCAGCAGGGTCACTGTGGTGTAGGAGCCGGTGACCGGTTTCAGCTCCAGTTCCGCCAGCTTGTCGTTAGTGTGGCTTCGCACATCGAATGGCGGCGGCATGATGCTCCAGTAGAAACCCAGCAGAAACAGGATCAGGATCAGAGTGATGGTGGCCAGGCCACTCGCCCAGAGCTTTCCTTTCTCCCGCAGAGTACGGGGATGGTAAAGGGATAGGATACGATTGAACATTGCCGCTGTTTGGCGGGCAATCCTGGCGAAACTGTCCTTCACTGATGACCTTCCTTTCGTTGAGATTGGAATGTTCCCTGGTTCAGGTTGCCAGCTGTAAACTCTGCAACCCGCAAGGAATTATCTCACGATTCTCTTGGAGACATACTCTATATGGTGCCATGAGCTTGAGTTTTCAAGCTCATTTTACAACCGTTCAGATCAGTCTGATGTAGTGATCTGCCAGCAGCAGGGTGAATAGCAGGCTCAAATAGAGGATCGAGTAGCCGAAGGTCTTCATGGCATGGGTACGGCCCGGGCTCTGCAGCAGTTTGACCGCGTGATAGACGAAACCGATACCGAGCACAATGGCGCCGGTCAAATAGAGATAGCCGCTCATATGCACCACGAAGGGCAGCAGAGTGACAGCCAGTAGCATGATGCTGTAGATCAGAATCTGCTGCTTGGTAAAGTCGACACCGTGGGTTACCGGCAACATGGGAATGTCTGCCTTGGCATAGTCATCGCGACGGTGAATCGCCAGAGGCCAGAAGTGGGGTGGAGTCCAAACAAAGATGATCAACATCAGCAGAAAGGCTTCGATGGTCACCTCGCCGGTAATTGCAGCCCAACCGAGCAGTGGAGGTGCGGCTCCTGCCAAGCCACCCCAGACGATATTCTGCGGTGTCGTACGTTTCAGAAAACGGGTATAGATCAGCGCATAGCCGATCAATGCCAGGAATGTCAGCAGTGCGGTCAGTGGATTCACCAGAAAGTAGAGCATGGAGATCGAAACCGTACCCAGAAACAGGGCAAAACTGCCGGCATGCTGGCTATCCATATGGCCGCTTGGGATCGGTCGACGCTGGGTACGGTCCATCATTTTATCAATCCGCTGATCGACAATATGGTTGACCACCGCCCCACAGGCCGCTGCCAAAGATATGCCGAGCAGCCCGAACAACATCGGTTGCCAGGGGACTATGCCCTGTTTTGACAGCAGCATGCCGACCAGTGCAGTAAAGGCGATCAACAACACCACCTTGGGTTTGGTCAGTTCATAGTAGTGCTGCCAGGCGAAACCAACGGATTGGCGAGCAGTAAGATCACTGGTGGCCATATTGACCTCCTTGGGACCAGGTTTGTGAAGCCTTGAGCAGGCGTTCCAGATCCTTGAGAATCTGTTTGGAAGTGACCTGGGGGGTGTCATATCGCATCATCAAGTCACCTCTGGGATCGACAATAAAGATCGGTACGCTGTCTTCGAATTCGGCTTGTGGAAAGAGTGTTCTAACGGCGCTCTGCTGGCCATCATCGGCTATCAGCAGATGGGTGCCGTCAAGACCGTCGAGGGAGGGTGTCTGCAGACTTCCGTCGCTCCCCGGCAGAATGATCAGCCCACGGGCTATGCGCTGTCTGTTGGCCGACGTGGCTCTGCGTATCTGGCGGACTTTGATCAGGGTTTCCAGGCAGGCAGCATCACAACTTCGTTCGCTGATCACCAGCAGCGTCCACATGTCTTCAAGGGTTTGCCAGTCAAAGCTCATCTGATCGGTTGTTTTGAGATCGATTGATGCCACTGCTCTGGGGGGATCGATCAAGACCCCATGATGTGTCCTGCCTGACGGGAGCCATTGTGGATTCAGAAAAAACAGCCAGGCGGCGATCAGTGGTAGCGCAGTAATCGCAACCAGGATCCATAACGAGATCAGATTACGTGTAGCTGGGGGTTGTTGGGCCAGACTGTTCATGCGGTTTCGTTTGACACCTTTTGATAGGAGAGACGTAGCCAGACAAGCAGAGCGATGATGGCGAATGCAAACCACTGGATGGCATAGCCGATATGCATCAGATCGCTGACTTTCGGTGTTGGCCATTGGCGGATAAAGTTCTGATCATCTTGCGATGTCTGCAGTACCAGTATGGGTAATACCTCTAGCCCTGACCATTGACGATATCGCTTCAGCGTCAGGTAGGGCCAGTGTGGCGGTAACTGACTGTTGTCGTCGCTTGGGGTAAGTTCTATAGCCGGGGCTTGTGGAATGGTGATCTCTCCACTTATGCTCAGCCTGTTACCGCTGTTGGCTGGTGAAACGTTGTCTGTGGAAGGTATTACTGCAGTCCAGCCACGATTCACCAGGACCAGTTCGCCGTTTTCTGAGAGTTGCAGAGGTGTCACCACATGAAAACCGGTTTTACCCAGATGTTTACGATTGGTAATGAAGATGGTCCTCTCTGGCAGGAATTCACCTTGCAGCTTTACCTGTCGGTAGAGTAGCTGATCCGCTTCGGGACGTGCAGAATCGGTTAACGAGATGGGAGGCATCTTACGGCGCATCTCCAAGGCAGTCGCCTGGCTGCGTTTCTGCTCGGCACGATCGAGTTGCCAGAATCCGAGACTGCATAAGAGAGGAGTTACTATTACCATAACAACTGTAGGGATTGTTTGAGCGCGAAATTGCCGGGTACTGCTTGTCATAACAACTATATTAGAAACATCCTTAATTAAAACAGACTGAAGACCGGTATTTCATCGGTACCTCAGAAGAGGACATAATCGTGGACATTATCTTTAAATTACCTGTACTTCTGGTTCTGTTATTCATACTCATCTCCCTCTTTCAGGGAATGTACTACATGGCGAAGGATGACGGTAAGAACAGTAGCACCCGCGTGGTACGCGCCTTGACCATCCGGGTGACACTCTCATTACTGTTGTTTGCCATTCTCATGGTCGGTTACTTTTTTGGGCTGCTTACACCTCATGGTCTAACGCCTTGATTCGGTTTGAAATGAGTCATGAGCAGGCTCATAACCAATAGACAAACACAAACAGACCAAGCCACACCACATCCACAAAGTGCCAGTACCAGGCCACGGCCTCGAAGGCGAAGTGGTTGTGCGCGCTGAAATGGCTTTTCATACTTCGTCCCAGGATCGCCATCAGCATCACCGCTCCCATGGTTACATGGAACCCATGGAATCCGGTTAGCATGTAAAAGGTTGAGCCGTAGGCTCCGGTCTCCAGTGTCAGGTTGAGGTCCTGATAGGCGTGCCCATATTCATAAGCCTGAAGGATGACGAAAAAGACCCCCAGGACGATGGTTGCGATCAGTCCGTTTACCAGCTGTTTTTGGTTGTCCAGCTTCAAACCCCAGTGGGCCCAGGTGATGGTCGCACCGCTGGTCAGCAGTATCAGGGTGTTGATTGCAGGAATTCCCCAGGCACCCATCGGTTGGAATTCACCACCCAGTTCTCCCGGCCCATGAGACGGCCAGACATTCTCAAAACCGTGATAGAGAATCTCGTTGGTTACACCAAGATAACCATCGCCCCCCAGCCAGGGCAGGGCGATATTCCGAATGTAGTAGAGGGCGCCAAAAAAGCTGAGAAAGAAGAATACTTCCGAGGCGATAAACCAGAACATGCCCATGCGGAAAGAGGTATCCACCTGACGATTGTAACAATCGCTCAAATTCTCTTTGATCACATCCCGGAACCAGCCATACAGCAGGTAGAAGAACATCAGCAGTCCTGCAACCACCAGGTAGGTGCCCAGGGAGACTCCGTTCATTGCCAGAGCGCCACCAAACAGGGTGATTAACAGTGAAAACATGCCGATGATTGGCCAGGGACTTGGATCGGGTATGAAGTAGTCCCCACTATGCTCCTTTGCTGACATTATAATTCTCTCCCCGATATGAGTTTTGTTTGATTGATTGTCATCGGTTATCGATTGGGTAAAGTGTTTTCGGTTGCCGACTGCCTGGCGATTTGCGGTAGCAGTTTCGAAAGATCAGTTTTGTTTTTTGAGGCCTTTAAACGCATAAAACTATAGGACAGGGTAAGCGACTGAATATCCGCTGGCAGGTCAGGGGATACCATAAACCTGAGCGGCATGTCGGTCTGCTGATTACCATCCAGGGTTTGCTTGTTGAAACAGAAGCACTCAAGTTTGCTGAAATAGGGGGTAGCCTGCCAGGGAGCAACGCTGGGAATTGCCTGTCCGGTCGCAGCATCGCCACTGCGGTTGCGGGCGACAAAATTGACTTCATAGGTCTTGCCTGGATGTACCCGCATGCTGCGGGTTGTCGCCTGAAAATCCCAGGGCAGATTCGGATTTACCGTGGCATCGAATTTCACGGTTACCAACCTGTCACTTTCAACCTGTTTGACCATTTGAAGATCAGCAGGATTGATTTTTCGTTGTGACAGGGACTGTGTGCCAGTCACTTCACAAAACAGGTCATACAGGGGTACCAGAGCGAAACCAAAACCGAACATGCCCACCACCAGGCCACTCAGCAGCAGGGTGGTGCGACGGTTCCTGTTTTCTCCGCTACCTGTTTTGTTCATGGCATTGCCTGGGTGCCTACGATGCGGAACAGGCCTGTCCAGAATGGAAAGGAGGTAACCAGGAAGAAAATCGCCATGCCACCCAGCACCCAGGCCAGGCGGACATTCTTATTTCTCAGCGCCGGTGTTTGATGTCTCGGTATTCTCATTACCACTCCTGTTTCTATTTGATTTGTGGCGCAACAGTCCAGGTGTGGAATGCCGGAGGTGAATCCAACTCCCATTCCAGACCTTTGGCCCCTTCCCAGGCTCTGCTTTCAGCTTTCTTTCCGCCACGAATGGTTTTAATGACGATATAGAGCAGCAACAGGTGGCTCAGACCGAAAATGATCGCGCCGATACTGGAGATGACATTGAACTCGGTAAACATCATGTTGTAGTCGACGATTCTTCGCGGCATGCCAGCCAGACCTAGAAAGTGCTGCGGGAAGAATGTGATGTTGAAACCGATTACATTGGTCCAGAAAAAGATTTTGCCCAGGGTTTCGTCATACATATGACCTGTCCACTTGGGTAGCCAGTAGAAAACACCGGCGAACAGTCCGAATACAGCGCCTGGCATCAACACGTAGTGGAAATGGGCAACAACGAACATACTGTCGTGATACTGCATATCGGCTGGAACCACAGCCAGCATAACGCCACTCAATCCTCCAAACGTGAACATCAGAACGATGGCCACGGCAAACAGCATCGGCGTTTCAAAGGTCATGGCGCCGCGCCACATGGTGGCGATGAAATTAAAAATCATCAGACCCACCGGGATGGAGATCAGAATCGTCCCGATCATAAAATAGGTGACCGCACCCAATGACATTCCGATGGTGTATTGATGATGGGCCCATACCACCATACCAATTGTGGCTACGGTCAACATGGCGCCAACCATCGACTTATAGCCGAACAGGGGCTTGCGGGAAAATGCAGGAATCACATGGGAGAGCACACCGATCGACGGCAGCAGCAGGATGTAGACTTCCGGATGACCAAAGAACCAGAACAGATGTTGAAACAACACCGGGTCTCCACCACCGGCTGCATCGAAGAAGCTGGTGCCGAAATGTCTGTCGAACAGCAGCATTGTGACACCGCCGGCAAGTACCGGGACTACCAGAATCAGCAGGAAAGCGGTTACCAGCCAGGTCCAGCAGAACATCGGCATGGTCATCAGCGTCATGCCTGGTGCGCGCATGTTCAACAGGGTGACAATGATGTTGATCGAGGCCAGCACAGAGGAGATACCCAACAGATGGATGGCGAAGATAAGAAAATCCATCGACATGCCAACCTGAACTGACAGCGGCGGATAGAGGGTCCATCCGGTATTGATCTGGGTGCCGCCACCAGGAAAGAAGGGCACTACAAAGGAGAGAATCAACATGGTTGCAGCTGCCGGAAGAATCCAGAAGCTGAGATTGTTCATTCTTGGCAGGGCCATGTCCGGTGCGCCGATCATCATCGGAATCATCCAGTTTGCCAATCCTGCGGCAGCCGGCATAACCGCACCGAATATCATGATCAGGGCATGATTGGTCACCAGATTGTTGTAGAGATCCGGATCAAGTAACTGGATACCCGGTTGGAACAGTTCCAAGCGGATCAACATGGCGCTTGCGCCACCGAGAAACAGCATTGTCAGGGCAAACAGAAGATAAAGGGTCCCGATATCTTTATGGTTGGTGCTGAACAGCCAACGTCGCCAACCTGTTGGCATATCATGGTGATGCGCTTCATCGTGGTTTAAGGTGGTTGTGGTCATGTTCAAACTCTCCTCTATCTCGCCTGCTTCACATCTGAAGGTTGCACCACATCGCCTGTATTGTTATCCCAGGCGTTTCGTTCGTAGGTCACGATGGCTGCTATTTCAAGATCATTCAGTGAGCCCCAGGGTTGCATCGCAGTACCCTCTTTACCTTTGATGACGATCTCCAGGTGGTCCTCGATGGATCCGGTTGCCATTGGCGAGCCTTTCAATGCAGGGAAGGCGGGTGGCAGCCCCACACCGTTAACCTGATGGCAGGCGGCACATTTTGTGTCGTAAAGGGTTTTTCCTTTCGCCATCAACTCGTCCATGCTCCAGGTCTTGTCTGCACTGGCTTCAGCCGCCGCTGCGACCTTGATGGCCTTCTGATCATCGACCCAGGCGGCAAACTGCTGTGGCGAAACGGATTCAACCACGATCGGCATACGCGAGTGCCAGGTGCCGCAGAGTTCTGCGCATTGGCCACGAAAGACACCTTCACGGTTGAGCTCAGCCCAGGTTTCGGTGACATAACCGGGAATGGCGTCTTTTTTTACTGCCAGCTCCGGTACCCAGAAGGCGTGCAAGACATCAGCCGAGGTATGCAGGAAGCGTATTTTCTGTCCGGTCGGTAATACCAGGCGATTGTCGACCTCTCTCAGGTAGAGATCCCCAGATTCCTTTTCAGGTACATAGCGGCTTTCCACCTTGATGTCATGGTCCAGATAGTCAAATTCCCACCACCATTGATGGCCGGTGACTTTGACATCCAGAATATTCTCCTCTTTAGGTACATCCCAGACCTTTTTCAATACCGCATCCGCTTTCCCGGCAATCGTGAGATCCACGCCCAGTACCATCACGGGAACAACCACCCAGGACCAGTTGCCAAACCAGGAATTGTGGAAGTTCTGATCTGCCTGAAAGCCCCGGCTTTTTCGATGATAGTAGAGGGAGTAGAAGACGAAGCCGAAAACGATCAGTAACAACACCGTTGTGATCTGCATCGTCAGCATATGGATGTTATAGATCTCCTGGGCAACATCAGCAGCCGGAGGAGGGAAATTGATACCATATTCCGCTCTACATTTATCGGCGTATAACATACCGGCAACTACAATCCCGGTTAATGATGCCGTTTTAAGCTTGTATGATTGATTATTGATCAGCTGCTGAGTTGCCGACATGGGATGATTATCCTGTCGTTTAAAATTGTTATTGAACTTCATACGGCTCAGATGCCCTCGATTGCACTTTTCAGGTTGTGGGCGAGTGTCTCCCGCTCCTCTTCAATCAAATCCTTTCCTACCTCAACGAATTGCCCATGGGAACCGATCAACAGCCGGCTTGGGTACCAGCCACTGGGATCACGGTTTCTGATGATCTTCAGCCAGGATTTGTGAAAACACTTTTCCGATTCGACTCGACCGCTATTGATGACTCTGACATGTTTATTGTCTATGCGGATGATCTGCTGGCTATGGGCACAGCAGCTTTGGCAATAGATGGCGATGCCGATCAGGAGAATCTCCAGGCCGGCAAATGGCAACACCAGCCAGGCGCCAATCGAGTAGAAATATGCGGCAACTGCCGAACAGCAAGAGGCAAAGAAAAAGAACAACCACTTGGACTGCTGCCAAGTCAGGTTTCTGTTTGGATTGATGATGAGAACTGCTTCATCAGAATCACTGTTTTGACTATCCCTTCGGATCATCTGCTATTCCGCACATCAGTGACGGCCGGATTCTGCTAGGCGTCGTTTTATTGATCTAGTACTTGTTAATTAGGCCCTAGGTCTGAAGAATAAGTCATAAACCAACTAAAACGCAATAACTAAGTTAATTTGTCGAGAATTAATTAAGGTATTGATTATTAATTAGAATAATTGAATATACTTTTAAGAGCGCAGCATTCTGCATAGCAAGGTCCAATCAGTGGGACAGAGCAGGGTTGAGCTCTCTTGATGAGATCTTGATAAAATACTGTTGTTGAAGTGATTCTGTCTGTCAAAGCACTTCGATTCATCAGTTTGGTCAGGTAATTTCCCTATTTTAGCAGTGGTATTGTGGGTATTTATTATAATG
This sequence comes from Candidatus Thiodiazotropha sp. 'RUGA', assembly GCA_016842065.1. GTDB lineage: Bacteria > Pseudomonadota > Gammaproteobacteria > Chromatiales > Chromatiaceae > Thiodiazotropha. The sequence goes on from JAEPDS010000024.1 coordinate 55,544, forward strand.
TTAGTAAATGCTTCGATTGCTTGTGATTAACTGATTGTTCATAGGCAATGTGCTGCTTGCATCTTGATGATCGTGGTTTTGAATTATCAGTTACTGTTCGCAGCTTACTATTCAGTAGGTTCGCCGATCAGAAACTATTGAGAGAGTCTGTTCATGTTTAGTGACATATGGTGGATCGGCCTGGCACTGTTGTGTCTATTCGTTGTGATCTTCACTCTTTTCAGAGTATTTAAACCAACCAGTCATAACGACTCAGCACGGTCTGACAATTCCCAACAACTTGGCGATCACTGGCATGCATCTGAAATCAGCGCAGTACTTGATCAATTTGATTCGGTTGAATCCGGGTTGTCGAGCGATCAGGCTAAAAAACACTTTGAACTCTATGGTGCAAATCGCCTTCCAGAGCCGGAGCCGATACCGGCCTGGAAGCGTTTTCTTTATCAATTCCACAATGTGCTGATCTATGTGCTGATTGTTGCAGGGGTAGGCACTGCACTGCTGCAGCATTGGCTGGATGCCAGTGTGATCTTTGGCGTGGTGGTCATCAATGCCTTGATCGGCTATCTCCAGGAAGGTAAAGCAGAAAACGCCCTGAATGCCATTCGTCAGATGTTGTCACCTCAGGCCATGGTGTTACGGGATGAAGTGCAGCTTACTGTTGATGCTGAACAGCTGGTTGTCGGGGATGTGGTGCTGTTGCAATCAGGTGATCGGGTGCCTGCTGACCTGAGGCTGTTTCGGGTTAAGGGTCTTCAGCTGCAGGAGTCTGCATTGACCGGCGAATCGATGTCTGTTGAAAAGAGCATCGAGGTCCTTGAAAAGGAAGCACCCCTCGGAGACCGTACAAATATGGTCTACTCGGGAACCCTGGTGACTCATGGGCAGGGCAGAGGGGTGGTGGTTGCCACTGGAGTCAATACCGAAATCGGCCGTATTGGTTCATTGGTTGCTGAGGTCCAATCCACAACGACGCCACTATTACGACAAATGGATCAATTTGGTCGTTGGCTGACGATTGGTATTCTGGCCGTTGCCGTGATCACTTTTCTGTTCGGTATTTTATTGCAGGGGTATCAGGCTTCAGAGATGTTTCTGGCCGCTGTCAGTCTTGCCGTTGCCGCGATACCGGAGGGGTTACCGGCAATCATGACCATCACCCTGGCAATCGGTGTGCAACGTATGGCGCAAAGGAATGCAATCATCAGAAAGCTACCTGCTGTTGAGACTCTGGGCTCGGTAATGGTTATCTGTTCGGACAAAACCGGTACCCTGACACGTAATGAAATGGCTGTGCGGACCATTGTTACCTGCCAGAACAGCTTTGCCCTGACTGGTGATGGTTATGATCCGCATGGTTCCATAAACCTCGGGGGGCAACCGATTCAGGTCGAAGATCACCCGCAACTCGGTGAAGTGGTGAGGGCTGCTGTGTTGTGTAACGATGCTTCACTGCAGCAGCTTGAGAGTAACGACTGGCGAGTTCATGGTGATCCCATGGAGGGAGCGCTACTGGTGGCTGGTGTCAAAGCCGGTCTCGATACAGACGTGGCCATTCAGGAACATCCGCGTTCCGACCTGATCCCCTTCGAGTCAGAACATCGTTTCATGGCAACACTCCACCACAGTCACAGTGGTGGCGCTTTTATCATTATCAAAGGCGCGCCGGAAAAACTGCTGGATATCTGTGGATTGCAGAGGACCTTGACCGGTGACGAACCACTCGACCGGCAACGTTGGCTGAATCAGATCGATGAGATGGGAAAACAGGGACAACGCGTATTGGCCATTGCAATCAAGCCTGCACCAATCGATAAGATTGAACTCGATTTTCAGGATGTAGAGCAGGGAATGATTCTGTTGGGTATGTTTGGTTTGATCGATCCTCCCAGGAGTGAGTCCATCGAAGCAATAAAGCAGTGTCAACAGGCCGGTATCAGGGTCAAAATGATTACCGGAGATCACGCGGCAACTGCACTGGCAATCGCCCGCCAATTGCATCTGGAGAACAGTGATCATGCACTCACCGGGCTGGATCTTCAAAGATTGAATGATCAGCAACTGAGCGACCAGGTCATGGAGGTGGATGTTTTTGCCAGGGTGAGTCCTGAGCATAAGTTGAGGCTTGTCTCCCTGTTGCAGGATCAACATCAGATTGTTGCGATGACAGGAGACGGTATTAATGATGCCCCGGCATTGAAGCGTGCAGATGTGGGAACAGCAATGGGTCAGAATGGTACGGAAGCAGCAAAAGAGGCGTCTGAGATGGTGCTTGCTGATGATAATTTTGCCTCAATCATCTCTGCAGTTGAGGAGGGCAGGACCGTTTATGACAATTTACAGAAAGCCATACTCTTCATACTGCCGACAAACGGGGGGGAGGCTTTAATCATTCTTTCGGCAATCGTACTCGGATTCAATCAACTCCCTCTGACACCGGTGCAGATTTTATGGGTCAACATGATCACAGCGGTGACTCTGGCTTTGGCGCTGGCTATGGAACCATCAGAGCCAGGTGTCATGCATCGTAAACCAAGAGAGGCTAGCGAGCCACTACTGACCCCGTTTCTGCTTTGGCGCATTCTGTTTGTCTCAACCATTCTCACGGGTGGAACCTTTGGTCTGTTCATAATGGCACGTGAACAGGGATTGAGTATCGAGGAAGCAAGAACCATCGCGGTCAATACCCTGGTGATGTTTGAGATCTTCTACCTGTTCAATTCTCGCTATATTACTGCTTCCATAGTTAACTGGGGTGGGTTTGTAGGTAACCGATATGTACTCTATGCAATCGGATTATTGATCATCTTCCAGATGGGATTCACCTACCTGCCGCAGCTGCAGTTTCTTTTCGGAACGGCGCCAATATCAGCAGGCATGTGGTTGTTGATTGTAATGGTCGCATCGAGCGTGTTGATCCTGGTGGAGCTAGAGAAACTGATCTATCGAATGGTCAGCCGCAACAGGCAAGCTGACAAGCGCTGAACTGGTGTTACGAACGATCCACCGTGCTTAGTTATAAACCGCTGTCCGGGCTGCTGCAGCCGTAACAGGATATCAATACATGACCGACATGCGGGCTCAAAAGGTTAGTGTTCACGAAACCTGGTCGGATAAAGCTCAGACTGGAGCGCTTCAGTGGGTGGCTGGAATGGCTCAAGGCCCGGAATGATCTACGACGTCCGGATTTATAAATGGAACATGACCGGTTTCAGCTGGTTGTGATCTTAGGCAGGGGAGTTGAGGTTGGGGGAGGGATTCACTGCCCTGAAAAGGCCAGGACAGTGAACTCAATTCTTCATGAATCGCCAGCTTATTCGGCAGCGGCAGCCACTTTTTTCTTAGCCCTGCGGCGCCGACGGCGTGGTGAATCAACAGCTTTTTCGAGAGCTTTTGCACTCTTCTCAAAGTCTTTGATCATTTTCGCCCGGGCTGATTGCATGGCTTTGTAGAGTCCCTTTGCCAGACGAACCGCCTTGCCTTGCTCACTGGCCAGTGCACTGCGATCAGCTTTTACCTGCTTAAGCTTGTCTTGAGCTGCACTCAGACGCTCTTTAGCTTTTGCTTTGCTGGCTGGAGTTTTAGCACTGCTGACCGCGGCGCGAGCTTTTGCTACACGTTCGCTGTTGGTTGCAAGCATCTTGTCCTGACGCTCCAGTGCTTTTTCAGCTTTAGATAATCTGCTTAGTGCACGCTTGTTTGCTGCAGAAAGATTAATGTCGGCTTGCAAAGCTTCTGTGATTGCTTCCATAGAAACAACTTTTCTTTTTGCTCTACGACGCTTTTTTACAGTTTTCTTAAGTGCCATTGGTACTCCTATATAATTGAATAGACTTGCATAATATAGTTCGAGATGAGAATAAGAACAACACCTTGTGACAATTTATTACGACAAAATCTATGAATTTATGACGAATACAACGAAATTTAGTCACTAAACCACGTTAAATCGTAACTATGCTTTCGTCCGATCGTTTTTTTTCTTAAGTAATAATAATTCGGCAAGAGAGTTTTAATCGGTAAGCAGTTTTAAGTCGGGCAGTAAAAGCCGCCAATCGATTCACCTGGGAGTGAATAGGTTTACGCTACCGGTAAACACGATTAACAAGCAAGACTGAGAGATCGATTACCATACGATTGACCGATATCAAGGGAAAGAATCATTCAAAAATACCAGCCTCTTCTGCTGGCCAATCGAACAGGAGTTGCAGTGGCTAAATCAGCTTGGTGTAGCGCTCTCATTTCGACACCAGGATTGATCTCACTCTCTACCAATTCAAACCGGTTTTGTAAACGATAACATCTTTGATTTTGAGTCGACAAAGTTATCTCATGGAAGTTGTCTTCAGCAGGCATTTCATCTGAGCAGAAGCAGTCTGTTCATTGTGGCGTTTTGACTGAATTGATTGGCTTGGTATCCGCTCTTGTTTAAGTTCAAGCCAACTCCAATACGATCTCACTGTTAACAGTTGTTACACCTTCATCCAGTAGAAGTGTGGGATTACTCCTGCACGAAAATGAATCATTCGATGTTGTGCACGTTGAACAAAATTAGTGCATAAGTTCGCGCCAATGTTGCGAGGAAAATTATTAAGTTATTGAAATATATATTAAATATATTTTGGCCCGTTTACTGCATATTGATCTGTGTTTCGAGCGTAAGCACGCTTTGAACATTGTGATCCTCCACATTATCCCGGCGTCTGCCGGGATTTTTTTGCGCGCTCACAAAGCGGCTATACTGGCCTAAGAACGGCCAGCGTTATCCACCCCTGTTTCAATCTCTTGCCCTTTTTAAGAGTCCTATTACGATTTGCTTTGATTGCTGTGCTGGTCTGTTGCCGGCAAATAGAACAACCGCCCAGTGGAAAGAAATGATAGAAAACGGAGCGCTTAATTCACACATGCTCGCCGTACTCCTGCTGACAGGATTGGCATTGGTGCTCTTCAGTCGGGAAAAGATCCCAATGGAGAGTTCAGCATTGATGATTTTGACTCTGCTGGCACTCGGCTTTGAACTATTTCCTTACCAAGGGTCAGCCGGCCGGGTTCATTCAATTGATTTTTTCAAAGGCTTCGGTCATGAGGCACTGATTGCTGTCTGCGCTTTAATGGTGGCTGGGCATGGCCTGGTCAGATCCGGTGCTCTGGAGCCGATTGGGCGAACCTTGGCCAGTTTATGGCGGGTAAGTCCAACAATATCGTTTCTGCTCACACTATTGATGGCGGCGGTGATGAGTGCATTCATCAACAATACCCCCATCGTGGTGCTTTTGTTGCCCATACTGGTCAGTGTGGCGCTACAGACCAAGAGTGATGCCTCGGCGTTGTTGATGCCGATGGGATTTGCCACATTGATCGGTGGCATGAGTACTTCAATCGGTACTTCGACCAATCTTCTTGTTATCGGGGTTGCGGCTGATATGGGATTGGATCGTATAGAGATGTTCGATTTCATCGTCCCTGCACTGATTGCCAACACCATCGCCATACTCTATTTATGGCTGATTGCGCCCCGCATTCTGCCAAGCAGAGAGCTGGTCCTTGCCGATAGTTCTCCACGGATTTTTACTGCGCACCTGGCCATAAAAGAGGACAGCGCGGTAGCAGGTTTGAGTCTCTCGGAAGCGATCGCACTGACCCATGAGCGCATGCAGGTTGAAGGGATCAGACGCAGCGAAACCACCTATATCATGCCGCTTCCCGATGCCCAGCTTAATCCTGGTGATCGCCTTTTGGTGCACGATACACCCGCCAACCTGAAGGCTTTTGAGCAGCAATTGGGGGCAACGCTCTATTCCGGAGGAGATGAGGTAGATAATGATCACCCGCTTCGTGCAGACGATCAGCAGCTGGCAGAGGCGATTATTTTCAGAGGCTCCCCCCTGCAGAACCGCACACTGAATGAGATGCGCTTTGCAGATAGTTATCAATTGGTCGTATTGGCCGTTCACCGCGCCAATGAGCGCATCCGATCCATGCCTCAGGGATTGGGTAATCTGACCCTGAGGGTTGGTGACGTCCTTCTGGTACAAGGAAAGCGTGATCAGATACATGAACTGAAACAGCAATCGATCGTCATGGTGTTGGATGCTACGACAGATTTACCGCATACCCGGCGTGCACCCTATTCATTGGCCATCATGCTGGGGATTATTCTGTTTGCTGCACTGGGCATTCTACCGATTGCGGTGAGTGCGGTAACTGGTGTGTTGCTGATGTTATTGTGTGGTTGTCTCAGTTGGCGCGATATCGGTCGGGCACTGAATGCCCAGGTGATTCTGATCATCGTTGCCAGTCTCGCCTTGGGTAATGCGCTGCTGATGACCGGGGGAAGCGAGTTTCTGGCAGACAGCTTTGTCGATTTGACCGCCGGGGCATCCCCAACCGTGATACTCAGCAGCCTGATGCTGCTGATGGCAATACTGACCAATGTGGTTTCGAATAATGCCGCTGCGGTTATCGGTACTCCGGTGGCAATCGGAATCGCGCAGAATCTCAATCTGCCGACTGAGCCGTTTGTACTTGCCGTCCTGTTCGGTGCCAATATGAGTTACGCCACGCCTATGGCCTACCAAACCAATCTGTTGGTGATGAGCGCCGGTAACTATACTTTCGGCGATTTTGTCCGGGTTGGGTTGCCTTTGATTCTGATCATGTGGCTGGCGTTCAGTTGGTTATTGCCACTCTTCTACCAGACCGGTTGAGCCTTAGATAGGCCTGTATAGGTGCATGATCCTGTACCGGATGACTATCTGGAGAGATTGAGTCCTCTACACGACTAAAGCATCTGCTGACGCAAATAGTGTTATACAGGTATCCACTGAATAGGATCTGTGTGACATTTGTTACATAACTCCATCGGTCTTTATGAGAGATTTTTACCGTTTTCATCTAGGGCCTGTTAACACTAATCCAATGCGCCCTGTTGCGCCTGAAAAAGCGCCAATCAAGGCGCGAG
>JAEPDS010000025.1 GCA_016842065.1 Candidatus Thiodiazotropha sp. 'RUGA'
GTCGTTCATTTGGAATCACCAAACCTCTCTCTTCGCGCCTTGATTGGCGCTTTTTCAGGCACAACAGGGCCAATTGGATTCGTGTTAACAGGCCCTAGCAAAGATTCGCGGTAATTGGCGTTCATTGGTGATTTATTCTCTAACTGTCAGTGCCATTCGTGCGCAACACCCATTTCAAGTCTCCGTTAAAAATCTAGGAAGAGGCTCTTCACACAAGACTTAATGATGCGAAGGGTTGAATCTCAACCTGGTCTCCTTCACTGACTCCGGCGCAACTTTCCGGTAGCAGGATAAAGCAGTTTCCACGACTCATCGAAGTGAGAATCCCCGAACCCTGCTGGCCAACCGATTCAACTTTGAGCTGACCATCGTCTGCGCTGGAAAAGACACCGCGTATGAATTCATATCGTCCAGGCCGCTTACCCAGGGCGTCCTGACAGACTGCCTTCAGGGTGAAGGGTTGATAGGGTTTGCCGGTGGCCAGATAGTGTATCGCCGGCAGTACGAATTGATAGAAGGTGACCATCACCGCCACCGGATTACCGGGCAGGCCGAAGAAACGGGTTTGTCCCAGTTCGCCGAACGCCAGTGGGCGTCCCGGTTTCATGGCGATTTTCCAGAAGTGGATTTCACCCAGCTGCTGCAGGATCTTTTTCGTATAGTCGGCCTCACCAACCGAAACACCCCCGGATGAGATCACCATATCCGCCTCTTCAGACGCTGCCTGGAAGGCCTGGCGCAAGGCGTCCGGGTCATCTTTAATAACGCCCATGTCGAGCAGATCCACACCACAATTTTTCAGCATGCCATAGAGACTGTATCGGTTGCTGTCGTAAACATCCCCTTCTCTCAGGGATTCGCCGATGCCGCGCAATTCGTCGCCGGTGGAGAAGAAGGCGACGCGAGGCCTGCGTCTGACACTGACTTCACCAAAGCCGAGGGATGCCATGACGCCCAGATCGGCGGCTGTCAGGCGTCTGCCCGGTTCCAGCACATTGCTGCCTTTGGCGATATCCTCACCGGCATGGCGCACATTCTGTCCCGGCTTGTGTTGTGAGGTGAATGAGACCATTTGCGTCTCATCCAGTCTCGCCTGTTCCTGCATGATGACCGTGTCCGTGCCTTCGGGCATTGGTGCGCCGGTCATGATGCGGATGCATTCACCGGATTGGCATTGACCCTGAAAGGGTTGGCCGGCCACGGTGGTGCCGATCAGCTTAAAGCTTGTCGTTGTGGAAGATTGCAGATCCGAACCCTTCAAGGCATAGCCATCCATCGCGGAGTTGGTATGGCCGGGAACATCGAGTGGTGAAATGATCGGTTCTGCCAGCACCCGGCCCAGAGCATCACGTAGTGCCAGTCGTTGCGTGGTCAGGATCGGCTTGATACCACGCTGGATAGCCTCTCTGGCTGCAGCAACCCGGAGGGTGCTCGATGGTTCGGGATCAGCGCAACTGGTTTGTGGATTGGTGGCTTGCAGGGTCATGGATGGGGCGTTCTCCGAATCGATAGAGCTGTTGACGAATGAAGTTGGCAATCGCTTCCGGCTGGTTGAGATCCAATACCGGTAAACCGACCGGTAGAGAGGATATCGCTTCATCCGTGGCGATGGCAATGACGTTTGGGTCAGTCTGGCAGATCAATGGCTTGCCCAGTTTAGGTCGGTGCAGCTCGATTTTCTGTATGGGGGCGTGTTTGAATCCCTCGACCAGAACCAGGTCGAGGACCTGGTGGTCGAGATGCGGCAGGGTGGACTGCAGATCGGGTTCATTGCGCTCATCGGTCTCGGCAATCAGCGCCATACGCCCCCTGGAGGTGACAAGCATCTGGCTGGCGCCGGATTTACGCAGCTCATAACTGTCTTTATGGGGATGGTCGATCTCGAACTGGTGCTGTGCATGTTTCACCACCGCGATCCTCAGGCCTGCTGCCTTGAGGAGTGGCAGCAGTTTGGTCAGCAGGGTGGTTTTGCCGGTGCCGCTGTAGGCGATGATGCCGAGCAGCGGAATCGGATATTCGATTATCCCGCCAGCCTCACTGTTCAGCGGTTTGCGGTTGTTCGAGTTCATTCCTTTCCTCGGGTGTATTGATGTTCAGAAAGGTTTCAGGAATATCGGAAAAGTCGGCGGTAACCATTTTATGTTGTGCATACCAGAGATCGATTTTTCGATCACCGCCATCCAGGTAGGCGTTCAGGCTTGGTCGCAGTTTTTTGCCGATCAGGGCATACACCGGTTGCAGGCGCTTGCCGTCGTGAGCTACTGCAATGTCCGCCGCAGCGGCTTCACGCGCACTTGCCAGCCGTGCCACCAGATCTTTCGGTAGTCTGGGACCATCGCAGGGTACGGTGATCAGATTCGGGGTGGTGATCTGTTCCAGTGCGGAGTAGATGCCCGCCAAGGGACCCTGATAGCCACTCAATTCGTCCCGAATCACCGGATAACCGAACCTCTGATACTCCGCCATATTGCGGTTGGCGTTGATTAACAGCTGCCCAACCTGGGGTGCGATGGTGTTGATGACATGTTCGATCAGTGGTTTGCCATCGAGCAGGATCAGGCCTTTGTCATTGCCGCCCATGCGGCTTCCCCGGCCACCGGCCAGGATGACAGCGGTGTAATCTGAACGGTCGTTCACGCCGTACTCCTGAAGTTAGGGTGAGTCTGATCGAATTCGATCAGATTCTGGTTATCGATGCGGATCAGTTTACCCTGATCCAGACGCAAGTGCTGGTCTATCAGTGAGGGGAAGTGCATAGGATCATGGCTGGCCAGCAGCATGGCTGTACCATTGCTTTTGAAAGCTTCCAGCAGACTGAGTGTGCGATGTCTCGATTCCTGGTCCAGATTGGAGGTGGGTTCATCCAGTAACAGAATGGACGGTCTCTTCAACCAGGCCCGGGCCAGGGAGACCCGCTGTTTCTCGCCTCCGGAGAGTGATTTGGCCGGAGCCTGTGACAGCTGTTTCAGGTCGGCCCACTCCAGGGCTTTGTCGATCTGTCGTTGACGCTCCCGCTTGGTCAGTTTTGCACCGATGGCATAGCCCAGGTTGTAGTTCACCGTGCCGTCAAACATATAAGGGTGTTGATGAAGATAGAGGGCATGCTGCTGCAGGGTTTTTTTGACATGGCGCCAGTTGAGCGGCCCCATACCCAGGTCGATCTGGATGCTGTCCGGTTTCTCCAGTCCAGCCAGAATACGTAACAGGGTGGTTTTACCCGCCCCATTGTCGCCACTCAACAGGTGGGTCTGTCCGGCTTGCAGGGAGAAGGTGACCTCATCCAGCACCTGCCGTTTGGCATAGTGTTTTTTCAGGTAATGAACATTGAATTGATCTGCTGTAGTCATCAGGCTGGTTGCCCCTTACCTTGAAAGTGCTGCAGGAAGGCATTCAGAGTGAATGCCAGAATCAAAAGAACCAGACCCAGAGCGATACCCTGAGCGAATTCACCCTTACTCGATTCCAATGCGATGGCGGTTGGAATGTTACGGGTATAGTGGAGGATATTGCCACCAAGCATCATTGACGCCCCAACTTCGGCGATAATCCGGCCAAACGCCGCAAGCAGTGCTGCCATCAGGCCAAAACGCGCCTCCCGCATGATGGTGATCAGCGCCCGTAGTGGTGTCGCGCCCAGAGTGCGGGCCGTCTCCCAGGCTCTGCGGTCACAGGCTTGCAGTGCCGAGTGGCCCATGGCGACAAGAATCGGAAAGGCGAGGGCGATCTGACCAAGCACCATTGCCGTCTGAGTAAAGAGCAACTTCCACTCTCCAAGCGGACCTTGCCTGGAGAGCAGAATGAAAAGGGTCAGGCCTACTACCACGGCAGGTACTGAGAGCAGGGTACTGTTGATGGAGATCAGCAGACGTCTGCCGGGGAACTGGTAGTAGGCGAGTATGAAAGCGACCAGCAGAGCCGGTGGTGACGCCACCAGTATGGCAACCCCTGAGACCCTGAAGGAGATCGCAATGATCTCCCAGAGTTCAGAGTTACCACTGAACAGCAACTCAAGGGCTGCCAGTGTTGTGGTGGTTAAGGAATCCATGTGGTCAGTGTTTGGTTGCGGCAAACTCTCCAGCATCAGCGGATGGTGTGAAGAGACGGTTACTGCCAATGCGGAAGTTATTGATACGTTCCTGACCCTCCGGTGAGATCAGCCAGTGGATCAGCGCCTGGGCGCCCCGATGATTGGTGTCGGGATAGCGCTGTGGATTTACCGCGATGATGCCATAGGGGTTGAACAGCAGGGGATCGCCCTCAAAAGCGACTTTCAGCGGAGACTTTTTCTCATACGCAAGCCATGTTCCGCGGTCGGTTAAGGTGTAGGCATCCATTTCTGCTGCGATCTGCAGCACTTTACCCATTCCCTGGCCGGCTTCACGATACCATTGCCCTTGTGGATCGACGGCCGCTTTTTTCCACAGTCCCAACTCTTTTTTGTGGGTGCCGGAATCATCACCGCGAGAGACGAAGATCGCCTGATGTTCGGCGATCAGTTGCAGGGCGGTGGTGGCATCCTTGGCATTTGATAAGCCAGCAGGGTCAGCTTGCGGGCCGACGATCACAAAGTCGTTGTACATCACACCGAAACGTTTTTCACCATGACCCTGGGCGACAAATTGATCTTCGGCAGACCTGGCGTGTACCAGGACTACATCCACGTCGCCATCACGTCCCATGCGCAGTGCTTTACCGGTACCGACCGCTATCACATGGACGTTATAACCGGTGTCGGCTTGGAATTCCGGTAGCAGTTCTTTAAGCAGTCCTGAATTGTCGGTACTGGTTGTGGTGGCCAGTCGGATGATTTTGTTGGCGTCTGCATGAGCTGTGGTGAAAGGGATGAGTAGTGTCATCAACAGGAGTGTGAATAAGTGTTTCACCATATTTTTATTCATTGGGAGTTGCCTCATTGCGGTATAAATTTTGTGTCACTGAATCGTCCGTAAGAAGGGTGGGTACAGCGATTGATCGGGCTATGTTGCTTAACAAAAACATAATTTAAGTGTGTTTTATTTCTTTTCAGCAGACTTAAACAGTAGTGTGCAACCATTGAACAAATGCCTAAAAAGTCACTCCTTATCTCTGGCTGCGAGGATTTAATTGCAAGAGTGGTGCCACTCTTATCTGGGAAAGTTGTCATGGTATTTGCAATAGCAAATGGACCTGTATTGTCTACTATGTAGATAATGGCAGGATTATAAACACAATTTCTGCATTCTTTAGCTGTCGGTTTCTCCCTGTGCTGTTCAAGGGAGTCCAAAATTGAGACAAATGGTCCCAGATTGACACACTTTTTATTGGACATTTTGTCTCACTCAGCCGTCGGTGGATTGCCTTGATAGAACAGTACTCAATGAACATTAAAACTGAAGAGCTTGTGGTTCGGGATGAGTCCACGAGCGTTTACCACAAGGAAGGTACATCCAGCCGAATGACCTCGGTGCTCATCGTAGACGATGAACCGGGTATCCTCAGCTTTTTACAGAAAGGGTTGAGACGCCATTTCGGGCTGGTGGAAACTGCCAAGGATGTCGCCACAGCCGAAGAGCTGCGTAAACACTGCCATTTTGATCTGATCATTACCGACATTCGCCTGCCGGGACACCGGGGTGGCGTTGAGTGGGTAAGAGAGTTGCGAGAGCAGGGTGGGACCACCGGGGTGATCTTCATGACCGCCCATGCAGATCTGGAGACGGCCATCTCTGCGCTTAGAGCCGGTGCCGAGGATTTCATCATGAAACCGTTCCGTATGGAGCAGATGGTGGCATCCGTCGAGCGCTATCTGGATCGACAGAAGATGCAGCGTGAGAACTTCGTGTTGCGACGCCAAGTCGATCAGATCTATGACAGCTCCGGCATCGTTGGTGAGTGCCAGCAGATGCATGCCTTGTGTGAAGTGGTCAAACGGGTGGCTCCGATGCCATCCACGGTGTTGATCGAAGGTGAATCGGGCACCGGTAAGGAGCTGGCTGCCCGGGCGATACACGACTTAAGCAACCGCTCTGGCAGTTTTGTACCGGTCAACTGTGGCGCGATGAGTGCCGAGCTGTTGGAGAGTGAGCTGTTCGGCCATGTAAAAGGCGCCTTCACCGGCGCTCATCTCTCCCGGGATGGACTGTTTACCTACGCCAATGGAGGGACCCTGTTCCTTGATGAGATTGGTGAGATGCCTCTCTCGATGCAGGCTCACCTGTTGCGCTCCCTTGAAGAGCGCACCATCCGTCCTGTCGGCTCCAATCGGGAAGTCCCTGTCGATGTAAGGATCATCGCCGCCACCAACCGGGATCTGGGTAATGAGGTACAAAAAGGGGAGTTCCGTGAAGATCTCTACTATCGGCTCAATGTACTGACGCTGCGTATGCCAGCCTTAAGGGAGCGAAGTGAGGATATACCGCTGCTGGCCAACCACTTCATGCATACACTGGCTTCCGACCTGGGGATCGATGTCCCGGTATTGGGGGAGAACGAGATCGAATTGCTGATGCACTACGAATGGCCTGGAAACGTGCGGGAGTTGAAGAATGTGATTGAGCGTTGTCTGCTGTTGAATCGTTCGCCAAGTCTTTGCATTACCGCTACTGAGCAACAGGATGGTGAGACGACAACTGAGCAATCGGAAGCTTCATTGCAGCTTGAGGCCGTTGAGAAAAGGCATATCCTGAAGGTGCTTGACCTTCATGGGGGTAATAAATCGGCTGCAGCCCGGGTGTTGGGAATTTCGCGCAAGACACTTGAACGTAAAGCACAGGCCTGGGGAATCACCTGAGTCCGTGTTGAAACTGATCCGTACCATCCAGAGCACCCTGCGTTATAAAATGCTGGTGCTGGTACTGTTTCCGATTCTTCTGATCATGCCGATTGCGCTTGGGCTGGCCATCTACTGGGGCTCACAGTTCAGTTATGATCAGCTGTTTATCAAGGTCAATACGGATCTCTCCGTGGCTGAGGACAACTTTCACCGTCTGCAGCAGGATTATCTGAATACCCTGGCCCGCCTGGCTGAGTCCTATACGTTCAATACCGCACTGGAATCGAAAAGTGGTGGCGTGATCCATCAACAGCTGGAGAAGATCCGGCAACAGAACGATTTTTCCTATCTGCATCTGCTCGGTTTGGATGGCAGGATCACTTTTACCACCGACGCCGAACTGCCTCAGCGAGCCCATCCCTCTCCCTCGCTATTGATCGCCCTGCAGGGAACGCCGAAAGTGGAGATTGAAATATTTTCTGCTGAAGCGCTTGAAACCCAATCCCGAGGTTTGGCAGACAAGGTTGCACTGCCATTGCTTGAAACCCCCAGAGCCAGACCGACGGATCAGCAGGTGGAAGAGCGGGGGATGATGATCAGGGCGCTCTATCCGGTGAAGAACTCAAGAGGGGGGGTGGTGGCGATACTCGATGGCGGGGTGTTGCTGAATGGTAACTTCAAGTTCGTCGATACCATCAGGGATCTTGTCTATGGTCCAGGCAGTCTGCCTGAGGGCAGCATCGGTACAGTAACGGTGTTTCTCGATGATGTGCGTATCACTACCAATGTGCCACGCGCCGCGAATGAGAGGGCACTGGGTACCCGGGTTTCTGATGAGGTGCGAACCCAGGTGCTGGAGCATGGCAAAAAATGGATCGATCGGGCGTTTGTGGTGAATGATTGGTATATCTCCGCTTACCAACCGATTGTCGATGTGAATGGCGAGCGGGTCGGCATGCTGTATGCCGGTTTTCTTGAGGCGCCGTCGCGTAATGCGCTCTGGCAGGCGTTGCTGGTGCTGATCCTGCTTTTTCTGGCGTTGATGCTGTTATCCTCGCTACTCTCCATCAGGGGGGCAAAATCGATATTCAAGCCTCTGGAAATGATGATGAACGTGGTTCGTGCCACCCGTGAAGGCTATACCAGGCGTATTGGTCAGGTCTCGTCCACCGATGAGATTGGTGTTCTGGCGAAAGAGTTTGATCTGTTGTTGGATCTTCTGCAGCAGCGTAACCGTCAGATGCTGGAGTGGACGGATCAGTTGGAGGAGAAGGTGGAGGAGCGAACAACGGAATTGAAGTTGAAGAATGAGCGATTGCTGAGCATGATTCAAACTCTCAAGGAGACCAGGGCTCAGTTGATCAACGCGGAGAAGCTGGCTGCACTCGGGGAGCTGACGGCAGGGGTCGCGCATGAGATCAACAACCCGACCGCGGTAATGCTAGGTAACCTGGATCTGTTGGTAGCCGAGCTGGGCAAGGATGCCGAACCGGTAAAAGAGGAGATCGATCTGGTGATTGAGCAGATCTTCCGCATCAAGGATATTATCAACAGTCTGCTGCAGTACGCCCGCACCGATCAGATGAGCGGTGAGGCCGCCTATACCGACGTCAACAGAGTGATTGAGCACACTTTGGTTTTGGTGCGACATCTGCGTAGCAAGAGCGATTTTGAAATCAATCTGGATCTTAAGGCGACCAGACAGGTGAAGATCAACTCCCAGGAGCTACAGCAGGTGTTGGTCAATCTGGTGGTGAATGCGGTCCATGCACTGCATCAGCAGGATGGCGAGATTAGCCTGCGCAGTTCCGACTGGGAGAATAAAGGCGTCGTGATCGAAGTGATTGACAATGGCAGTGGGATTGCACCGCAAAGACTGGGTTCCATCTTCAATCCATTCAACAGTGGTAAGCCGACCGGTGAGGGTACCGGTCTTGGGCTTTCGGTCAGTTACAGCCTGATCAAAAAATATGGTGGCGAGATCGGGGTCAGCTCTGAGTTGGGTAAGGGCTCTGTCTTTACCATCTGGCTCTATCGGGAGGCCGATATGGTTGATGATGAGAAGAGCTTGTCCGAGCATTATAATTATTAGGACCCGTTGGCTAAACCGGCCGGAAGTTTAGCCGAAGTGGATAATCCAGGATGCTTAAATGCTCATCAAGAAATACATTACAAATAAAACCTATAACTGACTATGAATAACATGCTACTTCAATTGATCGTCAAAGCCTTGGCGTTCTCTGCCCAAAAGCATCGGGATCAGCGACGTAAGGATGTGCAGGAGACCCCCTATGTCAACCACCCCATCAGCTTGATGGATATCCTGGTGAATGAAGGGGGTGTGTATGATACAGAGACGCTGATAACCGCCTTACTGCATGATACGATTGAGGATACGGAGACGACCTTTGAAGAGATCGAAATCGAGTTCGGATTGGTGATCGCCAGCCTGGTGATGGAGGTATCTGACGATCAATCCCTCTCCAAGCTTGAGCGCAAAGCGATGCAGATACACCATGCCCCGAATCTCTCTGAAAAGGCCAAGCTGGTAAAGTTGGCTGACAAAATCGCCAATCTGCGGGATATCGCCCATAGTCCCCCGAAAGGTTGGGACCTGTCCCGACGACAGGCCTATTTCGATTGGGCCAAGGATGTTATCGATGGCTTGAGAGGCGCCCACCAGGGTCTCGAGTTGCTGTTCGATGACGCCTACAGCAAACGACCCTGATGAGTTTGCCAGTCCGTCAGGGCATCAGGTGTAAGCGACGCTTGAGTTCTGATCTTGATCAAGGCAATGTGCTTTGCAGCTGGCATGCTATCGACTGTTTTTTCCTGATGAATAGAATGAGATCCACGGAGCCTACAACATGAGTGACGAACGTCAGTTTATCCCTTTGAATATCAGCGTTATGACTGTATCGGACAGTCGAACGGAAGAGAATGACAAATCCGGCCAAAAGCTCAAGAGCATGCTGGAAGAGGCTGGGCATAAGCTGGCCGACAAACGCATCGTGAAAGATGATCGCTATCAGATCAGAGCGGTGATCTCCGAGTGGATTGCCAATCCGGATGTTCAGGTGATTATCACCACCGGTGGTACGGGACTGACAGGAAGAGACGGAACACCGGAAGCGGTCGAACCTCTGTTGGATAAGATCATCAACGGTTTTGGTGAGATGTTCCGCTCACTCTCCTATGAGATCATCGGCACATCGACCATGCAGTCCCGGGCGATCGCCGGTGTTGCCAATGGTACCTTTGTCTTTTGTCTGCCGGGTTCAACCGGCGCCTGTAAGGATGGCTGGAGTAAATTGATCTCCGCGCAACTCGATTACCGGACACAACCCTGCAATCTGGTGGAGCTGATGCCCAGATTATTGGAGAAATAGTTTTTCCATAGCAACTTGAATTTGATCGATAGGATACTGGCGGATTGATTTCAGTTGGTTTCTCGAGACTGTCGAGGTTTGTGACGTCAACAGAGACAAACAAGCAGACGATGACAGTTAAGAACGACCAATCATCAGGGTGTAAGCAGATCGAGAGATTAACTCCCCTCTCCCCTTGCGGGAGAGGGGCCGGGGGAGAGGGGGATTCTCCATCAGCATCCTCCTCAATCTAAGCAATACCCCATACATGTATCGTTGAGTGAGTGCAATTTACACTTCTATCGCATCACTCGTTTGATGCTCACTCTCTCCCCAACTCCTCTCCCATCAAGGGAGAGGGGCTTTTATACATCTCCTCAGCTAGCTAGGGCCTGTTAAGACTAATCCAATGCGCCCTGTTGCGCCTGAAAAAGCGCCAATCAAGGCGCGAGGAGTGAGGTTTGGTGATTCCAAATGAACGACGAGCAACGGTTCGTGGCGCTTTTTCAGGCGCGCCCCCCCATATTGATATTTAAGAGGGGGCTGGGGCTATTTTTCCGCCCAGCGGCGTTATCATTCGCTCATGTAGAATGACTACACGACGCTCATTCTGCCTTGCTGGACACAAAAACAGACCCAGCAGGGCGTATTGGATTAGTGTTAACAGGCCCTAGACTCCACTGATTATATTGAGGAAAAAAAACAGTAGTACAAAAAAGCCGCCGACGATCATCCAGGTTCGGTTCCAGATGGCGTGGCGACGTTTGAGTTGTGCTGTTTCCGCATCGATCGCGACCCTTGTCTGAGTGTCTATGCTGGGATCGATCCACACCTGTTGATGGCTCAGATCATCCGATTCCACAGCAGAGATGGCATGGGAGACTTCGGTTTTGTAGAGTCGGCTGTCCAGGTCGACCAGTCTGTTGTGAAGCTGGTTGTGCATGTGCATCAGCGCGGCTTCGATATCATCGAAACGGGCGATGTAGCGGATCTCGGAGCCCGCTTCAGATTCCTGGGTATTCGGCAGCTCATCTCTGATCCTGGCTCTGATCATGCCGACGTGATCAGGGTGGGTTTCCAGTACCAGATAACCTGTTTTCATAATATGGCCTGTCGATTCAGAAAGCGGCAACGATGAGTGGATGAGTCCATCATACCACTGACTCTTTTTACAGGTGAAGTCGTGGGCCAGCTGGAGATCAGAACATTGGCCTGTATTGGACACATAATAGCGTAATCTCTGCTCAGTGAAGAAGAGAAAATAGTCCGCGAATGAACGCGAATGAACGCAAATCGAGAAGAGGGATTTGGTGTGATTGAGTGCAGCTGTTCTGTTGTGACTTAAGCAAGCAGAGATCGATATAACTTTCGTTCTGGTGCCGTTTGGGGCGAACAGAAATTAACGCTTCATATCCCTCGATTTCATTGGGGTCACGACGTGTGAGTATCAGAGCAGATTTGCCAGAGTAACAACAAACCATTTGCGTTTATTCGCGTTCATTCGCGGACTTTTTTATTCTTAAAGACTTTTCGAAACAGACAGGCTACTCATCCCCCCACACCAGCTCACCCGCTTCACTCAGATCATAGCCCCCAAGGCGCTCGCCCATGGCCTGGCAGTCGGCTGAGCGCAGACGATTGATCAGATCCTGGAACAAACGACGGAACCAGATGTTTCTCGGCAGCGCCAGATCGAAGGACTCCCAACCGAAGGGTATGAAATCGAGGCCATACTCTTGCGCAGCGGCGCGCGCACCGGGTGCGGCATCGGTCTGATTCATGGCGATACTGGCGGCCGCTTCGCGCTCCGACAGGGCGGTGCAGACCGAGTTCAACTGTTCGATATTGACATTGTGTTGGCTGAGTACTTCGAGCAGAAAACGTTGTGCACCGGCACCGCTTTGTCGCATTGCCCAGCGGTGGTTGCCCTCCAGCAGGGTTTTGGTGTCCGGCCTGAGTTCACCCAGTGTGCGATTGACCATCAAACCCTGTTCCCGACGAAACAGACGAATCAGTACCCATTGTCGGAACTGGGGGTATTGACGTAACAGGGCCGGGTGGCGGGTGTTGCTCTCCTGGTTGGGACCCCAGTGTATCCCACAGGCATCGATGCGGTTCGCCTGAAGCAGATCAAGGCCGAGTCGGGTACCTGTCGGTGAGTAGCTGATCAGGGCATGGGCGCCGGTCTCCTGGGCAAAATTCATGATCAATCGATAGAGTAGGGGATCGTCACTGCCGGCAATCACGAGCCGGTTGGTCATCAGGCCGCCATGGGCGGAATCAAGCATCCAGCGATCCACCAGTTCTCTCGGAAACAGCCACTTGCCGGTAATTTTGGTTGCCGGAATACGCTCCTCGTTGACCAGAGAGTAGATCTTCTTCTCGTTAAGGTGCAGGTATTCAGCAACCTGTTTTACGTTCATGAATACATGCTGGTCTTGCGAGATCACTGCAGCCATATCCTCTCCTTTATTTTCAACTCTTGGCGTGTTCCACCGGTTTCTTCTGGTTGGTCTGATAACGCACCGGCGGTATGGCATCAAAAGTAATATTCTCTGCCCCGTTATAGATTAAAAAGTGTTTACCCTTGGCCCTTGCGATCAGGGTTACACCGATACGTTTGGCCAGTTCCACGCCCATCTGGGTGGCGCCTGAGCGGGAGAGCAGGAGGGGGATGCCCATCTGCGCGACCTTGATCACCATCTCCGAGGTCAGTCGGCCGGTGGTGTAGAAGAGCTTGTCCCTGCCCGGAATAGAATCAAGCAGCATGTTGCCGGCGATCGCATCTACTGCATTGTGTCGTCCCACATCCTCGATGAACAGCAGGATTTCGGCCCTCCGGCAGAGCGCACAGCCATGCACAGCTCCGGCACGCTGGTAGACTTCATTGTAGCTGCTGAGATTCTTCAGCAAGGCATAGATGCCGGATTGCAGATGGGTGGATTGCGGCAGTTCGATTTTATCCAGATCCTCCATCAGATCACCGAAAACCGTGCCCTGGCCACAGCCGGTGGTGACCGTCTTACGAGCAGTTTTCTGTTGCAGATCCGGAATGCCGTCAAAGGTTGTGACAGCCGCCGATTCAGTCTCCCAATCCACCTGGATGGCTTTCACCTGATCGATCGTCTTGATCAGTCGCTGGTTGTGCAGCCAGCCCAATACCAGCATCTCCGGGCGGGTACCGAGGGTCATCAGAGTGACGATCTCCTGTTTATCCAGATAGACGGTCAGCGCCCGCTCTGCAGCTACCCGACCTCGGCGTATCTCACCGTATTCATCCACCGCAGTGGCAGGGTGGGCGGCACTCAGGCCGGCATCGGTAAGCTGTGGGCGATGAGTGTACTCATTTGCCTTGTTCATTGCGGTCACCTTATCCTCCGGTAACATTCATATGCCGGAACAGCACCGGTTGGCTGCTGAGGTCAAACTCATGTCCTTTGGGTTTGATCTCCATGGCATCGATGATGGCTTGACGCAAGGGGGCATCATCCAGCGGATTGGCCCGTACCACACGGCGCAGATCCATGGAGTGCTCCTGACCCAGACAGAGCAGCAATCGGCCTTCTGCCGTTAAGCGCACCCGGTTGCAGTGATCACAGAAGTTGTGGCTGTGGGGTGAGATGAATCCCACCCGGCTTTGCGAACCGTTGAGGCGATAGTAGCGGGCCGGGCCACCGGTGGTTTCGGTGGTTGGAATCGTTTCGTAGTGTTGCTGGATATCCTGCAGAACCTGGTCACTCGAGTAGAAGACCTGTTGCCGATCATGATCGTTGATTACACCAAGGGGCATCTCTTCGATGAAGCTGATGTCCATGCCGCGGGTTTCAGCAAAACGGACCAGATCGACCACTTCATCATGGTTGCGATCTTTCAGAATCACCGTGTTGATCTTCAGGCGTTTGAAACCGGCCTCCAGTGCGGCATCGATACCGTTCAGGGTGCGTTGAATATCGCCAACCCGGGTCATTTCGTGGAAACGATCCGCCTGCAAGGTATCCAGACTGATGTTGATCCGGCTAACACCAGCGGTCTTCAGGGCCTTGGCATAGCGGGTCAGCTGGGTGCCATTGGTGGTCAGGGTCAGGTCTTTCAGGCCGGGAAGCCTGCCGAGTGCCTGAAACAGCTGCATGATGCCCCGTCGGGTCAAGGGCTCGCCACCGGTAATGCGGATCTTGTTGACCCCCATTTCGACAAAATTACTGGCCACCCGGTAGAGCTCTTCCAGGGTCAGTAACTGGGTTCTGGGGACAAACTTCATATCTTCAGACATGCAGTAGACACAGCGTAGATCACACCGGTCGGTGACCGAGATACGCAGATAGGTGACTTGACGATTGAAACGGTCGGTCAGGCGATGGGTTTCAGCAGCCGGTTTATTGTTTGTTTCGGGCATTGATTAGGGTCTCTCCAACAAGCGCTTGTACTCTATAGGCAAAAGTCATACCGGATCTCGATAGCCTGTTTGAGGCCCATGCTGCGTAGGCTCACAGCCGGGTGGTGGTATTAAATGTCTCACTCTGTGAATAAGAACGGGACATTTTGCCCTGTTTTGCCACAGCTCCATTTTTTGGATTATTTTCCGGCGCCATGAATTCTCTGCCGATTTTCCCCATCGGCTTTCTGGTACATAACTTGCGATTCACTCCAGAAGGTTTCTATCTGGAGGTATCGAGCATGTTTTCATCACAGAAGAGAATTGGTGACGACCTGCCCCGGGAGTTCTCGCTATCGGTGATTATGCAGAAGTCACCCAGCACCAATCGGTGGCAGCCCTATCAATGGGAAGCGGTAGGTGTGCTGGCAACCGGTGAAAAGGCCAATCCGAAACAGGCGGAGATGATTTATGAGCAGCAGGAGACCAGTCGTTACCTCCACAGCGGTTTCAAGCTCAGGCTGCATGAAGATGAGTGCGAGAGCTATTACCACAATCTGCTCTCTGCAAATCCCTGCTGTTATGTGGTTGCCGATATGTCGGATGACGGTACACCATCCCCCTTCATGGTGAGTTTCAGTTTTGATGAGGCTCATGCCTATCTGGAGGGTGATGAGGAAATCTATGCCGTTGCGGTTCCGGCTGAGATCTATCAATGGGCTGAGGCCTTTGTACTTGCCCACTATGTGCCGACCAAGCGCAGCAAACGCAAACGGGCGGATTGGCGTGAATCCGAGAGGGGCTCTCATGGAGCCTAATGAAAAAAAGCCTCTGGATGAACGGCGAGACAGCCGTGACGAGAGTTTTATCAGACGCTGGTCGGATCGAAAACTGGCCTCTCAGCAACCTTTGGTTGAACAGGCCGAAGCAGAACAAACACTGGACCAGCCCTGTGATGAGGATATGCCACCTCTGGAGTCGCTCGACGACTCCTCCGACTACAGCGGTTTTCTCTCTCCCAAAGTCTCAGAGCCGCTGCGCAAGATGGCTTTGCGCAAACTCTTCCACGGCAGTGATTTCAATCTCTGTGACGGCCTGGATGACTATGCGGAGGACTTCACCACGTTCGAAGCCCTGGGGGATGTGATCACGGCCGACCTAAAGCATCAGCTTGAGATGCAAGAGCAAAGAGAAGCAGAGCGGCAGGAGCAGGCAGAAGCAGAGCCGGTTGAGTCCGATGCGACAGCTTTGCAAAGCGATGATCAAACCTCAACAGAGGATCCGCATCCGCTTACTGAACAACAACTGCCCAATGATGATGACAATCGAGAGATCCCCTCATGAATGAGACGAACGACAATACCACACAACAGATCAATCAACAGGCCCGCCGAGAGGCCCAGGCCGCGATGGGGCGAGTCAGAATTGAGGCCACAGGACTGGTCAACTACCAGAGCCGAGGGCGCTTGGCAGTGATCGGTGATCAGCGGGCGATGGAAGTTGCACCGGGGCTTGGTGATCGGTTGCACCCGATGGTGATTCTTACCGCCGGTGCTGAAGAGCCGGGTGTTCCGTTGGTGCCGCTGGGTGGGAGGGCGATTGGGATTGATGGTTTTCTGGGGGATTTCAAGATCCATCTCGGCGAGGCGGGGCAGGTCAATTATGAGCTTCTAGCCGTGGATCTGATTCTCGATCTGTCACCAGAGCCTCTGTTGGATCGTGCGATGACACCTCCCGGCTATTTCCACTGTGCAGGGGATGACACGGAACTGGATCAGGTGATTACCACCCTGGGGGAGATGAAAGGGCAGTTCGAAAAACCCCGCTATTTCGATTACGACCCACAGATCTGCGCCCATGGGCGATCGGGAAAAACCGCCTGTAGCCGCTGTCTTGATGTCTGTCCGGCAGAAGCCATCAGCAGCCTGGCTGAGACCATCGAGGTGAATGCCTATCTCTGTCAAGGTGGGGGAGCCTGCGCCACAGTCTGCCCAAGCGGTGCAATACGCTATGTCTATCCCAGCGTAAAGGACACCCTGGAGCGGTTGCGTAAACTGCTCACTGTTTACCGTGATGCTGGAGGAGAGGATCCACTGCTACTGATTACTGCGGAGGGTGACCAACCCTTTCCTGAACCGGCAATGGGCAATCATCTGGTGATGCAGGTGGAAGAGCTGGCCAGTGTGGGGCTGGAGGTCTGGCTCTCGGCTCTGGCCTATGGCGCCAGGGCGGTCTGGCTGATGGATCGGCAGGAGATGTCAGCCGGCGTGAGTGACGCCCTGCAACAGCAACTGACCACCGCTGAAGAGATTCTGACCGCCATGGGCTATCCTGCCGGGGTGATCAGACTGGTCCAAGCGGACCAGGCAGAAGTCGGTTCGCTGATGCCTGAGCTGGAAACTGCCGGGTTTTCCGGACTTGGGGATAAGCGTCAGACCGCCTATCTGGCGATCGACCACCTGGTCAGTCAGGCAATCCGGGCCGAACCCATGGCCAGTCTGAGTCAAGGTGCTCCGTTTGGTAATGTCAGCGTATCCAGCCACGCCTGCACCCTCTGTTTCTCCTGTGTCGGGGTCTGTCCGGGGAAAGCGCTGCAGAGCAGTTCGGGTGAGCAGCCACAACTTCGCTTTATCGAGGCCAACTGCCTGCAGTGTGGTCTCTGCACCAGCACCTGCCCCGAGGATGCAATCTCGATTACCCCCAGGCTGTTGTTCGATGCTGAGAGCAGAAAGCAGCCGCGTAGCCTGCACGAGGAGCAGCCATTTCACTGTGTCTCCTGTGGCAAACCCTTCGCCACCCGCTCGGTGATCGAGAAGATGCGCAGTCGACTCAGTGACCACTACATGTTTCAAAATGAGCGGGCAATCAGGCGTCTGAGTCTCTGTGATGAGTGCCGAGTGGTTGATATTGCCCAGGACCCGGACGCGATGGATGGACAGATTCACCAATAGAATCGCCGATGCTTCGCCATTCGATTCCCCTTTTGTCATTTTTTTACCCGTGGATTTGGTCCACGGCTTGCAATTGCTTTATCCGAGGAGCGTGTGATGAATGACCTGAGCCCCAGGACGCAAAACAACTCAACAAACAACCAGTGGACATCCGAAGAGGCAGCCTATAGCGCTGAGGTGATCGGTCTGGATGAAGAGCAGCAGTGTCGGGTCGGTGCCTATGGCATGTTGGCTCAATTGCTCAGGAATCCACCGGATCAGCAGGTGTTGAGCCAGGTTTCCGCATTCACCCAGCTGACTTCGGAGGTCGATGAGTTGGCGCTGTCGATGACCATGCTGGGACTGTCGGCTGCAAGCTCGAACTGCGCTGCTGTTGACGATGAGTTTCACAATCTGTTTATCGGCATGGGGCGGGGTGAGTTGGTGCCATACGGGTCCTGGTATCAGACCGGTTTTCTGATGGAGAGGCCATTGGGACGCCTGCGCGATGATCTGGTCCGTTTGGGCTTTCAGCGCCAGCAGGGTGTCACTGAACCGGAAGATCATGTGGCGGCACTGTGTGAAGTGATGGCCATTCTGATACAGGAGTCACAGCCCTTTCAGTTGCAGGCAGAGTTTTTCGAAACCCATATGGCCGGTTGGCTGGAGCGGTTTTTCAACGATCTGAGTGATGCCAGATCAGCTGTTTTCTACAAGGCAGTGGGACGCTTCGGAGCCGCCTATATGGCATTGGAAAAGCGCTACCTGAATATGACGGTATGAAATGAAACAGTCGTGATCGAATGACTATCCAACGGAGGAAGAGTCGATGAAAAAGAAGTCCAGAAAAACACCGGATAACCAACGCAGGGCCTTTCTGCGGGGTACCGCCGGAGCTGGCGTCGGTGTGGCAGCCTTAGCCGCTCTTCCCGGTCTGACAGCTGCTTCTGTGGAAGAGGCGAATGAAGAGAAGCCGGAGTCTCAGAAAGGGTATCGCCTGACACCTCATATTGCTGCCTACTACAAGACAACCATCCGTTGAGTCATCGAGGGTACCGGAATGAAACTACACAAGATCTCTGACTCTGTAACCGATATCAACAAAGACTCGGCGCCATCGAAGCGATCAACCGCAGGCATGACGATGAGTCGTCGCAGTTTTCTGCGCAATTCAGGCTTGATGGCGGGCGGTGCTGCGCTGGCCACAAGTTTTGCCCCGGGCATGATCAAACGTACCGAAGCTGCCACACAGGCGGCTGCCGGTCAGGTCGAGCTGAAAAAGACCATCTGTACACACTGCTCTGTAGGTTGCGGCATTGTCGCCGAGGTGCAGAATGGTGTCTGGACAGGGCAGGAGCCGGCCTTCGATCACCCGTTCAATCTCGGCGCCCATTGCGCCAAAGGGGCTTCGGTGAGAGAGCACGGTCATGGTGAACGTCGACTGAAATATCCTACCAAGCTGGTGGATGGCAAATGGAAAAGAGTCTCCTGGGAGCAGGCGATCAACGAAATCGGCGACAAGATGCTGGAGATCCGCGAGCAGTCCGGGCCCGATTCTGTCTATTGGCTGGGTTCGGCCAAACACAATAACGAACAGGCCTACCTGTTCCGTAAGTTTGCCGCCTTCTGGGGCACAAACAATGTGGACCATCAGGCGCGCATCTGTCACTCCACTACCGTAGCCGGTGTTGCCAACACCTGGGGTTACGGTGCCATGACCAACTCCTACAACGATATCCATAATTCCCAGGCGATTCTCATCATCGGCGGTAATCCTGCCGAAGCCCATCCGGTCTCTCTGCAGCATGTCTTCAAGGCCAAAGAGGAGAACAACGCGCCACTGATCGTTATCGATCCACGCTTTACCCGTACCGCAGCCCATGCGGACCTCTTTCTGCGATTGCGCCCAGGTACCGATGTACCTTTGATCTGGGGCATGCTCTATCACATCTTCAAGAACGGCTGGGAGGATAAAGAGTTCATCCGCCAGCGTGTCTACGGTCTGGAAGAGGTGAAAAAAGAGGTGGCCAAGTGGACACCCGAAGAAGTGGAACGGGTAACCGGTGTGCCTGAGAACCTGGTGTATGCCGCGGCGAAGACCATGTCGGATAATCGCCCGGGTACCTTCATCTGGTGTATGGGTGGCACCCAGCACACCATCGGCAACAACAACACACGCGCTTACTGCACCTTCCAGCTGGCCCTGGGCAACATGGGAGTTTCCGGTGGTGGTACCAACATCTTTCGTGGACACGACAATGTTCAAGGTGCCACTGACTTCGGTGTGCTCTCCCACACACTGCCCGGTTACTACGGACTCTCGAAAGGGGCCTGGGGCCACTGGGCCAAAGTGTGGGATGTGGATTTTGATTACATCGCAGGACGCTTCGATCAGGGAAGTTACGAGCAGTCCAAGGGTAAGGATGTTGCAGTAATGAACACCAAGGGGATCCCGGTATCCCGCTGGATCGACGGTGTTCTGGAAGAGAAGGGTAACATTGCGCAGAAGGATAATGTGCGGGCAATGGTGCTCTGGGGACATGCGCCGAACAGTCAAACCCGTGGACCGGAGATGAAGAAGGCGATGGAGAAGCTGGATATGATGGTGATCATCGATCCCTATCCCACCGTCTCCGCGGTAATGCATGATCGAACCGACGGTGTCTATCTGCTGCCGGCGGCAACCCAATTTGAAACCTATGGTTCGGTGACCGCGTCAAACCGTTCATTACAGTGGCGGGATAAAGTAATCGAGCCGATGTTCGAGTCTTTGCCGGACCATACCATCATGTACCGGATGGCGAACAAGCTCGGTTTTGCCAATGAACTGTTCAAGAACATCAAGGTGAGTAACGATGAACCGCTGATCGAGGATATCACCCGGGAGTTCAACAAAGGCATGTGGACCATCGGCTACACCGGTCAGAGTCCTGAGCGGATGAAGAAGCAACAGCAGAACTGGGGTACCTTCGACTACACCTCACTGCTGGCAGAGGGTGGTCCCTGTGATGGTGAATTCTATGGTCTGCCCTGGCCATGTTGGGGCACCGCTGAGATGGGGCATCCGGGAACACCGAATCTCTATGACACCAGTAAACCGGTGGCGAAGGGCGGCTTGACCTTCAGAGCCAGGTTCGGGGTGGAGCGCAACGGCGTCAGCCTGCTGGCGGACGGCGCCTTCTCCAGAGGCTCGGAGATCAAGGACGGCTATCCGGAATTTACCGATAAACTGCTGAAGAAGCTTGGTTGGTGGGACGATCTGACCCCCGAAGAGCAGGCACTCGCGGAAGGCAAGAACTGGAAGACCGATCGTTCCGGCGGTATCCAGCGGGTGGCGATCAAGCATGGTTGCGCACCCTTCGGTAACGCCAAGGCGCGTACCGTGGTCTGGACCTTCCCCGATCCGGTGCCGATTCATCGTGAGCCCCTCTACACCAGTCGCAGGGATCTGGTGGAGAAGTATCCCACCTATGAAGACCGCAAGTCCTTCTATCGTCTGCCGGTGCGTTACGGATCGATCCAGGCGAAAGACTATTCGAAAGACTACCCGATCATACTCACTTCGGGGCGTCTGGTTGAGTACGAAGGCGGCGGTGATGAGACCCGCTCCAACCCCTGGCTGGCTGAGCTGCAGCAGGATATGTTTGTCGAGATGCACCCGAGGGATGCCAACAATGCCGGAGTGAAGGATGGCGATGATGTCTGGCTGGAAGGAGCCGAAGGCGCGAAGGTCAAGGTGAAGGCCATGGTAACCCGAAGAGTTGGCGCCGGTGTGGCCTTTATGCCGTTCCATTTCGGTGGCCATTTCCAGGGTAAGGATCTTCGCAGCAAATATCCCGACGGGGCCGACCCCTTTGTACTGGGCGAAGCCTGTAACACGGCCATGACCTATGGCTACGACTCCGTTACACAGATGCAGGAAACCAAGTGCAGCCTGTGTCGCATCACGAAAGCCTGAGCGCGGGTTTAACAGAGGATATACGACATGGCACGAATGAAATTCTATTGTGATCCTGAGCGTTGCATCGAATGCAATGCCTGTGTGACCGCCTGTAAAAATGAAAACGAGGTTCCCTGGGGAGTCAACCGTCGTCGGGTAGTGACCATCAGTGACGGGGAGGAGGGGGAGCGCTCCCTCTCAGTTGCCTGCATGCACTGTTCTGACGCGCCGTGCGCAACGGTCTGTCCAGTGGACTGCTTTTATACCACCCAGGATGGTGTGGTGCTGCATGATAAAGATATCTGTATCGGATGCGGTTACTGCTTCTATGCCTGTCCGTTCGGCGCACCACAGTTTCCGGAAGATGGCGCCTTCGCCACCCGTGGCAAGATGGACAAGTGTACCTTCTGTGCCGGTGGTCCTGAATCCGACAGCAGCTCGGATGAACATCGTAAATACGGCTCCAACCGACTTGCAGAGGGCAAGCTGCCATTGTGTGCCGAGATGTGTTCAACCAAAGCGCTGCTTGCCGGTGATGCAGATGTGATCTCCGATGTCTATCGCAGTCGCATCATCAACCGCAGCGCCAGTGTGATGGCTCGAGGTGTCTCCTATAGGGAGTCCTCATTCAGGGCACCGAAAAACATGAGCGGTAAAAGCAGCTCTAAAGAGTGATAAAGATCAAGTCCGAAAACAATTCGTAAGGTGCGGTCTTGCCGCACCTTGCAATATTGAGTGATTAGGCAGGGTTTAATCGATCATTTGATGCTTATAAAGCGCAGGCTTCAGGAGGCTCTGATTGATCTTTAGATGACCATCCCGAGCTAGGCCGGGATTCGCAAAATCGATCAGATTGGCTCGGCATTTTTTACAATGACCGAATATAAAGGAGGCCACATAACGGTTTGATTTAGAGATTAACTGATGGTGCTGCAGGCTGGATTGACCACATCAACACCCTGGTTACCAATCGTCAGCAAAAAACAGATTTGCTTTTCTTCGCATTCATGAGCGGACTAAACAAAAAACCAGGCTACCAGGATAAGGTTAATGATTAATAGCAGAGAGAGGATAAATCGCCGTGTGGGGCGCATCTCGTTTACCGGGTTGCTGGTATTTCTAGTACTCTACAGCCTGCCGCTTGAGATCATTGCAGAGACCAAGGGCAGCCAGGAAATGCCATCTGTGATGGTGCTTAATCCAGCTGCTGAACTGTGGCGGGATGTGCGCCAGAGAGAGGGCAGCAATATCGGTATCTCCCAGGTACGGGGAGTCGATAGCGGTGTTCTGATCAATGCCAACGGGGACAGGTGGCGAAAGTTCCGTATGGAGCAGTTGATTCCGATCGGTGGGTCGATACTGGTTGGGGTGTTTATCCTGTTGGGTATTTTCTACATGCTCAGGGGTAAGGTACCAATCGAAGGTGGCCCGTCGGATCGAAAACTGTTTCGTTACACCACCTATGAACGGATGATCCACTGGTTTGTGGCATCGCTTTTTCTGTTTCTTGCCATCTCAGGGTTGATCCTTCTGTTTGGCAGGCCGGTGTTGATTCCATTGATGGGTAAAGAGGCATTTTCCGTGTTAGCCTCAGCCTGCAAGGAGGGGCACAACCTGATGGGGCCACTGTTTCTGGTTGCGGTCGTACTGATCTTTATCCGTTTTGTCAGACGCAATATCTACCAGCGAGGTGATCTGAGCTGGTTACTGCGTGGTGGGGGAATCATCGGTACCAAACATGTGCCGTCGAATTTCTTCAATATGGGTGAAAAGAGTATGTTCTGGCTGCTGATTTTGGTGGGCAGTCTGATCATCGCTTCAGGCCTGGTGTTGGTGTTTCCGCTGTTCGGTCAGGGAAGGGAGTGGATGGAACTCGCCCATGTGGCTCATGCGCTGGGCGCCCTGTTGATGATCGTGGTGATCATGGGACATATCTATATCGGTTCAGTGGGCATGGAGGGAGCCCTGGAAGGCATCACGACCGGTTATTGTGACCTTAACTGGGCCAAGGAGCACCATGACCATTGGGCAACCGAAGTAATCGAGCGCGGCGAAGATCTCTCCAATGAGGCGGTCGAGCGATTAAGGCGTAGCGAACCGCCAGGTGGCGTCAAGCTGCATCTTCAGGAGCATGGCAAATGATTGGGGAATTCATCGATGGGCCACTTTGGACCTTCGCACTGACTGTGTTTGTCATCGGTGTGATCTGGCGGATTGCATCCATTCTAATGAGTGGTGTCAGAAACGATCTTGCTGTACCGAAAGGCAGTGCAGGCAACGGTGCTTTTCGTGCAATCTTCAGCCGCTTTGTTCCTGAACGTACTGTGACAAAAAGGGGTAAACTGCAATTGATTGCCGGCTATGCCTTTCATCTGGGTTTGTTTGCGCTGCTTTTTTTTGCGCAACCCCATATCGATTTTTTTGCGCAACGGATTACCGGTTTCTCCTGGCCTGCAATGCCCTATTGGGCATTTATCGTATCCGCAGAACTGGCATTCGCCGGTTTGATCTTTCTATGGCTGTATCGATTGCTCAATCCGGTTACCCGATTACTCTCCGATCTGGATGATCATGTGGGAGCCATACTGGTGTTTGTTGTGATGCTGAGCGGTTGCCTGGCACTCGCTCAGTCCTTCGAGGTACTGCGTCTTCTGCATCTGCTGCTGGCTGAACTGCTGTTGCTCTACTTTCCGTTCAGCAAGTTGATGCATGCCTTTACCTTTGTCATGAGTCGGGGGTATACCGGGGCGACAATGGGACGTAAAGGTGTAAACGCATAGAACTTGGGAGAGCTGTCGATGAGTGAAACCTTTGACCTTGGTGTGGAAGCAATGAAGGCGCAGCTCGATGCGAAAGTCGCTTCCTACTTCTCCAGTTGTGTCCATTGCGGGCTGTGTGCCGAGGCCTGTCTCTTCTATACGGAGACCGGGGATCCTCACTATACGCCGATCTATAAGCTGGAGCCGATGAAGAAACTCTGGCGCCGTGAGAAGACGTTCTGGGGCAAACTCGGTGCCTCACTGGGTATGGGTGAAGAACTCACGGAGCAGGATTTTGCTGACTGGGAAACCCTGGTCTATGACAGTTGTACATTGTGTGGGCGTTGTTCGATGGTTTGTCCGGTGGGTAACGATATCACCTACATGATCCGTAAGCAGCGTGAAGCATTTTCTGTCGCAGGTTATGCACCGGAAGGGATGAAAGAGGCTTCCCGGCGTGCTCTGAAATACGGTAGTCCAATGGGTGTTACCTTCAAGACCCTGCAGGCCACCCTGTCTCATGTAGAGAAGGATACAGGACTGACCATTCCGGTGGATCAAAAGGATGCCGATTACATGACACTCTTCTCCTCCATGGAGATTGTCAATTTTCCGGAGTACATTGAAAGCATCGCGAGAATTTTCAAGAGTGCCGGTGTCTCCTGGACCATCAGCAGTAAAGCCTATGAAGCGACTAACAGTGGTATTCAGATTGGCAATAAAGAGATCGCAGCTGAACTGGTTGGCAGAGTTGTTCAGGCAGCAGAAGATCTGGGTGTGAAATACGTGGTTAGCCCCGAGTGTGGACATGCCTATACCGCGATTCGCTGGGAAGGACCAAATCTTATCGGCAGAGCCTTCAACTTTGAAGTTGTTCATATTCTGGAACTGCTGGAGCAGTTGCAGTCGGAAGGGCGCTTGAAGCTGAAGTCCACCGAGCAGACCCCGTTGACACTGCACGATCCCTGTCAGATTGTTCGGCGTGGTGGTGTGGTGGAACAGCCGAGGGTGTTGCTCAACAGTGTGGCTGATAACTTCACAGAGATGACGGATCACGGTGTGATGAACTGGTGTTGTGGCGGTGGCGGTGGCGTGAGTGCCAATGAGCGTGCCGAAGAAGTCAGGTTGGAGGTTTTCAGCTGTAAACAGAAACAGCTTAATCAAACCGGTGTGGGTACCATGGTCACGGCCTGTGCCAATTGCAGGATTATCTTGGAGGAGGGTATTGAACACTATGAGATGGATACCGAAGTGATCAGTCTGACTGAGCTGTTGGCAGAGCACCTTCAAGAGTGAGCTGTGGCGGATGCCGGGAGATCAAAATCACTGCCTCATTGCAGTGTGTTGAAAGGAGCTCAATGAAATTCCCCCCGGATTGCACCGGGATAGCGACAGTCGGTTGTTCATCCTTTCTGATCCGTTTGACACTGATTTGTGTCATATCGATATTTACCGAATTTTCAAGGGTTATCCTCGGCTAACCATTTCGCTGAGTGACTGTCTTACTATCCGTCAGGCGAGTCTTGAATCTCTACCTGGCGCATATAAAAGGGGCTGTTGATTATAAAGTACAAAAATCATCCGAGGAGGAATCCATGATTTCAAATACGACCAAAATACTCTCAGGGCTTGTTTTCATGTTGCTGAGTATGCCACTGCTGATGGCCGGGACGCCGGCTCCCGATGGTGCGCACCTCTACATCATCTCGCCAAAAAACGGTGAAACCCTATCTGGACCTGTGACTGTCATGTTTGGCTTGAAGGGCATGGGGGTCGCACCGGCAGGTATCGACAAAGCCAAGACCGGTCATCATCATCTGTTGATCAATGTGGATAAGATGCCGGCGATGGATAAACCGCTGCCATCGGATGATCAGCATCGTCACTTCGGTGGCGGTCAGACCGAGGTCACTCTGGATTTGCCGAAGGGTGAACACAGTCTGCAACTGGTGCTCGGCGATATGAACCATATACCGTTCAATCCACCGGTAATCTCTGAAAAAATCATGATTATGGTGAAATAGAGATCATAGAGGGTGGTTGGTGTGGAACAATCGATCCCGACTGTTGTGGGATGCCGGTTCAGGCTCTAACCATCCTCTGTATCACAACTCCAACTGGTTCAATATTGAAACCGGAACGTTTGTCCAGCAGATTGATGGTCACACGATGGGGAATATGCTGTTCGCCTGATTCTTCATACGTCACCGGAACCTTTGGATCTGTTCTTCAATGATCAGGACATTCAGTCAGGTTACTCAGCACTCGTCTTCTTGGGGAATAGAGATCGGCCGATCAGAAACCAGCCCCAGCCAATCAGTAATCCGACAGCCACATTGATCACGGCGCAGCAGATGCCGGTCAGCAGGATGACGCTCAGATCGAGTGGCGCAGAGGAGATGAGCGATTTGTGCCAGGCGAGATCGAGCCCGGCATAGATCAGCAGTGCGCCAACCGCTGCCAGGGGGATCAGCAAGAGTATCTGCAGTGCTTGTGGACCAAACAGCAACCCAAGGGCTAGCATGGTGGTTCCGAAAAGGGCTGGAGCCAGCCATGTGCGGGCACCGAAACGGTGTTGTACCACCAGTCCCCCGGCACCATGACACATCGGGAAAGCGCCGAAGGGCGCCAGCAGCATATTCAACGCACCAGTGGTGAAACCGAGTCTGGTCGGGGAGATGCGTTGCTTATCCTCAGGGAAATAGCGGCCGGCAATGGCTGCTGTGGCAAGGATGGCATTGGTCAATGTCAGGCTGAGTTGAGGGAGTAATATCGTCTGTGCCGACAGGCCGAGTTGATGCCAGCCAAAGCTGGTCCATTGAGGGGTATGCAGGGCCAGGCTGATATCGGTGAGCGGATTCTGTGCCGTTGTTGATAGGCTCCATAGACAGGCGCCAACAACGAGGATCACTGCGGCCGCAGGTCTCAGCGGGGTAACCAGTAGCAGGAGCAGTATTCCGCTGGCGACAATACCTGTCCAGGGATCTGTAGCGATCAACTCGATGCCCGCCCAGGCAAGCATCAGCCCAACACCGAGTTGGATGCCAGCCATAACCGGTGCGGGTATTTTTCGTGCCAGTAGGTCGAGGACTCCCAACAGAGAGAGCAGAGCAACCGTAATCCCCAATAAAAAACCTGTTGCTGCGATCGTCTGGGCATCCAGACTCTGGGTGATGACAACGGCAGCAACCACTTTCATCGGTTGTATCGGAATCGGACGCCGATAGAGGGCGGCGACCACAAGAGCAAACAGGCCAAAGCCGATCAACAGGCCCGTTGGATCGACCTTCTGCAGGGCTAAAACACCGATGACAATCGGCAGAAAGGTGCCCAGGTCGGCAAAAGCACCGGACAGGTCCCCAATGTATCGATGATGATTGAGAGATTTGAACTGTTGAAGCACTACCCGAGTATAGGACACAGGAGATGGTGCTGTTAATCTATAACCAGGCAACCCGGAGTGACCACTTGGCTTGATTGTAATCCGTTTGCAACAAACTCACGGCACAATCTGCCCCGTCAGATTCATTTGCCTATATAATTAACCCGGTAGAAGGCGTTAAATTCTTAACTGCGGTGGGAGTACATTTTGAAAGCACGCATCGGTATCAATGGTTTTGGACGTATGGGACGTTTGGGCCTCAGAGCAGGCTGGAACGATGAGAATCTGGAGTTCTGTCAGATCAATGAGATTGCCGGCGATGCCGGCTGTTCCGCCCACCTATTGCAGTTTGACTCTGTACATGGCATTTGGGACCACCAATGCCAGGGTGATGGGGCTGCAATGACGGTCGATGAGAGCAGCCTCAGTTACTCCTCGAATTCAACCATCGATGAGACCGATTGGTCGAATTGCGATATCGTGATCGAAGCCACAGGCAAACATCACAAGAAACCGGAAAGACTTCAGTCCTACTTCGATCAGGGAGTGAAGAAGGTCATCGTGGCGGCACCCACCGAAGGGGCGCAGAATCTGGTCTATGGGATCAACGATCATCTCTACGATCCAGAGGTGAACCATCTGGTCACGGCAGCCTCCTGTACCACCAACTGTCTGGCGCCTCTGGTGAAGGTGCTGCATGAGAAGATCGGTATCGTGCATGGCTGCATGACCACCATCCACGATATCACCAATACCCAGACCATCGTCGACAGAGGGCATAAGGACCTGAGAAGAGCCCGTGCCTGTGGTCAGTCGCTGATTCCCACCACAACCGGCTCTGCCAAGGCGATCACCAAGATCTTTCCCGAACTGGAGGGGCGTCTCGATGGCCATGCTGTGCGGGTGCCTTTGCTGAACGGGTCATTGACCGATTTTGTCTTCGAGGCGCCCAGGGCGGTCACCGCAGAAGAGGTGAATGGCTATTTTCGTGAGGCAGCGGAAGGGGAGTTGAAAGGGATCCTGGGTTATGAGGAGCGTCCACTGGTTTCGGTCGACTATGTCAACGATCCACGCTCCTCGATTGTGGACGCCCAATCCACCCTGGTGATCGATGATCGTCAGGTCAAGATCTACGCCTGGTATGACAACGAGTGGGGTTACGCCAACCGACTGATCGATATCGTGCGCAAAGTGGCTGCGGGTTAAGATGGATCAAGGGGTACGCAACTACCTAGTGGTGACCGGGGGCTATTGGGCCTTCACCATCACAGACGGGGCAATCCGCATGCTGGTGGTGCTCTACTTCCACCTGCTGGGCTACTCGCCGTTCGAAGTGGCGATGCTGTTTCTCTTCTACGAGTTCTTTGGGATTGTCACCAATCTGGTAGGCGGTTGGCTGGGTGCGCGCATCGGCCTCAATCTGACCATGCATATCGGCATGGCTCTGCAGGTGGTTGCCCTGATGGCGTTGACCGTACCCGATGCCTGGCTCTCGGTTGTCTATGTGATGATCGCCCAGGCACTCTCCGGGATTGCCAAAGACCTGAACAAAATGTCCGCTAAGGCTTCGGTTAAGACGATGGTGCGTGGCGGTGGCGAATCAAAATTGTTCAAATGGGTGGCACTGCTCACTGGTTCAAAGAACGCCTTGAAAGGGGCCGGTTATTTCATTGGAGCAGCGCTACTTGAGTGGATCGGTTTTCGTGGCGCACTGGCTCTCCTGGCCGGGATGCTGTTGCTGGTTTTGATCACGACGTCAATGATGCTTCCCGCCGGGCTTGGGAAGATGAAATCGAAGCCGAAATTTTCTCAGGTCTTCTCCAAGGTGGCGGCGATCAACTGGCTGTCCGCGGCGCGCTTCTTTCTGTTTGGCTCCCGCGATGTCTGGTTTGTGGTCGGTCTACCGGTGTTTCTCTACGAAGTGCTTGAGTGGAGTTTTACTCAGGTCGGTGGGTTTCTGGCACTCTGGATTATCGGCTATGGTTTTGTTCAGGCCAGTGTTCCCAAACTGCTCGGACGTGTTCACCAGGGGCAGGGGCCAGGTGGGGGAACGGCACGCTTGTGGGCATTTCTGTTGGCACTGTTGCCTGCATTCATAGCGATTGCGTTGAATCAGGGATGGCCGGCTGAACAGGTATTGGTCGTGGGTCTGATTCTGTTCGGAGTTGTTTTCGCCATCAACTCAGCGGTTCACTCCTATCTGATCCTGGCTTACTCGGATCATGAAAAGGTCTCCATGAACGTGGGTTTCTACTATATGGCCAATGCCGGAGGCAGGCTGATCGGTACCGTACTTTCCGGCTTGATCTATCAGACTTACGGCCTTCAGGGTTGTCTCTGGTGGTCGGCTTTGTTTGTGGTTCTGGCTGCATTGCTCTCCTTCGGTTTACCCGAGGTCGGGGCCGATGAAAAACAGCCACTGAAAGCTGACAGCCACTGATCAGCCGATCTACAGGGTCTGTTTATTCCATCAACAGTTGCAATAGCAACCGACTCCAGATGGTAAAAATCAACAGATAGCCGACAATAAAGGCATTCTTTCGATGCAGTACGTTGTTGCTTCCCAGGTGTATCCAGCTGTGGATCATACGCGAAGCGAGGTAACACCAGGCCAATCCCAGATAGATGGGATCAGTTTTATCCAATAGCAGAATGACAATCGTACTCAGATAGAAAAGCTGTGGTGTTTCCAGCAGATTTTGAAAGTGGTGGGTGATTTTGATCAGATATTCCGGTGGCCGGCCGCCCCGATTGTATTTGAAATAGGCAATGCTCAATGAGCCCTCTTTTACAGCCTTGTAGCGAGCAGTGAGTAGGGCGATCCCCATTCCACCGGTCATCATCACCAGGCAGATCATTGGTATCAGAATTTGTGAATGATTCATGGCTATCCTTGGATTTTCACTGAAGTTGCACCAGGGATCCTAGTCAAATCCTAAATATGATCAAGATAATATTATTGGCATATGCTATTTTCATCTCATGATTCAATCACTGATTAACAGGCCCTGACAGCCATGCCCTATACCACTGAGCACAAACGGCAGAGTCGTCAGCGTATTCTCGACAGTGCGGTAAGATTGTTTCTGCAACAGGGTTATGAAAAGACCGGGATCAGCGAGATCATGCAGGATGCCGGTCTGACTCATGGGGGCTTCTATGCCCATTTCAGCAGCAAAGGAGAGCTCTATATCGAGGCAATGACCCATGCTGCGAAAAACGGTCGATTCACAGCTCATCTAAATAACGGCAAACAGGGAGAGGTGTGGCTTCAGGGAGTGCTGGAGGGCTATCTGAATCTGGACCATGTGGAAGGTGATGAGAGTCCCTGTCCACTCGCCTTCCTGGTTACCGATATCGCCACTCGGGAATCAGAGGTGAGACATGCTTACACTCGTATATACAAGAGCATGAATCGTTTCATCAGTCGACAGGCTACGGAGGAGTCAAACAGACCCGGTGACGATATCTACGCAGTCACCGCCATGATGATTGGTGGGGTGGCAATCAGTCGTGCGATCGATGATCCAAGGTTAGCCAAACGTCTGTTGCACAGCTGTAAGCAGATTGCAGGGAAGTTGCTAAGTGATGACTGATTCCATCTCCGCCATTGATTTTGTCATGAAAAACGGCATCCCCTGTCGGGTGCAACCCTGTGTGGAACCCAATACCCGACACACCGCTGAATTTCTGAAGAAGCAGATCGAGATCGGTTTTCAGCATATGTCTGCCCGTTCCCGTATCAGTCGGTTTGCCACTGCGATGGATCACTTGACGGAACAACAACTCGATTATCTGACAGACCTGGATGGCAAGGATAGAGTGGCCTGGTGTGCCACAGTAACCCCCGATGGGGAGGAGCAGGGTATCGGTATCGCACGTTATATCAACTTGCCCGATGAAGCAGATATGGCTGAATTCGCCATTACAGTTGTTGACGACTATCAGGGGCAGGGTGTGGGCTATCAGTTACTCAGAAAACTGATTCAGTCTGCGAGCCAGAATGGTTTTAAAATCCTGCGGGGGTATATACTGATGACTAATACGCCTATGCTGGCACTCTGTAAACGTTTCGAGAGTAGAAGATCCATGGTCGATGGACCTTTTGTTATTGTTGATATATTAGTGGAGTAGAATAAACAATTAATTGTTATCTTGCTGTGATTAAAATTACAACGAACTATAACGGAGCGCAGTCTGATGAGTCCAACACTGAAATATATCGGGCATATCAACACCCCATACAGGGCATTGGAGGATTGCCCAAACAACGTAAATCCACATGGCCCACTCTGTCAACTGGTGATTCATGATGCCTATGTAGACGGTCTGGCCGGTTTGAAGAAGGGGCAGGCGATACTGATGCTCTACTGGTTTGAGAGTACCGAAAGAGGCGCCATTCAGCAGCAGAGTAATCAGGGTGGCGAGATGATCGGCACCTTTGCTTTGCGTTCCCCCCACAGGC
Source organism: Candidatus Thiodiazotropha sp. 'RUGA' (assembly GCA_016842065.1). Classification (GTDB taxonomy): domain Bacteria; phylum Pseudomonadota; class Gammaproteobacteria; order Chromatiales; family Chromatiaceae; genus Thiodiazotropha. Next base: position 31,968 of record JAEPDS010000025.1, read on the forward strand.
CTAACCCGATTGGAGCAGCGGTGCTGCCGATCGAGGCGATTGAGGATGGTGTGGTCTTTGTGAAGGGGCTTGATTGCCTGAATGGCACCCATTTGCTGGATATCAAGCCCGCCATTCCCAAGGAATAGCCTTGTAATAACTAAGGGATTGTATGGAGGCTAAATACGATGTCATGAGGTCCTGACAACACTCATTTCTCTATTTTCAGGTGCTCAGGTGCTATCAGTACGCTTCTTAATCGCCACTTCTGTTCCAGGGATTTCAAACAGATTTACATTTTCAAACAGCTCACCTGCTGTATAGAGATTTTAGTGGGCCTGAAGCCGTGCGATAGTTCATGCAGGACCAGAGTATCGACGGCCATTGTTGCATGACCAATTGATTCATCAAGCTGATACGTTTATGACGAAAGGGAATTGATCTGACACTGGCGTGTCAGATCAGCGCTCGACTATCGATTCACATCGACAATTCTTCTTCCCCGGATCTTCCGGGCAAGTAGACTGTCTGCCGTCTCAATTACTTCGGACAATCCGATCTCTTCAGCAATATTGCTCAACTTGCTGAGATCCAGATCCTGCTCCAGACGATCCCATGCCTGCTGGCGTCTCTGTTTGGGACACATCACGCTGTCGATCCCGATCAGGGAGACGCCTCTTAGGATAAACGGGGCTACCGTTGCCGGAAAGTCCATACCGCCCGCCAGACCGCAGGCCGTGACCACACCGCCATAGTGGGTGCTGGCACAGGCATTGGCGAGTACATGGGAGCCAACCACATCGACCACACCGATCCAGCGCTCTTTGGCCAGCGGTCTACCCGATTGAGCGAGCTCCTCGCTTGCAATAATGTCAGCCGCACCCAAATCCTTCAGAAAAGCGGATTCCGCTTCAGCCTTGCCACTGAGAGCAATCACTGAGTAACCCAGTTTGGCGAGTATCGCAATCGCGACGCTGCCAACACCGCCCGATGCCCCGGTCACCAGGATCTCCCCCTTGTCCGGTGTAATGCCGTTTTTTTCCAGTGCGAGGATACAGAGCATTGCGGTGTAGCCGGCTGTGCCGATCGCCATGGCATCCTTCGGCTGTAACGAATCAGGCAGTCGAACCAACCAATCGCCGTTCACTCTGGCTTTCTGTGCCAAGCCTCCCCAGTGCTTTTCACCCACACCCCATCCATTCAGGATTACCTGATCGCCCGGTTGGTAATCGCCATGTGTACTGCTGCTGACGGTTCCCACCAGATCGATACCCGGCACCATGGGAAAGCGTCTTACAACCGGTGATTGGCCAGTGATCGCCAGGGCGTCCTTATAGTTTATGGATGAATAGTGCACATCGATGGTGACATCACCTTCCGGGAGCATCGCTTCATCGATGTCTGAAATCGTGGCGGTGTAATTCTCATCTTGCTTGTCAATCAGAACGCCTTTGAACATATCGGTGCCTCTTTGGTTAGACGGACGTCTAGTAAAAAACAAAAAAAATTATTTCAGACTGTTTATGAAAAAATCTGCGTAGCTTTGCAGTGCATTAGGAGTGCGTTCGAGCTTTGCGCGTAATACGGCTCCCTCCCAGCCTGTCCAGAACAGATAGGCTGACTGCTTGCAATCCGTGTCGGCGGAAATATCGCCAGCCGCTTTAGCTTCCTCCAGGCAGGCTTCCAGCCGTTGTTGCCAGGTTTCGAATACCTCGATCAGTTGTCTGCGGAATGATTCGGGCAGGGCGCCCATCTCCTGGCCAAGGTTGCCAACCAGGCAGCCCCGCTTGAACTGATGCCGGGCCATGCCGTCTATCGCATCCTGCATGAATAGACTCAGACGCTGCAGAGCAGGGAGGGATCGATTGCCCAGGGATCTATCCAGTTTGTGCTCGAAGAATTTTGCATAGTTGCTGATCAGTTCCGAGCCGAAGGCATCCTTGTTCTTGAAGTAGTGATAGAAAGAGCCCTTCGGCACCCCGACTCGTCGCAGAATTTCGTCAATGCCGGTGGCGCTGTAACCTTTTTCAGTGAGCACCTCCATACCTGAACGAATCAGTTCAGCTTTGGTTTGACTGAATCCGGCCTGGTCTTTGGGGGGGCGGCCTCGACGTCGTTTCAGGGGGGTGGCAGAGCGCATGGGTAAAATATTAGACCGATCGTCTATAAAAATCAAACAACCGCCGCTAAGGTGACAGAATCGGCTGCGCATTTCGACTGACCGACGATGCGGAGCCGGCCTCCTCTGTGTGAATTGGGTGGATAATCGATGCATGCCTGTGGACTTGATGTGTGCTTCAAGAACCATACGGCTGTAAAAGAAATTTGGCTGCAGGGCTCAATCTCCCGATATCGTGTGAAATGGCGTAATTTTCCAACTCTGAATTGGGTCATATGACGTAAAAAAACGCCGAAATAGCAATCAATGATTGATGTCAATGAGAGATGGAAACCGGGCCGGCTAGACTTTCAGCAGTTTATGATTTTTGCACAGTTCTGTCATTTATGAGATGAAACGATCCAACACCTTTTTTGTCTGTCTGCTGGTGTTGCTGACAGGTTTTATTACAAGCCTTGTTGATGTTGCGAGTGAGAGTGGACAGCGCCTATTGCAGGCGCCCGAGTCCGCTGGCCTGGTCAGTCGGTTGGGTCTGACCGACCTGTCGCTGTTCACCGAGGCCCGTTATACCAGACACCCCTCTCAGGCCGATATCCACTCCGCTTTCCAGGATCATCCTGTCGCACTGGAGCATTTTCCCACGGGTTCGTTGCTGCAACCGCCTGCTGGTCTCTTACGATGATAGCCCTCCTGCGCAAGCAACGATATTTTATCGACTACACCCTGGGCACAATGATGCGCCACAAGGGGAAGAGTCTTGGTCTGCTGTCAGTCTATACATTGATCATATTCATGCTGGCTTCAGTGATGCTGTTCAGCCATGCCATGCGCAGCGAAGCGGTTGCTCTGCTGGCCAACTCACCGGAAATCGTTGTGCAGCGGATACAGGCGGGAAGAAGTGTCATGGTGCCGGCAGATTATCTGCAGAGAATCGGTAAGCTGCGCGGTGTCACTGAAAAGCGTGGCCGCTTGTGGGGCTACTACTACGATCCTGCCGTCAAAGCCAACTATACGGTGATGGCCAGCGAGCAGGATCAACTTTCGATAACCGATATTGTGATTGGTGAGGGGATTGCCCGAACCAGAGGCCTGTCGATTGGTGACTATCTGACACTGAGATCCCATCAAGGTAAAGCATTCTCTTTCAGAGTATTGAGGCTGCTGGAGAGTGACTCGGAACTGATCAGCAGTGATCTGCTATTGATGAACCCGCAAGGCTATCGGCAATTGTTCGGTCTTGACGAATCGCTCTACACCGACCTTGTGTTGTCGGTGAGAAACCCCCGGGAGATACAAAAGATTGCTGAGAAACTGACACGCTTGTTACCGGACAGTCGGCCAATACTCAGATCGGAGATCCTGCGTACCTATGAGAGTCTCTTCTCCTGGCGGCAGGGTGTGATGTTGATTCTATTACTTGGTTCAGTACTCGCTTTTGTTATCTTCGCCTGGGACAAAGCCTCCGGCTTGAGTGCCGAGGAGCGCAAGGAGATCGGTATCCTGAAAGCGGTTGGCTGGGAGACCGGCGAAGTGATGCGGATGAAGTTCTGGGAGGGGGTGATCATATCCCTGATGGCTTTTCTTATTGGCTATCTGGCTGCCTACTTACATGTGTTCTATACCTCAGCCGGTCTGTTTGAGCCAGTTCTGAAAGGCTGGTCTGTTCTCTATCCCCGTTTTCAGTTAACCCCGTCAGTGGACGGTCTGCAACTCGCGACACTGTTTTTCTTTACGGTGTTGCCCTATACCCTGGCGACCATCGTGCCGGTCTGGCGGACCTCCATAACGGATCCTGATCTGGTGATGCGGTAGTTGGCGATGTTGATCGAATTGACAGATGTACGTAAGGCCTTCAATCAGGGTAAACCGAATGAGTTCTGGGCGATACAGGGAATCACCACCCAGTTTGAAGTTAACCGGATCAGTTGTCTTAAGGGAGCCAGCGGTTCAGGTAAAACAACATTGATGTCGATGATCGGCTGCCTGTCACGGCCTACCAGTGGTCGTATACGCCTGCAGGATCGTACCATCTCCTCACTGCCTGAGCGTTTCCTAACACAAATCCGCCGGCATACTTTCGGTTTCATTTTTCAGCGCTTTAATCTTATACCCGGACTCAGTGTGGTGGAGAACATCATGCTGCCGGCCTACCCGCTGGGATTGAAAGCCAGCCGCTTGAGAGGTAGGGCGGAGCGTCTGCTCGAACAGTTCTTACTGGCCGATAAAGCAAGTAATCCTGTTGAATGGCTTTCCGGGGGTGAAGCTCAGCGGGTGGCGATCTGTCGTGCACTGATCAATGATCCGCAAATTCTGATCGCCGATGAACCTACCGCCAATCTGGATAGTCGGCTCTCCCGTGAGTTCATGGCATTGCTTGATCAGCTGTCGAAAGCCGGCAAGACGGTTCTGATCAGCAGTCATGATCCGGTTGTCTTCGATTCGCCTTGTGTTGATCGGGTGGTGGAGCTTGAGGATGGGCTCATGGTTGCAGGGGAGAGATAACGGTGATGTTGAATCCTGCCATTCTGGCTCTGCTGATGGTTTCGGTGCTGGTCTCCACGATGCTGTTGGTGGCGGCCGCTTTTGCTTTCAGAATCCTGCGTCACTGGGATATTCAGAGCGGCAGCGAGTTGCAGCTTCGACTGGAAAGGCGTACCTATCTGGTATCGACCCTGTTGATCTGGGCTTTCACGTTTGAGTTTCTCTCTCTGTTGCTGTTCATCTACAACGCGGAGGCCTTGTCTGGACAGTTTGTTGGCGCCATGTGTGCAACCGGGGTATTGAACCTGAATCCCTGGGGATGGCCGACACTGTTTTTAAAGATCACCCTGTTCTTTGTGGCAGCCATTTGGCTGCTGCTGAACTATCTCGACAACCGGGGCTACGACTATCCACTGATCCGTTTCAAATATGCTCTGTTGCTGTTGGCGCTGCCGCTGGTTGTTGCCGAAACGATTGTACAGTGGCTGCATTTTACTGAGATGGAGCCAAACCTGATCACCTCCTGTTGTGGAACACTCTTCTCCGCCGATGCGCAGGGGGTTTCCGCTGAGGTCAGTGGTATCGCCCCGGCGAATTCGATACTTGCTCTGGCTATCTCGGGGATAGTGGTTATTGCCGCTGGGGTATGGGTGGCGATGCGAGGAACCAGTGGCTGGTTGTTGTCGATTACCGGGGCCGCCGCCTTTGTGATTGCACTCATGGCAATTATCTCGTCCATCTCGCTCTATATCTATGAGCACCCCCATCACCACTGTCCGTTCTGCATTCTCAAACAGGGCCATGGCTATGTGGGTTACTTTCTCTACATACCTCTGTTTCTGGCAACCGCACTCTCTCTAAGTGCCGGCTTTGTATCACCCTGGCGCAAGATCGTCAGTCTGAGTCAAACGGTGGCGGATGTGTTGCCTGTCATAAGCTGGTTGGCGCTGTTCTTTTTCCTACAGTTCTACCTAACCTCAGCCTGGTCGATCTGGAGTTCAAGGCTCACCATGATGGAGGTCTGGTGGTGATCAAACAGACACTCTCCATCTTATTTGTCGTATTGATTCTGAGCGCTCTCAATGGCTGTCAGTCAGAGAGTTCAGCGCTGACCAAAGGCGAGCCGCCACCCGCTTTTCAGTTACAGGATCTCAACCAAGAGAGGCTGAATTTTCCGCAGGATTTTGCGGGAGAGGTCGTTGTGATCCGATTCTGGGCCGATTGGTGTCCCTTCTGTGAGTCGGAGATGCAGAGCATTGAGCCGGTCTATCAGACATATCGTTCTAAAGGCTTGGTGATCCTTGCGCTGAATGTGCGGCAGGATAGTGAAACAGCGGCAGCCTTCATAGAAAAACTGGATATCAGCTATCCGGTACTGCTCGACCGGGAGGGGGCAGTGGCGAGAGCGTATGGGGTAATCGGTCTGCCAACCACCTTCATACTCGATCGCAAGGGGAGATTGCACACCCGTATCATCGGTGAGTCCACTGCGGAGCTGTTCGCCCGGATCGTGGATGAGCTGATATGAGTGCTGAGCTGAGCCTCGGGGTGGCCTTTCTAACCGGCATTCTCGGTAGCTTTCACTGTGTTGGTATGTGCAGTGGCATCAATGCAGGGTTCTTTATCCATTTTTCACCCAGCTTGCGATTAAGCCATCTGCTTACATACCACGCGCTGCGGATTGGGGTTTATGCGCTGCTGGGTATCGGTGGTGCCGTTGTCGGTCAGGTGTTGGTGCAGAGTGGCATTGTCGGAAAAGCGCAGGGATTGCTGATGATTCTTGCCGGTGGTCTGGTTGTGTTGCTGGGATTGCATCTGCTGGGTGTATCACTCAACAGACCGGTGAAGGCTAAACAGGTCACATATGCTGTTCCATTAGTCAGTCTGAACAAATCGATCTCAGTTCCAACCGTCGTGGTCGGCCTGCTCAATGGCCTGGTGCCGTGCAGTCTGGTTTTCTCCGTTGCCGTGAAAGCGGTATCCACCGCCGATCCGTTGACTGCAGGGCTGCTGATGTTGAGTTTCGGTGCTGGAACCCTGCCTTCCATGGTAACGGTCAGTCTGCTGGGCGGTTATGTCGGCAAAACTTTCCGTGGTGTGCTTGCCCGCTTGGCTGGTCTGTTGGTGGTCGCGCTTGGGCTCTGGACAGTTTATGAAGGGGTTGTTTTTTACGACATCATGCGTGGATTGGCCAATTGGTAGATCCATCGGTTGAGTGGGTAGTGACGGCCCTCATTCAGCACTTTATTCAGGGATTGTTGAGCGGTTCAATCTCATTCCATGGTTAATACCGCTGTTTATGTTTAAGTAGAAGAGGAGTAGTAAATCGATGAGTGAAACGAGTAACAAGGAGCGCAGAAATCTGTTGAAGCTGCTATCGGCTGCCGGATTGACTGGTCTCGCAGGTGGTGCGTTGGCAGGTCAGGGTGTCGGTGCCATGGTGCCGGGTAGAGGCTGGGTCGAAGCAACAGGGGCCAGTTGTGATGGGGATGGAACGCCGTTGCAGTTCATTCCCAAGAGAGCAGCGGATGCCACTCCTCTGGAGAATGAACTGGAGAAATACGCCAAGTGTCCCTACTGCGGTATGGATCGTACCAAGTGGCAGCATAGCCGCCATCTGGTCCACTACGATGATGATCTGGTGGATGCCACCTGTTCCATCCACTGTCTGGCGATCAGTCTCTCCCTGAATATCGATCGTGGTCCGAAGGCGATCTATGCGGCGGATTTCGGTGCCGATGGTGAGATCAAGCCGTTGGTCAATGTGGATGAAGTGAGCTATCTGATCGGCGCCAAGCTGAAAGGTACCATGACCACCCGAAGCAAGATGGCCTTCGCTTCCGCTGATCAGGCAAAAGCGATTCAGGCGGAAAAGGGGGGCACTCTGGCAAATTTCGATGAGGCTTTGAGCGAGGCCTATGCGGGAATGGCGAAGGACACCATGATGGTTCGCAAAAAGCGTGCGGAACGACGCAGGAAAATGATGCAAAAGATGAAGCAGCAAAAGGGTTGATGGGAGAGATGCTGTGCCAAGTGGTGCTTGGCACAGCAATCTGGTTTTTGCAGTTGGATTCATCACGCTCCGTGACGCTGGAAGTCGTGAGAATGAACACTATTTCGATGAATGGCAGATCGATGAGTATGAAAAAAGAGTGGTTGAGACGGCGGAGTGCCATATTGTTGATATTTGCATGCTGGCTACTGTATCTACCGGCTCTTCAGTCTCAGGAGCTCCCCAACCCCGGTCCCAAGGATACCTGCCCGGTATGCGGCATGTTTGTTGCGAAATACCCCGAATGGATCGGCACGGTACTCTACAAGGATGGCCATGCCCACCATTTCGATGGCGCCAAGGATCTTTTTAAGTATCTTTTCGATCTGCAGAAGTGGGCACCCGATCATCAGGCGAGTGAGATTGATCGTATCGCTGTCACCGAGTACTACAGTCTGGCCCGTATCGATGCCAAGCGTGCCTATTATGTGATCGGTTCGGATGTGCTGGGTCCGATGGGACATGAGTTGATCCCCCTGGAGAGTCAGGCCGATGCAGAGGAGTTCCTGAAGGATCATCAGGGGGTAGCCATCCTGAAATTTGATCAGGTTGGAAAAGGATTGCTGTTGAATCTGGATGTGGGTGTTTTTGAGTAGATCAGCAGCCTACCTGCAGCCTTGTGCTGACGCATGGTTTAACTCTGGTCTGTAAGCCAGGGAGAGAGAAGGTGCGACGATTTTTCGCGCCTGTTCTGATATGATGATCTGACATGATGCAGGGTTGATACGGTTTCCAACCAGGACGATCCCCCTATGTATATCTGTCTGATAAGTGTTCATGGTTTGATTCGCGGTCACGATCTCGAGCTGGGACGTGATGCCGATACCGGCGGCCAAACCAAGTATGTGGTGGACCTCGCCAAAGCGCTGGCCGAACGGGATGGTGTCAGTCGGGTCGATCTGGTGACCAGGCGTGTGGTGGATGCGGATATCAGCGACGACTATGCAGAACCCCTCGAACTGCTGTCAGAGAAGGCCAAGATCGTCAGGATCGATGCCGGTCCTGAAGGCTATCTGGCCAAGGAGACCCTGTGGGATCATCTCGACAGCTTCATGGACAACCTGCTCAACTGGCTGAAGTCCCAGCCGCGCATGCCCGATATCGTTCATACCCACTATGCGGATGCAGGCTATGTCGGTGTACGGCTTTCCCATCTGCTCGGAGTGCCGTTGGTACACACCGGCCACTCCCTTGGGCGGGATAAACAGCATCAACTACTCGCCAAGGGTTTCAGTCGAAAGGAGATCCGCGAGCGTTACAACATGGATCGCCGGGTGGAAGCGGAAGAGGAGGTGCTGGCGAATGCGGATCTGGTGATCACCAGTACCCACAATGAGATCGAAGAGCAGTACAGCCTCTACAATCACTATCAGCCGGATAATATGGCGGTGATCCCGCCCGGCACCGACCTGACCCAGTTCCACCCCCCGTCCCGTGGGGATAACATACATTTCCGTAAAACCCTGTCACGGTTTCTGCGCGATCCCGACAAACCGATCATTCTCGCACTCTCCAGACCCGATGAGCGTAAGAACATCCTCACCCTGCTGGAAGTCTACGGTGAGTCGAGTCAGTTGCAGAGTGCAGCCAATCTGGTGATTGTGGCTGGCAACCGGGATGACATCCGGGATATGGAGAGTGGCCCCCAGTCGGTGATGACCGATATCCTGATGACCATCGATCTCTATGATCTGTATGGTCGGGTTGCTGTGCCGAAACGCCATCTGGCCAAAGAGGTGCCGGAGATCTACCGTCTGACGGCCCTCTCAGAAGGGGTGTTCGTCAATCCGGCGCTGACGGAGCCCTTTGGTTTGACTCTGCTCGAAGCAGCAGCCAGTGGATTGCCGCTGATCGCCACGGAGAATGGCGGGCCGGTGGATATCATTGGCAACTGTAACAACGGATTACTGGTAGACCCGCTGAACAAGAAAGCGATCCGTCGCAGTCTGCTGAAGATCTTGCATGATAACGATTTGTGGCAGAAGTATGCGCGCAATGGATTGAATGGTGTACGCAAACACTACTCGTGGAAGGCGCACGCCAAGAAGTATCTGGCGATGATCAAGCCGATGCCCGCAGAACATGAAAGGTTGCCCACCAAGCCACCGAAACATGTTAAGTATCGTTATCGGGATCGGGCCATATTTACCGATCTGGATCAGAACCTGCTGGGTAATCCCACCGGCCTGAAACGTTTCATACAGGTGGTGCGTGAAAACCGCAAATGTGCCACCTTCGGTATTGCTACCGGGCGTCGCCTCGATGACGCCCTCTCCATCATGAAGAAGTTTGCCATTCCGATTCCAGACGTACTGATCACCAGTCTGGGTACCAAGATCCACTATACGCAGGGTCTTTCGATGGATGACTATTGGGGTGAGCATATCGATCATCTGTGGCAGCCAAAAGGCATACGCCGGGTTTTGGCGGATCTTCCCGGGATCAAACCGCAGCCCAAACAGGATCAGAGTTTTTTCAAAATCGGTTACCACTACGATCCCAACAAGGCACCCTCGGTTGATGAGATCAACGCACTGCTGCGTAAGGAGGAGTTGACCTGCAATGTGATTCACGCCTTCGGTCAGTTTCTCGATGTGTTGCCTTCCCGGGCCTCCAAAGGGCAGGCGTTGCGCTACGTGGCACAGCGGCTGGATGTACCCCTCGAAAATATCCTGGTTGCGGGAGGCTCCGGTTCTGACGAGGATATGATGCGTGGCAATACCCTGGCCGTGGTGGTGGCCAACCGCCATCATGAAGAGCTCTCCCATATGATCGATCTTGAGCGGATCTATTTTGCCAAGCAGTCCCATGCCTTGGGGATTCTTGAGGCGATCGATCACTACGACTTCTTCAGAAGTTGTCATGTGCCTGAGGAGGCATAACGGCCAAGCCGCTTATCTGGGCAGACCTGGGCAGAAGTCTGATAGCGCTACAATCGGTCTGTTGTGATTTGCTATTCTTAATCCGAATGGCAATTTAAAACCCATTGCATCCAGGTTTATCGAAGGGATTTGGTGGGGCATGGCCCCACACTGCACCATGAATTCAACAGTAGCGTGGGGCCATGCCCCACCAAATTACGCTAAAGTAAGTACCATTCATCCTTAACCACAACAAGCTCATTCTTTAAGTTGCCGGGTTGATCAAGTTTCGTGTGATTGAAACTCAACTCGTTGTTCGATGAATTCGTCTTAACAGGCCCTGATAACAATGAATAATAAAGAACTGATCATCTACGGCGAAGTGCTCTACGACTGCTTTCCAAGTGGAGAACAGGTACTCGGTGGTGCGCCGTTCAACGTCGCCTGGCATCTCCAGGCGTTTGGCCAGTCGCCCTATTTTATCAGTCGCGTCGGTCGGGATGAGGAGGGGGAGCGGATTCTCCAGGCGATGGCGGACTGGGGTATGGAGACCACCGGTGTGCAACAGGATGAGGAGCATCCCACAGGCCGGGTCATGATCACCCTCGAGCAGGGCGAACCGAGCTATGAGATCATGGCCGATGCCGCCTATGACTTCATCGATCCGGCTGCATTGGAGTCCCTCGGCTGTGAGATGCTCTATCACGGCAGTCTGGGATTGCGAAACCGGGTCGCCCTGAGTGCGCTTGAGCGACTGAAACAGAATGGTGCTGAGACCATATTCCTCGATGTCAATCTGCGCCCACCCTGGTGGCAGCGGGAATCGGTTGTGGGCTGGATCGATCAGGCCAACTGGCTTAAATTGAATCAGCATGAACTTGATCAGCTGGATGGCGCTGGCGGGGATCTGCATCAGCAGGCGCTGGCGTTCAAACAGAAACATGACCTGACCGGTTTGATCGTAACACTGGGGGAGCAGGGTGCCTTTGTGCTGGCGGATCAACCTTCTCCCCTGCAAGTGGCTCCCGAAGCGAGTCAGGAGACCGTGGACAGCGTTGGTGCAGGTGATGCGTTCACTGCGGTGATGCTGCTTGGACTGAACGCCCGTTGGCCGCTGGATTTGACCCTGCAAAGGGCGCAATCCTTTGCTTCAGCGATTGTAGGAAAGCGTGGTGCTACCGTATCATCAGCAAAATTCTATGCAGACTTCATGTCACAATGGGAGAGTGAGGAGAGGAGCGCGGATTAGTGCTACAGGTTCCGGTATCGCAATATGTATGAACAGGTTTCCCATTCACTGCTGAATCATATCCTCGACGAACTCAAAACCGAGATTCGTAAACGGGATCTGCGCCACTTCTATACCCGGCTCGGGGCGAATTTCTATGGCATTCATCTGCTGTTCCACCACCTCTATGGAAAACGGGACGATTTCAAGGAGCAGATGATTCATCTGGTGGAGGTCATGGCGACCCGCTATGTGCAGCGCCATGTCACCCTCAAGCAGTTGGACAGCGAACGGGAGAAGCATCACAACTGGTTCCTCAGTCAGGAGTGGGTCGGCATGGCCCTCTATGCGGATGGTTTTGCTGACAATCTGCAGGGGGTGGATGAGCGTTTGCCCTATCTGCAGGAGCTGGGCGTCAATATGCTGCATGTCATGCCGGTGATGGTCTGCCCCGACGGCGCCAGTGACGGGGGCTATGCGGTGAGTGATTTCCGCAATGTGGATGAGCGTTTCGGCACTCTGGAGGATATCAACCGACTCGCCACCTCAACCCGTAAAAGGGGCATGCTGCTGGTGATGGATATGGTGCTCAACCACACCTCGGATGAGCATGAGTGGGCGCAGCGGGCTCGTGCCGGGGAGCAGAAGTACCAGGAGTACTACTACACGTTCGACAATCGTGATATTCCGGATATGTTCGAAGAGACCATGCCGGAGATCTTTCCAGAGACCTCACCCGGTAACTTCACCTGGGATCAGCAGATGAACAAGTGGGTGATGACGGTCTTCAATCACTACCAGTGGGATCTCAACTACAACAACCCGGCTGTGTTCATCGAGATGCTGGATAACACGCTGTTCTGGGCCAATCAGGGAGCGGATATTCTGCGTCTCGACGCGGTGGCGTTTCTCTGGAAGAAGATCGGCACTACCTCGCAGAATGAGCGTGAGGCCCATCTGCTGCTGCAGTTGATGAAGGACTGTTGTCAGGTTACTGCGCCGGGTGTGCTGTTCATTGCCGAAGCGATCGTCGCGCCGGTGGAGATCACAAAATATTTTGGTGAGGATGCGGTGATCGCCAAAGAGTGCGAAATCGCCTACAACGCCACCTTCATGGCCTTGATCTGGGATGCGGTTGCCACCAAGAACACCAAGCTGCTGCGCCAGGGTATCCAGAGCCTGCCGACCAAGCTCGACCGGGCCACCTGGCTCAACTATCTGCGCTGTCACGATGATATCGGTCTCGGTTTCGATGATGCGGATATCCAGCGGGCCGGTTACCAGCCGCTGGCCCATCGTAAGTTCCTGGTCGAATTTTTTACCGGCCGCTACGACGATTCACCCGCCCGCGGCGCACCCTTCGGAGTGAATCTGAAGACCGGGGATGCCCGAATCTCCGGGTCTCTGGCCTCCCTGGTGGGGCTGGAGGCTGCGATTGAACTGGGGGATGCCGAGGCGATCGAGCAGTCGGTCAAGGTGATCCTGTTACTGCACAGTCTGATCTGCTCCTTTGGCGGCATGCCACTGCTCTACTATGGTGACGAGATCGGCACATTGAATGACCGGGAGTTCCTCAACGATGAACACAAAGCGGGGGATAACCGCTGGATGCAGAGACCGAAGATCGATTGGCAGCGGGCGGAACGTCGCCATCAGCACGGCACCCCGGAACAGCAGATCTTCGATGGCCTGAAAAAGATGATTGCCGCCAGAAAGGGGATTCCCGCATTTGCCGATTTCAACAACCGGGAACTGCTTGAAGTGGATAATCCTCATCTGTTTGTCTTCTGGCGCAGCGACCCCTTCATGCCGCTCGGTTCTGTACTGGTGGTCTGCAATTTTGACAGCAACCCTCAGTACATGGAGCTCAGCGCATTGGGCAATCGGGGAATGTTTGAGTATGGGAATTTGAAGGATCTCTATTCCGGGGAGAGTCCTCGTCTGTTCAAGCAGCAGTTGGTGATACCGCCCTATCAGTTCTACTGGTTGACCGATCAGCGGCCTGAAACAGGACTCAGACTGTAGTGTGACGACGACTGGCGTGATCGTTTTGTGATAATTACGTGAAAGTCACGCTATAGATTTTTGATTCAATCCTGGGTTAAAGAGAATAAACAAAAGACCAAGCGAACCCTACAACTGGAATTGATCGATTAAATGCAACGTAAGTTACTGATCGTTGAAGATGAGCCGGATATTGCCCATCTGGTACAGAAACATCTGCAGGATGCCGGATACGACGCGGATATCGCAAGTAACGGCGCTGCAGCCATGGAGCTGTTCAGAAAAAACAGTTATCAATTGGTGATCCTCGATTTGATGCTGCCCGATACGGATGGTTTAACCCTGTGTCGCCAGATGCGCAGTGCCGAAGAGTATGTGGCGATTTTGATGCTGACGGCGAAGTCGACCGAACTCGATCGGGTGCTCGGTCTTGAGATGGGCGCGGATGACTATCTGACCAAGCCCTTCAGCGTGCCTGAATTGATGGCCCGTATCAAAGCCCTGTTCCGGCGTATCGATGCCTTGAAGGAGGGTAACAAGGACATCACCGAGCAGGAGAGTATCGAACGGGGTGCTCTCTATATCGATGTCAACAAGCGCTCGGTTCAGGTTGAGGGCGAAGCGGTGGATCTGACCGCCAGAGAGTTCGATCTGCTGCTGTTTTTCGCTCAGCATCCCGGCCGGGTTTTCAGTCGCATTCAACTGCTCGATAAGGTCTGGGGCTATAACCATGATGGTTATGAACACACGGTAAACTCCCACATCAATCGCTTACGCTCAAAGATCGAGAAAGATCCTTCCGAACCCCAATATGTATTGACGGTATGGGGTGTGGGTTACAAGTTTCGCGATCAACGGAGTGAAGCATGAACAGCCGGGGCAAGTTTGCGCTCTGGCTGCGGCCAGGGTTGTGAGGTGGCTATGTTTCAATCCCTCTATGCCCGTCTCTCGCTTGCCCTGATCGGCCTGTTTCTGGTCACCGGGATTGTCTATGCCCTGATCTCCCTGGTTACCACCACTCGTTATATGCAGGAGATCACTCAGCACTTCAACCAGGATCTGGCGCAACGCATCGTGGCGGATCGTCGCCTGGTGATCGATGGCGAGATGAACGATCTGGCGCTGAAGAAAACCTTCAGCGACTACATGGACATCAATCCGAGTATCGAGATCTATCTGCTGGACAAGCAGGGGACGATTCTCGCCTTCTCGGCCGATGCGGGAAAGGTGAAACGCAAGCAGGTCGATCTGGCACCGATCGAAGCCTTTATGCGCGGTGAAGGTTTTCCTCTGCTGGGAGATGATCCCCGCTCCCATGAAAGGCGAAAAGCGTTCTCTGTGACCGAGGTGCCGGCCGGTGATATGCCTGACGGCTACCTCTATGTGGTGCTCAGGGGTGAAGAGTACGATAACGCCGAGCAGGCGGTATTGGACAGCTATGCGTTGCGCTACAGTGCCGGTGCGGTAGCGGTCAGTATGGGCTTTGGTCTGCTAACCGGACTGTTGCTGTTTCGCTGGCTGACACGTCGCCTGCAACGACTCTCCAGTGTGATGAGCGCATTCCAGCAGAGTGGTTTCACCAGCCATCAGGAGTTGCCGGAGAGATTTGATCCGGGCGGAGATGAAGTCGAGCGGCTGGGTGCGGCTTTCGAGGAGATGGCGCAGCGTATCGCCGATCAGTGGGGCCAGCTGAAGCAACAGGACAAGCTGCGCCGGGAACTGGTGGCGCAGGTATCCCATGATTTGAGAACCCCATTGGCCGTGTTGCACGGTTATCTCGAGACCCTGCATATGGAGCGGGGGGAGCGTGAAGGCGAGTCACAGCAGGACTATCTGGGTATCGCTCTCAAACAGAGCGAACGTCTGAAGGGGATGCTCGAGGATCTGTTTGAGCTGGCCCAGTTGGAGGCGAGAGAGACCAAGCCGGTGTGCGAGCCCATGGCGTTGGCGGAGCTGGTTCAGGATGTGATTCAGAAGTTTCAGCTGCCGGCACAGCAGCATCAGGTCGAGGTGAAGTGGCATCTGCCCCAGTCACCGCCTCAGGTGAAAGCGGATTTCGCCATGACCGAACGGGTGCTGGATAACCTGATTGGCAACGCGATTGACCATTGTGAATCGGGAGGCAGTGTCACGCTGAACATTTCTCAGCAAGCGGATTTTGCCCTGGTGGAGGTCATGGACGATGGCAAGGGCATCGATGAAGCGGAACTGGCGCACCTCTTCGATCCATTTTTCCGTAAGCGCAAGCAGGGTAAGGAGGGTGGACATGCGGGTCTGGGGCTTGCGATTGCCCGCCGTATGGTGGAGTTACAGGGTGGTGCCATCTCCGCTGCCAATAATCCGCAAGGCGGGGCCTGCTTCAGCTTCACTCTGCCGCTTGCCTAAACCCACCAACGCACCGTAAACCCACTTGTGATTCATTTGTGATAATTGCGTGAATCTCTGAGGAGGCTTGCCCGCTAAGCTCTCACCATGCGTTGGCGAAAACGAGGTTTTACTGCAAAAAGCACCGAGTTATTCCGAGTGAATCTCGTGGGATAATTTCTGTCTTAACAAACAGACTCCATCGATTCAGGGAAAATAAGAACTAACTGTTTTTCGGACAGTTGTCAGATTGACTTAAGGTGAATTGGTGAGAGATTGCTTGGCTATCCAAGCCCTGATATCAGCACGATTGTGCAGTGACGCTCAAACCGATTTTTAGCGTGAATGCCTGATTGGTCTGAAAGGTTTCCGTGTGATGACGGATGCAACCAGCTATGCCACTTTGGACTCTCCAGCGCGTCCTTGGTCTATGTAACAGGAGATATAGAATGAAGCGAAGAAGTTTGATCAAACTACTGGGCGTAGCAGCTGTGATGCCGGTCGTCGGTCATTCGGTGTTTGCCAGACAGGGTGAAGAGATGACAAAAATGGGTAAACTTGATCTGACCGAGGAGGAGTGGCGCAAGCGTCTGACCCCTGAGCAGTTCCGGATATTACGCGAGGAGGGTACCGAGATGCCCGGCAGCAGTCCGCTGCTGCATGAAAAGCGTAAAGGCACCTTCGTCTGCGCAGGTTGCGACAATCCCCTGTTTGCCTCCAGTACAAAATATGAGAGTGGTACCGGCTGGCCAAGTTTTTATGACCATCTGCCGAACGCCCTGGGCACCAAAAAGGATTTTAAGCTGATCTGGCCCCGCACGGAGTACCACTGCGCCCGTTGTGGCGGTCATCATGGGCACGTCTTCAATGATGGACCGAAACCAACCGGTCTGCGCTACTGCAACAACGGGGTAGCACTGAAGTTTGTGCCGGATCTCTCATGATCTCCCGGCAGGCATTGGCCCTGTTGCTGGGGATGACTCTACCGCTCAGTATGGCCGCTCAAGCCTTGACGCTTGAGAGTCCGGAAGAGCAGGTGCAACTGGTTGAACTGTTTACTTCACACGGCTGCAGCAGCTGCCCACCGGCGGACCGCTGGCTGGGTAAACTGGAGAGTCATCCCGGGCTCTGGCAGCAACTGATTCCGATGGCCTTCCATGTGGATTACTGGGACTACCTGGGTTGGCAGGATCGATTTGCCTCCCCGGCCTACAGTCAACGGCAGCGGCACTATCGCCAATCAGGTGCCATCCGATCCGTCTACACGCCAGGATTCGTGGTCAACGGCAAGGAGTGGCGGGGCTGGTTTCGTCATCCGAAGCTTGAGCTTGGCGGGGCCAAGAAGGTCGGCCGATTGACCCTGGATGTGCAGACCGGTGTCGGTGTTAAGGCGGCGTTTTCACCCCTGGCCGGTATGGATCATCAAGGGCTGGAGGCAAATCTGGTGATTCTCGGCTTTGATCTGGAGAGTGAGATTGGCGCCGGTGAAAACCGGGGCAGGACCCTGAGCGAGCATTTTGTGGTGTTGAGCCACAGCCGTTCACCGCAGCAGAGCCGGGCTGGTGAATGGTCACTCCCCTGGCCTGAGTTTTCCCCACATGGCAGCAAGCGTCTGGCGGTTGTACTCTGGTTGAGCCATCCTGAGAGTGGTGAGCCGGTTCAGGCGGTGGGTGGATGGCTGCCCGGATAGGGTTATTTCGGTCATACCCCGGCGGGGTGATTGGATTCTTGGTGGCGCCGATAAGATACCATCCCGAAATTGCGTGAAGTGGGGTGCTATGCTAGAATCCGCACCAGAATTTTGCGATAGCTGTCGGTTGTCAGCCGCAGTGCATTATAATAAAACCCCGATAGCGGGGTTTTTTTATTTTAGAAAATAGGTGGTTACCGACGCGGCACTGCGTCGCGTGGATTGCCCGTTTTCTGCTACGACAGGATGGGCCATGTGCCCATTTTTTATTGCGGTGGGAAAAATGAGGTCTGCGCCAGAAAATCTGAAAATGCTCATCCGTCAGGAGGTCGAACTTCTGGGCTATGAGTTAGTGGGCGTGGAGCTGACCGGGCAGGGCAAAGGCGGGTCTCTACTGCGGGTCTATATCGACCATGCGGAAGGCATATTGCTGGATGATTGTGTACAGGTCAGTCATCAGATCAGTGGCGTGCTCGATGTGGAAGATCCGATCAAGGAGCGCTATCAACTTGAGGTCTCGTCACCAGGTGTGGACAGACCGCTGTTTGAAGAAGCGCACTTTGAGCGATTCAAAGGCAGCAAGGTGCGCCTTAAAACCCGTACCAAGATTGATGGCCGACACCGATTCACTGGTGAATTGGGCGGCGTGGAAGATAGTCAGGTTTTAATTGAAGAAGACGGGACACTCTATCGAATACCGGTCGATATGATCGATTCGGCACGAGTCATACCGGAATTTTGAATTGGGAAACATTGATGAGTAAAGAGATATTGCTGGTCGTAGATGCGGTCTCCAATGAAAAAGATGTGGCAAAGTCGATCATCTTTGAAGCCATTGAAGCTGCGTTGGCGTCTGCCACGAGAAAACGTAATGGAGATGACATTCTCGTTCGGGTCGCGATCGATCGTGCTTCCGGAGATTACGACACTTTCCGTCGCTGGGAAGTGGTCGAGAACTATGCGGAAGATGAGCCGGATGCACCACTGAGGCAGATCATCGTGGATGCGGCCCGGGAAGAGGATCCGGATATACAGATTGGCGATTTCGTTGAAGAGCCCATCGCATCCATTGAGTTCGGACGGATTGCCGCACAGGCGGCAAAACAGGTCATCGTACAGAAGGTGCGTGAAGCTGAGCGGGCCAAAGTGGTCGAGGCCTTCAGGGGCCGCGAAGGTGAACTCGTCACCGGGGTGGTGAAACGCATCGACCGGGGTAACATCTTCATGGACCTGGGTGGCAATGCCGAGGCCTTCATCGGGCGAGAGCACATGATCCCCAAGGAGTCGATCCGGGTGGGTGATCGGATTCGTGGCTATCTTTATGAGGTCAGATCGGAACCCAGAGGTCCACAACTGTTTATCAGTCGTACCATGCCTGAACTGCTGATCGAGCTGTTCAAGCTGGAAGTCCCCGAAGTGGGTGAGGGGCTGATCGAGATTCGCAGTGCAGCGCGGGATCCCGGATTACGTGCCAAAATTGCGGTTAAGGCATTGGATCAGCGTATCGATCCGGTCGGTGCTTGTGTCGGCATGCGTGGCTCACGGGTTCAGGCGGTCTCCAACGAGCTGAATGGTGAGCGAGTCGATATCATTCTGTGGAATGACAACCCGGCGCAGTTTGTGATCAACGCCATGTCACCGGCGGATGTGGTCTCCATCGTGGTCGATGAAGATACCCATGCCATGGACGTGGCGGTGAGTGAGGAGAATCTCTCCCAGGCGATCGGGCGTGGTGGACAGAATGTTCGACTGGCCAGTCAGCTGACCGGTTGGGAACTGAATGTCATGGACGAAGCCCAGGCCTCCGAAAAGAGTGAATCGGAAACAAAAGGCTATATGGACTCCTTTATGGAGCAGTTGGATGTGGATGAGGATGTGGCGGCGATCCTGGTGCAGGAGGGCTTTACCAGTGTCGATGAAGTCGCCTACGTACCGATTGAAGAGATGCACTCCGTTGAAGAATTCGATGAAGAGCTGGTAGAAGAGTTACGCAACAGAGCGAAGGACTATCTGTTGACGCGCGCGATTGCCAATGAAGAGGCTTTCCGTGAACCTGCCGAAGATCTGCTGAGCATGGAGGGTATGGATCAGCAGCTCGCCTTTACCCTGGCTGGCCGGGGTGTGGTGACCATGGAGGATCTGGCAGAACAATCCATCGATGAGCTCATGGAGATTGACGGCATGGATGAGGAGCGGGCAGGCCAGCTGATCATGACAGCGCGTGCTCCCTGGTTTGAAGAGGCGGAATAGGTCACTCCGGTTTCTGGGTGAAGACGAAGCAAAGCAACAGATGGAAAAGGCAAATTCGAGAGGCTGATGAATGAGTGAAGTAACGGTAGCACAACTTGCAAATGTCGTTGGCATTCCTGCCGATCTGTTGATGGAACAGTTGGCGGACGCCGGCATTCAGGCGAATAGCCCTGAAGATAGAATTTCCGATGATGAGAAGGCGAAACTGCTGCTGCATCTGCGTGAGAGTCACGGCAAAAAGAAGACCTCGACGGTTACCGCACCCAGCAAGGTGACACTCAGACGTAAAACGGTCAGCGAACTGCGACAGCCGACTTCGAGCGGACGCAGCACGCTGAGTCGTGCATCGGCCGCGCCGGCAAAAACGGTGAGCGTAGAAGTGCGAAAGAAACGTACCTACGTGAAGCGCACCAATGTCGAGTCGGATGAGAGCAAGGTCAAACAGGCGGAAGAGGCACGCAAGGCGCTGGATGATCAGGCCAAAGAGCGTGCAGCCATTGAGGCGGAAGTGGAAGCCCGTAAGGCGGCCGAGGTTGCCAAGCGACAAGAACAGGAAGAAGCCGAGAAACAAGCACAGGAAGAGGAAGCTGCCAGACTTGCAGCCGAAGAGGAAGCCAAACGTTTGGCCGAAGAAGAGGCGGCAAAAGAAGCGGCAGAGGAAGCTAAACGCCAGGAAGAGCTGTTGAGATCACAAGCCGCTGCTGAGCCTGAGCCGGTTGCCGAAGCGAAACCCGCTGCCGATGCCAAGGCCGAGCCGTCCCGCGGTAAGAAAGGTCGCAAAGAGAGTCGTCGCGATGAGAAGGGTTTTAGCGATGACAAAAAGGCGGACCGTAAAGAGCTGCACGTGGCGGAAGGGCTGCGTGGAAAGCGCAAGAAAAAACCGGGTAAACAGCGCAGAGCAGCTGCTGCTGCCAGCGACGCCCAGCACGCCTTCCAGCGCCCGACCGCTCCGGTTGTGCATGAGGTCAAGGTTCCCGAGAACATTACCGTTGCCGACCTGGCGCAGCGCATGACCATCAAGGCTGCCGAAGTAATCAAGGTATTGATGAAGATGGGCATGATGGTGACCATCAATCAGACCCTGGATCGGGATACCGCCATCCTGGTGGTTGAAGAGATGGGCCATGTGCCGGTTGTGCAGCGTGACGAAGATATCGAAGCCGATCTGCTGAGTGAAGAGGATGATGCCCATACGCAGGGAGAGCAGGTCAACCGTCCTCCGGTGGTCACCATCATGGGCCATGTCGATCATGGTAAGACCTCACTGCTCGACTACATCCGCACCAGTCGGGTGGCGGCCGGTGAAGCGGGTGGTATCACCCAGCATATCGGCGCCTACCATGTGGATACCGACAAGGGCACCGTCTCATTTCTCGATACTCCGGGCCATGCGGCGTTTACCGCGATGCGTGCCCGTGGTGCCAAAGTTACCGATATCGTCATCCTTGTGGTGGCCGCCGACGACGGCGTGATGCCACAAACCAAGGAGGCGATCCAGCACGCCAAGGCGGCTGAAGTGCCACTGATCGTGGCGATCAACAAGATCGATAAGGAAGAGGCCAATCCGGATCGGGTGATCCAGGAGCTCTCCCAGGAAGAGGTCATCCCGGAAGACTGGGGTGGCGATACCATGTTTGTAAGGGTCTCCGCGAAGACCGGTGAAGGTATCGATGATCTGCTCGATTCGATTCTGCTGCAGGCAGAAGTGCTTGAACTGAGAGCGGTTGAAGATGGCCCGGCCAACGGTTCCATCGTTGAGTCGTCACTCGACAAGGGGCGTGGTCCGGTGGCTACCGTACTGGTTCAGTCCGGTACCCTGAACCGGGGCGATATGATCGTTTCAGGTAAGGAGTTCGGCCGAGTAAGGGCGATGTTCGATGAGGCCGGTCGCTCCATTAAGACTGCCGGTCCTTCCATTCCGGTGGTGGTGCTGGGTCTCTCCGGTACGCCGGAAGCCGGTGACGACGTGCGTGCGGTCAGTGATGAGCGTCGTGCCCGTGAGATCGCCGAACTGCGTCAGGACAAACAGCGCTCGACCCGTCTGGCCGCGCAGAAGGCCGCTAAACTGGATGAGATGTTCACCCAGATGGAAGAGGGCGAGACCCAGACCCTGAATGTGATCGTCAAAGCGGACGTGCAGGGTAGTGTGGAAGCGCTCAAGGAGTCGCTGGTCAAGACCTCCACCGATGAAGTAAAGGTTAGCGTTGTGGCTTCCGGTGTGGGCGGTATCAACGAGTCTGACGCCAATCTGGCGGTAACCTCGAATGCGATCATCATCGGCTTCAATGTGCGTGGTGATGCGGGTGCCCGACGAGTGGTGGAAGAGCAGGGCATCGACATGCGCTACTACAGCATCATCTATGAAATCATCGATGATGTGAAAAAGGCGATCTCCGGTATGCTCTCTCCCGAAATCCGCGAAGAGATCATCGGTCTGGCCGAAGTGCGGGATGTGTTCCGCAACTCCAAGCTGGGCGCGATTGCCGGTTGTATGGTGCTCGAGGGTATGGTCAAGCGCAACAACCCGATCCGTGTACTGCGCGACAATGTGGTGATCTACGAAGGTTCACTCGAGTCCCTGCGGCGCTTCAAGGATGACGTCACTGAAGTGAAGAGTGGCATGGAGTGTGGTATCGGCGTGAAGAACTACAACGATGTGCAGTCTGGAGATCAGATCGAGGTGTTTGAACGGACGGAAATTGCCCGTACCGTCTAAGCTTGATTGAGATTATGTATTCCATCAATCCGAACAACCAAGGCACAACCGAAACAGTCTGCACCAGCAGGCTGTTTTTCATGGGGCATGCTGCATGAGCCGGGATTTCAAACGTACCGACCGGATCGGCGCTGAACTGCAGAAGGAGTTGGCCGAGCTGATCCGTGAAGAGATCAAAGACAAGGCGCTTGGCATGGTGACCGTCCAGGAGGCGCGTGTCGTGCGGGATCTCTCCCAGGCCAAAGTCTATTTCACCACCCTGGGCGCAAGTTTTTCCCAAAAGGAGAGTGCCGATCATCTCAACCAGGTGGCCGGTCATCTGCGCTGGTTGCTTGGACAGCGTATGAAAATACGCACAGTACCCAAACTTCAGTTTGTTTATGACGTTTCGGTGGAGCAGGGGGAGCATCTCTCCAACCTGATCGAAGAAGCGATAACCGAGAAACAAAACTGATTCCAGTGATAATGTTTTTTAGAGATTAAGTATGGGACGTCGTCGTAACAGAGGGCGCAATATCAATGGGGTATTGCTGCTCGACAAGCCGCAAGGCATGACCTCCAACAAGGCGTTGCAAGAGGTCAAGTTTCTTTACAAGGCCGCCAAGGCTGGCCATACCGGCAGCCTGGACCCATTGGCAACCGGTCTGTTGCCGATCTGTTTTGGTGAAGCCACCAAGCTCTCCGCCTTTCTGCTCGATGCGGATAAGCGCTATCTGGTGAAGGTCAAACTGGGCGAAACCACCACCACCGCAGATGCGGAGGGTGAAGTTGTGGAGACCGGTGACCCGAGCGGTGTGACGGAAGCTGCTTTGCTGGAGACGTTGAAGGAGTTCCTTGGCGAACAACAGCAACTGCCTCCCATGTATTCGGCCATCAAACATAACGGCGAGCGGCTCTACAAACTGGCCCGTCAGGGCATTGAGGTGGAGCGGGAACCCCGTACTATCCATATTCACGGTCTCGATCTGCTGAGCTTTGATCTGCCTGAGTTTGAGATGGACGTTCGTTGTTCCAAAGGCACCTATGTGCGCACCCTGGCCGAGGATATCGGCAAGCGCCTGGGATGCGGCGCCTACGTCAGCGGTCTGCGACGTACCGGCGTGGGACCTTACGACGATCAATCGATGCTCACTGTGGAGCAGGTCCAGGAAGCCTTCGGTGAGAAGCGTTTTGCGGAGATGGATGAGTGGCTGCTGCCTTTGGAGAGTGCCCTGGCCGATTGGCCGGAAGTCGCCCTCAGTGCGGATGCCGCTTTCTACATGAAGCAGGGGCAGCCGATTCTGGTGCCGAATGCGCCGACCAGTGGCTGGGTGAGACTCTACGCCAACAAAACCGATTTCATCGGGGTTGGGCAGATTCTCGACGACGGGCGGGTCGCCCCCAAGCGGCTGATGCAGGCGGTGGACTGAGTCTGTCAGCCGAGAAGTATTGAAATTTGCCATTCCGGCACCCCGAAATGGCAAATTCAGGTGATTTAATCAGGGGTTAGCCACGCATTTGACTTGGCTGACTTGCCGTTGCAGCAGAGAACGCGCATACTACGCGGTCTTCCTGGCTTCGCCTGAAAAGATTGATGAATTAAAGCGGTCCGGTCAGCCTGAACTCATTGTCGGGTTGGCCTGAAAAGTGGCCATATTTCAAGACGTAACCTATAGGAGTACACGTCATGTCAATGAGTGCAGCAGAAAAGAAATCCATTGTCGAAGAGTATCAGCGCGCCCCTGGCGATACCGGTTCACCCGAAGTGCAGATCGCACTGATGACCGGCCGCATCACCCAGCTGACCGAGCATTTCAAAGATCACAAGCAGGATCACCACTCCCGTCAGGGCCTGGTACGTCTGGTCAACTCCCGCCGCAAGCTCCTCGACTACCTGAAAGGCAAAGATCAGCAGCGTTACAAAGACCTGATCTCCCGTCTGGGCCTGCGTCGCTAAGCCTCCCCGTCAATACACAACGTATCCAAGGATTCAAACGTGACATTAATTAAGAAAGAATTCCAATGGGGAGACAACAAGGTCTCCATCGAGACTGGTGAGATCGCACGTCAAGCCGATGGCGCGGTCATGGTCAACATGGACGACACCGTCGTCCAGGTCACCGTGGTCGAAGCGAAAAGCGCTGTGCCCAGGGACTTTTTCCCACTGACCGTTGACTACCAGGAGAAAACCTACGCTGCCGGTATGATCCCAGGCGGTTTTTTTCGCCGTGAAGGTCGTCCCAGCGAGAAGGAGATCCTTACCTCACGTCTGATCGATCGCCCGATCCGTCCGCTTTTTCCTAAAGGGTTCACCAGTGAAGTTCAGGTCATCATCACTGTGATGTCACTGAATCCTGATGTAGATCCTGAGATCCCGTCTCTGATCGGTACCTCTGCCGCGCTGGCCATCTCCGGCCTGCCGTTCCAGGGTCCGGTTGGCGCCGCCCGGGTCAGTTATAAGGATGGAGAGTACACCCTCAACTCGCCTTCCACCGGCCTGAGTGACAAATCCGATCTGGATCTGGTCGTTGCCGGTACCGAAGAAGCCGTACTGATGGTGGAGTCGGAAGCCAACCAGCTCTCTGAAGAAGTGATGCTGGGTGCAGTACTTTTCGGTCATGAAAATTTCCAGGTCGTCATTCAGGCGATCAAAGAGCTGGCAGCGGAAGTCAACAATCCGATTGAAGAGTTCAACCCGCCTGTGGTTGACGAAGAGCTGAAAGCAGCGGTAGCAGCCGAAGCCGCAGAAGGCATCGGCAACGCTTACCGTGTCGCTGACAAGCTGGATCGTTATGCCGCCATCGATGCCACCGTTGACGCTACCTTGGAAAAGCTGACTGCCGTTGAAGCAGACGGTGAGCAACGCTGGAGCAAGGATGAGATCTACGGTCAACTGGAGAAGCTGAAGAAAGTGACCGTTCGCGGTCGTATTCTGGACGGCGAGCCCCGCATCGACGGTCGCGACACCCGCACCGTTCGTCCGATCGCTGTACGCACCGGCGTACTGCCCCGTACCCACGGTTCGGCCCTGTTCACCCGCGGTGAGACCCAGGCGCTGGTCATCACTACCCTGGGCACCGAGCGTGATTCACAGATCATCGACGCCCTGGACGGCTCCCGTCGTGAGCATTTCATGCTGCACTACAACTTCCCGCCATTCTGTGTCGGTGAGACCGGCCGTGTGGGTAGCCCCAAGCGTCGTGAGATCGGTCATGGCCGTCTTGCCAAGCGTGGCGTGCTGGCCTGTATGCCGACCATCGGTGACTTCCCTTATGCGATCCGTGTGGTCTCCGAGATCACCGAATCGAATGGTTCCTCCTCCATGGCTTCCGTCTGTGGCACCAGCCTCTCTCTGATGGATGCGGGTGTTCCGATCAAAGCACCGATCGCCGGTGTGGCCATGGGTCTGATCAAGGAAGAGGACAAGTTTGCCGTCCTGACCGACATCATGGGTGACGAGGATCACTTGGGTGACATGGACTTCAAAGTGGCCGGCACTGCGGAAGGCATCAATGCCCTGCAGATGGATATCAAGATCAACGGCATCACCAAAGAGATCATGGAGATCGCTCTGGATCAGGCCAAAGAGGGTCGTCTGCACATCCTGAACGAGATGAACAGCGTCATCGATACCCATCGCAACCAGATGTCCGAGCACGCACCACGCATCATCGAGTTCAAGATCAACCCGGACAAGATCCGTGACGTAATCGGTAAGGGTGGCGTGACCATCCGCTCCATCACCGAAGAGACCGGCGCCACTGTGGACATCACAGACGATGGCGTGGTGAAGATCTTCTCCGTCGACAAGCATGCCGGTGAAGAGGCACAGCGTCGTGTTGAGCTGATCACCGCGGACGTTGAAGTCGGTACCATCTACGAAGGCAAAGTCGCCAAGCTGATGGACTTCGGTGCTTTCGTCACCATTCTGCCCGGCAAGGACGGCCTGGTGCACATCTCCCAGATCTCCAACGAACGTGTGGAGAAGGTCAGCGACAAGCTGGCGGAAGGGGATGTTGTGAAGGTCAAAGTGCTGGAAGTCGACAAGCAGGGCCGCATTCGTCTCAGCATGAAGGCGATCGACGAAGCCGAAGCCTGATCAGAAGCTGATCGGCTGATGAAAAAGGGGCCTGACGGCCCCTTTTTTTATGCCCTGTGAAACCAGATAAATCCGTTGTAAAAAACCGGGGAGTTGAAGATTGTGTGATAGTTTAGTGATAGGCTTGAGGTAGAGTCAGCTGGAATTGGTAATCAACCCCGACGGGGTATTGCCCATGTAAAAACATAAAATAACTCCAGGTCCTAGCATGAAAGCACGCACAATACTGATACTTTTAATTACCCACGGCATCGTCGGCTTCGCAGGATTTGCCATAGGCATCTTTGTGCTGCCGATTCTTGTGGCACCTCCAGCGCCCACTCAATCCGCTGTCGAGCAGATCTCCTCACAAGCCAGCTACACCGCCGAGTTCCGCAGAGACCTGCAGGACAGTGATGCGCTGCACTGGGGTGAGGGTCAGGTCTCCGTAAGCTCCACCTCCATTACCCTGATGGGTGAGCTGGCGCCCGGGCCGGATTACAAACTCTACCTCTCTCCAAAGTATCTGGAGACCGAAGCGGAGTTCAATCAACTGAAGCCCGATATGGTCCGAGTGGGGGATGTCCGCACCTTCGATAACTTTATCGTTGATGTGCCCTCACATATCAACCCATCCGATTACACGAGTGTGATTGTCTGGTGTGAATCGTTTGGGCAATTTATAACGTCTGCCAAATACAAGTGAGTTGTTTCGCTGTCAGTATTGGTCAGGGTGCTAGTATGGTCTGCCCTCGCTGATCCCTAGTTTATTGGTAAACCCATCAATTATTCTGACTCAATGTTAAGCAAACATTTCTGTATCTGTGGGTATGAAGCAGTTGGTAACCACGTAACAAATGTTGTGTGGTCAAACTAATTGGAACTCAGGCGAATAACTCCTTTTCGTCGTTACGTTTACTAAGCACAGTCATGCGTTAGATTTCGCAGCGCCTATGTGTGTTGTAGATCAATAGTTACAGTTTCATTTTGAGTCGTGAAAATAACAGTGATTAAATAATCGTTAAGATCGATTAGTCCTCAAATTCGCTGGATGTTATGGGTCTCTTGTATGGAAAGCTGTTGAAAGGTTAGTATTGAAAGTTCTATATGAGCAATATTTACAAGGATTTGTTTATGAAAATTCATTACCTTTTTCTCCCCCTCTTTGCCGTCGCAAGCTCCGTACTCCAAGCTGAAACCACAATCACTCTCAACAGTGATGTAGGTGACTATATTGGGCAGGGTCAAAGTTATGCCTACACAGATGAAAACTCGGTTATCCAGTACTCTCGAAATTACGATAATGGAATCACTGTAAGAATAAACAATTTACCAGGTGAGCCGTCCGATTGGTGGACATTGAACATTGCTGCACCAGGGGATGCAGAGATTCAAGCCGGTATCTATGAGAACGCTACCCGTTTTCCATTCCAGGATGCGAGTGTGCCAGGGCTCTCTTCTTCAGGTAACGGAAGAGGTTGTAATACGCTGACTGGATGGTTTGAGGTTTATAGTGTTTCCTATGATGCGACGGGTAATCTTGAGTCTTTGAATATGGATTTTGAACAACATTGTGAAGGCGGTAGTGCTGCACTTCACGGATCGATCAATTTTAATACCACTACGCCGGTTGGTGCGCGTGTGAACGGGCTCGATCTTAATAAAGTGGTGTGCAGGAACAGAACGTCTGGTCAGAAAGTAGTCTTTGCAACAGATGATGCCTCGTTTGACTGTAAGCAGGAAGGCCTGCAGGTGAATCCAGGTGATAATATTCAGATTAAAATGTTGGGAACTGCTCAGTAGTTGATCTTTGAATGAACAGTCGGGTATTAGGGGAGAGTATGCCAGTTTGATGCCCGACTGTTTTTTAATTTATATTGTGAGTCAATTATTTAAAAGAACCTGAATGAGTTATACAAAAGATAATAGATCACATGGTAATGACACTATGTGAATTAAAGTTACTGATCGATAGCTATAATATGGACGATCATCTCACGTTAGGTAAACTTTATTGTGTTGAATGGTAAATTTCTGCTCAATGGATCTGAAATAGTTCGGTACAGTTGGCTTGCTATATTTATTATTTGTCCAGGAATATTATTCCAGCTAGGGCAATCTGTCGCTGGTGTCTTGGTTGCGTTAGTGTTTGGATTTATTGAGTTTACCTGGAAGCCTGGGTGTAGTAAGCGAGACTAATTAATGAGTGTCCTGAATTTCCGGTAATCTATTACAACTACTTCCGAGACTATGATCCAATAACCGGAAGATACTTGCAGTCTGATCCCATAGGACTTGATGGTGGAATCAATACGTATGCCTATGTTGGGGGGAATCCAGTTTTAAAAGTGGATGTATTTGGCCTTGAAGAAGAAATCGAAATATGTATGTCACGAGTTCCGTCTGGTCCACCTCCGTGTGTTGATGATTCAGTGGATTTGGCAAGTTGCTATTTATGCTGTGGTGCTGCTGTAAATCCGCTTGATAAAAGTTTGTGTAAAGCAGATTGTGCTTTTAGGTATCCTGGCGGGGGATATAAAAAAGATCCTAGAAGAAAATAATTTAATTATATAATTTACTATGACAATAGATAAAAAATATACTGTAGTGGTTATTTTAAGCTTAATCCTTACATTTATTATCGGTATCAATGTAGGTGCGAAAATTGGGGTAAACCAATGGATTAGCAGAGCAGCACCATATAGGGGAGCTGAAAATGTTAAGTTACTGCAGCTCTTGAATGCGCAAGAGATACAACAAGTAAGAGAATACCTAGAACTTGAACTTGATTCGCAGATAGTTATTCATTGGGATTCACTGAATAGCCGTGATTGGCCCCTAATTACTGGTGAGTCAGACTCCTTAAATAATATGCAGGATAGTTTTATTACTGATATCATAGAGTATCGTAAAACTAACCCCTCAATTGGAAGAAATATTATTCAGCGATCAAAGGATAAAGAAGCTGCAGAGAGTTTTATTTCGAATCTTGAAAAGGCTCAATCTGATGTTGAGATTAAAACCAAATTGCTTTTAGATTATTACGACAACATATACAAGAATAGTCAAGAAGAGTAGGACGCCCAAATAAATATTGAGAAGCAGGATGAAGTGATATAGCGTTAAATGTAGTAATCACGACCCGATCTGACAGTTACCGGATTTTCCGGAGGTGACTGTCAGGTTAAGTTCAATTCAAGAACTTCTCCTGCCAGATTTGTTTCCCATCCTCCCAGCGAAATGCTGGGACGAAATGCTGGGACACCCATAAAATTTACGGTATTGCACTGGCAGTATTTTTTCATCTTGTTTAGTGGTTAGTTAGCGCTTACTGGTCAATAGCAGCAGGCTGGTCAGTCTTTTCCGGTTTGGGCGGTCAGGTCTTGTCAGTAGTCTGGTCAATCGAGTGCAGCACCTGCAGTTGCAGATTCCACCTAGGAAGAATAGGACACCCAAACAAATATTGAAAAGCAGAATGAAGTGATATAGGGTTGAAAGAAGAAATCAGAATCAACATGGAGGTTGATATGACAAGAGCCCGTAAGACGCTCGTGAGCTTGGAATCCACACCTTTCTACCACTGCA
>JAEPDS010000026.1 GCA_016842065.1 Candidatus Thiodiazotropha sp. 'RUGA'
TTCGACAGCGACCTCGCCACAGCCGGATATCAACTGCAGGCAGAAGAGGTCGCGCCTTACGATGAGTAACCAGGCTCGTCTGCTTACAGGTGTTAGCCTGTGCAGCGTGCTTTTCTGCAGTCCGCTTCAGGCCAGGGAGATTACCTGCCACCTGCATACACCGGCGGACTACAATAAGTTCAGCAAGCAACCCCTGGTGATACCCGCAGTGGGGAACCCCTCGGATTGTGCGCAGCTCAATCTGCGAAGCTTCAGCAACAGAGGCCGATGCCATTGCCCTCAAAGTGGGATCAGTTTTCAGGAGAACAGTAGCCCGACTGATTTCTCTTCCTCAATGAATCAACCTGAACTGCTGCCTTGATAGCCCCGTTCGATTTTTCTTAGAAATTGTATCGTGCATACAACCCAGTAGGGAGCCAAAGAGACTAACAAAGAATTGGAGATGTTGGTAAAGCAGGTCCGCTAACAACTCGCACAAAGCAGACGTGAAATTGACATTGGTAAAACCAAATTCTTGAATATACTTAATCGAATAATCCCAAGCATGTTTTGCAGCTAATCGATCAATAATATCCACAATCGCTAAAGCAAACATAGCAATAATATTTGTATAGATATTAAGAGGTTGTTGAGGATATATAATGAGCAAGATGAACTGGTTTCAAGATGCTAATCAGTCAGCATGGATGGTTACGCTCAAGCCTTCCAAGAAGCTGTGCGTGAAAGGTATCTAAAACACTCCGGAGTTATGAAAAAAAAATGATAACCTGGCAAAGAGTTCTTGAATTCGCCAATCAGGGCAACCCGGCACCAGACCGCAAGGTTGTCAAAAGCGACGCAGAATGGCGGGAATTGCTCTCGCCTGAGACCTTCCACGTTACCCGCCAGAAAGGAACGGAGAGACCATTCAGTTCAGAGATGTGCGGCCTGTTTGAACCCGGTCGTTACGCCTGCGCCTGTTGTGACACGCTGTTGTTTGATGCACAACAGAAATTTGATTCCGGTACAGGCTGGCCCTCATTCACGCAGCCGGCAGAGACTAACGCCATTGCCTATCATGCGGATAACTCCCACGGTATGCAGCGGGTTGAGACACTCTGCAATACCTGTGATGCGCATTTGGGCCATGTGTTTCCCGATGGGCCGCCGCCAACCGGATTACGTTACTGCATCAACGCCCTCTCTTTGAAAAAAATTCAGGAGTAAGACTACCGGCAATAGTCATCCAATGCACCCTTTCACAGCTGAAACAGCGGCAAGCTGAATGGATTAGTCTTAACAGGCCCTAAGACGCCCGTCGAACTCTTGCCAGCAGGAACTCAGCCTGATCGGCCAGGATGTTCTTTCCGCGTAACATGAGATGTTCTGCATAGCAGGGAGCATAGGGTATCGCCAGCAGTTCAACCCCCCACTCGCCCGGTGTTCTGGCCCCTTTCAGGTGATTACAGCGATAGCAGCAGCTGACAACATTGGACCAGACATCGGTGCCACCCCGGCTTTTCGGTATCACGTGATCTCTTGTCAGTTCACTGTTCGGAAACTGTTTGCCACAGTAGAGACAGAGATGGCCATCCCGGGCAAACAGAGCCCGATTGGTCAATGGCGGTTGGTAGGATTCCGACCAGAGATGGGGCTGTACCTTCGAACGGGTAAGCAGAATGGACGAGACCTCGATGCAGGATTGCAGACCGGTCAACGCGTTGATGCCACCTCGAACGACCCGGGTTTGCTGGCCCAAAGGAGCCAATACCCGATCGGTTGCAATCAGGTGTATTGCCTTTTCCTGGTTAAGCCAGCGACTTGGATTGCCGGCTTGGTCCAGCGCCAGAATGGGCATGACGGTCAGCATAGTGAGGGACCCTCCATTCAGTTGCACAATTAATTTATCACAACAATTGAGAGAGTTCGTACTCAAATGGTGAGCTGGGTTCGATTTAGCATTAAAAACCGCAAAAAATAGGGAATCTTTCAAGAATCTCACCCATGTTTATACGGTTTTTACTCTATTAATTGCTGTTGATCTCCTCAGTTAGACACTCAACGGGCGCATAATTGACAACTTGTCACGTTTTTTTCGTTTTTAATGCAGTTTTATTGCAGGATCGATACTTCGACGAAGCATTCTGGCCAGTGTGGTTAAACCGGTTCTCCACCAACCAAACAGGGTCAACTGATGCATTTTATACAAAGACAGATAGACCCACCTGGCGATCCAGCCACTGACCCGTACACTACCGGTAACGGCTCCCATCAGACTGCCGACGGTGCTGTATCGACCCAGTGTTACCAGTGAGCCGTAGTCACGGTAGACATAGCGCTTGTCAAAGCTCTGTCCTTTTATCCTTTTTACCAGCGCTTTAGCGACAAATGAGGCCTGCTGATGAGCTGCCTGGGCCCTGGGTGGCACCAGGTCACCCTGTTCATTCATCACGCAGGCAGCGCAATCTCCGATTGCATAGATACGCTCATCATCCTCCAGGGTCAGATCAGCGTGAACCTTAAGTTGATTGATACGGTTTACGCTGAGATCGAGCTGAGCAAGAAAATCCGGGCCTTTGATACCTGCAGCCCATACCTTGATCGCGGCGGGAATCACCAGACCGGAATCGGTGTGAACCGCATCCGCAGTGACTTTGGTGACCATTTGCGAGACATGCACCTGAATGCCCAGACTCTCGAGCTCTTGTTGTACCTGACTTGAGAGCTTTTCCGGTAGCGCTGGCAGTATTCGTGGCCCGGCATCCAGGATATGCAGATGGATATGGCGGTCCGGTTCAATGGTCTCGAATCCGTATTGAGCGATCTGCCGGGTCACCTGGTGGAGTTGAGCGGCCAGTTCAACACC
The DNA here is from genome assembly GCA_016842065.1 of Candidatus Thiodiazotropha sp. 'RUGA'. GTDB lineage: Bacteria > Pseudomonadota > Gammaproteobacteria > Chromatiales > Chromatiaceae > Thiodiazotropha. The sequence continues at coordinate 2,846 of JAEPDS010000026.1, forward strand.
GGTGGCACCGGCGCCCACAATGGCCACATCCAACTGGCCATCCTTCAATGCTTCTTTTTGGGTATTGGCTTTGATCAGTGCTTCCAGCAACTGCTGCTGAAAATTGCTTGCCTGGGATTTTGTATCGAGCATCAAGCAGTGCTCCTGAACACCGGGAATGCCAAAATCGTTGCTCACGCTACCGATCGCGAAAACCAGGTAGTCATAGGAGAAAGTGCGGCGGGGAATCAGCTCTTCACCCTTCTCATTATGTAGCGGCGCGAGAATAATCTCTCGCTTAACCCGATCCAGATCCTGCATGATACCGAGCCGGAATCGATAGTGATTCCAGCGGGCATGTGACAGATAACCAAGGGCATGTTGTGCCGGGTCGAAAGTACCGGCAGCCACTTGATGGAGTAACGGCTTCCATACATGAGTACGGGTAGCATCGATCAGGGTTACCTGCGCTTTATCATGCTTGCCTAAACGTCTGCCAAGATGAGTTGCGAGTTCGAGACCGGCAGCGCCGCCGCCAACAACAACGATTTTCGGTGATTCCGACATCAGTGGCTCCAGAATGTTTATTTGAGCGTGTAGAGATTGAGTTTTTATCAGGAAACAGAACTGTTCCAGACACACCTCAATACAAATATTGATATTTAAGAGGGGGCTGGGACTGTTTTTGCGCCCAGCGGCGTTATCATTCGCTCATGTAGAATGACTACACGACGCTCATTCTGCCTTGCTGGACACAAAAACAGACCCAGTAGGGCGTATTGGATTAGTGTTAACAGGCCCTAGGATAGTGTCCCAATTTCATTAAGTCCAGCAATAACTTAACTGTCACTTTACGGGACGCAAAAGGGGGGTACATGTATCAAATATGACGCTGTTTGTGCTCCATTTCAAAGCAAAATGATGCGCCACATGCGGCTCCGGTCAGGCGCTTCGATCAAGCAGAGTCAAAGCTTGAGTAAGGTACGGTATGGCCATCCGCGTCGTAGATAAAGAGACGGTTTCTGCCAGCCTCTTTCGCTGCGTAGAGTGCTTTGTCCGCCAGACCGAGCAAGCTGTTCAAATCTTTTCCAGCTTGATCTTCAACGGCGACCAGACCGATACTCACCGTCACCTCTACACCGCCCGGTTTGAGTGCCTCAACCGCATTGCGCATCGCTTCACAACGACCAGGTATCGAAGCGCCATGGGCCAGGACGACAAATTCCTCCCCGCCAAAACGTACTGGCAGACCATCCTGAAACGATTGATTCAATAATCTTCCCATCGCGATCAGAACCTGATCGCCGACCAGATGGCCTTGCGTATCGTTGATCCTCTTGAAATGATCAAGATCTATAATGATCACCCATCCGTTGCTTTGCTGGTTGAGGAATGTTTCCCCTGATTCGACCAGATAGAGTCGGTTATGGGTCTGGGTCAGCGCATCCGTATTGGCCATTTGTTCCAGATTTGCTGCTTGCCGACGCAGGGTGTCATACTGGAATTTCACCAGTAACAGGGCGCGTACCCGGGCCATCACCACCTCTTCCACCAGAGGTTTGTTGACAAAGTCGTTGGCGCCCGCATGGAATACCGCAACCTGGGTTTTGCTATCCTCGGTACCGGTGGTCACCAGCACCGGCAACTCCTGTTGTGAGTAGTGTTGCCGGACACGGATTGAGTAGAGCAGATCCCCACCGGTCATTTGACCCTGTAAGTGAAAATCTGTAATCACAAGATCAAAACTCTTTTCATTGGTCTGACGGGATTTTTCAAGAAGGGTCAACGCCTCTTCCACAGAACTGGCATGAACCACTTCCATGCCATGCCCTTCCAGCATTTGTCGCGTCGAGGCGATGGCTGTTTTACTGTCTTCCAGATAGAGTATCCGACCATAGAGTTCCGCATTGCGTGCCAGAAGCGATTTTATAAATTGACCAAATGCCATAAAACCGCGGGCTTTATCAAAATAGTCGGTAACACCAGCATTGTAGCCTTCATGCAGCAGACGCTGATCCGCATCCGATGAGACCACGATCACAGGGGTATAACGATAACGCTTACTGCTGCGAATTTTCCGGCATAGATCGAGGCCGTCCATATCAGGTAGCAGCAAGGCTGTTGTGATCAGTGAAAAGCGCTCTTCTGCGATGCGGGCCAGAGCCTCGTTTGCCGTAGCGCAACTTGCTATATGGATTTCAGGCATAGCGACCTGAAGGCGCCGAATGAGCACCTCCCGTGAAGCGGTGGAACCATCAACCAGCATGATTCTATTGATCATTCTACTCTACACAGTCCTTTAGTTTTAAACGGCGATGTTCGTTTGGGATCCCTTATGTTCTATTGTATATGATCTCAGGGCACAGTATGAAACCAGTCAGGTTTAAAATTGACAAACGGGTGATCAGAAACTGTGAAAGATTGGTCTTGTATTTAACAAGCTTTTGATTAATAGACACTTAGGCCACGATTGCTTGAAAACTCTGGCACAGTCTGATGTGGTTTGAAGGGAGATAAAAGAGGCAAAAAAAAGGGCCGGGATTAGATTTAGGTGTTGCCTGAAACCGGTCTTACAATCCGATCGACCCAATCCAATCTACCGACCCTTAACGAGGATGCTAATTTGCACCAGGCCTGATCCAGAGAGGCAGATCAGACCTGGGGCAGACGATCTATAGACCATCATCTATTGAATTCGATTCACTCCTTTCTCCCTGTACTGTTGGCTATCAGCTGACTATGCGGCAGCATCACGAAGCTGTGATTGTGATTCCATCACAGGAACTCATATCGAATGCCGGCCCAGATTGCCCTGGGAGATCCCGGAGAGAGGAAACGGCTCTCTTCATAGTCATCGCCAAGTACTTCATCCGCTTCACCATAGAGGCCGAAGGTTTCGTACTCTTCATCAAACAGATTATCCACTTTGGCAAACAGCTTGAATCTGTCTGTTGCCTGATATTCACCACGCAGATGCACCAGGGTATAACCATCGATCTCATCATCCTGATTGGCTTCGTCACCTCGCAACACAACACTTGAGCCGTAGTGCAGATCAAGACCGATTGCGAGCTTATTGGTAAATTGATAGGTGACACCAGCTTTCAATAGGTTTTCAGGCAGCCCTGGAATTCTATCGCCTGAGCTCACGTTGATCTCGCCATCAACCGCAAATGGATTATTAGGACTGGCAACGGTCAGATCATCTTCAAAGGTGGCCTTCAAATGGGTATAGCTGACAAACCAGTCGAGCCGATCGTCATAGGCATTTCCGCTGAAACTCATTTCGATGCCCTGCCGGCTGGTCTCACCGACGTTATCAAAATACCCCTCATTGGTCAGCGCACCCGCACTGATGAATATAATGTCATCTTCATTGGTGGTATGGAAAAGGCCTAAATGCCAGTCGAAGCCTGGTAGAGAACCCCGTACACCAGCTTCCCAACTCTTCGCTACAACCTGCTCCAATGGAGGATCTGAGAGAAAGGCATTGGGTAGGCGACATGGATCATCAGGATCGGCACAGGTCAGTTCCATAGCGGTGGGTGCACGATTTGATTCACTGTAACCGGTATAGAAATTGACCTGTTCGTTCACATCGTATGCCACACCGGCTGCTGGGTTGAAACGGGTAAAACTGTGGTCCCCGTTCAATGCCGTACCCAGTTGATCGCGCAACTCAATCTCTGTCTTATTCCAACGACCTGACAGAGTCAGTGAGAGCTGCTGAGTAATCGACCAGGTGTCTGTAAGGTAGAAAGAGAGATTCTTGGTCTCGGTTTCAACTTCGGTAAAGCTCTCTTCGACCAGAATACCGCTGCCGATCGCCTGACGAGTCTCATCCAATGCACCCAGTTCCGTACTGGATGAGAAATCGACTTCACTGCGATCTGTTGCAAAACCAACAATCAACTGATTGTCTCTACCGGCCAGGGGTTGCAGAAAAGCGGTTTGCAGGCTGAGTCCGACAGTATCCTGATCACTCTTTGACCGATTGATCGTGCCGCCCTCCACATCATCATCTTCAACAACCGGGTTGCCATTCTGATCGATGACGACCTCTTCCTCCTCATCATCCTCCTCACAGATAAAACCTTCATTCTCTTCATCTTCACACTCTTCGAAGTCGGAGTCGTCACCATTCAAGGTTTTCACTTCGCTGTTTCGGTAAAAGAGTGTGCCTTCAAGAACAATGTCATCATTCACATAGTGTTCTCCCCCAAAACGAACCAGTTGTGCCTCCTGCTCGGTCTGATCCGGCCGGGTGAATATCGCCTCCCTATCCTCTTCAAGTAACTCTTCCGGGAGAGCACCATTGCCGATCAAATCACTATCGCTGACACTCAGACTCATATCCAGTGACGTGAATTCACCTTTCCACGCCAGATTTCCGAACAGCTGTTTAGATTCTGAAGGTGAATAGTCGCGCCAGCCATCCTCTTCGAAGTAGTTACCGGTGATGAAGTAAGCCAGATCATCCGTACTGCCGCCGATACTGGCTTGGGCTGTCATCCGCTCGAATGAGCCAGCCGATATTTCAATCTCACCACCAGGATGGCTGAAGCCGTTTTTGGTTTGAACCGAAAGTGCGCCACCCAGTGTATTCAGACCAAACAGAGGATTAGAGCCAGACATGAGATTGATTCCGGCAATTGCCGATTCCGGAATCACTGACCAGTTGACCGTATCACCAAAGGGTTCATTGATTCTGACGCCATCCATGTAAACGGATATGCCCTGAGGCAAGCCAATCAGTGGCGAGGCGACAAAGCCACGATAGAGGACGTCCGGTTGCAGAGGATTGTTTTGCGCTTCATTGAGAAAGACACTGCCGAAACGTTGGTTGAGAAACTCGGACAGGTCGAGACTCTGTTGGTTGTCCAAATCCTCATCAGTCGCCACTTCGGTGTGCATGGGTAGACGAGTTCTTTCGATACTCACGCCATGCAGCGGTGTGGTACTGATAACCTCTATGGGTTCCAATGTCTCAGCTGCAGAGCTTAAACCGATCCCTGGAGGAATCAGGGCAATACCAAGCAGGATTCGGTTGGATTTAAGTCGGCCGGGAATAATGTCTGACATAGTCGCTTTCCGTTATTTCTCAGAGAAATCATTTGTTTTTCTGTTACATAACTGAATTTATAACGGCTCATAGATCCGTTTTGAAGGGGAACTTTTACTTGCTAATCCGGGAAATTTTCCCGTGCCAAAATTGAGCAATTTTGCACAGTGTCACCTGTGACAATTGAACAAAATAGCGTGTTTGCAGCTGACTATTCGCTGATCGGATCGATCACACCATGCCTGATCGCCAGATGGACCAGCTCTGTGGTGCTTTTTACATTGAGTTTGGATTTGATCTGGGTGGTGTAGTTTGCCACCGTCTTATAGCTCAATGATAACTCACTGGCGGTTTCAGCCGGGGTCATGCCATGAGCGAGTAGATTGAAAATCTGGAATTCCCGGGTTGTAAGGCAGGCAAATATCTCCCGGCCGCCGGCCGCCTTGTGCAGCGCAAGATTCTGTGCGAGTTCGTGATCGATATAGGCTTGACCGGAAGCGATGGTGCGAATGGCATCGACCATGATTTCCGCTGCGCTGTTCTTGGTGATATAGCCTCTGGCACCCGCTGAGAGAGCCTTTTCAACGAAGGCCGTATCATCGTGCATACTGAACACCAGAATAGATGCCTGATGATCCCGAGCGATAATCCGGCGGATTGCCTCCAATCCACCGATACCGGGCAGGGAAAGATCCATCACCACCAGATCGGGCTTTAGCTCCGCATAACGCTGGCACGCCTCTTCACCCCGTTCCGCCTCCGCGACGACTTCAATGTCGGGTGTTCCATCAAGCAGTGTACGGTAACCGGCCCGTACCACCGCGTGATCATCAACCAGCAGTACCCGAATGTTACTCATTAGAGATCAACCAGCATCATCTTGGGAAGGAATCGTAATATCAATTGTTACACCTTGTGGTTGATTACTGACAAGGGATATTTTCCCATTCAATGCCTCGACCCTCTCCCGCATACCCAGCAGTCCCATGCCTTTATGGGATCTGTTTTGATCGAATCCTTTGCCGTTATCCCTGATATTGACCTCTATCATACCATCTGATTCACGCTTGATGGTTATCTCCACCTTCTCTGCCGAGGCGTGTTTGGATACGTTGGTCAATGCCTCCTGAACGATACGATAGAGCGTCATGGCAGTATCATCATCCACGCTGTCGAAGTTGCCGCTGATCATCAGGGCGCAAAAACTCTCTTCCTGATGGTCATTCCAGCCATCCACCAGTCGCTCGATCGCTGTCTCGACACCCAGTTCCTCCAGGGCAACCGGGCGTAGACGATTCATCATATCCCGCACCACGCTATACATGGTGTTGCAGACACCGATGATCGCATTGGTGCCATCCTGCATATTATCCGGGTGCTGCCGGAGGTTGACTGCCATCGCCTTGATCGCACTGATCGACTGTCCCAGCTCGTCATGCAACTCTCTTGAGAGGTGACGTCGTTCCGACTCCTGGACAGAGATCAGACGCCGGTTGAGTTGTCGATTCTCCTGCTGTTGGGCCTCCAGTACCTGAGCCATATGATTGAACTGCTGTGACAAACGATTGAGTTCAGGAAGATTGAAACGGGGAAGACGCGCGGCGTAGTCACCAGATTGAATCACCCCTAATCCCTTGCTGATCTTGTTTACAGGCCGTAAGGCGCGGCGAATGGTAAAGGCCATCAGGAACAGACAGATCACCGTAAAGGTGATGATCAAGGTAAAGACCGATTTTGTTTCCTGCCAGACCTCTTTGATCTCATCGATCGGATCAGCCAGTATCACAATCTCACTGCTGCCGAACAGCGGACTGGCGATGCGTTTACGATATTCTGCCGGTGCCGGTTTGACCAGTTCATAGAACCACTGGGGAACCACTTTAGAAGATGCAGTTTCCTGTTCGCTGATTGGATAGATAATCCGGCCGTCGCCACGAATCACAGCAATCTGCAGATGGCGGGTATCATCCAGACTCTGCAGATGGGTTATGAGAATCTGCTGTGCCTCCACCTGGTCTTCAGTATGGCCACTGATCAGAGCTGCTGTCAGTAACTGCATGGTGATACGCGCGCTCGACTCAACTTCGTTGTTGATATTTTCCCTGGCAGCGCCCAAAGCCAGATAGGCACCACTGATCAGCATCGTGGTGACAATTGCAAGTACCAGGATCAGTAAACGACCGGTTAGTGTCATCTGGGGTTAATTCCTATACTCGACAACTAGGGCCTGTTAACACGAATCCAATACGCCCTGCTGGATCTGTTTTTGTGTCCAGCAAGGCAGAATGAGCCTCGTGTAGTCATTCTACATGAGCGAATGACAACGCCGCTGGGCGCAAAAACAGACCCAGCCCTCCGGGTTGTGCCTGAAAAAGCGCCACGAACCGTTGCTCGTCGCTCATTTGGAGCAACCAAACTTCGCTCCTCGCGCCTTGATTGGCGCTTTTTCAGGCGCAACAGGGCGCATTGGATTCGTGTTAACAGGCCCTAGACCACTTCGGGAAAAAATCCCATGGCGACATTGTGCATACTGGATTAGTTTTTGCTTATCTTTACTCTGATTAATACTCATGAAAGTGCGTTTTGAGATGTTCTGTCCGGTTAATGCAATCTGAACAAATTATAGACTGCTAATGTAGACCGCCCCGAAACATCAAGTTGTTCTTCTAATCTTTTCGCATCGACAGAGTCAGTTATCAATGCAATTTTGTTTTCAAGCCGTATTCTCTTCCGGAGTGAACCATGTTACCGCTAAGCCGTCAAACCCTCTTCACCGTTGCTGCAACAGCCATAGCATCACTCAGCACCTATTCAGTGGCAGAGGAGGCAGCGCAGTCAACAACTCTCGATGAGATCTCTGTTACGGCAACCCGGGTGGAGAAACCTCTTGAGACGGTACCCGCTGCTGTTGGCATAGTGCAACAGCAGACCATTCAGTTTGCAGAGCCCCAATTGGGTCTGGATGAGTCGTTGACCCAGATTCCGGGAATCTTCATGCAGAATCGTTATAACTTTGCACAAGACCTTCGGGTTTCAATCCGTGGATTCGGTGCCCGTTCCGCATTCGGCATTCGGGGTATTAAGGTGATTGTTGATGGCATCCCTGAAACACTGCCGGACGGACAAGCCAATGTTGATAGTATCGATATCGGTTCGATCGGCAATATGCAGGTCATCCGAGGCCCCGTCTCAGCACTCTATGGCAATGCATCCGGAGGGGCCATTTTGATCGAGTCGGAACAACCCCCGGAAATCCCCTTTATCTCCGTTCGTCCAACCTTTGGTGCCGACGGTTTTCAAAAACATCAGATCAAATTGGGCGGCCAGACTGAATCTTTTGATTATCTGGTCAACCTGTCCGACATGAGTTATGACGGTTATCGGGATCAAAGCGCGACAGAGCAGAGTGCGTTGAACAGCAAGTTCGGCTTCGATCTGGACGGAGGCGGTCGTTTTAATACCGTAATCAACTATACAGACTCACCACAAGCGGATGACCCGGGTGGTTTAACTGAACAACTGGTCGAGGATGACCCAACGGCAGCCTGGACAAGGAACAAATCCCTCGACTCAGGAGAGGAGTTGGAACAGACAAGAGTGGGATTCGTCTTTGAAAACCCAGTCGGCGAGCAAGGTAAACTCAGAGTACGCAACTACTATGTCTGGCGTGACCTCGCCAATCGCCTGCCGATCGGTGCCACAGGCCACGGTATCGTACTGGATCGTTTTGCCTATGGTGGTGGTGTCCAATACACCCACAAGGCACCGATTAACAATCATGGCAATCGATTCACCATCGGTATGGACCTGGAGCGACAGGAAGATGACAGAAAACGCTACCTGCTTGCCGGTGAGAATCTAGGCACCAAGATTCAGGATCAGGATGAACAGGTCGACAATATCGGACTCTATCTGCAAAATGAATACAGTATCAATGAGGCCATGGAACTGACGCTTGGCGGCCGCTATGATCGACTCGATTTCGAAGTAGAGGATGATTTCCTCAGTAACGGAGACGATTCCGGTGACCGCAGCTTCAGCAAGTTCAGCCCCACTCTGGGATTTCGTTACACCCCAAGAGAGGATATCAACCTATACGCCAACCTATCCCGCTCATTTGAGTCTCCCACCGCAGTAGAGCTGCGAGATCCTGACGGTGCCGGTTTCAATCAGGAGTTGGAACCGCAGGTTGCCACTGGCTATGAAATCGGGGTTAAAGGGGCATTGGATAACAGGATCAGATATGATCTGGCACTCTTCACCATGGACGTTACAGACGAACTGGTTCCGTTCGAAATCGACGATATCACCTACTATGAAAATGCCGGTGAATCCCGTCGCAATGGACTTGAGGCGCAAGTTGTCTTTGAGCTGTTTGACTATCTGATCACCACCCTCGCCTACACCTATTCAGATTTTGAATTTGATCAATTCATCGATGACAACGGCAATGATTTCAGCGGCAATGTGATTCCAGGTGTACCGGAAAACCTGTTCAGTGCTGATTTCTCCTATACCCACCCGAACGGTATTTACAGCCAATTGACTGCCCTCTATGTGGATGAGATCTATGCGAACAATGCCAACACAGTCACCAATGATGCCTATGCCCTGGCAGACCTTAGAATTGGATACACCCGTTTTTTTGGCCCATGGGAGCTCTCCCCGTTCATCGGCGTGAATAACCTGTTTGATAAGCAATACAATGGCAATGTACGCATCAACGCTTTCGGTGGCCGATACTTCGAACCGGCACCAGACAGGAATGTCTATGCGGGACTGACACTTCGTTATGATTTCGGTGGTTAAGGCACTGTCAGTGCCAACACTGATATGGGAAAAGAGGCGGCCTGAATCTGGGGTTATTCAGCCATCATTCCACGCAGATCCCGAATCATATACTGAGCCGCTCGAAACCAGGCCTTTTCGTTATCACCTCTGAAATCATAGGCTTTACTGATCAGGGTCTTTTCATCGGCTACGTTTTTGATTTCAATATGCATGGTCAGCACCAGAATGCTCATCTTGTATATCCAGCCTGTCATGACTTTCTCACCCTTAACCTGTCTGGCAAGGTCATATTCACAGAGATTACAGTTTCTGATATCCGTACCCAAGTCTGCATCCTCCACCGCTCTGTTCACCCGATTTTGAGGAACCACCTGATAGAGGCCGGCTTGATTGATTGAATCACCAATATAGCGAGTCAGTTTTTCGAGCATTTGCCGATTGCGTTCCTGACCTCCAGGCATTGGTGTGTTGTCCACAATCTCAAAGGGCAGAACCACAAGTTTTTCCAGGTGTGCTGCACCTGAAGGGACAGGTAACACGCAGAGTATTAGCAGTACCGCGATGCATAACTTCAGCTGATTATCTAAACTGGATGGGACTTGTCTTGGGTGTTGCTTTGATGTACTCATGGGTTGCCTCCCTGTCACTACCTACGACAATACGTAAATTTCCGGCAATCGAAACCTCCAACTGTCCCTGAATTTCCACCTCTTCACCGCTTACAGCCTGTCCGGCATAGGTTGCGGTATAGCTGACCACTTCGGTAACCGACGGGTGATTCAGACTGTATCGGGCAGGATAGTCAAAGCCGTGACCATCTCCCTCAATCCTGGTTTTAAGGTTAATTCTACCCTGCTTACGATAGTGCATTAGATCCTGCCACCTGTTTGGAGTCAGCAGACTGATATCGAACTTGGTCTGTTCAATGGCTGCCTTGTTGAACTTTCTCTGTTCATGCCAGCGGTACTCCTCATAGCTGAGTGAACAGTTTCGCCGTTGATAGGCATCCAACCATAAGGATTCATCCAACGGTTCCAACAGTTGTCTGGCGAGCAGTTCCTTTATCAATGCTCTGGCCTGCTGGAACTGACTGACCTGATAGAAAACCAGATCGATATCTGAACCGCTTTTGTGTGCCCCGATGAGTATTGATCCGGTAACCCCTATCTGACGACTATCCAATCCATTCTCTTCGAACAGAGACAACAGGCGTCGTAGTTTGTTTTCAATTGAATCATCCGAGTGGTGCTGGCGAAGCTCCTGAAGGCGTTTTCTTGGTTGATGATGGTAAACGACGGCATCACGAGCAACACCATGCAGATTCACATCCCGTTTCGATGAGTAGTAAAGATAGTGAGGATAGTGTCGAGACAAAACCCGATTGGCTTGATTGGTGGTGTACTTCTCTATACCGTCCTCTGTTCGCTGATAACGAAGTGAGCAGAGAATACGATGATCTTCCAGGTCCTCTGTGACCACAGCAAAGATCAAACCCTCTGCGGTTTCAATGAAATCTTTGGGCAGATAGTTCATCGCATCACAGCCCAACGCGTTGTCTCTGTTGCTCAGAATCATCTTCACACCACTGTTGACGATACTCCTCGTAGTGGTATCGCCTGACATGTGTCAGTCGATTGCCCTGAAGATAACAGAGTGACGGCAGATTCAATCCGTTGAATCGACTTGCTTTGACCAGACTATAGGCACCAACCTGATGAAACATAATACGGTCGTTGATTTGCAGCGGTCGATCGAACCGGTAGTCGCCAAACAGATCACCACTCAGACAGGTCGATCCAACCAGAGTCATCGCAACTGGCGCCTGCTGGTTTTCACCATGCAGCCGGGGTTTTGTCTGATACTCAAACACTTCCGGCAGATGGTTGACCGAGGTATCCAATACTGCAATGGATTTTCCATCGCTTTCAAATCTGTCGATGACAGTTGTCACCAGCATACCCGCATCGTCAACAATCGAACTGCCCGGCTCCAGGTAGACCTCTGCCTGCCAACCATCTCTGATCTGCTGTAGGGTGGCGAGGAGCCTATCCAGGTCATTTGCCTTTTGAAACAGATAGCCACCACCGAGATTGATCCAATCAATCTGTTTCATCAGTTCCGGCAGTTGAGCCTCCAGGTGATTGACCGTTGACTCCAGAGGGGCAAAGGAGGTTGCACCGAAGTTGGTATGCAGATGCAGTCCACTCAGTCCTGATCGAAGCAGAGATCCGTTACTCCAGGATTCAACAACTTCAGACAATGGAGCCCCAAGTTTTGAGTAATGACAACAAGGGTCGTAACGTCGATCCTCAAGAAACGAGAGTTGCGGATTGACTCTTAGACCAATGTTGGCTCTACCTGCAATCAGAAATGGGAGACGTTGCAGCTGATTGAGCGAGTTGAAACTGACTGTCTCACAGAGTGTGCCAAGCTCAGACATCTCCTCTCTGCGAAAACCCGGTGTTGTTGTATGTAACTTCGCTGTGCCGTTTGTCACCTCGTTGGCAAGTCGGGCTTCGAAAAGCGAACTTACCGAGAAGCCATCAACCTGGTTAGCTATCTCTCTTAACAATGCCTCAGCAGGGCAAGCTTTAATCGAGTAGAGAACATGACAGCCGCTGATGGAACGGATCTGCTTAAATCTGGCAAGATTGGCATTTATACGATCTTTGTCGAATACAAACGCGGGGGTGGATGGCAGAGAGTCGATCCAGCTATCCGATCCGCAATGCACTGAAGCAGATTTCCAGCTAGTACCCATGGGGTAACGCCTGGTATCCATTTTCCTGTTTACCTGAGACAGGCATAGCTACGGCATTGCGTATCTCTTGTAAATGGTGGGGCAAAATTCGCGCCGTACGTTCAGTCAAATCACAAAGTGCACCACGGAAACCAAGATAATCCGGCATCAGGGGAAGTAACTGTGGGATATCTTCAGCACGTAACGATCCGGCCAAACCAGTGAGAAGACCCAATGATTTTGCTTCTTCGATAAATTCACGCAGCTGCTGTTGATCCATGTGATGTAGCAACCCCCCTGCCCCTTTAATCGCTGTATCCACCATTACGCCGTGAAATCCGGCCGAGGCAAATTCAATCAACCTGTCAGTGGGCGAATCGAGATCAGCAAACAACACAGCGATCAAGCAGTGCTTGGATGCAAGTTTTTGGATAGCTTGCAGACACTCGGTCAATCGGTCTCTGCAAAAAAAACCGATTTTGACATACTCAACACCTGTTGCTCCGGTTCTTTCAATTGCCTGTGCCATGCGTGATGGATCGGCGGGTAAATCTCCAACCGTTGCACTCACCGGACGCCGACCGGCACATTGGGTAACCAGATTGCAGATGGTCTCTATCGGCAACGCTCCCAATGCCCCATCCTGAGGATTCTTTAGGTCGATGATGTCGACCCTGGCCTCAACCGCCAGCGCCAACTCTCTCTGGTCAACCACACTGGCCAGCATTCGGGTCATACGATCCCCTCCTCCGACGGCTTCTGAAGAAACTCTGTCACTCTGGCCATCAGCCATTCCCATGCCTCCTTTTCACGTTCACCGGCGGTCTTTTCCATGGCTATGGTGAGATAGTCTATCTCTGCATGGATCTTCTCTACAGGCAGCCTGCCGAGACGACTTACCAGAATAGCCAACTCCAGTACGGCGGCTTGTGCCCGGTTGAATCCCTGAAACGGTTTGTGGGTTGCCTGATGAACCGGCTGACAAATCAGACGGGGGCGAATCTCATCCTCCTCGACCCGTAACAGTCGAACTTCCGTGTGAGCCAAAGCGCTGGCCAACCTCGGCGCCGCAACCCGATCCGCTGCAACCAGTGGCCAGCCATAACGGCCGGTAAGACAACCGGCAAAAACCCTCACATCGTCGCAATAGTTGATCACGGCGCATTCACTGCTGAGTATGCAGTTCAGTGTACGGGAAGGTTTAAAGGGGGCGATAACAACTTCATCCAGCCGCCAGACCACACCCATGGGAGCGATTTGATTCTCACTTTCTGCATTTCGGCAGGTAACGATAACTTCCTGGATCATGATCTGTTCCTGGTTGTGTTGCGCTTTTTCATCGTGTTTCCTGGCTTATCCTGATGCTCGAGATCCTGCTGTTTCTCTGGCAGACCCGCACCCCAGCGTAACGGCTGATCCTGCACATAGCGTTTACCCAGTTGTTGGGCGATTTCAGCCCGGGCCAACTCCACACCCAGGTAGAATGCATGGCCCCCGTCACTCTCGACACCGAGATCCGGATAGAACTCAAAAGGATCCAGGTGGGTCTGGATACCATCCCGGTTGTAGCAATGAATCCCATCATCACTGATCTGGATCCGATAGTTTGGATCCCGTACATCGGCCGCAAACTCATTGATCTCAGCAGGACTGTAGGGAAAGGGTTTGATTTCATGCAGCGCGGTCAGGCCTGGGTCCACCTGTTTGGGCAACCTGTTCTCCTGACGCGCCCAAAACATGATGCGCCTGGCTCTGTCTGCCTCTCTGACAGCACTTCGGCAGTGTGGACTGACCTGGGTGGTCAGAATGTTTGTGACATGAAGTTCGGAAATAATGCCCATCAGTAGCGCATTGATGCCCGTTGTATCGGCTTCCGTCAGTTCTGTAATGTTACCAACCCCCATCATGATCTGAACCTGTGGATGCTGTTTGCGCAACTGATGGTAACGAGTGATCGAATCGGTGAAACCAAAATGGATCGGATCCAGAATAGGATCGGCTATATAGTCACGCCCCAACCGGTCCAGCTGTTCCATTGCCCGTTCAAGTGACTGCAGATCGCCCGGTGAAGCTGGAATCACAACGGGTGTCGCGGCCACTTGTTCGGCCACCCAGAGACTCTTCTCATCCAGGCTCAACAGGTAATCCGCTCCGGCCTCCCCGCCACTGAGTAACTCTTGTGTCTGCATCGAGTCCACGCTGACCTGGTAGCCCTCAGCCTTGAGGGTTTTGACCGCATCAGCCAGATGCGCAAAGGGGGTTTCAGGCAGGCAACCCAGATCGATCACATCCGCCCCATCGGCTGTAAATGAGCGGGCCCTCTCCAGTATCTCATCCACCGAGAGGTTCGGTGCATCGACGATCTCTGAGAAGATCTTTACATCGTAGCGACTCAGGTCGGGCTTTTTACCCTCCAATCCGAAGAATGCGGGTATGTCCATCAACTCCTCGGGACCACGCTCCACCGGCACCCCATAATGCCGGGTCAATGCTTTCAGGTCACCGCGGCAGCGACCCGGCACAAGAATCTTTTGCGCATCACCAATATCGGTCAGTCGACGACGGATCATATCTCCCGTCATCAAGGCAGCCACTTTTATGCCAAGATTGTGGACCCGCCATTGAAACAGCTCAGCCGGCATACCCTCGAGAACCCGGACAAGCTGCTTCTCAGCCAGACTGCCTGTGAGAAAGAGTATTTTTTCCGCAACCATATTGCTTTAAGCCTGTTTAAGCAGTATTTCTGCTTAAGTTGCGTCTACAGATCCCCCATTGGCTGTCGGCCTCTTCAACCGCAATCTCCAACGTCTCGACATGCATCAGGGCATTCTGCTGTTCGAGCTTGGGCAACAGCGACTCCATGATATGCCAGGCAAGCATCTCAGCGGTGGTATTGGCAATCGGCAGTATCAGACAGTTGATCGAAGGCAGCGAGAACTGTTTGTCATAACTGGCCACCTCGATCTGTTCCCCCACGGTTGTTATATCCACCTCCTGACTCTTTCCCGGAAGCAATATCTTATCGTGAAGTTGTAGACAGACTTCTGCGGCCAAACGGTTAAGCAGTACAAAATCGATGACAAACGCATCCTCGTTATTGTCACCGTAGGCCTGAATGCGGACATGGAAGTTGTGACCGTGCAGATTTTCGCAACTGTTATTGAAGGTAATGAAGTGGGCTGAATTGAAGTGCAACTCACCCGGATTCACACTGACAGCAAAGGATTGCGTGTGATTATGCAAAGGTTGGCTCCGTATTATAAGAAATTATGCCGATGCCCAGATATCTGAATTTTTTACTGACGGGTCTGGGATACCTCAACCTGGTCAGGGCCTGTTCAGAAGAATCCACCAGACCCTTATCCATATTATGCAAATATAGGTCCAACCCACCATTAAAGAACTATTTTTAGATAAAAAGAGCCGTTATTTATAGTGGCATCACGTCTATGGGAGAGCGTTAAAGATGGATTATGGGCGGTAATCAGCCGTTTTCCAGCAGGCTACGCATAATCGCCGGTCAGATGGTATCTGACAGACGATTGTTGTTTGAAAATCTATGAAATAGAGGGGAAGAGTCTTACTGCACCCGGGATAGGTACAGCAGTGTGCATAATCTGTAACAGTGGCTAGGGCTTGTTAACTCGGCCTATGACTCTGATTCGCTTTCCTTATCCTCGCATCGAAGCATGGGCACAACAGAACCGACCGGATAGTAAGTACCATACTCAACCAGATACTGGCTCTGTATGCTGTAGGCTTCACGTTCAGCTTGAATGCTCCGCTCACAGTTTTCCAGCAGCGCACCCTGCTTGCCTTGCAGCCAGTGCACCAGTTCATGCAGTGCGACTGAGGAGTGGAACAGATTGTTCTCCAGATCCATACGGTCATCCAGATAGACCACGTCCCCTTCACCGGGATACCAGCCCAGCACTTTGCAGGAGCGGCCATTGCATGCCTGCTCTTCCAGCCAGCTATGCGCCACCATGCGCATCTCTGGACACTCATTTTCTACCGCCTCGAAATCCGAGAGAGTGAAAATCCATGAGAGTAATACTGCACACAATTCCATAAGAAACCTCTATTTACTGTGGTGGGGTAAGCGACTCACCGTTGTCTGGTGACAGCCTGCTGAAGAGGATTTCCATGCCGTATCTGAAAAAGGCCATCAGTTGTCTGATACTCATTGTATCGGGCAGCTACAGCAGTACTTTAGAAAAAGCTGATACAGCTGGTCAATAATTGTACAATGGGTTTGTCACAATTTGCTCAGCACGTCACATGCCAGGGATTGAGGTGAAAATAATATCTATATGATATTCAGAGAGATACGAGAGATATTGAATAATCACTTTCAGATGAAAGAGAGAAAATCACACACCAGGCAGTAAGAAGAAGCTCCATAATCCATCATGAACTGAGACAGATGCCTCATTGTAGAGCATGAGCTTATTGAATTGAGTCTGGGGCTAGCAGACCGGAGTGAGTTCTTAGAAAATCTGCAATTGACGGATAAATATCAGAATAATATGGTTTATTTTGGGAGAGAGCTGAAATCAACCGATCGACTGCAAAACTCAGCTCAACTCATCCCCTGTTGTGGCCGTCGGATTGAACCTCACAACCCTGGAGGCGAGTTCCGCCATCTCACCCCGTAATAAGCGATCGAAATTCTCAAGATCTGTTCGACCCAGAAGCCAGGTTTGAGGATCGTATCTCCGAACATAATCAGCAAATTGAGGATCGACTATCTGGTTGCTCTGCAGCCAATCTGATGTCAGTTTATCGCTCTCAATCTCTACCGATTTTATCAATACCAACTTGTCGATTCGGAGCTGTCCGGTCAGCCAGGCGGCCAGGGAATCGGAAGTGACCTGCCAATTCTGTTCAATTGTTCTATCGGAGAGTGCCATCGTCAGCGGCATCCAAACCGGTATATCACCTTGCTCAAGCGTACGATAGATCGCTGCCGCATCAGCTGCTGGATTCAATCCCGGTTGCAGTCCGCAAAGCATCCTGCCGTATTGCTCCATGGCTTGCAGCGCCATCCCATGGGCAGTGGAATCGTCAAATCCGAATTGTGTCTGAGCCAGTCTGACCTGATCAGCGAAAGGACCGCCTCCGGGTACAATAATCAGGGATGAGTGGTCAGCGAAAAGGGACAGCCAGTTTTTCAGATTGTCTGCGTCGAACAGACTGCCGCCGAACTTGACTACCCACATTCGGAGTTCATCTGTTCCATGCGCTGCAGCAGATCGAGCAGAGCGGATGCTTTGTGGTAGGTCTCCCGATACTCCGCTTCGGGATCCGAGTCAGCAACTATCCCACCGCCGGCCCAGAGTCGGGTGATACCCTGGGCATGCACCATGGTCCTGATGGCAATATTGGTATCCATATCCCCATCAAAGCTGACATAGCCGATGGAGCCGCAGTAGATGCCCCGCCTGTGAGGTTCCAGCTCTTCGATAATCTCCATAGCACGCAATTTTGGTGCTCCGGTTATCGAACCACCGGGAAAGCAGGCACGTAGCAGAGAGAGTGCATTTTCACCGCTCGCCAGTTCACCACACACCTTGCTCACAAGATGGTGTACCCGGGTGAAGCTCTCCAGTTTGAACAACTCCGGTACGCTTACACTGCCGGTAGCGCAGACCTTGCCCAGGTCGTTGCGCAACAGATCGACGATCATCAGATTCTCAGCCTGATCCTTGCTGCTGTTTTTCAACATCTCAGCCAGCATCATATCCTCAATGGGATCCTCTCCCCTTGGAGCTGTTCCCTTGATCGGTTTGGTCTCGACCGAGCCGTTGCGAAGCTCCAGAAATCGCTCAGGAGATGAACTCATTATCTGGCAATCCGGGGTATTCAGGTAGGCCGCAAAGGGGGCGGCGTTGAGCTGCCTGAGACCTTTGTATGCCTGCCAGGTGTCTCCCTCGGCGGCAACTGAGAAGCGTTGGGCAAAATTAACCTGATAGCAGTCACCATCCAGAATGTACTTTTTGATTCTGGCCAGAGACGCCAGGTATTCGTCCCGGTTCATATTCGAGCAAACCTCACCCAGTACCCGGTATGGAGTGAGAGCTACCGGTTTAGAGCTACGTTCTCCGACACTCAGCAGCAGGCGGCGGAACCGCTCCAGTCTGGTGGGATTCTGCCCAACCAGCCAGCTGCACTGCTGCTGGTGATCCACAACCAGCGACCAGTCATAGATACCAACTGCCATTTCCGGAAGCTGCTCGATATCCTCAGCCAACGACGGCAGTCTCTCCAGGCGGCGACCCAGATCGTAGCCAAAGTAGCCGATTGCCCCACCGCAAAAGGGCAGATCCTCCACATTCTGCTGGATTGGCCCCAGTGAATCGTTCAGCAACTGAAAGGGATCCTGCGTCGAGAGACGCATTGAACCGCCACTTGGTACGATCCGGGTCTGTTCGCCTCGGGTGATCAGCACACTCTGGGGATCCGCTGAGAGAATATCGTAACGCCCCTGATCGGTGTAGGGATGACAGCTATCGAGAAAAGCGGCCCAGGGCAGATGAGCAATCGCTTCGAACAACTCCGCACTATCCTGCCGATAGGGAAAGGCGATTACCTCGATGCTCATTTCGATCCCTCCAGTGCGAGGCTGGCCACTGCTACGGCAGGGGCGCACTCAGCCACTTTGAAGGCGATGCTCTCATCACAGGGAAAAAGGGACTCGATACCCACATAGGGACGGTTCAATCGGCGACAGATCCGCTTGATCAGAAATCGCCCGGAACCTGCCCCAACCAGGGGAGCATTACTGGAGAGTGATGGCCTGGAGAGCAACCGCTCACAGGCATCCTGCACCCGACGCAGCTGCTGTTCAGCTAGATACTCAGCAACTCGCTTCCAGCCAACCCTGTTGCTGGCATCCGCATCCAGTCCAAGCATGCGCGCCAGACGTCGTTCACTGCCATCGATGCTCTTTTCACCATTGTCGGCACTGGGCAACAGATCGGCACCCTCCGGCAGTTCTCCGATGATGCGGTAGATATCTGCAGTTGTTGCGAAATGCTCGGCCATTAAATCTACCCACTCCCCTGCAAATGGGACTTTTGTTGCAATTGCCATCAGTGGCGTACGTACGATGCCGGTATAGACCAATGTCTGCTCAACCAGCCGATGATGATCGCTTCCTTCCTCAAGCAATACCTGTTTGTCCGCAAATGGTATCAGGTCGGTTGTGGTGCTGCCCACGTCGATCAACAATCCTTCCGGCAGCTGATTGGCGACCCAGGCACCGGTTGCAAGCCAGTTTGCCGAAGCGACCTGCAACGCACGCGATTTGGCACGCTGGCTGTCGAGAAACTCCGATCCGCCACTGAATAT
Source organism: Candidatus Thiodiazotropha sp. 'RUGA' (assembly GCA_016842065.1). GTDB lineage: Bacteria > Pseudomonadota > Gammaproteobacteria > Chromatiales > Chromatiaceae > Thiodiazotropha. The sequence goes on from JAEPDS010000026.1 coordinate 22,771, forward strand.
GGCCAATTCCGCCAGAGGAAAGCGTTGCGTCATGGTATCAATCAGCGCACTGACGCCCGTCATCCTATCAGGAAACAGATCCACCAGTTCTCCGGTCATGGTAACCGCGTGCTTCAAACTACCAACTTCTCCCAACTCGCCAACTATTTGGTCAATACTCGCCTCGAGATGTTCCAGGCCCTGCCATAGGGGACAGGCGATCTGCAATACGCTATCCACCCGACCCTGATCGGTGATCAGCGCTGCTTTGGTATGCGCGCCGCCCAGATCCCAGCCGAGGATGCCATCATGCCGCACCGGCAAACTCCAGATTCACATCGACAACGGATGCATTCAACATATCTTCCGCCAATGGTTGCTTATTCTGTAAAAGATCAAAAACCAATGCGGCCGGATTGACCCCTGTGGACTCCTTCAGCCCAACATAGGATGTGGTCAATCTGGGATTGATTTCAAGCACTTGCAGACCCTCTTTGGTATCGATGATATCGACCCCTATGATACCCCACAAATCGGGCATTGCGGCGGCCACCGCCTTACCGAGATTCCTGAAACGGGTTTTATCCTCGAGTTGACCATTCACCACACAGCCCAACAGCATAAACCCCGTATCTGTCATGGCTATACGCTGATGGTTGACACTCATCACCAACGCCTCACCATGACTGACCAGCATGTTGATACTGGTCGGAGTACCATGAATAAATGGCTGTGCCACATAGTTACCCCCCACCGGCATGAATTTGAGCTGTTGAAACAGTTCATCCCGATCATGGCAAACCCTGATTCCCTGACAGCCCACACCGTCATCCGGTTTCAGCACCCAACTGCCCAAGTGGTCGGGAACACCCTCTTCAAAACGGTAGGTGGGGACGGCCGAAATACCCTGTTGCCTTAAGCGCTTCGAGGTCAGCGATTTGCTGGTAGTCGTCTCAACCGCAGAGGGGGGACTGTTCAACAGCAGTTTTCCCTGATTGACCACGGTCTCGCTGATATGCAACAGCACATTGGAAAACTCCGGTGCAATCGGCCAGACCGCATCCGCCTGCTCCAGGCAGTTGACCCAGGCGGCGGTAAAATCTTCCATGCCGCGTAACAGATGACACTCAACCGGAAGATTCAGCCTGCCCAGTCTGGCATCACGGGTCACAAAGATCTCGATGCCGTTGATCTCCAGCAGATCGGATAGCAGTGACATCAGCATCATGTCACCCTCTTCTGCCAATGAAGGCGGCATCGGGCTATCCAACATGCCGCCTCCGGTAATATACTCAAAGACAAAGACTCGCATAGCCGGTTATCCGTTTAGATGAAGCTCATACCAGTCATAGACCTGATGAATGGCATCGTTGTCCGCGCAATCAGAGGACAACGGCAGAGCTATTTGCCATCCAGCACTCCGCTCTGCCAGTCGAGCCAACCTGCAGCGGTGATCTCCGCCCTGTTGAGTCTCTACCCGTTCGATACGCTCTACATTGCAGATCTCGATGCCATCACGGGACAGGGTTCCAATATCGGGATAATCGGCGAGTTGTCCGCTGAGCATGAGGAGACGATCTTCTGGGTGGACAATGGCGTGCAGGAGCTTGAACAGCTGCAAACGTTCGCCCGCCCTGTTATCGGCACAGAATCTTTGCGCAGTATTGAACAGTTCGCTCATATCGTCACCTCACTCCCTTCTCCCGTTCTTTCACTCGACTATGTGGACAACCGATACAGAGGCCCGCAAGGCCTGCTGGATCAACCTGAGTTATGGCCCGATGAGGTGATCCTCATGAGCCTCTCTCATGTCGGCAGTGCGGCTGGTGCCGACACCGCAAGACTGCAACAGCTCTCTCCTCTGCTAACCACACATAACCTCTATGCAGCCGGCGGCATCAGAGACCTGCAGGATCTGTATCAACTCCATGGGCTTGGTCTATCCGGCGCCCTGCTCTCTACCGCACTTCACCATGGATCCATCGATAGCCAGGCCTTGAGTGGCTTTATGGCTGATACCTTCAACCCGTCGATTTGCCGATAACCTCCAGTGTCGTCAACTTCTGCTTGATGAGATTTCGATAGGGAGAACGTCCCAGACTCTCATCGACAAAGTGTCCAAGTAATCGGTCACTACCCCGCTCTTGAAACGTCTCCAGCGATGGCCCCGCGTAGTTGCACCAGGACTGAGTGGTTTCATAGAGTTCCAATTCAACCAGACCCGGCAGGTAATCGATCAACTGCTCCCATACAAAGACACATAACATCTCTGTACTGGAGCGCCAGGCCAGTTCGGCGGCGGCGTAGTTCAGATTATGGTGATCGAATTTTTCGATAACCTGCTTGGTCGCCACCCGTTTCAGATAGCCATAGTCCACCACACAGCCAGTTACTGGATCGATCCGATCCCTGACTTTTACATGCAGCAAGTATCGTCCACCATGCAGGTTGGAGCACTTTGCCGGGTGATCGGTTATAAAGTGAGCCGAATCGAAAACCAGCTCTTTAGAAACGGTAACTTCCGGTGTGTTCTGATAAAACCTCTCTGACACGCCGGGCATTTCATTCAACATACCCTTTACCAATTCCAGAAGCTGCCGGGTATCGGATAGTCTCAGTGTCCTCAGCAACACACCGTCAGTGTGATCGGCTGCATCCAGCTGTTTAAAGTGGATACCCCGCTGTTCAGATTCCACCATGACTGTCTCCGCAGCAGTCTGTTGAGGAAACTGCAAAAACAGATAGCCTGCCTGTAATTCGCCAACATGGGCGATCAACACTGCCAGACTCCACAAAAAATCCGGAGGTGGGACAGGAGAGAGACGCACATCGACATTTTGTTGCAGTAATGTCGTGGGAACTTTAAGACGGTTGAGTGAAGTTACTCGATGGGTTGCGTCAGCATAGCGATACTCCTGGCGGAACTGAAAGCCATACTCAGCAAGCCATTGCAGATCCCATAACAACAGGTCCAGCCTACGCACTTCACCTGGGAGTAGAGTGAACTCATTCTCAGGACGAAGCAGACCACTCCACTTCACCCCCCTGAGCAGCGCTCGAGCACGTTCAGAGGGTTGGCTCGGTGGCGAGCTGTATTCATCGATCCTATCTTCACAGTTGATCTGATCCCGATCGAGCAGGAGATCAAGCGGAAGATGATGCCTGAGCGCATACTCATGGAGTGTCAAAGAACAACAGTGAAGTAAGTGATTATTGTCAAGCTTCGACAGTTCATCACCACACTCAAGACATTGCATTGTGCACCCTCCACAGCCAATCCGGAGCGGCTGTAAAGATTGTAATGTGACAAGTCATGACAACTTGCCCGGATCAAAAACGACACCTGCCCTTGTCCATGGAATCAGTGTTCTCTATCAAGCCAGGCATGGCATGCCACACATCCATGTGGTCATGCCAGCATGCAGGCTTTAATCGTGAGCAGCAAAAGGATGAGAAGCAGAGCCTTTCTGAGCAACTACATCACTGGCTTTAGGCTCACCTGCTACTGCACGTTTGATTGACTCTTTGGTTGCCTGATAGTTGTAATCCTGAATTTTGGTGTCGTCCTCAGCTTCCCAATGGATGAACACCCCGACACAGATGAAAACGTCATCTGCTTCATCAGCTGGAATCGTGCCATCTTCAACACAATCAGCAACCGCCATAGCAACACCACGCTGCGCCGGACCGAACATCTGTACTGCCTGCTTGGCCCCCTTGATGGTAACTTTGTTAAACATCATAGTGCTTGGTTTACAGGCGAGGTTTGGAGCAACCACCGCAAGCAATGCAGTAAAACCATCTTTATTGTTGACCAGGCCGTTACAGAAAGCTGTCTCTGCCGCTGAGCCGCGAGGACCAATCAGGAGATCGATATGTGCAACTTCGTTGCCGTCTCCTACCAGCGATTCACCGACCATCGTTCTATTGATAACTGACATTCAGTTTCTCCTTACTTGTTATTGAGAGTTAACTTCGTATCCCCACCTCTTTAGGGAGGGAATCGCGGACACGGGAAGTTCCCGTATTAGGATCAAACACAGCAGCAATCGTCTCCAGCTGGGAAAGGAACAGTGTTGTCACTGTCAGATCCGCTGTGGTGCCTGGATTGATGCCTTTACGCTTGAATTCGTGGTCTGCCTGGAGCAGACGCAAATGAAAATGTTCTGGGTTGTTGGAACGTGACAGTTCTTCTTCAAGCTTTGCGGTATGAAGTGTCACTACCGTCGCTTTATAGAGCCCATGTTTACGTTGGATGTGGCTATCCGGATAGCGGGCCAGCAGACTCATGAACAATCCTGAGATCACCCACTCCCTGCTCTGCCACTGTTGTTCGTAACGCTGCAGTCTTGGCAGTGCGAACTCAAACAGGTCCGCATATCCGGTAGCATATTGTCGCGCGATCATATCCCGGTCAGCGGCATGATCCATTACTTCGAGCAGATCTCCCTCGGGCTGACCATTGACATCATGTTTTTCCGACTCGCCAAGACCGCCGGGGGCTGCCAAACGAATCGCACGAAACAACCACTGCAAATCATCACTGGTTGCCTGATTGAGTACCTTGCAGAGACGATCCCGTAATCCACTTGGTTGGTCAGCGGTTAGCAGCATTGCCTCTACCAGAGGTGCACACAGCATCAGGATGCCGAGATTGGTGTTACATCCAACGCTGTTACGGGTCGCTTCAACCGCTCGAAAGATGCGTTCTCCAAGTCCCAGTTCCAGCGCAGTCAAGGGCGCCGCACTGACATCGGCACTCTTTGTGAAATCCTCCAATGTCATCCGGTGGCCATCCGCATAGCGATGAACATTGCCCGGTTTCAGGGCATCGAGTTCACTCAGGCAGGCCTGATGGTAGGCCGCTTCCAATTGCTCTCTCAAGCTGCCACCCTCGATCAGGAACTCGGTCATGAGACCACCTCCGTATAGGCATCATCCGAACAACAGCCGAGAAAATCTTCCACCAGCCGTTCCGCAACATCCACAGGAGTAACCTGTTGCAGACCTTTCCAGGCAGGAATACTGTTGACTTCCAGCACATAGGGTTGCTGCTTGCCATCTCGAAGAATATCGACTCCGGCATAGTTCATGCCCAATGCCGTTGCAGCCGACTCAGCGAGTGACTTAAGCTCCTGATCCAGTACAGCGGCATGACAGCGGGCACCCTGTGCGACATTGCTGATCCAGCCCTGGCCTCGTCTCAACATGGCCGCCACAGCTTTGCCATGAATTACGAACACCCGCCAGTCACTGACATCGTCCGAACCGGTATCGATATATCGTTGCAGATAGTAGACTCCGTTGTACTCTTCCCTTTCAGGCAGTTCGTCAAAATTGGAGATCTTCAACAGACCTTTGCCCTGGGAACCGAACAGAGGCTTAAACACCAGCTCATGCCCAGCTTCGAACTCATTCAGCATGATCTTCGACAGTTGGTGCTGATCTTCCAAAACCCAGGTGGCTGGGGTCGGCACCCCGGCGTCATTCAACAGAAAGCTGGTCATACCTTTATCGACACTACGCTCTATGGCCCGGGCATCGTTATAGACACAGATTCCCAAGTGCTTCAGGGCATGCAATATATCCAGGTAAAGTACAACCTGTTCCAAAGAGCCTCCCGGCACACCCCGCACGAAGACCCCGTCAGGCAAGCTTTCGAATCCTGGAATCGAAAGACCGTACTGATCGTTTTCGATGGCAAATCCACAGCTCTGCAGGGTGACAAATTCACTGTTACAACCCTGTTGCGCAAATGCCTGCTTCAAGCGAGCGCCATGCCAGCCGGGATCATCCGTAAAGATGGCAATGCGCTTGCTCATGGCGCCACACCAAATGAGGCTGTCAGCAGATCTCTGTCCAAGCTGCCTGCAGTAAAACTCCGGCCACTTTCCAATACACTGATGACAACCCTGGCCGGACTGAACAACATTGGATCTACTTTAAAAAAGTCATACTCATAGGCTTTGAAGATCTCTGCGAAAGGCCGACCGTAATCACGCGAAGCACTGCTTGGCAGATCTGTCGCCAGTTGTTCAGCAGCAGCATCATCAGCAGTGACGAAAAGTTGCACCTGTCCGGCAAACAGAATGGCATCGTTGGTACGTCCCATGGCATTGAGAAAATCAGCAGCCGGTGGTGGTAGTGGTGCACTGCCGATACCATCCGCAATCGAATCAAGACTGAAACCTAATTCATGAGCTTTATGCATTGCGACCTCAAGCACCCTGGAGACGATCTGTACAGTTCCAGCAAGACTGCTGGTGGGTGTCAGAATCAGGGTCAAGGCGGCAGGATCCACTCCACAATCCTGTGCGATCCTGTCGCACAGGGGCAGCGGTGGAAACCGATCGACCTCCAGTACCAGACAGGTTGAATCAGCCTGGTCCCGATAATCGAGTTCTTTAAACAATGGCTCCTTAAGTGCCAGTATTCGCCCCGGACCAGAGCCCAAGGCGTTGAAACCTTTCTCACCCTCTTGCTTATGTGACAGGCTCCAGCCAGCATACTGGCTGCCAAGACAGGCAATTACCGGATCGGTCGTATGTACATGGACTGAGAGTGGCCAGCCTGCCACGGGGCCGCTGCCACTGAGCGTGACACTGCCAAGCCCTCCCAGACAGATCTCCGCAATTCGTCTGCCGGCCTCCAGACAGCCGCTTACATTAATTCCCGCATCCACTATCCGACATCCATTTGCCAGATGTTTAACGTCGAGTCGCAGTTGTGCCGCATCGTCAATCAGTGATTTCACCAAAGGTGCCGTCAGCGCATTGATACTTGGCCTGCTCATAACATCACCTTGCGTATAACTGCTTGACAGGCTGGAACACAGACGCGATGAAATATCTCTTCCTGATAGCTCTCCAGTAAATGTTCAACCTTCTCAGTACTGCCTGCCTCGGCAAACAGACTACAGAGCGGTTGTCCCGCTACGATTCTGGTACCCGCTGCAGGTCTGTCCTTGGCCCAGTCAGGCCAATCGATTGTCAGCGGCATCTGAAATGTCTTTGGTGCATAGACAATCATATGTCCATAGACCGAGGGCGAACCCAACATCGGCACAACCGGCAAACTCCCTTTACAGGCTTCTATGTGGTGCTTGATCCAGCCATCCGTAAGCAGATGTTCATAAAGTTCCAGTGTTGCCGGTGGCCTTGGATTGACGTCGATTACCAATGCATCACTCTCATTCAATACAAAATCGATGCCGTTTATGCCCCGAAGTGATAGCGCTGCTACCAGACTCTCTATGATCGAATCGAGCTGCCTGCGTAACTTGTCAGTGAGGGTTTTTTGTCCGATCGCACCACGATAGAGAAAGGGTGCTGGAGAATTTGCAGTCTCCACGCCGAGCCGGTTATAACCAATTACCCTGTGTCTCTTGCTATCCGCGATAAACAGCACCGACAGCACCTCTCCCGGGATGTACTTTTGGTAGTAACAGCTGTAGTCCGCTGCTGAATGCTGTGAATCGAAGTAAGCAACACCCTGCCCACCACAACTGCCGGCCCGCTTGATCAGCCAGCTTTTATCTTCAACCAGATAAGGCGGATAAAAACTCACCTCCGGATAAGGTATCCTCAGCCTGTTGAGTAACGAAAAAAACTGCCTGGGTTTACCGAGGATTTCAAAAACACCGGGATCATTGCCGTAGATCAGCAGATATTTGGATAAGCTGTTCAACAGCGCTGATGAAGTTTCCAGACCTGCACCAAACACCAGCCCAGTGACCTGCTTGGGCAGGTGGGTGACGATTTCTTCAACAAAAATATCGAGATCCTGCTGCATAAAACCCTGACTCACTGGCCAGCAGTCGGCAACAGCCAACATATCCTGATCACAAAACCAATCGAGCACAGTGACCTGATAACCGCCACGCGCAGCGGATTCTGCCATTGATCGGCCACTGTTACCCAGTATCAGTAATCCTTCCCGCTCAACTGACATACTCACGTGCCACCTCAAACGCACTGTTAAAATCGAGAAATTCCGGATTGCCTTTTTCGAACATCTGCTGCAATAACAGATGCTGGGTCTGATACTTGATATTGCCTACCGCCAGGGCACCGATTGCCAGAGCATTGGAGGGTGAATCGAGCATCACCACGCCATCGTCCATTACCCCTACCCCGTCGATTCCTTCTGGTGGCACCGCATTTACATCGCAGGCAACTTGTAGACGCTCAGCCTTGCGCAAGTGCTCTTTGTTGAGTACTTGAACGCCCGCTTTGGCTGCGTTGAACACCACATCGGCCTGAGGCATCAGATCGACGATCATCTGGTCATCGCTGGCCTGGGCGGCTGTCAGAGTTACACCATAATGTTGCTTGCACAATGCAACGAGTACCTCGGCCTTTTCGAGTGAATCATGGCTGATGATTACTGCTTCAGCGCCCGCACTGTTGGCCAGCATGGCGGCAGTTGAACCAACTGGACCGGTACCACCGAATACCAGTACCCGCTTATTGCGCAGTCCTTCGTCGTCAGACTTTTTCAACTCTCTTTCCACACAGGCAACCATGCCGGCTGCCGTGGTAAAGGCACCACTGGGATCGGCGAACAACGATACTTCAAACGGAGGAACCATGGATTGACGGGCGACCTGCATCATCTCCATTGCCAGATGGGCATCACGCCCGCCGATGAAGATGCCGGTACGTTTAACCCCTTTCGGGCCACGGGAAAATATTGCGTCCTGTACCAGATCACGGACTTCGTTCAGCGCAACATCGATATAGGGAGTACAGGCTGTCCAGCCTGCATCGTATGCCATATTGACATCAAACGGGCTGAGATTTTTTGCTGCAGTCAGCATGTGTAATAGATAAGGTCTTTCCATCAACGGGCTCGCTTCTGGTTTATCAATCTTGTTGGTTGTTGTAACAGCCTCACCTCCGCACCCACGTTACGGGCAGCCACCTGTTGACAGCGAAATGATGCGAGTTCACCGAATCGGCGTTTGAGTTCACGTTCAACCGAATTCGCCTGTGTTTGTCCTTCCAACAACACAAATCCGGTTGGTCCCCATGAACTTTGGCCTACGCCTTTGAAACCCTGTTCTGCTAGCCAGGTCAATGCGGCCGATATCATCGGACTGGTAAAGCGTCCACCCTGAGCACTAGCGAAGTGGTCTCCGACGACCTGCTGGATCTCACCGATTGCCCTTGAGAATGGTTCAAGATGAGCTTCCATGACACCAGGCACCACCTGCATCATGGCCAAGCGACAGAGTTGGGCTGCTGATTGCTCGGGAAACTGTGGTAATTCATTGAAGGCTCCCACCTCTGCCTTGCCGTGCAAACCCTGCCCACGACTGTCAAACAGCAACAGAATTCGCCATGCGGGTGGAAACTCGAGTCGGATCGGCACCGGAGGGATGGCATCATCTTCGCCCCGTCCACAATCGAGTATGAACCCACCCTGATCAAACGCACCGATACCGATACCGGAACGTTTGCCTCGATTCAGACTGTGTGCAATGGAGCTGCTGTCGCGATCTCCTCCGTATAAACGTTCGATTGCCGTACCTACCGCCAACGCCATCTGAGTACCTGATCCCAGTCCGACATGATCGGGTATCGACTGCAGCAGTTTGATATCGACACCGCCTTTCAATCCATTTGCCTTTAGATACTGTTTGGCAACTGTAAACGCCCTCTGGGCAGCAGGCCCGTTGGCAGTGATATCGTTGGATTTTGTTGCTCTCAGACGTGTGGCCAGGCTGTCAATGGTCAGCCCGATACTGCCAAATTTTCTACCCAATCCACCATGCAGATCGAGGAATCCAAGATGCAGTCGTGCGGGTGCCTCAACTTCAACAACAAGCCCTGCATCATTGGATCTGTAGTGGTAGTTCATGCTATGACCTTGATCTATTCTCATTATCAAAACCCACTCCTGCAATTTACATGCCTGCCTTTTCGACAGTTGCTGCAGAATCAACTTAAATCGGGTCATTGCATCCACTACGCTTGAACCGAAGCAGTGTTGTTACTGGAGGTGAATGGCTGTAATGAGGCTGTATCCGATGCAGTTGTAAGCCGCACCAGTTCGAGCTGAAACAGTGTTACTCAGTCACAATGGTTGGATATACGGAGCTGTTACGCCGTCGTTTAGGAGTAAGCTGATGAAAGCGGTTGCAATCAGCCTGCCCTTGCAAACGGAGTCATTCATGAACTGCGTGGTCTATCAGATGGATTCATACTCGCCTCTGTGCTCACTTGGAGAGGACTCAGAGATCAATGCGCCTGAGTTGAATCAATGTGTCACTACCCCTGCCCCAGCATTAAACAGTTGACCGGAGATCCAGTTTATGCATGAAAAAAAACTATTATTTTATGGATGTTTACACAAAAGAGTTGAGTCCAATCACTATTCTGTCTGAGGCCGTATAACAACTCCACACGAAACAACTCTGGATATCTCCAGATAATCTGATGGAAATTTTTTGCCACAGTTTTTTGAGGTGGCACGCTTTCTGCACTTGTGACAGAAAAAATAATATCTTTTTAATTTTGCAGGATCCTTAGCAACCCATGTGGAACAAATCAATCGACCAGACAATCAACTCTGTCACATGCCCCGGCTGTGGATTGAGTTGCGATGATCTGTCCATCACCTTTGCCGGGGACCAGTTACGCTCTCTGGTCAATGGCTGTGAAATAGCCCGCAGCTTCTATGAGACGGCACTCGATCACAGTGACCCAACCCCGTTGCTTAATGGTTCACCAGTCACGCTGGATCAAGCTCTGGCAGCCTGTACAACCCACTTGGAGCAGAGCAACTCTAGCCTTTTTTCCGGCCTGGCTACGGATGTCAATGGAATGCGTGGCATTCTTGAGCTTGCTGATTTATGTGGTGCCACACTGGATCACATGAACGGGGATGCAATGTTCAGAAATCTGCGTGTATTGCAGGACAACGGATGGTTTACCACCACCTTCTCGGAAGCGCGCAATCGGGCAGATCTTGTGGTGTTGATTGGCAGGCAGTGGCTGGATCGATTTCCTCGCCTTGTGGAGCGTGTGCTGAATCCTCAGGATGCCCTGTTTGTACAATCCAAACAACGTAAAATTGTAATTCTCGGCCCCTGGACGGAGGAATCCCTGCCTGAAGACCTGGCGTCACTTAACCCGCAACTGATCCCGCTGGAAATGGATGCTGTAGCGGATGCGATCGCACTGGTTAGAGGCGTGATCGCCGGCAAACCGGTGGACCCCAATCGAATCGGCAAGCAGACTGGAGAGCTTTTGATCAGCCTGGCCAATCAGCTGCAGCAGGCAAACTACAGTGTGATCAGCTGGAGTGCTGCTGAGTTCGATCTGCCCCATGCGGAACTCTCAATACTGGGCTTGGTGGAATTGGTCAAAGCACTTAATGAGAAGAGACGCAGTGCCGCCCTGCCCCTGGCCGGCACACTCGCGGATATCACAAGTAATCAGGTGACGACCTGGCAGCTTGGTTACCCGCTGCGTACCCGGCTGCAGCGCGGCTACCCTGAACATGATCCGATACTCAATCGCTGGCAGGGGCTGATCAGCCGTGGAGAAGTCGATCTGTTGGTCTGGATATCCGCACTCTCTTCACAGGCCCTGCCGCCAGACTGCGAGATTCCGACAATTGTCTTGGCACACCCGGGAATGAGATTCAAATCACTGCCAACCGTCTACATTCCTGTGGGTATCCCTGGGGTAGATCATCATGGCCACTGGTATCGTAGTGATGGGGTCTGTCCATTACCGTTAAACAAGCTGAGACGCAGTAAACTACCCTCTGTTGCTGATCTCACGAACCTGTTGAGCAGACAGTTGCAGACCGCTTCCGGCGTCTCTGCGAGGGATCTCCAATGTTGATCAAACTAGCCGGCGCCACCGTCTATGATCCAGCCAACAATATCGAAGGGGAAGTCCGGGATATCTATATCCGTGATGACAGAATCGTCTCCGCCCCGGAAGCTGGAGAGACGATCCACAAGACCTATTCCCTTAACGATAAAATCATCATGGCGGGAGCCATTGATCTTCATACCCATATCGGTGGCGGTAAGGTCAATATCGCGCGCACCATGCTGCCGGAGGATCAACGGGGAAGCCACCGGGAGCGTACAGACTTGACACGCTCGGGTGGCGGGCATGCTGCACCTTCAACTCTGTCAGCCGGGTATCGCTATGCGGAGATGGGCTACACCAGTTGTTTTGAGCCGGCAATTCTGCCGGTCAATGCCAGGCAGGCCCATATGGAGATGGCGGATACACCAATGCTCGACACCGGTGGCTATGCCATGCTCGGCAATGACGACCTGCTGTTGCAAATGATGGCCGAAGGTGCCGAGCAACAGACAATCAATGACTATGTGGGCTGGATTTTGAAAGCATCACAATGCATAGGCATAAAAGTGGTCAACCCAGGGGGCATCAATGCGTTTAAATTCAATCAGCGGGCGCTGGATGTTGATGACCTGCACAGCCACTACCAGATCTCACCGAGAGATATCGTACGCAATTTGAGTCGAGCCCTGAGTGAACTGTCAGTTGCCCACCCGTTGCACGTTCATGCCAGCAATCTCGGTGTACCGGGCAACTATCTATCCACGCTGGCAACGATGGATGCCGCAGAGGGATTTCCGATCCATCTCACACATATCCAGTTTCACAGTTATGGCACTGAGGGTGACAGGCATTTCTCATCAGCAGCAGCAGCGATAGCCGAAGCCGTGAACGGTCGGGCAAATATCACAATCGATGTGGGACAGATAATGTTTGGACAGACGGTAACCGTCTCCGGAGATGTGATGGCTCAACATGCCAATCATCATCACGCCCATCCCAATAAATGGACCTGTATGGATATCGAATGCGATGCAGGTTGCGGCGTGGTACCGTTTCGCTATCGAGATAAGAATTTCGTCAACGCCCTGCAATGGGCGATCGGCCTGGAGCTGTTTCTGATGGTGGATGATCCCTGGCGGATATTTCTAACCACGGACCACCCCAACGGCGCTCCGTTTACCAGCTACCCCCATTTGATCAAGTTACTGATGGACAGAAGTTTTCGCAACGATATGCTGTCACAAATCAATCCGGATGCCGCGGCCGCCAGTCAACTGCAGAGCCTGGAGCGGGAATACTCTCTCTACGAGATTGCCATTATGACCCGTGCCGCCCCGGCAAGAATCCTTGGTATGACCGACCGGGGACAGTTAGGCCCGGGTGCTATGGCTGATATCGCGGTCTATCATCCGGGAGGCGACCCGGAAAAGATGTTCGAGCGCCCGATGCTGGTATTCAAGGCTGGCCAGCCAATCGTCGAAGAGGGGCGAATCAGTCAACCGGTCAGGGGTAAGACCCAGGTCGTAAGACCGGAATTTGATGAAGCGATTGAGAAACGCATAAAGCCCTGGTTTGATCGCTATCACACCACTGCAATGGAGAACTTCATCATTTCTGATGATGAGATGGCAGAAGGTATTGGCAGCCCAATCAATATCCATCCCTGCGGGCTGAACCCATGATCATTAACGGCACTCAAATCGAAGAGACTTTCGCTGAAGCATTCGGCATGAGTGCAACCCGGATCATTATCACCGCTATCGATGCGAAATGGGCCCGAATCGCCGGCGAGACGATGACAGGATTTGCCACTTCTGTGATCGGTTGCGGTGTCGAGGCTGGGATCGAAACAGAGCTTCATCCCACACAGACTCCGGATGGTCGTCATGGCGTCTCTGTGCTGCTTTTTGCCATGTCCGGCAAGGCGCTGGCTAAACAGCTGGAGACCCGGGTAGGCCAATGTGTTCTGACCTGCCCTACTACGGCGGTATTTTCCGGCATGCAGGGTGAGAAGCAGATACCGCTGGGTAAGAACCTGCGCTATTTTGGTGACGGCTATCAAATATCCAAACAGATCGGAGAAAAGCGCTATTGGCGGGTACCTGTAATGGATGGCGAGTTTCTCTGTGAAGAGAGTGTCGCCAGGACGAGCGCAGTTGGCGGTGGCAACTTCCTGGTACTGGCAAATCATCAACAGCAGGCATTAACCGCCTGTGAAAAGGCAATTGCTGAAATGGGTAAACTGCCGAATGTGATCATGCCGTTCCCCGGTGGCATTGTACGATCCGGCTCCAAAGTCGGCTCCAAATACAAGTCCCTGATGGCTTCAACCAATGACGCCTACTGTCCGACACTGCGGGGCCTGGTGAATAGCAATCTCGACAACGATATCGGAGGCGTGATGGAAATTGTCATCAATGGCCTGACTGAGGCGGATGTACGACAGGCTACCCGCATCGGCATCACCGCTGTCTGTGAAGTGGGAGCAGCGGGTGGTATCAAACGCATATCGGCAGGAAATTATGGGGGCAAACTGGGTCAGTTCCATTTCCACCTGCGGGAGGTGATGGCGTGAGCATGCCAAGCCTCAAACTACGCGCCGTTCTGAATCATCGGCTCGACATGTCCCCCTTCACACCTGAGTTTGTTGCAGACAAATCGGCCGATGAGATTGCTCGGACACCGATTTGGCTGGGTAACCGGCAGGTTGATACCGGAGAACTGTTTGAAATCCGTGACAACGCCTCAGAGAGCCTGCTGATCCAGTCAGAGAGCGACAAGCTCGATATGATCGGCGCTGCCATGAAGCATGGTTCCATCCTTGTCGAGGGCAATGCCGGTGCCTATCTGGGTCGCAGCATGACAGGTGGAGAGATCCGGATTAATGGGAATGCGGGCCTTGCGGCCGGGTGCGCCATGCGAGCCGGCAGTCTGGTGATTGAGGGTGATGCGGGGGATTTTCTAGGCGGTGCCCTGACCGGAGAACGCCAGGGTATGCGAGGAGGCAGGATCTCGGTTCAAGGCAATTGCGGGGATCGGGTTGGCGATCTGATGCGGCGAGGGACAATCCTGATTGGCGGAAACGCTGGAGATTTCTGTGCCTCCCGGATGGTTGCAGGAACGATTATCGTGCTTGGCCAGTGCGGCCGGCATACCGCGAGTGGCATGCGCCGAGGTAGCTTGATCACGGCGGGCAAACCGACCAGCTTACCCGCCACATTCAATCGCAACGGTATCCACTCATTGAGTTTTCTCACCCTCCTGAGGCAGCAGATCGCATCGCAAACCGGTTTTTCCGGCTTATCTGAGATAGCCAACGAAGTGGAGCGTTGGGTGGGAGACCTCAGTTGTGATGGTAGGGGAGAGATCCTGATCCTGCAGAGCTGAGTGGCGATCTTGTAAATGTTCAACGGATCGCTGCTAGCTGAGGATTATCAAGAAGAATCTGTGCAGCCCCGGCTGTAACGTCAATTGTACCTAATGTGGCACATACTCTGTGCCAATAACCCAAGGTTCACCCTGATACTCGGGAAAAAATCCCAATGGATTTGATCCATAGTTGTTGTCAAAGCCGTATATAGGCGCAAATGTGTCTATCTGAGCGGTTATTTAACACAAAGGCACGTTTGTTGCTAACAGGTTATGCATACTGTCCGATACGCAAGCATAAGACAGTGGCATTTTGAAGGCGCATCAAGCGCAAATGAAACAACAACCGAGGAGTGATGTTTATGAAATGGTCGACCCCTTCCTATGAAGATCTGCGTTTTGGTTTTGAGATCAATCTCTATATCAATAACCGCTAGCAGGTAATTGAAGTTACCACCTGCTCAGCAGGTGGTAACCCACATAACAATAAAATTATATGCTGATACATATCCTTGGTTCCGGTGCTGGTGGTGGCTTTCCCCAATGGAACTGCAACTGTTCAAATTGCCAGGGAGTCAGGTCAGGCAGAATCAATGCAACTCCCAGGACACAATCTTCCATAGCAATCAGCGCCAACGGTGAGGATTGGGTGCTCTTCAACGCCTCACCGGACATCCGGGCTCAACTGGAATCCTTTCCTACTCTGCAACCCGGCCGCGCGATCCGTGATACGGCTATCCGCGCCATCCTCCTGGTTGATGCGCAAATCGATCACACAACCGGACTGCTACTGCTCAGAGAGCATACTGAACCCTGGGACGTCTACTGCACTCAGGCAGTTCACGAGGATCTAACCAGCGGTTTTCCGATTTTTAATATCCTGGGACATTTCAGGGGCGTCAACTGGCATGAAGTTGAAACCGATCAATCGAGTTTTACCATTCCGGGGATCGAAGGCCTGATCTTTACCGCCGTGCCACTGAAGAGTGAAGCCCCACCCTACTCGCCTCATCGTCATAACACTGTCCCGGGCGACAATATCGGGGTACGGGTAGAGAATACCGAAAGCGGACAAAATCTCTTCTACGCTCCGGGGCTGGGATCAATGGAACCGCACATACTACCCTATATGCAGCAGGCCGATGTGGTGCTGGTTGACGGCACACTCTGGACCGACACTGAAATGGTGGAGGCGGGCATCAGCAAAAAGCTCGGCAGTGAAATGGGCCACCTGGATCAGTCCGGTAAAGGCGGCATTATCGAAATTCTCAGCAGCTTGAAAAAACCGCGAAAGATACTCATCCATATCAACAACACCAATCCGATCCTGGTGGATGACTCAGCAGAGCGCCTTGCATTGACAGAAGCGGGTATCGAGGTATCAGCGGACGGCATGCAACTTGAACTTTAATTTAGAGAACTATCATGAGTCCGAATAAAAATACCCCCTGGTCAAAACAGGAGTTTGAAAAAAAACTCAGGGAAAAAGAGAAGTACTACCACATCAATCATGAATTTCATCTGCTGATGAACAGCGGCAAACTTGATAAACCGGCCATCCAGGGATGGGTTGCCAACCGCTTCTACTACCAGGTAATCATTCCGGTAAAGGATGCAGCGATCATGGCCAATTGTCCGGATCGAGATGTCCGTCGACATTGGATTCAACGCATAATCGATCATGACGGAACCCAGGGGGACGAGGGGGGGATTGAAGCCTGGTTGCTGTTAGGTGAAGCCGTGGGCCTTCCCAGAGAAGAGTTATTGAGCCATAAACATCTGTTACCCGGCGTCAAATTCGCCATAGATGCGTATGTCAATTTTGCCCGTCAGCAACCCTGGGAAATTGCCGCCAGCTCCTCGTTGACGGAGTTGTTTGCACCAACCATACATCAGAAGCGTCTAGATAATTGGCCGGAATACTATCCCTGGATCGATGAACGGGGATACCACTACTTTCGCAAACGTTTGACCGAAGCAAGGCGAGATGTGAAGTATGGGCTGGATATCACGTTGAATTACTACAAGACCCGCGAACAACAGGAGAGAATGTTGGAAGTATTGCAGTTCAAGCTCGATATACTCTGGACCATGCTCGATTGCATGTGGATGGCCTATGTCGAAAACAAACCGCCCTATCACAACATTGCAAGCTGATCGATGAGCAACCATTTCAAAGCAGCTGATATACCGCAGATCTCAGCCACCTTCCGTTTTCAGTGGGAAGAGGCACAGGGTTGCCATGTACTTCTCTATCCTGAAGGCATGGTAAAATTGAACCCCGCTGCCGGCGAAATATTGAAACGCTGTGACGGTATTAACAGTGTCGACCTGATAATAAAGGATTTGAAATCAGCCTACCCTGATGCCGACCTGGATAGCGACGTTTATCATTTTCTGGATACCGCTTATGACAACCAATGGATCCGACACAAGTCTGCCTAAACCCCTCTGGCTGCTGGCGGAACTGACCTACAAGTGTCCGTTGCAATGTCCCTATTGTTCCAACCCGATGGACATTGCACGCTACACCGACGAGCTTTCCACAGAAGAGTGGATCCGGGTGTTCAAGGAGGCCCGTGCATTAGGTGCAGTTCAGCTCGGATTTTCAGGCGGTGAAGCATTGGTACGCAAGGACCTGGAGATCCTGATCGCTGAAGCGCATGAGCTTGGCTTCTATACCAACCTGCTGACTTCCGGGGTAGGTATGGATGAAGCTCGTATCAAAGCATTTAAAGAAGCCGGCCTCGATCATATTCAGGTCAGTTTCCAAGCAAGCAGTGAAGAGCTGAACAACTATATTGCCGGTAACAACTCTTTTGAGCACAAGCTTGAAATGGCCCGGTTGGTTAAAAAATACGACTATCCGATGGTCCTCTGTTTTGTGCTGCATCGGCACAATGAAGATCAGGTAGAGCAGATCCTCGAGATGTCTCATGCACTGGAAGCAGACTATGTTGAACTGGCAACCACCCAGTACTACGGCTGGGCTCTGCATAATCGCGAACAACTGATTCCAAGCCAGGCTCAAGTGGAAGCGGCCGAGGCTGTGGCGCATCGATATCAGGAGAAATACAAAGGTAAGATGCGGATCTTCTACGTTGTGCCGGACTATCACGAGGCACGCCCCAAGGCCTGTATGAATGGTTGGGGGGCCGTATTTCTTACGATTGCACCAGACGGTACCGCACTCCCCTGCCATGCCGCCAGTGAGCTTCCCGGTCTGACGTTTCCAAATGTGCGGGATCACAGTATTGAATGGATTTGGAATGATTCAAATGATTTCAATAAATTCAGAGGATTTGGCTGGATGAAGGAGCCCTGCCGGGATTGCTCAGAGAAGGAGAAGGATTTTGGTGGTTGTCGTTGTCAGGCCTATCTGCTGACAGGGGACGCAACCAATGCTGATCCGGTATGCAGCAAATCCCCTCATCATGAGCAGATGGTTAAGCTGGTCAACCAGGCCAACTCGGAATCCAAGCGTGATACAGCACCACTGGTATTTCGTAATATGCGCAACTCAAAAAAGCTCACGGCACACAAATGGTCGACAACGAGTAAAGCCTAACGCCAGAAATCTCGATTAATAAAGAGTTTTGGGCTGTTGCTTCTTAAACAATGGAAGTCCACTTGGAGATTGCTGGTTCAAGAGAATCATAGAGATCGTGACAACGTCTCACGCATCGCGTTTGACTCTTGAACCAGAGCAGTCGCCATCTCTGGATCATCAATCAAATGTCCAGTCTGCGGCAGAGTGATCAGTTTCGAACCGGGTATCGCCTGATGAAGTTGCCAGGCTGCATTGAGTCTACAAGTGATATCCAATACCCCGTGTACGATTGACACCGGCATTGGCGGCAACTCTGAGACACGCTGTAAAAGTTCGCCATCTGTCAGAAAGTAATCATACTTTGCGTAATGGGTCTCTATTTTGACTTTTGCCAGCAGTCGCTGATTCTGTTGACTGTTTCGCTTGGCCCCTTCGGCTGGTGGGTGGGTTTTCTCCACGAGGTGCCAATGCGCCACTTTAGCTCCCCACTCGGCCCACTTGTTAGCCGCCGACAATGCCATTTCGGTGTTGCCCTCATGAACTGCGGTATGAAACCAGTTGATCAGGTCAGATGCGGATCGGCAGGGATAGACATCATTGCTAAACTCTTTCCAAGCCTGTGGCAGAAGCTGTTGGAGTTCGAAAAAAAACCACTCCAGATCACTCCTTCTGGCGAGAAAAACACCGCGGAGTATCATACCCAAGATACTATTATGGTGTTTCTGGGCATACGCCAGGCTCAAGGTAGCCCCCCAGGACCCAGCAAATAGCAACCATCGATCGATGCCAAGGTATTCTCGAATGGCTTCAAGATCGGCAACAAGATCCTGTGTGGTATTGTTAGCTGTCTCACCAAGTGGCTCTGACTTTCCAGCACCTCGTTGATCGAAGAGAACCACCCGATAAGCATGAGGATCAAAAAACCTTCTGTGTGCAGAATTACAACCTGAACCAGGTCCGCCGTGCAGAAACACAACCGGTATACCCTGCTCTGTACCTGATTCCTCAATATAAAGTTTGTGATACGGGTCTACAGAAATCTGGTGTGTCGCATAGGCATCTGAGGCGCTGTAGAGGGATTTCATATCATTGCCACCCGGCAGTATGGTACAAGATTGGTGATGTTGAATTCTAACTATCCCGGTGGGGAGTGGTAACTCAGCCAGATAGTAGTACTTATTGTTCTCAATTCTAGCCGATGGTGAAGATTCGAACCACAAACCCCACAGCCCAGCCGGTCAGTTTTCTACTGCTTGATATTGCTGCTGGACAGACTGGGTAACTGTCGAATTGAATCTCACTTTCGTTTTAATCGGCATCGTTTGCCCAACATCGGTGGAGTCGAATTTAATCGAATTATCATCAAACTGTTGACGGTTATATGATCGCAAACATTAAACCGCATCAGTCAATTGATCGCTCGCCACTTGATTGGTACTTATGCAAAGGTACCACAAGTGATCCATTTTTTGCCGGCAATCCCCGGTTCAAAAAACAATTAAAGCCGCCATGAAGAGGCTAAATATTACTGAAATAAAGTGTCCCAGAGGTGACACACAGTAAATCTTCACGCCGAAAAAATGAATCACATCATCTTTTCGACCGCTTAACAGATAAACCACTCGGACAGCTTGATAGTAGTTACTTATCGATAAAAGAGTTACAGCTTGCTAAGAGTCATGGCAGGCGGATGATAAAACACTAAAATCAGTCAATTAAGCCAACCTTTTTATATTTCGAATTAAAACATTTAATATTTGCTCCGGACTATTCGGCGAATATCTAAACTCCGATTGGACCTGATCGTAAGAAACCTATTATTTACATTTATTCAGTCACTTATGATGGTCATTGAGGCATCGGGTTGTGCAAAATCAATATCAAGCCGGACAATAACCAAGAGAGATCCAATCAAACGACTCAACTGCCGCCTACTGGCCTGAATTCAGCTCTATCACTCTCACATTAAGCTGATCGTCGGATCGACGGCTTGCCATCGACAAACCATCCCAACCTGTAAAAGAGACAGTTTGAGTGTTTGGCACACAAGTTGCTCAACTGTCTTTGTCGCATGATAGGACTGCCTGTACAGAAGCGACATGGTAACGACTTATACAAAGACCTGGAGAAGTTCATTGATAGTAATGGAGGAGCGATAGGAAATATTTCGATTCGGACGCTGCTGTATTGTCACTTTTTTAGAATCGTCAGTTATCTCTATTGAGGCAGTCTCACTAATGAATAAAACCCGAGGATAGAAACTATGGTAACAGCAAAACGCAAAGTTCTAGCGATATGCTTCACTGCCTCTGCCATGCTAGCTGCTGCAGGTGGTGTAACAGCAAATTCAGAGCTATTGAAGATGCAACAAAATGCGAATGACTGGGTAATGCCTAACGGTAACTATGCCAGCACTCGCTATAGTGAATTGAATCAGATTACAGCGAAAAACGTCAAAGATTTAAAAGTTGCCTGGACCTTTTCAACCGGCGTTCTGCGTGGTCATGAAGGTGGTCCCCTTGTAATGGGAGATGTGATGTATGTTCACACTCCTTTTCCAAACAAGGTTTTCGCATTGGACCTCAATGACGATGGCAGAATCATTTGGAAATACGAACCACGTCAGGATACCAGCGTTATCCCTGTAATGTGTTGTGACACAGTCAATCGTGGCCTGGCCTATGGTGACGGCAAAATCATCATGTCTCAGGCAGACACAACCCTGGTAGCACTGGATGCAAAAACCGGTAAAAAAGTTTGGTCAGTCAAAAACGGTGACCCCAGTAAGGGCGAGACCTCTACCGCCGCACCGATGGTAGTAAAAGACAAAGTCTATATTGGTGTCTCCGGTGGTGAATTTGGTGTTCGTGGTTCTTTGACAGCCTATAGCCTGAAAGATGGTAAACAGGTTTGGCGTGGTTACTCCATGGGACCCGACAGCGATACGCTGCTAGATCCGCAAAAGACAACCCATCTTGGTAAGCCTGTTGGTAAAGACTCTGGCATCAACACCTGGAAAGGTGACCAGTGGAAAATCGGCGGCGGTGCAACTTGGGGTTGGTACTCATATGATCCTGATGAAAACCTTGTCTACTACGGATCCGGAAACCCAAGTACCTGGAATCCGGTTCAACGCCCTGGTGACAACCGTTGGTCAATGACCATCTTTGCCCGTGATGCTGACACGGGTATGGCTCGTTGGGTATATCAAATGACCCCTCATGATGAGTGGGACTATGATGGTATCAATGAGATGATCCTGGTCGACCAAAAGATCAACGGTAAGATGCGTAAGGCACTGGTGCATTTTGACCGCAACGGTTTTGGCTATACCATGGACAGGGTTACCGGTGAACTGCTGGTGGCGGAAAAGTTTGATCCTGCTGTCAACTGGGCAACCCATGTTGACATGAAGACAGGCCGTCCACAAGTCGTTGCCAAGTACTCTACACACCAGAATGGTGAGGATGTAAACTCAACCGGAATCTGCCCGGCAGCTTTGGGAACCAAGGATCAACAGCCGGCAAGCTACTCACCACGAACAGGTCTGTTCTATGTACCAACCAATCATGTCTGTATGGACTATGAGCCTTTTGAAGTCTCATATACCGCAGGCCAGCCCTATGTTGGAGCCACTCTCTCCATGTATCCGGCGCCAGGTGGTAACAACCTGGGTAACTTCATCGCTTGGGATGCTGATAAGGGTAAGATTGTCTGGTCAAACGAAGAACCCTTCTCAGTGTGGAGTGGTGCACTTTCCACCGCAGGTGACGTTGTTTTCTACGGTACACTCGAAGGTTACCTGAAAGCGGTAGACGCCAAATCCGGTAAAGAGCTGTATCGCTTTAAGACACCTTCCGGCATCATTGGTAACGTCAATACCTATATGCATAACGGCAAGCAGTATATTGCTGTGCTGTCTGGGCTTGGCGGCTGGGCCGGAATCGGTATGGCAGCTGGCCTGACCGATCCAACAGCTGGCCTGGGCGCGGTGGGTGCCTATGCTTCCCTAAGCAATTACACCCAACTTGGCGGTACATTGACTGTATTCACACTGCCTGATTAATGAGCTGAAGTATCGCTCCCTACCACCACCCACTTGGTGGGTGGTGGTAACACTTCACCAGAAATATAACCGTATGGTTTTTTTATGAGGCTCAAAATGCTGCACTTCAGATTCAGTAAACCCATTCTGCTTGCCACCCTTGCACTGACCTACTCGATCACTTGCTATGCAACACCAAGCAAGGCTGACTACAAAAGTTTCCAACCCTCACCTGATCAGCCATACTACTTTGAAGACGGTAAGGTTGACTTCGGTACATATAATGGGTTTCGTCGTTACCATGCTGATTGCCATGTCTGTCATGGTCCCGCAGGATTAGGCAGCAGCTATGCACCAGCACTGCTCGATTCCCTGAAGGTCATGACCTGGGGTGACTTTGTCAATGTCGTAATCAGTGGTCGTGAAGGAAGAGATAATATGATCATGCCTTCGTTCGCAAAAAATGTTGACATCGTAACCAATCTGTCTGACATCTATGCCTATTTAAAGGCGCGTGCCGATGGTGTAATTGGTGCAACCAGACCAGCCAAGTTTCCAAAAGTTAAAAAGTTGATTGCTGACAACTAATGACAATGTCAACGGGCTTGCATGATAATAATATGGTCAGTTAGAAATAAGCTCGGAATGCTGCAGTAGTATCTGCAGTGGAGGTTAAAAAATGCAAAAAACAGGTTCTTTGTCTTGCTTGAGCATGCAGAACCTGTTTTTTTTAATCTGTTGTTTCACTCTACAGCTTTTTATCTCTTCCCCCAGTGAAGCCAAGAATACATTTGAGGCTCGCAACAAAACCTATCTGACCGTATGCGGTGATCCAAACCACCTGCCATTTTCAAACAAGAAGATGCAGGGTTTTGAAAATCGTATTGCACAATTGATCGCTGATGACCTGGAGCGTACCTTACGCTACCACTGGTGGCCACAAACGATCGGCTTTGTGAGAAACACACTGAAGATAAGGCTCTGTGATTTAATCATGGGGGTGACTTCGGTTAATGAACTATTGCAGAACACCAATCCCTATTATCGCTCAGTCTATACGCTGGTCTACCGAGAGGATTCCGGATTGAAGATTAAGACTCTGAATGATCCGGTGTTAAAGCAGCTCCGTATCGGCGTGGTGGCAGGAACGCCTCCGGCAACTGTATTAACCAACAATGGTCTGATGGACAAGGTAAAGTCCTATCATCGTACTGTGGACACCAGACTATATTCTCCTGCAACACGGGCCGTTGAGGATGTTGCCCTTGAAAAAATTGATATTGCTGTAATCTGGGGGCCCATTGCAGGCTATGCAGCAAAAAATCAACAGATACCGCTCGCGGTGGTACCGCTGCCAGCGAAGGTCGACAATGTACCACTGGCCTTTAATGTCTCCATGGGCATCAGACGCCGTGAACAGAACTGGAAACATCAGTTGAACGTGAAGCTGGAAGAGCTGGCACCCCAAATCGAGACAATATTACTCGACTACCGGATACCACTACTTGATGCCAATGACAATCTGATCAAACCTTGATACCGATGCGCAACCGGTACTTAGCGAAGGGAATTTCAATTACTGGCAAGATCCTGATTCTATTAGTTGCCACTCTTTATATCAGTAACTGTGCCTCTTCCGAATCCCAATCAGAACTTTTCTCAGCACAGGGCTATCGCCTTGCGGATTTTCGCGCACCTGTGCCAGATTCTGTCCCCTCGGCATCGACACTTTCTACAGAACAGTTACAAAGATTACTTACAGAGCAGCCAGTACTACTGATCGATGTGTTACCTACCCCTATCAAACCAAAAGACAGACCTGACCACCTGTTATGGTTACCCCCTGCAAGGAATAACATACCTGGATCCTATTGGCTGCCAAATGTTGGCTTTGGCGCTCTCTCGGATGAACTTGATCACTATTTCAGACGAAATTTGGCCGAGCTGAGTGGGCACGACAGAGCGCTGGCAATCGTCATCTACTGCCTGGCTGACTGCTGGATGTCATGGAATGCTGCCATGCGTGCTGCGGTTGAATATGGTTACACGAACGTCTACTGGTACCCGGATGGCACCACCGGGTGGGAAGCAAAAAAGCTACCGCTACAACCAAGCCAGCCGATACTCATCGATTAACAGGATGATTTGTCTGGTTAGGCCCTGAATTCAGCGCTATTCCAGGTAGTAGGCTATTGTGCGGGCCAGAACACCGAGCTTTTCCTCAATCAGCCTTGGCCTGGTACAGAGGTGTTGAATGAAAGATTCACGTTCATCGAACATTCTCTGTTTAATCTCCATCTCTTGCTGCATCATTGCCAGACGCTGTTGCGCCTCTGCTGAGTTATCATCCTGCAGTCGCACCATTTCATCCAACTCTTCACTGAGTTGATTGGCCCGTTTTGCCTGCCCATCGGCATAGCGGATAATCCCACCGTGTGCTTTCTGGCGTTGCTCATTCAACTGGGTTATAACACCGGTAAAAAGCAGGGTTAATTTCCGGTCCTTTTCTGCGGCCTTTTGACTGTCTGCAAATTCCGCAATATCCTTTTCTGCCCGATCAATTTCATAATCCACTGAGGCCAGCTGTCTTGCCAGGGCCTCCACGGTTTTGTCCTTTTGCCACTCTTGCTCCATCCCGGCAATCGACGGACCACCCCAAACAACTGCTGCAGGAACCGCCTCGACAAACGCCTGTTCGCAAGGCCAGTTGGTGATTAACTGTTTCATATCCTCTGCTTGTAGTGACGATGTGACTGACCCAGTAACAACAAAAGCAGTGATTAGCTGATTGATCGCCTTCAGTCTCCCCATTTAACCCCCTCCCTGCTTTCTAGTCATAAGACCTCTTGCCGGATCATAACCATAGATTGCGCCTGCAAGAAAAACCAACAGGGACCCGACAACAGCAAAAAATGCGACCCATCCTATCTGCCCATAGAGTGAGAACCTGATCAGTTCGACGGCATGTGTAAAGGGATTGAAACGACAGATCTCATAGAGAAACAGACTTGAATCCTTGATTCTCCAGAGAGGATAGAGTGCTGATGAGGCAAAAAACATCGGGAAGATTACAAAATTCATAACCCCTGCAAAGTTTTCCAACTGTTTTATGGCAGATGAGAGCAGTAAACCCAAGGCACCCAGCATCAACCCGGATAACAGGAGCGCTGGAAAAGCCAACAGATAGCCAATCAATGGTGGCTGCACATCCCAAAACCAGGCAATTCCGAGGAAAAGGTAGACCTGAGCAATTGCCACCAGTGTCCCGGCGGTCAACTTGCAAAGTAGCAGATACCATCTGGGAAAAGGACTGACCATCAGCATCCGCATACTGCCCATCTCACGGTCATAGACCATCGAAAGGGAGCTCTGCATACCGCTGAACAACAGGATCATCGCTGCCAGACCAGGAACAATATACTCCTCATACAGAATGTAGGTTTCATAAGGGGGAATGATAGAGACACCCAAAATTGAACGAAAACCTGCTGCAAAGATAAACAACCAAACCAATGGGCGAACCAATGCGCCAAAAAACCGTTCACGTTGATGTAGAAAACGCAAAGCTTCTCGTATGAAAATACCCCACAGGCAACGAAAATATTGGATTGCTTTCATGACGATTCACTGCGTGTGAGTTGGTTAAAGGCCTGTTTCACACTATCAGAACCTGTTTGCTGCATGATCTGCTCTGCACTACCCCTAGCAAGAACTTTCCCACCATGAAGTATGACCAATTGATCCTGCGGCTCTACTTCATCTACCAGATGAGTTGCCCATAATACGCCTATACCGTCCTGACTGCAGCGCTCTCTTACCTGTTGCAGGATCGCCTGGCGACTATGGATATCAAGGCCAACGGTCGGTTCGTCCGCCAGGAGCAGTCGTGGTTGATGCAAAAGTGCCCTGACCAACTCAATCCGACGCCTTTGGCCACCACTTAGTGCCCGAACACGATCAGTTGAACGATCTGCCAGACCGACTTCCTCCATTGCCAATTGCAGTCGATCGGCAACTTGTTCGGGATTGATTCCCTGCAGCGCACAGTGGTAGTGAAGATTCTGTATCAAAGACAGGTCCAGATCCAACGTGGGTTGTTGAAAAACCACACCAAGCTGAGCAAGTGCCTTACGACTCTGCTGCTTAAGATCATAGCCATAAATATTGATTGAGCCATTACGACTGACAAACAGTCGGGTGATCAAAGAGAATAGTGTTGTTTTACCTGCCCCATTGACCCCCAGCAAGACGCAAAACTGACCTGGATCAAGGCTGAAGCTGACCCCATCCAAAACCGGACGTTTGGTGTAAGAAAAGCTGACATTTGACAATTCCAGTGCGGCTTCGCTCATTCTCTTACCACTATACCCCAAGGTAGACGTCCGACTCTGATCGATTTTTTCACTTTTAAGCGCCCGACATCGATTACTGAAATATCATTACTCACACCGTTTGTGGTAAAGACAAATTTCTCATCTGGTGAAAAGGCGAGATTCCATACCCTTTGGCCAACAAGAAGATACTTTTCGACCTCATAGGAGGATGTATCGATGACAGCGACCCTGGCAGCTGGTCCCAGGGCAACAAATGCCTGTTTGCCATCATCGGTTATTTGAATACCGACAGGCTGGATCAGATCCTTGTGAATTCCGGGAATCTCAAATTGTATTTTTTTGAGAATTTTTCTGCTTTCTGTATCGATGACACTGACGGTACCGCCGATTTCTGATGAAACCCAGACTTGTTTGCCATCATTTGAAAACTGCGCCACTCTTGGGCGCTGGTCGACCAGCACATTATCTTCCACCTTCATGTTTTGCAGATTGATAAAATGAGCCATATTGGTGGTTTCTGAAGTATTGACCAGCCATTTTCCATCCGGACTGATACCCATTCCTTCAGGTTCAACACCAACCTGAATCTCAGTGACCTTTGACCTTTTTTCTATATCCACCATAGTTACCATATTGTCATCTTCATTGGCAGCATAGAGATACTTATCCTGTGGTCCAATCACCAGCAGTTCCGGATCCGGGCCGGAGGGTAGCGTATGTGTTATTTTCATCGTTTTCAGATCGAGTACTTCAATGTGATCTGCGTCACTGGTACAGACATAGAGGGTCTTTCCGTCTTTACTCAAGGCGATACCCCGCGGCCGTTCACCAACGGCAACCTCATCGATAACTTTCAAGCTGTCACCATCGATGACTGATATTTTATTATCTTTTTCACTGCTAACATAAATTGTGTATGCAGTCGCAGTGGTACTCAACGAGGCTAGTACAAGTGAGCCTATTAGGGCACGGAGAAAACCAGTTGAAAATCTGCATTTTGAGGATTTGATTAACATAGAATAACTCGCCGTTTATTGTTCTCTCTCAAGATCAGTAAAATTGATTACTTTTTACACCGACTCTCAGGCCGGTCGTAACCCAGCGTATCGAGGGTTGTAAACTGATGAAGAAAACCTGGTTGTGGTGAAACCGATATCATTAACTTCGCTGATGTGATGAGCAGCGGTTGCCGCAGCTGGTTACTCCAGTCACGATAGCTGACCGGTCTGCCCTTAAAAGCAGCGAGGTTAAACTCGGGGCTTTGCATATAGGTTTTGAGTTTGTTCACCTGACTACTGGATGTACGTGTAGCTGCCTCACCAATGCTGCGAACCGCCAACCATGCTGAAAAATCACGGTCTGTCATCCACCGCCCATGCTGTTCATTGAAGCGACGTTGAAACTGGGTAGCCCCCCACTGTTCATGGACCCCACTCCAGGCAGCCGGTGAAAGACCCTGGGTTCCACCAACTGGTCTTGGACGATAGGTACGGTAGGTAAGAAATTCACCAAACTCGTTCGATTCGTCGGCAACAATCAGAATATCGTAGTCTGAAACCTGACTGAACTCGTTAACCACCTGCTGTTCCCGGTTATGGCCTGAGTCTGTACGTCTTGCCCCCGGTTCAAAAGTCCACTGCTTCTGTTCGACGATCTTATGCCCGAATCGTTTGGCCGCACGTTTTAGCGCTTCAGCATAAGCTTTGTCCCGAGGATGACGACCGATCACCAAAAACCACTCTGTCCAGCGTTTCCAAGCCAGGTATTGAGCCAGGGCATCGGTCAGCATTGCACGGCTGGGTATGGTGTGAAACAGATTGGCTCGACACTCATGCTGCCTTAGATTGTCGTTAGTGGCGCCTATGTTGAACAGCAGGCTTGATTTTGCATCGGTTTGATCGGCAATTTGGAGTAGCTTTTCTGCCGGTAAATTGACAAGAAAAACTCTGATACCCTGCTGATGGAGTTTTCTGAAGGCCTGAATGACCGGCTCATCTGCTTTAACCTTTTCAACACTGAGTGTAAATGACTGGCCAGTGAAACGCCCCGTCGTATTATTATCTTGAATACCCTGTAATGCACCTGCTTCACCAACATCCTCTATTACAGGCTGCAGGAGTGACAAGGGAATGTGATCGCCCTGCTCTTCTGTAATCAAGCCGATGGGTATTTCAAGTGGCTCGGCATGGAGAGGTTCCAGGTAGATCAAAGCCAATAGAAATGTTGTCAACAGAGCACTCATTATGTCGGATTCATCTTTCTTGTTTTTTTGCACAACGGCCTTCTCAAAGCATCTACCTATTTTCATAAAGCAATTTAGTGTAGGCATTTTTGCAAATTTTATACCATGGGTGTTATAGGTCCAGTAGAAGTCTCTGGTGGTTTGATCACTGATCTCATGGGTAGGTTTCAGTGAATCAATCAGTGTCACCGTTGACACACATTGTCGAATCAGGTGTTGCAGCCTTTCAGTGCAACTTAACATCACCTCAACTGGTAGCCTCATCTTAGTCCAACTATTAGAAGCTCAAGAAGGGATTTTATCCCGAGAGTGCCATTAGTATATAAGCATTACTTTATAAACCTATTGATGGGCATGAAAATTGCTGCAGAGGAATCACTAATCATAACAACTCTCTGTCTCAAACTTGGAGGTCCTCGTGAAAAGATGGTGTATTCTGTTCTCCATTCTTCTGTTCAGTTACTCAGTCGTAGCCAATGCTCATGGTCCCACTCGACAAAAAGTTACCGTGAAACAGATGATCTCTGCCCCTCCAGAGACAGTATGGGATAAAGTGAAGGATTTTCATGATATGAGCTGGCATCCGATTATTGCGAAGACTGAAGGTAATGGTGGCAACACCAAGGGCGCTACGAGAGTCCTGACCCTGGTGAACGGTGGAATTATTAATGAGGAGTTGAAGAAGTACGATGCCGGAAAACAGAGTTTCAAGTATAAGATCAACTCAGTAGACGTAAATATTCTGCCTGTCACCAACTATTCCTCGACTTTGACCGTCAAGGCAACTGGAGACGGTGGTTCACAGGTCATCTGGAAAGGCGCTTTCTATCGAGGTTATCCCAACAACGACCCTCCTCCGGAACTCAATGATCAGGCAGCGAAAGATGCGGTCACCGGTGTCTACAAAAGTGGCCTGGAAAACCTTAAAAGTCTGCTGGAAAAAGGTTCCTGAGACAGGTTGCGATGAGTAAGGTGATACAGGCAATCCTGTGTTCGATTTTTGCCGCAATTTGTAGTAAGCAGATTCTGGCGGATCCCTTGGCCTTTATCACCAATCAGGGCGATGACACGGTATCTGTTATCAACCTCAAGAGCCTGAAACTGACGACCACGATCAAAGTAGGCAGTAAACCTGCCGGTATTGCTGTATCCAAGGATGGAAAACGTGTCTATGTAACCAATCCGGAAAGTCGGGATGTCTATCTAATTGACGGCAAGACCCTATCCCGGGTATCTCGCCAGGCTGTGGGAGAGGGACCGTTGGGAATCACACTGAGCAGTGATGACAGCCTTGTCTATGTTGCTGATTGGTATGAAGATCTTGTCTATGTTCTGGATGCCTACGAGTTGACTACAGTTGCCACAATAGCGGTCGGCAGTTCGCCATCCGGATTAGCCGTCAGTAATGATGGGCAACGGCTCTATGTGGCAGACCGGGATGACAACAGAATCTCAGTTATCGATACAGAAAAAAATCGAACGATTACCCGTATTGAAGTCGGTGAACGCCCCTTTGGCATACGCCTTGATCCACAGGATAAAAGGCTCTATGTGGCGAATGTTGCCAGCAATGATGTGAGTGTGATTGATACTTCCTCCCTGATTGTGATTAAAACCATCCCGGTTGGTAGTACGCCCTACGGTATCGCAATCTCGCCGGAAAATGATCGTGTTTTTGTAACCAATCAACACGATAACAGCCTATCAGTCATCGATCCGGAGATCATGAAGGAATCACATAGAATTGAAATTGGAGAGTATCCTGAAGGGATCATCGCAGATCCGACTGAGGATCGGGTCTATATTGCCAACTGGTTTGATAATGAACTGGTTGTCGTTGACAGTAAATCTCTGAAAATTCTGAAACAGATACCAACAGGCGAAAGCCCTCGAGCCTTTGGTACATTTGTAGCTGGCGGGTCATAACAGTAGGCAAGCGTTTTCACACTGTCTGTACCCGATGCCGTACTGTTGCAAACAACGGAAAGAGAAAAAACCACTCTACAAACCGATCTAGAAAGGAGTAGACCATGCATACCACAAGTTTCCCTGAAGACTCCACTCTGAAGCGTCATTTTGAATCAACCGTCGAAATGAAGCGGCAAAGATGGTTACAGATACCGCCATCGGACTCCATATTGAGACGGCACCTACTCACTCAAACGGAGCAATCCAGTTCGAGCACAAGCCATGAATCGATAACAAATCCTCGTGCGTCCGTTGTTCAGATTGGATCAAGTACCAGGATCGATGAAACGCCGAAAGGATTTATAGCCAGATTTTTCAGCTTGTTCAGTAGTAAATGATCAACTGATCAGGTGGTTGCTATAAAACAATCAACAGTCAGTGCCATCCAATTGGCCCTGTTGCCATAGGAGTTTTAGCTCATGCGCATGCGTAGCTTTATATTTACCGTTGCATTCACACTATTATGTTCTACTCCCATGCTGGCGGAAACAAAAATATTGCCACCACCTGATTTGAGTGAAGCGCAAAAACTGATTTTCTTTAAGGATCACCTTCAAGGGGTAAGCAAAGGCAGTCAAATCAACTATGAATTCACAAGCAAAACGGACAAAGAGCGATTCCAGGATGAAATTATTATCCGGGTCACCAATATTGTAAGCAAAGGAAAACGGGATCTGGAATTTGACTTCCTCAGTGGTGAAAATCACATCGACTTCTCACCGGCACAGTCATATACCGGAAATCCTGTGATCATTCATTTTCTCGAGAGAGATATCTCTCTGATGACTAGGGACACAGGTGGATGGAATGGCTATTTTCGTAATAAAATTCGTAACTCTTTCAGAAAACCGGCACATATGGACGAAATAACATTCGAGTATGACGGAAAAAAGGTAAAGGGTACCGAAATTGTGATCACCCCATTCCTTGGCGATCCAAACGCAATAAATTTCAAATTGTACGCCAAAAAACGCTACGAGTTTCTATTCTCAGATAGAATCCCAGGCGAGATTTATCGTATCCGTACACAGGTTCCTAGCGAGAATGGCAAACAACTTCTGATAGATGAAGATATGAAATTCAAACAAATCACCCCTGGTGCTTAGGGCCTGTTCGCACTGATCCAATTGGCCCTAGAGAGACATCACTATGATTATGGGTAAGTCATCCATGTATAAACACCAAAAGCTGATCTATCTACTTCTGCTGGGTTTTCTCCAGCTTCCTGGACAAGCCCTGTCTGAAGATTGCAATAAAGCCAATCAGCAGCAGAACTATCCGACAGCCGCCAAAGTCGATTATGTGATTGGGTGTATGGCATCGAATGGTCAGTCACACGAGATAATGCAAAAGTGCTCTTGCAGCATTGACTTGATCGAAAAGAAGATTCCCTACCAGGAGTATGTGCAGATATCCACCCTGCTCAGCCTTCAACAGATGCCTAACTCCGGGAGAAATGCGATCTATAAAAGCTCTACCTGGTCGCAAAAGGCTGTGGCGAGACTGAGAGATATACAAGCCGACTCCACCTTGCGCTGTTTTTAATAATCTTACTGGTTATTTCAGAAACGAAACGAGCACAATCGATATAAAACCAGAGTTTGTCACCTAGTATCTGCAAATTGAAATAATTCAGACCAGCTGCCTGGAATGGGTAGCTGGTCTGATAACAAACTCAATCGTAATTCACCAGAGTTCTCAGGATCTTTGCTCAGGTAAGTTCATACTATGGGAGAATGTCCTGCCTTTCGAGTCTTTTACATGGACCTCTAAAACACCGGATTTCTCGGGTGCAAAGCCAAATCGTATACTGGGATCTTCACTGATAGAGATATCGGTATCTACGGTAAACACCTCCTCTCCGTTATAGGTAACCTGAATGGTGCGTACAAAATCTGCAGGGATGTAGTAACGGGATATCTGATCAAACTGTAATCCGGAGTTGTTTGGATGCTTTATCATCAACTGGGTCGGCACCAGATCACCAGCGGCAAATGATTCTGGCAGACGGAATTTAATACGTCCCAATTGAGCAGCTGCCGCTGCTGGATCCTTCAGCGATGGCGCTGAACAACCACCGGATGCCTTAACATAATTGTTCACCATATAGAGACTGCCATCACTGATTTCCGCAATTGCCCGTAAATCCGTGTAAGCATTGATACGAACCCTGGTGGATAAACTTTTCCAACTATGATTTCCAGGAAAAGTGAAGACAGCCGCAACAGGTGAAGGATTGTTATCGATTACAATATAGAGCTTTTTGATATATCGATCAGGCGTCTGTTCAAACTTGGATTCGATGGTAATCGGTACGATCGCCGCATCCATTGCCCTTTTTGGGGTATCCAGTTCCAGTATTTCCTGCCCATCCTGAATATGACTATCTCCAATCAGAGAACTTTTGATCTGGAACCACCGGTTATCGCCCTCAGTTGCCGTAGCCTGTGTTGATGTAAAAATAATAGATGCTGTCACTACTGCCAAGACAATAAAGCTGCTGTAAAGAGAGTGTATCTGTTTCAGAGATGAAACAACTGTCATAGTAGTATCCTCGATAAGTGTGAGAGTTTTGCCAACACACGCTGATAGCACCTACTGTGTTAGATATCTATTTTGAAAAGCCGTTCCTGCAACAAGTAAAATCGTCTGCCAGAACTGATCTACCCATTCAGTTCTTCAGTAGATAATGAACTACGGACATTTCTGTCTCAGCATCGACAGGTACGCGGGCTCAACCCTACTAAAGACAGGTTTTTATTGAGTACGCCCGTTCTCCTTAATACCCTCTATTCCCACTCCAGCTCTGCAAAGGCAGCGGTAACATTCCGGCCATGATATTCGTTGAACAACAACCAGTTGCCTTGCTCATCCAATCCAACAGATTTAACTGCCTGGGATATCGTCCCTCCCTTGCTAATGATCCGCCGTATCTGGTTTGCGATCTCTTCAAGATAGTGATGCTGTTTTGCGAGCGCTGACTGCCAGGCAGTCACCACTGGGCCATGACCCGGGACAACCTGAACGATCGGTTGACACTGCCGGTTATGTTGAGTGTTGATACAACCTGATGCCATGAGACCGTCCATTACTTTCAACCAGCCCAACAGACTGCCATCAATAACAGGTATGCGCTCCACGAAAAGCAGATCAGACAGCCATAACGTACCAGTTTTAGTATCAAACACACTCAAATCGTTATTGGTGTGTGCGGTTGGATAGGCTGTCAGATAGAGCCACCGATCTCCCAGATTGAGTGACATTCCTTCGGTTGTTGTCACAGACTTTGAGGGTATGACAAGTTGAGTATCTTTCGCGCTGTCTCCGAGTAAGCGTTTCATGTTGTTGAGATAGGTGCTCTCGCGTCTTGCTAACGCATCCGCAAGATTCTGATGACCGATCACCTGGGGAGAGTCCTTACTGAATGCTGATGTACCCAAAGCATGATCCGGATGCATATGAGTCACTATGACGTAGTCGATCGGTAGGTCAGTTACTGCTCTGACATGCTCTCTGATACGCAAACCCTGCTGGTAACTGCTGCCTGTATCGATAATCGCAACACGCTCACTACCGACGATAAATCCTGTGTTGGCGATCTGGCCTTTGTTGGATTTCGAAAAGTCCTGATGCACACCCGAACTGAAATAGAGACCAGGGGCGATCTGTTGAAAACCTCCACCGGCCATGACACCTGTAGCAGAGGTGGTAAGGAGAATCAGGGCCAGTGAAAACATGACACAAGTCTGACTATATTGAATTTTGAGTATCTTCTGAAATAGTAAACTAGTATCAAGCGACAGCAGATTGGCATATATTTTGCGGAAATTAATAAAAATGCCGTATTGACGAGTTGTCTTGACTTGTTTCATTTCTGGCAGAGATAGCAAAAATAATATTTCAACCTGTTGGAGGAAAAATGAATCCTGGTAAGGCATTGGCTGGTGGAACACTCGCTCATATCGTTACAACCAAGGGACCGGTTTTCGTTGCGTTAATCCTGCTGCTGTATACGACATGCACTTTTTCTGCCAACAGCGTCAAGATGGCAGTGTTAAAGTTTGGTACAGTCAATTGGGAACTTGATGTTATAAAACGGCACGGTCTGGATCAGGAGCAGGGTTTCAACTTGCAAGCTGTAGAGATGGCCGGCAAGCAGGCAACCATGGTTGCTCTACAGGCTGGATCGGTTGATATCGCCGTCAGTGACTGGATCTGGGTATCAAGACAGCGCAATGAGGGTAAGGCTTTTACCTTTGTCCCCTACTCCACTGCACTCGGCGCACTGGTGGTTCCTCAGGACTCCCAGGTCAAGCAGATCAAGGACCTGCAGGGCTTGCGACTGGGTATTGCCGGAGGCCCCCTGGACAAGAGCTGGTTGCTGTTGCAGGCACTGGCCTTTCAGCAATCCGGGATAGCACTCGATAAAGCCCTGACTCCGGTGTTTGCAGCCCCGCCACTGCTCAATCAACAACTCAAGCAAGGGCGTATCGATGCGGTCCTCAATTTCTGGCCCTATGTTGCCAGGCTTGAAGCGACAGGTATGCAACAGCTGATTGGTGTCCAGGATGTATCCCGAGGCCTGGGTATCCACAGTCAGGTGCCCTTTGTCGGATACGTATTTGATGATCAATGGGCTCAACAGCACAAAGATCTCATTCGGGGTTTCATTCGTGCAACCAACAAAGCAAAGCAGATCATGCTCAATTCAGACCAGGAGTGGGAACAGCTCAGACCTTTGATGAAGGCCCCGGATGAAGCCACATTTGTCGCTTTACGGGATGGATTCAGGGCAGGCATTCCCAGACAATGGGGCGATACTGAACAGAATGATGCAAAACAGCTGTTTGATATACTTTTTAGATTGGGTGGTAAAAAGTTGGTTGGTAACACCACTCAACTTACTGAGGGTACATTCTGGTCAGACACTGTAGAGTAGGATTTTGAAATTTCCAGCCTATATTCGACAGTTCTCCTCGATAGCACTGTTACTGCTGATATGGTATGTGGCAGCCCTGTTGTGGCAGAACAGTATGCTGCCGTCGCCCAGCTCAGTTGTTATCCTGGTCTGGCAGGAAATGCAGAATGGTCAGCTCTGGTATCATCTCAGCGCAACCCTTCTACGGGTTCTGATCTCTTTCATCATCGCAATGCTGATCGGCAGTATTATCGGTATCATAATGGGTCGATCACGGATAACGGATCAGTTTCTCGACCCCTGGCTGATTATCTTTCTCAACATACCCGCGCTGGTGATTATCATCCTCGCATACGTTTGGTTTGGTCTGGAGGAGCTGACGGCGATATTTGCTATCGCGATCAACAAAATCCCAAATGTCATTGTCACGATGCGTGAAGGTGCGCGCACCCTGGAAGAAGATTACAATCAGATGGCGCGCAGCTTCAATCTGAGCAGGCGCAAGATACTCTTCTACATCACCTTGCCCCAGTTACTGCCTTTTTTTGCTGTTGCCGCCCGCTCCGGAATTTCATTGATATGGAAAATTGTGCTGGTAGTGGAACTGTTGGGTCGAAGTAACGGGGTAGGTTTTCAACTGCATCTCTACTTTCAGTTGTTTGATGTCACCGGCATTATGGCCTACAGCTTCTCCTTCATCATCATCATGCTGACCATTGAGTATGCACTGCTGCAACCCTTGGAGCGCAAGATCAATCGCTGGCGCGGATAACAATATGTTAGATATCGAGGTTAAAAACAAAAGCTTCAAGCAATCAGAATCGGAGAATGCGCTCTCTGTTCTGACTGACATTGAGATCAATCTCAATGAGGGAGAATTTGTTGCACTGGTAGGTCCATCCGGTTGTGGTAAAAGCACGCTGTTACAAATCATTGCAGGACTGGACAGGGAATTCGAGGGGACGATCAGGTGGCAAAATGGCACAAATCAGCATTTGGAGAAACTGGGTTACGTGTTTCAGAATCCCCGACTGCTGCCATGGCTCACTCTCTACGACAATATCGCCCTGGTATTGGATAACCCGGCCGCCAAACAGACCCAGATTACCGCCCTGTTGGAGGCAACCGGTCTCTCTGCCTTCACCAGCTACCACCCGGCACAGCTATCGATCGGTATGCAAAGGCGAGCTGCTCTGGCCCGCGCCTTTGTCATAGAGCCCTCTCTGTTGATCATGGATGAACCCTTTGTCTCTCTGGACAGGCCAACCGCTGTTCAGCTCAGAGCACTGTTGCTGGATATTCTTGCTGTCAGACGTACAACCGTCATCTTTGTCACCCATGATCTCTATGAGGCAACCCAGCTCGCTGACCGTATCCTTTTCCTGTCGACTTCTCCCGCCAATGTGATCGGTGAGACAGTGGTAGGCCTGCAGCGGGATCAGCGCAGTGATGAAACCGCAGTCAATCGGCAATATGACGAAATCAGAGAGGTGTTTACTCGTTTATACCCATAAAATTCACGGTTTTTCTGACTGCTCCTGTGTCTAAGGAGGATGTCTTGTTGCAGTGACAGGCTGATGTCACTGTGCCAGAAAAGTGGAGCACTGCCAGAATCCGGGACATGACGCGAGAAGTGCTGATCGGACCTTTGACTGGATTAGGGATTACCTGAACCGAATGGCACATGAATTGCAGCTTGTGATTCTTATAATCAGAAATCACCTCAGAGAAATTCATTTGTCACCTTCAGCAAAACCACAGAAACGACGTTTTGGCCAAAGCAAAGGCCGGCATATCGATCCGGCCGCCCGACAAACCGTTCGTCAGTTACTGGAGAGCATGCCACGTCGTGCGGATCTGCTCATAGAAGCACTGCACAGACTACAGGATCATCTGGGTTATATATCGAAAGATCTGCTGAGCGCTCTTGCCGATGAGATGAATCTCTCCAGCGCTGAAATCTATGAAGTGGCCAGTTTCTATCACCATTTTGATCTGGTATCTGAGAATCAGGCCTCCCCTGCTCCGTTGACAATCCGTGTCTGTGAATCCATTTCATGCGATCTTGCAGGGGCAGAGAGCTTGATTGAAGATCTGAGCAAGTCACTCGGTGACAAACTGAGGATCCAGCGGGTTCCCTGTGTTGGTCGATGTCAGGATGCACCGGTTGCGGTGGTTGGCAAGCTACCGGTTTCACAGGCTGATCAAAATAAAGTCACTCAATTGGTTGAAGCCGGCCAGACTGACGCCGATCTACCCGAAGCTTATATCGACTACAAAACCTATTGCGCTGAAGGCGGGTATAGGCTGCTGCAACAGATTCAGAGCAGTGAACCCAGCCGTGAGGAGAGTTACCAGTTATCCATAGAGCAGGTGATAGAGACACTCGAGGGCGCCAACCTGAGAGGCTTGGGTGGTGCCGGATTTCCAGCCGGCCGTAAATGGCGAATTCTCAGAGATCAACCTGCCCCACGGTTGTTGGCAGTAAATATCGATGAGGGAGAACCCGGTACTTTTAAAGACCGTTTCTATCTGGAACAGGATCCTCACCGGTTTTTAGAGGGTACTCTGATTGCAGCCAAAGTTGTCGGCATCAGTGAGATCTACATCTATTTAAGGGATGAATATGCCGCAATCCGCAAGATGTTGCAGCAGGAGATATCCGCATTGCAGGCAGACCCACCCTCTCCCCTACCTCCGATACATCTACGCCGGGGTGCCGGCGCCTATATCTGCGGGGAAGAGTCGGCCATGATTGAGTCGATCGAGGGTAAGCGCGGCATGCCCCGCCAACGCCCTCCCTATGTAGCTCAGGTCGGGCTGTTTGGTCGTCCCACACTGGAACATAACATGGAGACCCTCTATTGGGTTCGCGAGCTGCTGGAGAAAGGTGCCGACTGGTTTGCCCGGCAGGGACGGAACGGGCGACACGGTCTGCGTAGCTTTTCCGTCAGTGGGCGGGTTAAAAAACCCGGCGTCCATCTCGCACCAGCCGGAATCACTCTGCTCGAGTTGATCGATGAATATTGTGGCGGGATGCTCGATGGACATCAGCTGTATGCCTATTTCCCCGGCGGCGCTTCCGGTGGAATTCTGCCCGCATC
>JAEPDS010000027.1 GCA_016842065.1 Candidatus Thiodiazotropha sp. 'RUGA'
GCATACCCGAGGATCAGCTGCAGGAGATCTTCCTGCCCTTCATACAATCCTCACTGAATGCGCTATCCGATATTCGCGGGGTTGGTCTGGGCCTGAGTTTCGTTAAGGTCGTGGCAGACAAACACCATGGTAAAGTTGCCGCATGGAATAATCAGCAGGCTGGTGCCACATTCTCATTGAGAATTCCCTGTGACAGCGAATCCCCGATTCAGAGCGAAGAGTGACGCGCAAAGCCATTAGATCGTTTTGCATGAGTGGTGCTTGCTCACCCGCTTGCTCTGTTTTATTCATTTAGGCCAATACCATCCACCTTGGGGTTTGTTTGCGCCATCTGAAAACAGGCATAATAGTCGTTTGTACTGCTAACTGTCGGAGCCTGAGATGCCACAATATCGTTCACATACCACCACCCATGGACGCAACATGGCGGGTGCCCGCGCCCTCTGGCGTGCTACCGGTATGAAGGATGACGATTTTGACAAGCCGATCATCGCGGTAGCCAACTCATTCACCCAGTTTGTACCTGGCCATGTTCATCTGAAAGACCTGGGGCAGTTGGTAGCCCGGGAGATCGAGCAGGCTGGGGGGGTTGCCAAGGAGTTCAATACCATTGCGGTGGATGACGGAATCGCCATGGGACATGGGGGTATGCTCTACTCACTACCCTCCCGGGATATCATTGCGGATTCTGTGGAATATATGGTCAATGCCCACTGTGCCGATGCCCTGGTCTGTATCTCCAACTGCGACAAGATCACGCCCGGTATGCTGATGGCTGCGTTGCGCCTGAACATCCCAACGGTATTCGTCTCCGGCGGACCCATGGAGGCGGGTAAGGTCAAGCTGCAGGGCAAGGAGCTCCATCTGGATCTGGTGGATGCCATGGTCTCTGCCGCAGACCCCAATGAGAGCGACGAAAACGTTGCCCAGATCGAGCGATCCGCTTGCCCTACCTGCGGCTCCTGTTCCGGCATGTTCACTGCCAATTCCATGAACTGCCTTACCGAAGCGCTGGGGCTGTCACTTCCCGGCAATGGTTCCCTGCTGGCTACCCATGCGGATCGGGAGCAGCTGTTTCTCGAAGCAGGAAGGTTGGTGGTCGATCTGGCCAAGCGCTGGTATGAACAGGATGATGCTTCGGTTCTGCCCAGGCAGATTGCCAGTTTCCAGGCGTTCGAAAATGCCATGAGCCTGGATATCGCAATGGGTGGATCCACCAATACGGTGCTGCATCTGCTGGCGGCAGCCCATGAGGGTGAAGTCGATTTCACCATGCAGGATATCGATCGTCTGAGCCGTTCTGTGCCGAATCTCTGTAAGGTGGCACCGGCCACTCAACAATACCATATGGAGGATGTGCATCGGGCTGGTGGGGTGATCGGTATCCTTGGTGAGCTCGATCGGGCCGGGTTGATTAAACGAGACGTACCCACCGTGTATGCAAAAAGCCTGGCCGAAGCGCTGGACAGTTGGGATGTGATCCGAACCGAAGAGGAGATGGTTCACACGCGCTATCTGGCCGCGCCGGGCGGTGTTCCCACTCAGGTGGCCTTCAGTCAGCAAGCCCGTTGGCCCGGACTCGATCTGGATCGAAGCGCAGGCTGTATTCGTGATTTGGAGCACGCCTATTCGAAGGATGGTGGCTTGGCTGTGCTGTTCGGTAACCTGGCTGAGCATGGCTGTATCGTCAAGACGGCCGGCGTGGATGAGTCGATCCTCAAATTTTCCGGTCCGGCGCGGCTTTTTGAGAGTCAGGAGGCCTCAGTCGAGGCAATCCTGACGGACAGGATCAATCCCGGTGATGTGGTGATCATCCGCTATGAGGGTCCGAAAGGCGGACCTGGCATGCAGGAGATGCTCTATCCAACCAGTTACCTGAAGTCGAAAGGCCTGGGTAAAGCGTGTGCCTTGATCACCGATGGTCGGTTTTCCGGTGGCACCTCGGGGCTCTCAATCGGTCACTGCTCACCGGAGGCCGCTGAGGGTGGCAATATCGGCTTGGTGGAAGAGGGGGATCTGATCGAAATCGATATTCCCGCAAGAACCATTCAGGTTGCACTCGACGATCAGCAGCTGGCGCAGAGACGGGAACAGATGAATGCACGCGGTGGGCAGGCCTGGAAACCAGCCTCACGTCAGCGGCAGGTATCCACCGCTTTAAAGGCCTATGCGGCATTGACCACATCGGCTTCCCGTGGGGCGGTCAGGGATCTATCCCAACTGGATTAGTATTATCAGGCCCAACCATTCACCGGCTTTGGAGTTGGTTACAAGCCATGCTGATTGCACACTGCAACGATCTCTTGACTGCCTGGCGGTCCAGTGCCGTTGGGCTTTGTGTTGCGTTGAATCTCTCACTGCTGGGCTGCAGCGGCGGTGATCCCACGGCAACGGATCCTGAGTTGATATTCGAAGATGGTTTTGAGACGCCGTACGACCAGGTAGCCCTGCTTGCTGAAGGCGGCAGCATGGTGCGTGGTTTCAGTGCCTGGCTCAAATTGACCACTGAAATATCGGATCTGAGGCTTCGCAGAAGCGGTGAGTATGACGATGTGGCGTGTGGGGAAGCTGCAGAGTGGTTTTATCAGGTCAGTGGTGATGAGGCATTAATGGCCAACCAGGGAGGGCTGAGCTGCCAAGAGTTCACCGAGAAGCGTTTCGATTTTGACAATGGGCGATGGTTGGTTAGCGACAATAGTCGCGGCATTATCTATTACCGGGTGTGGAAACTGAATCACTGAGTCTGGCGCCCGACCATGCAGCTGGGCGCTCGGGTTTAGCGAGGTGCAGAGGTTCAATCCTGTCGTTCAAACTGGAGGCTGGTTAGTGGAATACGATCTCAGGCAATGCTATCTGTTTGCGCATTTGGATGATCAGCAGTTTGCCGTTGTAGAGCAGATGGCGCATGGTGCAAAGCTGAGGGACGGCCAGCTCTTTTTTCAGGCTGGAGATCCGGCAACCCACTTCTTTCTGGTGGTCAGTGGCCAGATCAAGCTGACAAGATTATCGATGCAGGGTCAGGAGAAGGTGATCGAGATCATCACCCCGGGGCAGACCTTTGCCGAGGCGCTGATGTTCGGTGAGCAACCCGACTACCCTGTGAATGCCCAGGCAATGGGGCAGACTGAACTGTTGGTTTTTGAAAGTGACCCCTTCAAGGAGATCCTGCGGGGTTCGGTGGAGACCTGTTTCCATCTGCTGGCCGACCTGAGTCAACGCTTACGCATGCTGATCCGCGAGATCGACAATCTGACTCTGCAGAGCGCCAGTTGTCGAGTCGCCAGTTTTATGTGGAATCGCTGGTGTCTGGTGAAGAGTCACGGAGATTCATTTGAGCTTCAGGCGCCGAAAGGGGTGATTGCATCCCGGCTTTCGGTGACACCGGAGACCTTTTCCCGCATTCTGCACAACTTTTCCGATCAGGGTGTGATCCGGGTGGAGGGGAGTCGTGTGGATATCCTCGATAATGAGCGGTTGCAGGCCTTTACCGCCAGCGATGGCAAGTTGCCTCAGATTCCTCCCGAGAAGGGGTAGAGCCGGCTACAGTAACCGGCTGAGTCAACCGGCCCGCAGCGCCATTTTGGGGCTGATCACCGCTTTTTCCCTCGATTTTTGAGACATTCCCGGTATTGGCCGGTTATACTGTAACGTTTTCTCACCCAAATATGAGTTAGAGCGAATCATGAAGGATAGTTTTCCCTTTCCGGTGGCCCGTATCGGTGTGATAGGGGGAGGTCAGCTGGGCCGCATGATGGTCAAGGCGGCGAAAAGACTCGGCTGTACCTGCGTCGTGCTGGATCCCTATCCAGGCTCACCGGCCGGCCAGGTGGCTGGACATCAGATTATCGGCGGCTATCACGATCCGGCCAAATTGAGAGAGTTGGCAGAGTCCTGCGATGTGGTGACCTATGAGCTGGAAAACACCGATACCGAGACCTTGCGCCAACTGGAACTGGAAGGGCATAAGATCAATCCCGCACCAGGCCTGCTTTCGATTCTGCAGGACAAG
The DNA here is from genome assembly GCA_016842065.1 of Candidatus Thiodiazotropha sp. 'RUGA'. GTDB lineage: Bacteria > Pseudomonadota > Gammaproteobacteria > Chromatiales > Chromatiaceae > Thiodiazotropha. Next base: position 4,010 of record JAEPDS010000027.1, read on the forward strand.
CTGACACAGAAGCAGTTTCTCAAGGATGCGGGTATCCCGACTTCTGAGTTTGTCGAGATGGTGGATGCGAATCTGACCGATTGCGAGGCCTTTGGTTTTCCATTGGTACAGAAGGCCCGGCGTGGCGGCTATGACGGTCGTGGTGTGGCGGTGATGATGGATGCGGCTGCCTTCAGTTCACATCTGCCGGTAGCCTCGCTGATCGAACGTTTTGTGGAAGCGGAAAAAGAGCTGGCGGTGATGGTGGCACGCAATGCGGATGGGGATTGTGTGGCCTATCCGACGGTGGAGATGTGCTTTCGCGCTGGCGAGAATGTGCTGGATCTACTGCTCTGTCCCGCCAAGGTGGATCCCGCGATTGCACAGCAGGCCGAGGATCTGGCGATCCGTACCATTCAGGCCCTCGAAGGGGTTGGTGTGTTCGGGGTGGAGATGTTTCTTACCCGGGATGGTGAGTTGTTGGTCAATGAGATCGCCCCACGCACCCATAATTCCGGTCATCACACCATTGAGGCTTGTGTGACCGATCAGTTTGAACAACATCTGCGCGCCGTCCTCGACCTGCCTCTGGGTTCCACAGAGTTGCTGGCGCCGGCGGCCATGATCAATCTGCTGGGCGCACCCGATGCAGCCGGCAGACCGGTCATCAAAGGTATGTCCGAGGCGCTGGCAATCCCTGGCGTATGTCTGCATCTCTACGGCAAAGCGGAAGTGAAACCGTTTCGCAAAATGGGCCATGTGACAGTCATCGACCAGGATCTGGATAGTGCCCGCCGGAAAGCCGAGCAGGTACGGGATTTAATCGAAATTAGTGGAGAACAGCATCCATGACAAAACCCATAGTTGGCATCATTATGGGCAGTGACTCCGATCTGCCGGTCATGCAGGAGGCAGCCAAGCAACTCGAGGAGTTTCAGATACCTTTTGAAATGACCATTGTTTCGGCTCACCGAACACCTGCCAGGCTCTATGAATACTCCCAGACCGCCGAGCAGCGCGGTCTGAAGGTTGTGATTGCCGGTGCTGGGGGCGCCGCCCATCTGCCCGGTATGGTGGCCTCGATCACCCCCCTGCCGGTGGTCGGTGTACCGGTCAAATCCTCTGCCCTGAGTGGTGAGGATTCCCTGCTCTCGATTGTGCAGATGCCACCCGGTGTGCCGGTGGCCACGGTAGCCATCAATGGCGCAAAAAATGCTGCCATCCTGGCGGCACAGATGCTCGGCACAGCGGATCTGGAGATCCGCGAAAAGGTCCGGACTTACAAAGCTGACCTGGAAGCGATGGTGATGGGTAAGGTGGAGGTGATGGAGAAGCAGCAGGGCTCTCACTCCTGAATCTTTAGAATTAAGAAGGCCGCTAATCAACGCGAAGGACCGCAAATAACCGCAAATGGAAAGGAGTTGCTGTGTGACACCTGATGGGTCTGTCCAGCGAACAATATTTCAAACTTTGCGAGAGATTAGCGGTGATTGGCGTTCATTCGCGGCGAATCAAGCTGGTTTTCAGGATTACCTCAGACTCAGCCAGTCGAAAAAATCCGTGTCTGCTGTTGGCTAATCGTCAATCAACTTGAAAAGTTGGGGTTTCTCCCCAATCTATTGGGTATTCAGAACAGATTTTGGAGTAATACCCCATGCGAATGGATCGTTTGACCAGTAAGTTCCAGATGGCGCTGGCCGATGCCCAGAGCCTGGCTGTTGGCCAGGATCATCAGTTCATCGAGCCGCTTCATCTGATGAGCGCCATGCTCGACCAGGATGGCGGTACGGTTCGCCATCTGTTGGCTCAATCGGATGTCAACGTCAATCAACTGCGCTCAAGTCTGAGTGCGGCCACCGAACGCCTGTCCAGAGTTGAAGGCGCCGCTGGAGATCTGCATATCTCCAACGACCTGGGCCGCCTGCTCAATCAGACCGACAAGCTGGCGCAGCAAAGAAACGATCAATACATCTCCAGTGAGTTGTTCGTGCTTGCCGCTGTCGAGGACAAGGGCGAGCTTGGGGAGATGTTGCGCAATGCCGGCGCCAGCAAAGAGGTGTTGGAAAAGAGTATTGAGAAGATGCGCGGCGGTCAGAATGTGGATGACCCGAATGCGGAAGATCAGCGTCAGGCGCTGGAAAAATATACCATCGATCTCACCGAGCGGGCCGAGCAGGGCAAGCTCGATCCGGTCATCGGCCGGGACGATGAGATTCGTCGCACCATTCAGGTACTGCAGCGCAGAACCAAGAATAACCCGGTACTGATCGGTGAGCCTGGTGTGGGTAAGACCGCCATTGTCGAAGGTCTGGCGCAACGTATCATCAATGGTGAAGTACCTGAGGGTTTGAAAACCAAACGCCTGCTCTCACTCGATATGGGGGCATTGATCGCCGGGGCGAAATTCCGTGGTGAATTTGAAGAGCGACTGAAAGCGGTGCTCAACGATCTGGCCAAGCAGGAGGGGCAGATCATCCTTTTCATCGACGAGCTGCACACCATGGTGGGCGCCGGCAAAGCAGAAGGTGCAATGGATGCGGGCAATATGCTGAAGCCGGCCCTGGCGCGGGGCGAACTGCACTGTGTGGGCGCCACCACCCTGGATGAGTATCGCCAATACCTGGAGAAGGATGCGGCACTGGAACGCCGCTTTCAGAAGGTGTTGGTGGATGAGCCCAGTGTGGAGGATACCATTGCCATTCTGCGGGGGCTGAAAGAGCGTTATGAGGTCCACCATGGTGTGGATGTCACCGATCCGGCAATCGTTGCGGCGGCAACTCTCTCCCATCGCTACATCACCGATCGTCAGTTGCCCGACAAAGCGATCGATCTGGTGGATGAGGCAGCCTCACAGATCCGTATGGAGATCGACTCCAAGCCGGAGGAGATGGATCGCCTGGAGCGTCGTCTGATTCAGTTGAAGATTGAACGTGAGGCGCTCAACAAGGAGTCTGATGAAGCCTCCAAAAAACGCCTTGCGGACCTCGAATCCCATATCGAACGGTTGCAGCGGGAGTTCTCCGATCTGGAGGAGATCTGGAAATCGGAGAAAGCGGCTCTGCAGGGAACCACCCATATCAAGGAGTCGCTGGAGAAGGCCCGACTGGAGCTGGAGACGGCCCATCGTGCCGGTGATCTGGCGCGTATGTCCGAACTGCAGTATGGAAGGATTCCTGAGCTTGAGAAACAGCTCGATATGGCCACCCAGGCGGAAATGCAGGAGATGAAGCTGCTGAGGAACAAGGTCTCCGAGGAGGAGATTGCCGATGTGGTCTCCAAATGGACAGGTATTCCGGTCTCCAAGATGCTGGAGGGCGAGCGGGATAAACTGCTGCGCATGGAAGAGGAGCTGGGCAAACGGGTAATCGGCCAGGAGGAGGGGGTTAGAGCGGTCAGTGATGCGATTCGTCGCTCCAGAGCCGGCCTTGCCGATCCCAATCAGCCGAATGGTTCATTTCTCTTCCTCGGCCCGACCGGGGTGGGTAAGACCGAGTTGTGTAAATCCTTGGCGGAGTTTCTTTTCGACACCGAAGAGGCGATGGTGCGTATCGATATGTCCGAGTTCATGGAGAAACACTCCGTGGCCCGTTTGATTGGTGCGCCCCCTGGTTATGTGGGCTACGAAGAGGGGGGGTACCTGACCGAGGCGGTACGTCGCAGGCCCTATTCGGTGATCCTGCTCGATGAGGTGGAGAAGGCCCATCCGGATGTCTTCAATGTGCTGTTACAGGTACTGGATGACGGTCGGCTGACCGATGGTCAGGGCCGCACGGTGGATTTTCGCAATACAGTGATCGTGATGACCTCGAATCTCGGTTCCCAGATCATTCAGGAGATGGCCACTGAAGAGCAATATGACGCCATGAAGGCTTCAGTCATGGAGACTGTGCAGCAGAACTTCCGTCCCGAGTTCATCAACCGGGTCGATGAGATCGTTGTCTTCCATCCCCTGGGAGCGGAGCAGATCCGGGAGATCGCCAGTATCCAGGTGGACTATCTGCGTCAGCGTTTGGCAGACCATGAGATGGTTCTGAGCGTTACCGATGCGGCATTGGATCGTCTGGGGCAGGCCGGTTTCGATCCGGTCTACGGGGCTCGACCCTTGAAACGGGCAATTCGCCAGCAGCTTGAGAATCCACTGGCGCAGGAGATTCTCTCGGGTCGATTTGCGGCGGGGGATACGATTGAAGTGGATGTTTCAGGTGATGGATTGAGCTTTCGAAAAAGCCAGAAGATGAATGTTGCGTGATTCAGGAGGTTGTAGCCACTCGCAGGTATTTACCTGCGAGTTGAATCCATAAGATCCCATGCCTATACGCAGCCGTATTGTATCGTGCTGTATTACTGGGGACGGGGCTTATTCAAGCCGCATTTGGTGGGGCAAGTCCCCACCCTACCGTTTCATACAGGGTGTAGGGTGGGGCCATGCCCCACCAAACCTCTTCGATTAAACTCGATACTATTCTGGTTAATCCTCAAGACTTCGAAAGCGCTAGATAGGTCTGATGCAATCGTTCAGTTGCTTCGGTCAATGCAGCCAGGTCCCCGTTGTTCTCAATGATATCGTCCGCACCCTTCAGTCGGGTCTGACGATCGACCTGGCTGGCGAGGATCTGGGTGATTTGTGACTCGTCCAGGTTATCCCGTTCAGATACCCGTTGATACTGCAGTGACTCATCGCAGTCCACTACCAGGATACGTTCAGCGATATCCTCTTGCCCGGTCTCGAACAGCAGCGGAATCACCAGAATCACATAGGGGGCTGTCTGTTGTTCAACCCAATCCTCCATGGCCTCTCTGATCGGCGGGTGGAGTATGGATTCGAGGTGTTTTCTTTGACTCGGGTCGTTAAACACAATCTCTCTCAAAGCACCCCGATTGAGCTTTCCCTGCGGGTCGATTAGATGATCACCGAAGGCCTCCTGTATCCGGCTTAATGCCGGTGAGCCGGGTAGGACCATCTGATGCGCCAGCCTGTCCGCATCGATGACCGGCACGCCAAGGGTTTCAAAATGGTTGGATACAGCGCTTTTACCGCTGCCGATTCCCCCGGTAAGGGCTACGGTCAACACAGGGATTACAAGCCGGACCAGCGAAGATAGGCCTGATTGATCTGAGAGCCCCACATCAGACTGATCCAGCCGGCCGCCGCCAGATAGGGGCCAAAAGGAATTGGAATATTCCGGTCACGGCCTCTGACAACGATCAGCAGAATACCGACAACGGCGCCGACCAATGCGGAGAGTAGAATGATCTGTGGCAGATATTGCCAGCCCAGCCAGGCGCCGAGCATGGCCAGCAATTTGAAATCGCCATAGCCCATGCCCTCCTTGCCGGTGAGTTTTTTGAATAGCTGGTAAACGCTCCACAACGCCATATAACCTGCAATGGCGCCGATTACGGCCGATTCGAGATCAGTGAACAGTCCACCAATATTGGCTAACAGGCCGAGCCATAAAAAAGGCAGAGTGATGTTGTCGGGCAGTAGTTGTACATCAAAATCGATCACGGTTAAGGCAATCAGGCTCCAGGTCATCAGCATCGCAGCAGCTGCTTCCCAGGAAAAACCGAAATGGAAGGCAATCCAGAGTGACAGCAACCCGGTAACGGCTTCGATGATCGGGTACCTGACACTGATCGGATTCTGACAGTTGGAGCAGCGGCCTTTCAGTAGCAGCCAACTGATAATGGGGATGTTCTCCCAGGGACGAATCTTATGTTGACACTTTGGGCATTGAGAAGCCGGGGTGTTGAGATTGTAAACCTCGGTTTCAATAGCATCTTCTGAGGCTAACCCCTTTAACTCTTCGCAGTCCCGGTGCCACTGCTGCTCCATCATTTTTGGCAGACGGTGGATTACAACATTCAGAAAGCTGCCAACGATCAATCCTATGACTAACGCCAATAGGAGAAAGGCCGCAAAGTTAGCCTGTAAAAAATCAAAGACAATCACAAAGGTTCTGCTTATTTATTACTTTACGATTTGGTAGGTTCGATTAAATCGCTGTGCCCATCTTGAATATTGGCAGGTACATGGCAACAACAAGGCCACCGACGAGCGTGCCCAGGACAACCATGATTAACGGTTCCATCAAGCTGCTCATGGCATCCACAGCGTTATCGACCTGTTCTTCATAGAAGTCAGCAACTTTATTCAGCATATCATCCAGTGAGCCGGATTCCTCACCAATGGAAACCATCTGTACTACCATGTTCGGGAAGATATTTCTCTGCTTCATGGCAAGTTGTAAAGACTGGCCGGTCGCCACGTCTTCACGCATGCGCAATACCGCATCGCTATAGACAACATTACCCGTAGCGCCAGCGACTGAATCCAATGCCTCTACGAGGGGTACACCGGCTGCGGACATGGTGGCGAGAGTTCTTGAAAATCTGGCAATTGCCGATTTGTTTAGGATCATGCCGATCACTGGAATCTTAAGTAGCATTCTATCGATTGTATGCCTGAGTTTTCGCGACCGCTTCCATACGCTTATGAAGAAATATACAAAGATAACGACGCCACCTAGTATTACCCACCACCAGTCACGTACAAAGTGGGACATGCTTACTACCATTTGAGTAAAGGCTGGTAGCTCTGCACCAAAGTTTGAAAAGAGGCTTTCAAACTGGGGTATAACAAAAATCAACAGGATTGCCGTAACAACGATAGCTGCAGCAACGATGGCTGCAGGGTAGAACATCGCCTTTTTGATTTTTGCTTTTATCGATTCTGTCTTTTCTTTGTAAGTGGCAATCTTATGTAGAAGAGTCTCCAATACACCTGCATGCTCACCGGCTCGAACAAGGTTTACGAAAAGATCCTCAAAATGAAGAGGATGCTTCTTAAGAGCGTCCGCCAAGGCAGTACCACCTTCTACATCTGCTTTGATGGTAAGAATCAACTCCTGCATTGAGGGGTTTTCATGTCCCCTGCCGACAATATCAAAGGCCTGTACCATGGGTACGCCAGCCGACATCATTGTTGCAAGTTGCCTACTGAAAACGGTTACATCTGCACTTGTTATCGGTTTTTTGCGATTTAGGATCGAAGTGGCTTTCTTTCTGACCTTTAAAGGATTTATTCCCTGGCGACGAAGATCAGCTTTCACCATATTCACATCGGTAGCCCGAGACTCACCAGAAAGCCTGGAGCCCTTTTTATCAGTTCCTTCCCAGGTATACAGGTAGGATTTAATCTGAGTCTTTTTGCGCGGTGGAGCCATGGGTTAGTCCTTGGTTACCCTGTTTAGTTCTTGAAGGCTGGTTATTCCCTGCATGACTTTTCTAAGCCCTGAGCTGCGGAGATTGTACACGCCTTCCTTTTGAGCCTGATCTTCCAACTGTAACGAGGTGCCGCCTTCCATAATGATTTTGCCCATAGCTTCTGAAACGGGCATGACCTGGAAGATACCGACACGTCCTTTATAACCATTTGTGCATAAATCGCATCCTACCGGTTTGTAGGTCGTGAATCCTGTCTCAATATCACTCTCTGTAAAGCCTTCTTCAAGTAGTGCTTCTTTCGGCACGTCATCAACAGTTTTACAGTTTTCGCACAATCGACGGGCTAATCGCTGGGCCATGATTAAGTTGACCGACGAAGCGATATTGAATGGGGGTATGCCCATATTGGCCAAACGGGTAAGTGTTTGGGGTGCATCATTGGTATGAAGTGTTGAAAGTACCAAATGTCCGGTCTGAGCGGCTTTAATCGCGATTTCTGCTGTTTCAAGGTCACGAATCTCACCGACCATGACAATATCCGGATCCTGACGAAGGAAGGCCCTTAATGCCTCCGCAAATGTCAGGCCGGTTTTTGTGTTCATGTTTACCTGATTGATCCCAGCAACCTGGATTTCAACCGGATCTTCTGCGGTCGAAATATTGATCTCAGGTTTGTTTAGCAGGTTGAGGGCGGTATACAGACTCACTGTCTTACCACTACCGGTTGGCCCTGTTACCAGGATCATTCCATAGGGTTTGCTGATGGCCTCTAGAAATGCCGTGCGCTGCTCCTCCTCAAACCCGAGTGCTTCAATGCCGAGCTGTGCACTGGTCGGATCGAGGATACGCAGTACAATTTTTTCCCCATACAAAGTCGGGCAGGTGTTGACACGAAAGTCGATGGCACGTGATTTGGAAAGCTTCATCTTGATACGTCCATCCTGAGGTACTCGGCGCTCAGCGATATTAAGACGTGACATGACTTTTAGACGTGTGGAAAGGCGGTTGGCCAGATTGGATGGCGGGTTTGCAACCTCATGCAACATACCATCTTGCCTGTATCTGATCCGGTAGGTGTATTCGTAGGGTTCAAAATGGATATCGGAAACCCCTTGGTTGATGGCATCCAGAAGGATTTTATTGATGTAGCGAACGACGGGCGCTTCATCGACATCCAGACTCGATTCGTCACCTGAGCTCTCTTCATCACCCGTACTGATATCCAGGTTGTCCAGGTCGGCATCGAGGAGTTCATCCATGCCGGTTTCCTGTGCATCCATGACCTTGTCAATCATCCGGTTGAGTTTGTCTTCCTCAACCAAAATGGCTTCTGAAGCAAGGCCGGTATTGAATCTTATTTCATCAAGTCCCTGATGGTTTGTCGGGTCGGAGACCGCAAGGAATAGACGATTACCTCGCTTGAAGATAGGCAGTGCATGATGGTTGCGTACCAGCTTCTCAGCCACAAGGTCGTTTGGCACGACACTTGGATCGAGAACATCCAGATCAAAAATGGGTACGCCAAACCCTCTGGAAGCTGATATTGCTATATCAATACTATTGAGTATTTTTTTCTCAACCAGATGGGAAACATATGGGACCTTTTTATCCAATGCCTCAGCAAAGGATGACTCTGCCTCATCTTCATTGATGAGACCGTCCTGTATCAGGCAGCGCCCAAGGCCGCTGAGATTAATTTGTGGTTTGGTATTGGCCATCCTTACGTACAGATAGTCTCACATTGCGGATACATCTGCTTAGCGGCTGATCTTCGAAAATATTTAGGCGACAAAATAATCGAACTGCGCTCTCTAGCTGATTTCAGTAAATGAATAATCTCTTTATTAATCAATCAATTCAGGTTTTGTGTTAAACGCATTGATAGAAAAAGAATATAGCTCTGAAAGGGGGGTAAATCAATTAAATGTGATGTATGGGGCGCAATTAAAAAAAGGAGCCCAAGTATCTTGGGCTCCTTTTCTTGTCTAGCTTAAGCTAGGTATCTAGGGTGCTTGACGGCATTCTGCAGGTACATATTTGAAATCAGAGGTACTTGCGCAAACCCAGTTTACACCGGTAGCTGTTTCGCCGGGGGTTAATGTAATATTAACGTCACCAGCATTTGTGCCAGTTGCGATAGTGGCGGTCAATACGCCAGCTGCACAGGCAAGAGTGGTTTTATTGGTTGTGCCAACGTTTACGCCGGTGCAATCGTCTGCAGCACCACTTGCAATGTTCTCGCCTACAGTGGCTTTACCGCCAGCAGCAATTGCGAGACCTTCTGTAACCATTGCACGAGCTGTGTAGTCTTGATAGGCAGGCAATGCGATGGCTGCCAGGATACCGATGATCGCAACAACGATCATGAGTTCAATAAGGGTGAAACCAGCTTGTTTTTTCATCTTTAACGCTCCGTATGAGTTGGTGCCTGAGTTGTCGGCGTCTTAAAGCAAAACTTTAATCCTTGATTTTCGCCGAGTTACCTAGGTAGCAGCAGAATGCATGCCAACTGCCACTGGTTGTTTCGTCGAATGGCTTTGAAAATACTATAAGCGCATGATTATAGGCTGAATTATTTAAAGCTCCCGTTTTCTTGTATTTGTTATGATTGGTTTGCGCATCCATTGAGCTCAATGTTTCTTGAGACCCTGGATGTTAGAAAGTGACAGAAAATGTCACTTTAGCCTGCTGGGATATGAACTGTGATTCAGAAAATGGTGTTGGTGTTTGGATTTCAACTGGTTCGAAAATGTGAATCTGTTCACATTTATCTATTCGATCTCCAATTTCTCAAGTCGATACCTCAGCGACCTTAGGCTCATCCCGAGTTTTTTAGCGGCAGCCGTTCGGTTCCAGCGGGTCTCTTCAAGCGCTTCAATGATCGCTTGTCGTTCCACCTGTTCCATCTTCTCCCCAAGTCCCTGAGGCGTTGTCTGTTTATCCGTATCAGAGGCATGGTTTGGTAGAAGCAGGTCATCAGCCTCAAGCTTTTCACGATCCAGGAGTGTCACCGAGCGTTCCAGAATATTCTCGAGTTCACGAATATTTCCCGGGAATGGATAAGCTTTCAGTTTTTTGACGGCCTCTGCGCTGAGTTTTGGCTTTTTGATACCGCCGTTACGAGCCAGTCGGGTAAGAAAGTGCTGCGCAAGTAACGGAATATCCTCGCTGCGTTCGCGCAAGGGTGGTAAGGGTAGTTCGATGACATTGATTCGATAGAATAGATCCTGACGGAATTCGCCCTGCTCTACCAGGACTGCCAGATCCTTGTGGGTTGCACTGATGATGCGGACATCAATGGGGATCTCCTTCTGACCACCCACCGGCCTGATCATCTTCTCCTGTATGGAGCGAAGCAGTTTTACCTGCATATGCAGTGGCAAGTCGGCGATCTCATCCAGAAACAGAGTACCGCCATTGGCACTCAGAAAAAGGCCATCACTATCCTGGGTGGCGCCGGTAAAGCTTCCTTTTTTATGGCCAAACAGCTCGCTCTCCATAAGCTCCTGTGGGATAGCGCCACAGTTGACCGCCACAAAGGGGTGGTCCGAACGGGGGCCTTGATAGTGGATCATTCGTGCAGCCAGCTCTTTACCAGTACCCGATTCCCCGCTGATATAGACGGGTGCCTGACTTCTTGCGAGCTTTTCAATCAATTTGATGATACGGGTCATGGCCGTGGAGTTACCCAGCATCGGTTCATGGGTAGATGCTGAGTCCTTTTTGACCTGGATTTTGCCTTCTGCCGGTTTGCTGAGTTTGATGGCCTGTTGAACCAGCTTGCGAAGGACCTCCAGGTCTACCGGTTTGGATACAAAATCGAAGGCGCCTGCCTTCAGCGCTTCGATCGCAGACTCCATGTTGCCATGCGCGGTGATCATCGCGACGGGTAGTTGAGGGTAGGTCTCATTGATATAGCGCACCAGGTCGATACCGTTTCCATCCGGTAGACGCATATCGGATAAACAAAGATCAAACTGTTGCTCTGCCAGCAGTTCGTGTGCACTCGCCAGATTGAATACAGAGTGGGCATCAATCCCCATCCGCAGCAGAGTTATCTCCAACAATTCGCAGATATCGGGTTCGTCATCGACGATCAGCGCGGTAGGTTGTGTCATGCTTGTTGACTCTCTGGCTGCCAGTTTTCAAAGTGTAGGCGAAAGCAGCTTCCGCCGGTTGGGCCTGGAATATACTCCAGTCTTATCCGGTTGGTTTCACTTAACTCTTTTGCGATATACAGACCAAGCCCGGTACCGTTATTCCGCGTTGTGAAAAAGGGTTCAAAGATCTGTTTGGCCACTTCCGGGGCGATACCAGGGCCATTATCCAACACATCCAGTATAGGATGTTGATACTCTTTGGTCATACCGCCGACAATCCGCAACTGCAGGTTTTTTTTGTCACAGTGTTCTCGTGCATTGTTGCAGAGATTACTCACCAATTGGCGCAGTTGTTCAGGATCTGCAAAGACTTTTGTCGATGCGGGTTCAATCTGCAGGCGTATGCTCTCCTCTTTAAAGCCCTGGTGCCTGATCAGGTCTGAGGTGAGCTTTTTTAGCCAGGGGTCGAGCTGTATGGTGACCTGCTGGCCGGGCTCTCGGCGTGACAGTTGAAGGACATTCTCAATCACCTGATTCACCCGGGCAGCATTGGTGGTGATGATTTCAGTTAGCCTTTTATCGGCAACATTGAGACTGGGGGATTCGCGAAACAGTTGACTGGCGTGACTGATCGCCCCCAGCGGATTGCGTATCTCATGGGCGATACTGGCAGTGAGTCGGCCCAAAGAGGCCAGTTTCATCTGTTGTGCCTCTCGGGTTACTTGTGAGGTGTCTTCGAGAAAGATCAGCATGTCTCCCGCCTCTTCGCCGCTGAGTGCATTGAATTGAGCCTTCAGTTCTGGTCCCTGGCTCTGACTGCGGAAGGTGAGTTTCTGTTTACGTTTGGGGTTTTGCCGTTTGCGGGCGATGTGAGCCAACTCCGGAGAGGCCTTGGCCAGATGGCTGCCGGTGGTGGCTGAGGGCATGCCCAGTAGATGCCAGGCGGGGTCGTTCATCATCAGGATTTTGCCTGAAGTATCGATAACGAGAACCCCGGTCTGCATATGCTTTATGACGTAGGCGTTGATCTTGGCCATGTGATCCAGTTCGCTGGCCCGTTTCTCGGCCAGGCGTTCACTGGCGCGTGCCCGGCTGCTGAGCACCCAGGTCAACAGAGCCGTGGTGAAATAGACGGCTCCCAGGAATCCGGCCTGGATGAACTGTGGTGATGCACGGTTGCTCAAACTGGCGTGAACCTGATCAGTGATCACGGCCAGTGCAGCCAGTGCGGCGAACAGCAGCGATGCCCGCCCCCCCATGATCAGAGCCCCTGCTGAGATGGAGACCGCGATCAGCATGCCCAGACCTGTTTGGATGCCGCCGCTGGCATGCATCAGCAGGGTGATTGCCAGAATGTCGATGAACAGGGCCAGGTAGGTCTGATGTTCCGGTCCTGGAGAGCGCCAGATGAACAGCAGTGATGAGAGAATGGTCAGTGTGCTGTAGGTCAGGACAGTGATGGAAAAGATTCGGGGATCTGTCGCGCCGATGAATGCTGGACCGCTGTCTGCGTAGAAGAAAAACAGCAGGGTCAGTGAAAGGGTGATTCTGTAGAGCAGGAAAATCCGCAGTGACCGCCAATGGGACGCCACTCCCATCTCCTTGCCGGGGGATTCTGAGATGATGGTCTGCTCAAGCTTCTCCAGCCAGCTATTCATGATCTGTTGGTTTGCTCGACTCGGCAGCGATCAGATGCTCTTTGCTGCAGTAGTAGACCCCGTTCTTTGCCACGGCTTCAGTTTTTGGCAGATGCAGCCCACAATGGGCACATTCCACGCTTTCCACCGATTTGACCTCTCTGGATGTGGTCTGATCGATGGAACGCTGCCGGACAAGGTGGCGTATGATGAGGTAGATTCCCCAGATTGCTAAGCCGAAAAGTATCGTTTTTAGTCCCATACAATCAATTGTTTATGATGTCTGAGACTGAGTCAATCAGGATTGTGGCTGGATCGATGTTCAGATGCCGAAGTCAAAAACTTGCAACCACACTCTCAATGGTCTGGAATGCAGCCTTTTACGCGTCGGTCAATACCATCCACAACTCTGGTTAATCATCAAGCTGTCAGGAGTTCCCGTTTGAAGCTCAAAATTCAGATTGCCCAACTCAATTTTCTGGTTGGAGATATCGAGGGTAATGCCAGGAAAATTATCGATCTGGCACTCAATGATCAACACGCTGTGGATGCAATTGTCTTTCCTGAGCTGGCGATTACCGGCTATCCGCCGGAAGATCTGCTGTTACGTCCCCATTTCATTCAACGGGTTGAGCGTGCCATTGAGTTGATCTGTTTGGAAGTCAGTCATGTCTGTCTGGTGATTGGTTATCCCAGGTACCGGGATGGCAAGTTGTTCAATGTGGCAGGTGTGGTCACTGGGGGGCAGCTGATCGCAGAGTATGAGAAGCAGAAGCTGCCCAACTACAGTGTATTTGATGAAAAACGATATTTCGCGCCTGGCCACGAGGCGGTGACCTTCAATCTCAATGGGGTGCAACTGGGATTGACCGTCTGCGAGGATATCTGGGAGGCGGAACCCGCCGCCATGAGCCGGGCGGCTGGGGCTCAGGTACTCTTGAATCTGAACGCATCGCCCTTCCACATCGGCAAGGCGCCGGAACGGGAGGATCTGGTTCAGCAACGTGCCTTGGATAATGGTATTCCCATTATCTACACCAATCTGGTGGGTGGTCAGGATGAGTTGGTCTTCGATGGGGGCTCCTTTGCCGTGGACGCGACAGGAAACCTGGTGCAGCGAGCGCCGTTCTTTGAAGAGTCCTGTCCCATTGTGGAGCTGGAGTGTGCTTCGGATTCTGTTTCACCGATACCTCAGCATGTGGAACCGCTGATGAGTGAAGCACAGAGGGTCTATCAGGCCCTGGTGCTCGGGGTGCGGGATTATGTGATGAAAAACGGTTTCAATGGCGCCATCATCGGTCTCTCAGGGGGGGTCGACTCTGCTTTGACCCTGGCGATAGCCGCTGATGCACTGGGACCCGACCAGGTGGAAGTGGTGCTGATGCCCTCCCGCTACACGGCAGATATGAGCAATCAGGATGCGGAGGCTGAGGCGCAGGCGCTGGGAGTCGAGTATCGGACCATCCCGATCGAGCCGGCGTTCAAAGCCTTTCTCGGAATGCTCAGCGATGAGTTCGCCGGCAAACCGGTTGATGTGACTGAAGAGAACATCCAGGCTCGCTGTCGGGGCATCATCCTGATGGCGATCAGCAACAAAAAGGGACGGATATTGTTGACTACCGGTAACAAGAGTGAAATGTCGGTAGGCTATGCCACGCTCTATGGCGACATGGCGGGTGGTTTTGCGCCGATAAAAGATGTTCCGAAGACACTGGTATACCAACTCTGTCGCTATCGTAACGAGCTCTCTCCGGTGATACCCCAACGGGTATTGGATCGGCCACCGTCTGCGGAGTTGGCGCCGGATCAAAAGGATAGCGACTCACTCCCCGACTATCCGGTGCTCGATGAAATCCTCGAACGGTATGTGGAACAGGACCAGGATCCGGAAAAGATTGTTTCCGCAGGTTTTGATCGTTCGACGGTGGAGCGGGTGATCGGTCTGGTGGATCGAAACGAGTATAAACGTCGCCAGGCCCCGCCTGGCGTCAAGATAACCCGACGCGCTTATGGGCGGGATCGACGCTACCCACTCACCTGGCGTAAGTCCAGAAGCTCATGAATTGCTAATAAAATCAGTTGCATGGAGGGTTCGGTTTAACCTTTAAACCCTTATGTCTATAATGATTCCCTGCTCAGTTTTATTGGTAGGCGTTTTGGGCATTGGAGAGGCGCTCAGCCGTTGCCGGCCTGAATCCAACAAAATTTGAGTTTTGTTGCAGCAATTTCCGGAGGGTCGTAGACTCGCTGGTTGGCTCGGCGTTACAATCCATAATTACCTGATGCGAAAGATTATCCTACGAGAGCAGAGTAACAATGAAAAAAGTTGAAGCAATCATCAAGCCTTTCAAACTGGAGGATGTTCGTGAGGCCTTGTCAGAGGTGGGCATTACCGGAATGACAGCCACTGAAGTCAAGGGGTTTGGCCGACAGAAGGGGCATACTGAGCTCTATCGTGGCGCTGAATATGTGGTCGATTTCCTGCCGAAGGTGAAATTGGAGCTGGTGGTCTCCAGTGAGCAGGTGCAGGCTTGTATCGATGCCATCACCAATGCGGCACGTACAGGAAAAATCGGCGACGGCAAGATTTTCGTCTCCCCTGTGGAGCAGGTCATCCGCATCAGAACCGGCGAAGAGAACGAAGCGGCGATCTGACGCGCTTTAGTAACAGACGGTTCGTCTGATCTATTCAAGGAGACCGGCGGATTGACCCGATCTGCCGGTTTTTTGTTGTCCGGCATAGCGGGGTGGTTGTGGATCACTCCACCTCTTCTGCGCCAGGTTGGCTAAGACGGCCGTTTTCCAGGTTGAGGGCCAACACACGCTGAGCATCCTTGGCCAACTCAGTCAGGCCGAGACGGGAGTAGGCATCGATCATTATTTCCAGCGCTTCCTGAACCGAGTCTGTGCGCTGGAACTGAGTGACCACCCGGTTAGCGCGGTTCGCCGCGGCCAGATAGGCGCCCCGTTTCATATAGTATTTTGCAATGTGAATCTGGTATTTGGAGAGGTTGTTTCTCAGATAGAGCATGCGCTGATGTGCATCTGCAGAGTACTTGCTGTCCGGGTATCGACGAATCAGCTCGGCGAAGTCATTGAATGAGTCCAGCGCAGCGCCAGCATCCCGCTCTGACGAATCCGTTGGCAGGATACTGCTGAGAAAACTCTGATTGCGGTTATAGTTGGCCAGTCCCTTCATATAATAGGCGTAATCCACATACTGGCTTTGCGGATTGAGTTTGATAAAACGGTCGGAAGCAGCAATGGCGGAGTCGGCTTCGCCATTTTTGTAGTGGGCGTAGATGATGTCGAGCTGGGACTGGATGGCGTAGCGTCCAAACGGGTAGCGTGCCTGCAGTCCATTGTAATATTTGATGGCCAGATCGTACTCACCGTCCAGCATGTAGGTTTTTGCTTCAGAGTAGAATTTACTGGCGCTCCAGTTTTTCGTGGGATCGGCCTGCTCCGGCAGGGCACATCCTGTCAGCAGCATGATGAGCAGAATGGTTGAAAAAGTTTTTATGGTCATGGCCAATCTCTGGATGAAACATGATTTGACGCGTGAGTATAACGGAAAGCCGCAGTTACGGGTTAACTTGCGCTCTTGCTCCGCAGCTTTTCCCGCTTTGCAGGCGTTGGTTCCCTGCGAGGCGAGTCGTGGTGGTCTGCGAAAAGACTACTCAGGATGGTCTTCCAATGTCCGATCCTGAATCCCTCTCGGAAGTTCCCACACAAAGCTTTCAGGTTCCCCCTGAACGGGCCGGTATGCGCATTGACCAGTTGCTGGCAGAACTCTGTCCGGAATACTCCCGCAGTCGCCTGCAAAGCTGGATCAAACAGGGCTTGGTGGAAGTGGATGGGGCAGGTTGTCGGGCGAAAGACAAAGTAAAGGGAGGAGAGAGCGTGGTGTTGCGGGCGTTGCTCTCGGAAGAGGTCTCTGACAAGCCTGAAGCGATGGATCTCGATCTGCTGTATGAAGATGACGCCCTGCTGGTGGTCAACAAACCCGCTGGGTTGGTGATGCATCCGGCAGCCGGTAATCCAGGCGGTACTCTGCTGAATGGCTTGCTTCACCACCACCCGCCGCTGACAGCCGTACCACGGGCGGGAATCGTGCATCGTCTGGATAAGGATACGAGTGGCCTACTGGTGGTTGCCAAGACACTGCAGGCCCAGCATGCCCTGGTGCAACAGCTGCAGGCGAGAAGCGTCAAGCGTGAATACCGGGCGATTGTTCAGGGGAGCATGGTCGCTGGTGGCACCATCGATAAACCAATCGGTCGCCACCCGGTGAACCGACTGCGAATGGCGGTTGTCGAGAGTGGCAAGCAGGCGATCACACACTATCGGGTATTGCAGCGGTTTGCGGCGCACACCTATCTGCAGGTGAATCTGGAGACCGGCAGGACCCACCAGATCCGGGTGCACATGAGCCATATCCACCATCCCCTGCTGGGTGATCCTCTCTATGGCGGACGGCAGAAGATCCCCCCGGGCCTGTCAGATGAAGCGGTCGGGATTCTGCAGCAGTTCAAACGCCAGGCCCTGCATGCCACCCGTTTGGAACTGACGCACCCTGACAGCGGTGAGCTGATGAGCTGGGAAGCACCCCCACCCCCCGATATGCAACAGCTGCTGAGGCTTTTGGCGAATGACGATTGAGCTGATCGAACCGGACTGGCCGGCCCCGACACAGGTTCGGGCCGGAACCACAACTCGCCTCGGAGGAGTCAGTCTGGGTGGCTTTGAGAGTCTGAATCTGGCTGAACATGTGGAGGACGACCCTCACGCCGTGGCTGAAAACCGTGAGCGCCTCTCGCAGAGTCTCAGGCTCCCGGGGGAACCATTCTGGCTGACTCAGATCCATGGTTGTCATATTGCACTTGTTGAGCGTGACCGTCCGGGATGCCAGGCGGATGGGGTTCACACCAGCCAAAGTGGCGTGGTCTGTGCTGTACTCACCGCAGACTGTCTGCCCCTGTTGCTCACCGATCAAGATGGCCGGGAGGTCTCGGCTGTGCATGCGGGCTGGCGCGGACTCGCTTCGGGTATCATAGAGCAGGCTGTTGCGAGAATGAGTGCGCCGGCGGAATCGATTCTTGCCTGGATGGGACCGGCGATCGGTCCGGCTGCATTCGAGGTGGGTGACGAAGTGCGTGAAGTATTCATAAAGCAGGCGAAACAGGATGCGTTGGCATTCGAGGCGGGACGTCCTGGCCACTGGTGGGCAGATATCTATCAACTGGCCCGCCAGCGATTGAACCGCTCGGGTGTGGGGTTCATCAGTGGGGGAGATTACTGTACAGTGGCCGACCGCGAGCGCTTCTTCTCTTATCGTCGTGATGGCGTGACTGGACGGATGGCCTCACTAATATGGCTTGAAAGGGGTTGATATGAAATGGCAAATGTTGACGCTGGTCGGTGAAGACCAGCCCGGGATTGTCGCACAGGTGACCGATGCCCTGTTTCGTGGCGGTTGTACCCTGGGTGAGGCATCCATGCTTCGTCTGGGTGGTAACTTCACCATCATGATGATGGTCGATGGTGGACAGAGTGAACAGGCTTTGTCCGCCTGCATTGAACCGGTCGCTGAGAAACTGGGATTGAGATTTCATCTGGATCCGATGCATGGTGGGCTGCATCAGCACCGGGTACCCAATTTTCAGGTCAGGGTGAATGGTGCAGACCGGGCTGGTATCGTCGCTCAGGTGACCGGATTGCTGGCTGAGAGCGGCTTCAATATTCTGGAGCTGGATTCGGATGTGGTGGGCAGCCAGGATGAACCCGTCTACATCATGACGATTCAGGGCTATACCGAAGAGACCATTGAAACGCTGGAGGCGGCTCTGGGAAGTCTTGAGACTGACGAGATCGATGTGCATGTCTCCGCCATCGAGACGCTGATTGGTTGAATCATGGCGATACTCGATATTCTGAAATTGCCTGATCCCAGATTGAAGGAGATCTCGCAAGAGGTTGAGCGTTTTGATGATGAGCTGCTGGCATTCATCGACGACCTGGAAGAGACCCGTCAGGCGGGTCCGGCCGCCGTTGGAATCGCTGCACCTCAGGTGGGCAGACTGCAGCGGATTGTCATCATCGATTGTTCCACTACCCGCAAACCGGTACCCAATCATGGCAGACTGGTGCTGGTCAATCCGGAGATCACCGAGTGGGATGGCTTCGAGCTGGGACGGGAAGGCTGCCTCTCCGTACCGGACTATACGGGAAATGTGATTCGCGCCGAACGGATCAAGATGCACGCCTTGACCCCTGAAGGTGAACCCCAGAAGTTTGAGATGGAGGGGTATGAAGCGAGAGCGCTGCAACATGAGGTCGATCATCTCGACGGCATGCTGTTTATCGATCGGCTGGTGAGTCGCAGAACCGACCTGTTTCAACGCAAGGTCTATCAGAAAGGCGGCAAGAAGCGGAAATAGCGCTGCAGAGACCTCTAACCAGCGCACTCCGGCTGAACACGACATGCTTAGTCACCGGGTTAACAGAATGCTGAGATGACGCCACAATTTTAAGATGATGCTTACCCTACTTCTGGTTGCCCTGTTTCTGTTCTGGTTGAATGGCCGTTGCCGGGAAGCCAATGGCGCCGACTGGGGATCGTTCTGGTTGAATCGCCTGGATGGTTTGAACCGGCTGTTTTGTCATCACTATCATCGTCTTCAGTCGGTACCGGTACCCTTGCCCCTGGAGGGTGGGGCAATCCTGGTCTCCAACCATATCTCCGGACTCGATCCGCTACTGATGATTGCTTCGTGCGATCGGCCACTGAGATTCCTGATTGCCAGAGAGCAGTACCAGCGATTTGGAATACAGTGGCTGTTTCGCGCAGTGGGCTGCATTCCAGTGGACCGGGAGAACTCACCGGAAAAAGCCCTTCGCCAGGCCTTCAAAGCCCTGGCGGAGGGCGAAGTGATCGCACTCTTTCCCCACGGCAAGATCCACCTCGACAGCGATCCGCCGCGAAAGATAAAGCCCGGTGCGGCCCGTTTGGCCGCCAGAGCAAAACTGCCGTTGATTGCACTGCGTATCAGTGGTGTCGCCGCTGAGGGAGAGGTCATGAGGCCGGTTTTTCTACGTGGTCGGGCAGTGATCAAGCTGCAGGCTGAGATTGATGGCTCTGAGCTCAGCGATGACGAGCTGAATCAGCTGATCAAGCGCGCGTTGGATGGCGAATAACAGGCCCTAAAAAAGTCCTGCCAATGCTGGGTATTGAGGGCCTGGTGTGGTTTCCTAAACCGCAAACAAGTATCATTGCCGCCAATTAATTTTCACTGAATAAGGGATACCGATGAAAGTAACCGTATTTGGATCGGGCTACGTGGGTTTGGTCACAGGTGCCTGCCTGGCTGAGGTGGGCAATGATGTTGTCTGCATGGATGTGGATAGTAACAAGATCGACATGCTCAATCGGGGAGAGATCCCGATCTACGAACCCGGTCTGGAAGCAATGGTTGAGCGGAATGCTCAGGCTGGGCGGCTCAGTTTTACAACCGATGTTGCGAAAGCGGTGGATCACGGTCTGTTTCAGTTTATCGCTGTTGGTACCCCGCCGGATGAGGATGGTTCAGCCGATCTTCAGTATGTACTGGCCGTTGCCGAGTCGATTGCCGAGCATATGGATGACTACCGGGTGGTGGTGGACAAATCCACTGTGCCGGTAGGTACCGCGGATAAAGTACGGGAACGCATCGAGTCGACCATGCAGGCAAAAGGCAAGCAGGTTGAGTTCGATGTGGTTTCGAATCCGGAATTCCTCAAAGAGGGTGCCGCGCTGGACGATTTCATGAAGCCGGACCGGATCATCATCGGTACCGACAATCCGCGCACCACCGAGCTGCTGCGGGCGCTCTATCTGCCGTTCAATCGGAACCATGACCGTCTGATCGCAATGGACATCCGCTCCGCAGAGTTAACCAAATACGCCGCCAACGCGATCCTCGCCACCAAAATCAGTTTCATGAATGAGCTCTCCAACCTGGCGGAACGGCTGGGTGCCGATATCGAGCAGGTTCGCCACGGCATCGGTGCAGATACCCGGATCGGTTACGCCTTCATCTATCCTGGCTGTGGTTACGGTGGTTCCTGTTTCCCCAAGGATGTCAGTGCACTTGAGCGTACGGCCAAACAGGTTGGCTACGATGCACAGCTGTTGACGGCGGTCGAGGCGGTCAACTATCGTCAGAAGCGGGTGCTGTTCGAGAAGATCATGCGCCACTATTCCGGTGATGTGAAAGGCAAGACCTTCGCCCTCTGGGGGCTCTCCTTCAAGCCCAATACGGACGATATGCGTGAAGCTTCCAGTCGGGTGCTGATGGAGTCTCTGTGGGAAGCGGGTGCAAGCGTACGGGTGTTCGACCCGGAAGCCATGGAGGAGTGTCGTCGAATCTACGGTGAGCGTGACGATCTGGTCTATTGTGACAACCAGGAAGGCACTCTGGAGAGTGCGGACGCACTGATCGTGGTCACCGAATGGCAGGTGTTCAGAAGTCCGGACTTCGAGCACATAAAACAGGTGCTGTCAGCGCCGGTCGTGTTTGATGGCCGCAACATCTACGATCCTGTCCGTATGAAGGAGTCAGGATTCAGCTACTACGCCATCGGACGCGGTGATTGATCGGAATCCACCGGGACGGCGCCTCCTGTGAGGGGCGTCGATCGGTATCGCACTAGCTCTGGTCTCCAGATACACCACTCAGAAACGACTCAATCGGCTCTCTGCTGCAGAAACCACGACATACCCTCCCTTCTACGCATAGCTCGCCTTATCCGCTCCCACTGACAATCAACCCGGCCAGAGAATGGAACCCTGAGATACTTCCACAGTCATATGTTGCAGTGCACAAATTTATTTCGCTTTGCGCTGAATTTTTTCTGATAGCTTATGGAATGGTGTATCAAATGGTTAACTTATTGAAATTTAATGAATCTTTCCGGGAGGTTGTGGATCTGGACGCTACCCGGCGGATCGCTATACGATTGATTAAACCCAATGATAAGGCGTTGCTGCAGCAGGGTTTTGATTCACTTTCTGACGAATCCCGCCAACGTCGCTTCATGGCTGAGAAGCGGTCCCTTTCGCAACAGGAGTTGGCCTACTTCACCGAAGTGGACCAGATGGACCACTTTGCCCTGGGCATGGTACGGCTCGATGAGTCTGGAAATGAGACGGAAGGGGTAGCCATTGGCCGCTTCATTCGCCTGGCGGGTGATGCGGAAACCGCGGAAGTCGGTCTGACCGTGGCAGACTCCATGCAGGGGCAGGGATTGGGGCAGCTATTGCTGGAGCGGCTGGTCTCGGCCGCGCTCGAACGGGGAATCAAACGTTTCCGTTTCGAGTGTCTTGCCTATAACCAGGAGATGAAACAGCTGGTATTGAAGGTCTGTAAAGAGGCCGTCTTTCGCTACGATGAGGGCATCATGATCGCCGAAGCCACCCTGCCGGCACCATCATGGGTACCCCCGGTCTACAATCCGCTGGAGCTCATGGACGGGCTGCTGCGACAGATGCAGGGTCTGTTCTCAGGTGCTTTCAAATATCAGTCGGGTGTGAGCCTGGATCTGATGCGGCAAGGTCTGGATGCGCCGTTCAGGCTCAGGCAGTAATCCGGCAATAAAACCATTTGCCCGGCGGGTGTCCGTCGGGCGCTTGAATGCCCGGGCAATGGTATGCAGAAAGCTTCCTCCACGTCCGGTTCGCTAAGTTTGAAAGCGGACGATTTGCTGACCGGATCAAGATTGTGTAACCACCTTCGGTTTTTCCGAAAGTCAATATTTCACCTCTCTATCGGCTTTGTTACTATCCCGGCCTTGCTCCATTTCAGCCAGGATGTTAGATGTCAATTTCACAGCGTATTGCAGATGAACTGAGTATACGGATCAACCAGGTCGATGCGGTGGTCGGCTTGCTCGACGAAGGGGCAACCGTCCCTTTCATCGCCCGCTATCGCAAAGAGGTGACCGGTGGCCTGGATGATACTCAGCTACGCCATTTAGTGGAGCGTCTGAGCTATTTGAATGAACTGGAAGAGCGACGTGAAGCGGTGCTGAAATCGGTTCAGGAGCAGGGCAAATTGACCGATCAGCTGAAAGCGTCCCTGCTGGCGGCAGATACCAAAACCCGACTGGAAGACCTCTATCTTCCCTACAAGCCAAAACGGCGCACCAAAGCGCAGATTGCCCGCGAGGCGGGTCTGGCGCCATTGGCCGAGGCTTTGTTGAATGATCCCGGTTTGCAGCCGCAACAGGAAGCGCAGGCCTACCTGAATGAAGAGAAAGGTGTAGCGGACAGTGACGCGGCACTGGATGGGGCCAAACAGATACTCATGGAGCAGTTTGCCGAAGATGCGGAACTGGTAGGCCGGCTGCGGGAACACCTCTGGGAGTCGGCTCAGCTCACCTCTAAACTGGTTGAGGGCAAGGAGAAGGAGGGCGCCAAGTTCTCTGACTACTTCGACTATGCCGAAACGGTCAATAAGATTCCGTCACATCGGGCATTGGCCCTGTTCCGGGGGCGCCAGGAGGGGATTCTGAGTCTCGAGCTGGTATTGCCCGAAGATGAGGGATTGAAAGCGGCAGAGATGGGTGTGGCGGAACGGATGATCGCCCGCCAGATGAGGGTGCATAACGAGGGGCGGCCTGCCGATGATTGGCTGCAAGGGGTGGTGCGTTGGGCCTGGCGGATCAAGATCTTTACCCACCTGGATAACAATTTGAAGACCCGCCTGCGCGAGGCGGCAGAAGAGGAAGCGATCAAGGTCTTCGCCCGCAATCTGCATGATCTGTTACTCGCGTCGCCCGCAGGTCCCCGTGCCACCATTGGATTGGATCCCGGCTTGAGAACCGGTGTCAAAGTTGCGGTGATCGACAGCACCGGAAAGGTGGTGGAGACCGTAACCATCTATCCCCATGTGCCAAAAAACCGCTGGCAGGAGTCGTTGAAAACACTGGCGGATCTGGCGGCAAAATTCAACGTGGAGCTGGTCAGTATCGGTAACGGAACCGCCTCCCGTGAGACCGATCGCCTGGTTGCGGATCTGATCAAGCAGCATCCGAAATTGCAGCTGACTAAAGTGATGGTCAGTGAGGCAGGGGCATCCGTCTATTCGGCCTCCGAATTTGCCGCCCAGGAGTTCCCGCAGATGGATGTCTCGTTACGCGGTGCGGTCTCAATTGCCCGGCGTCTTCAGGATCCCCTGGCCGAGCTGGTGAAGATCGAACCCAAGTCGATCGGTGTGGGGCAGTATCAGCATGATGTCTCCCAGTCCAGACTGGCCCGTCAACTGGACGCGGTGGTCGAGGATTGCGTGAATGCGGTCGGGGTGGATATCAACACCGCTTCAGCACCATTATTGAATCGGGTGGCTGGCCTCTCCACCCTAATGGCGGACAATGTGGTGAAGTTTCGCGATCAGCACGGCGCATTCGCCGATCGCAAAGCGATTCTCAAAGTACCCCGTATCGGTGAGAAAGCCTTTGAGCAGTGTGCTGGATTTCTGCGCATTATGAATGGAACCAATCCCCTCGATGCCTCTGCCGTGCATCCGGAAGCCTATCCGGTGGTGCAGCGCATTCTGGCCAAGACCGGGCGGGAGATGTCGGCTCTGATTGGTGACTCTCCCTTCCTGAAAAAACTCTCCGCCAAGGATTTTACCGATCAGACATTCGGTCAACCGACGGTGCAGGATATCATCCGCGAACTGGAGAAACCGGGTAGGGACCCAAGGCCCGAATTCAAAACCGCGACCTTTAAAGAGGGTGTGGAAAATCTGCAGGATCTTAAAAGCGGCATGATTCTCGAAGGGGTGGTAACCAATGTCACCAACTTCGGTGCTTTTGTCGATATTGGAGTTCACCAGGATGGCCTGGTGCATATCTCCGCGCTCTCCGACAAGTTTGTCAAAGATACCCGTGAAGTTGTCAAGGCGGGGGATCTGGTGAAAGTCAAAGTCATGGATGTGGATATCCCGCGTAAACGAATTGCCCTCTCCATGCGCCTGACCGATGAAGCGGACGCATCGCGAAGTGAGCGCAGTAAAAACAGCCGAAGCGAGAAGCGCCAGCACAACACCCCAAACACAAAGAAGAGAGCGTCACAGGCGCCAAAAGGCGCCATGGCGGCAGCTTTCGCCAAACTGGGTAAGGTTTGAGATCAGTACTCAACCGATATCGCTGAAGAGCAGATTCAATGCAAGGGCGATAAACACCAGACCGGCAATCCGATTGAGGTACTGCTGTGCTTTTGCTGATTGATTGAGCCAGGTACCCAGGCTGCCGGCAAGACAGGCGATGACACCGAACGTCACCAGGGTGACCAGAATAAAGAGTGAACCGAGCAGCATGATCTGTTGCGCCACCTGGCCCTGTTGCGGATTGGCGAACTGGGGCAGGAGTGCGAGAAAAAATATGCTCACCTTGGGGTTGGTGACATTCATGATGATACCGCGTCGATAAAGCTGAAGCGGGGAGAGCGTGGTGTTCTCTCTACTGGTCAAGCTGTTGTGTGCTGCATTCAATGCCAGCCAGCCAAGATAACTGAGATAACCGGCACCGATGATTTTCAACAGGGTGATGGCAAACGGCGAGGTTTTCAACAGTGCGGCGAAGCCAAGTGCAACCACCAGGGTGTGGACGATCAAACCGGTACACAGGCCTAACGTCACCAGATAACCTTTAACCCTTCCATACAGCGCTGACTGGGTCAGGACAAAGATATTATCGGGACCAGGCGCCAGACAGAGCAGAAAGGATACTGTGATAAAGGCATAGGCAGTGGTCAGACTGATCAAAAATTCGCACTCCTGATAACGGCTTTAGATCTCTGATAATAAACCGTTCGATTACTTCGCCAACGGCTTATCGATTAACAGCTCCTGATAAAAAAGTTCATCCTGATTGAATCCACTCTCCCAAACTGCCCGTAGATAAAACTGAACACAGAGCGAAATGTTATCAGTTTAAAACTTGTGAGGAGAGAGATATGAAAACCTTGGCAATTACTGCAGCAATGATCTTATCAACCAATCTTTATGCCGGTGCTTTTGATGTAACCGGAGAGAATCATGATCTCTATGACGGCATACCTGAATCGACAAAACTGCCGACCGCCGTACAACCCGGTATCGGTGACAACTATGGTAGTTCGATTCTCCATTCAGGCAAGGGTTATGCAAAGTCCGTCGCCAAACCGCAGGGTGGTCTGGACGAAGGTTATGGCAGCATTCTGATCGATGTAGGCGTGCCGCTTCATTGGTAAAAGAGAACGAGGGTGGGGTTTCTCCACCCTCTTCTTACGCGCATACAATTCTTAACCTGACGGCTACGTAAGTCGTGATGAAATGATTTTAAAGCAACACGCGTGACCACAGGGTTGTGGTTGTATGATTGGTCGGGGTGAGAGGATTCGAACCTCCGGCCCCTGCCTCCCGAAGACAGTGCTCTACCAGGCTGAGCTACACCCCGATGCTTGAACCGATCGGCGATCAAACCGAACCAGCGAGCCGCTGATGTTAGCGGAATCGATGGGCCGGTTCAATGGGTTCTGGCGACAGAGTAATCGGCAAGTTCTGCCAGTGCCCGGCGGTATTCGCTGTCAGGTAAATGGTTCAACGCCTGTTTGGCCAGCTCGGCATGTTGTTGGGCAAGCTGCTGGGTGTAGGTGATCGCATCGCTGTTGTGGATCGACTGCAGAACGAAATCGATCTCATCCAGACCACCATTTTCGATGATTGTGGCGAGCCGTTGGCGCTGCTGCTGATCCGACTTTTTCATCGCCTGGATCAGAGGCAGGGTGGGTTTACCCTCGGCCAGATCATCGCCCACATTCTTACCGATCTCTTCGTTACTCGAGTGATAGTCGAGCGCGTCATCCACCAGCTGGAAAGCAATCCCCAGATGAAGGCCGTAGTCAGCCAGTGCCTGCTGCTGTTGCTCAGACGTTTCAGCCACCACACCACCCAGACGGGAACCGGCCTCGAACAGGGTGGCCGTCTTACGTTTGATCACTTCCATGTATTCAGCTTCGCTGGTCTCCGGATTATGCACGTTCAGCAACTGCAGCACTTCACCTTCAGCGATGCGGTTGGTGGCATGGGAGAGAATATCCATCACCGGCATCTGACCGACTTCCACCATCATTTCGAAGGAGCGGGAGTAGAGAAAATCCCCCACCAACACGCTGGCTTCATTGCCCCAGACCGCGTTGGCCGTCTCCCGGTTGCGACGCAGATCGGAACCGTCCACCACATCATCGTGAAGCAGGGTCGCGGTATGGATGAATTCGATGATGGCTGCCAGGTTGATATGCATGGCGCCAGCATAGCCACAGGCACGTGCTGCCAGGAGTACGATCATCGGGCGCAGGCGCTTGCCGCCACTGTGGACGATATAGGCACCGATCTGATTGATCAGTACCACATCGGACTTCAGCTGTTGAATGATCAGCTTGTCTACAGCATCCATGTCGTCGGCGATGAGTTGGCGTAGAGCTTTAATATCCATTGCTGGTGTCGGTTGGAACAAACCAGCGCATGCTAGATGAGTGGTCAGGATAAATCAATGGGGGACGCTCAGCGCTGGCACTTCGAGCAATAGAATGTGGAGCGCTGGCCGATGGTTTTCTGCCGGACCGGCGAGCCGCATGCGGGACAGGCTTGATCGGTTTTGCCATACACCTGGAGCTGTTGGGCGAAGTATCCCGGATTGCCATCCTCCCGCTGAAAATCCCGCAGGGTGGTACCGCCCTGGGCGATTGCCGCAGTCAGGGTCTGTTTGATCGCCTCGACCAGCTTGCCATAGCGGGATTCGGAGATTCTGTTGCTCGGTCTGGTGGGGTGTATGGCCGATTTGAAGAGGGATTCGCTGGCATAGATATTTCCTACCCCGACGACAATCTTACTGTCCATAATCAACTGTTTGATGGCCACCCGGCGTCGCTGTCCCTGTTCGTACAGATAGGCGGTATTGAAGCCCTCCTGCAATGGCTCAGGCCCCAGATGAGCGATCAGTGGGTGCTGAGATGGGGGTTGATCGGTCCACAGTACGGCTCCAAAGCGTCTTGGGTCTCTCAGCCTGAGTAGTTTGCCGCCACTTACCTGGAGGTCGAAATGGTCATGTTTTTGAACCGCGCTTTCAGGGTTGAGGATCCTCAGGCTGCCGGACATGCCCAGATGGATGATCAGGGTGCCGTGGTGGAAGGTCAGCAGCAGATATTTACCTCGCCGGGATACTTGGAGCAGTTTGCGGCCGCTCAGTTGCTGGGGCAGGTCGGCGGGTATCGGCCAGCGTAGACGAGGCTGGCGAATCACCACCTGCTTGACCCTTTTCCCGCTGATGTGCGGCGCAATACCCCGGCAGGTGGTCTCGACTTCAGGCAGTTCAGGCATCGGGTTGCTCCAACCAGGCCTCCAGCGGGGCAGTCAGATGGTGGTGGTAGCCATTGCCGATCAGGTGAACCACCCCGTCGTGCAGCACATAGCGCCAACCATTGAGTGGGTCGATATCGCCAAAGGAAAAATGTTCCTGGTTGAGCTGAAGAACGATGCTGGGATTCACCAGGCCGAACGGTGCGAGGTCCGCGGGGGCGGGGAATTGCTTGAGACTGGCGGTCTGGCTGATCGTCAGCAGCTGTTCTATGCGTGAGGTGAGCCCCGCTTGACCCTCAATCAACCATTGGCCCTGCTCAAGTCTCATGCTCAGGCGATCTGTTGCGGAACGGATGGTGATCGTGCGGATCTCTGCTGGAGCAAGTTGACTGAGTGGTGCCATGGGTTCGGGCTGGGATTGCCAAACCAGCAGCGCCAGCAGGCCGATAACCACCATCAGGATCAGATTAAGACGCAGCTTATGGGACATGGATGGCTACTATGCCTCAGGCCCGGTTACGGCGCCACACCAGCAAGCCGCCAAACAGCAGCAGGAGCAGTGGTGCAACAATCAGC
Source organism: Candidatus Thiodiazotropha sp. 'RUGA' (assembly GCA_016842065.1). Lineage (GTDB taxonomy): Bacteria > Pseudomonadota > Gammaproteobacteria > Chromatiales > Chromatiaceae > Thiodiazotropha. The sequence goes on from JAEPDS010000027.1 coordinate 32,909, forward strand.
GTGCCGATGCCAATCACCCCAATGGCTAGATTCGACAGGTGTAATTCCCGGTCGCTGGCCTGTTTGACCGGAATGCCGACCAGTTTGTCATCACCCACCAGCCAGCGGCTGAGGGTCAACCCGAGATCCTGGTTGCCCGCATTGCTGAGAAAACTGTTGGAGAGAAAATCACCGTCGCCAATCACCATGATGCGTTGTTGCTCCCCATTGACCTGTCGGGTCAATGCCACGCCCAGGGTCAGTGGTCCCGCCTCCTCTCCGGCGAGTGGATCCCGTTCGATCTCCCCCTGCAGGGCGCCGGTTTCGTTCCAGCTTTTATCGAGGGTCTTCAACAGCGGTACGATCGACCACATACTCTGTTCGGGTATCGCCAGGGCGGCGGCCTGGGGAAACAGGGTGAGTAGATTGAATGCCCGGGTGGCCTTGTGATCCGGATACCTGGGAACCAGTGCAATCGCCGGATTGTCGATCCCCAGCTCTTTGACGTTGGCATCGACAATGGTTCCCGGTAGCTGTTTGATACCGGTCAGCTGGCGCATCAGTGAGTCTCCGATACGGCTCTCCGGTTCACTCAGCAGCAGCAGATTGCCCCCCTCGGCTGCATAGGCTCTGAGGCGGGCAATTTCCACTTCCAGCAGGGGTCTCTGAGGTGAAGGGATGATCAGCAGGGCGGTATTGTCCGGTGGCGTCGGGGTGGTTGCCAGGTCGATGTTGATGACCTGATACCCCTGCTGCTTGAGGGCGTTGCCGAAATCTCCCAGGTCATGATTGGCGCGCCCCAGCAGGTCCCGCTCACCATGTCCGGTGAGTCCGGCGATCCAGCGGGTGTGGGTTTGCGAGAGTCGCAGCAGGGCGTTGGTGAACTGCTCCTCATCCAGTTTTTGGATCCGCTCCTCCCGCTCGTTGTAGTTGAGCACCACTTCACCGGAGAGACTGATGCCCTGCCGGCGGGTCTGATCCGGATGACGCAAGGGATCGATAAAGGCCAGCTCGATATCGGGTTTCAGATGCTGATAGCGGGCGATGAAGCGGGTCAGCTGTTCGCGGATCTTGGCGGTTTCCGGTACATAGGCGGTAACCGTCAGCGGACCGGGGATACGTTGTACGATATCGATACTGACCGGGCTCAGACTGTTGCTGCCCTGGTGTGTCCAATCCCACTGGTTGTCATAGCGGCCACTCAACCAGGCCAGCAGCACCAGAATCACCAGCATCATCAGGTAAAACAGCAGATCATTGAGTCCGATCCTGAGCCAGCCCATCATCCTCTCCGTCTTCTGTCGAGTCGGTGCAGGGCCAGACCGAGAAAGAACAGGGCGAGCAGCAGGAAATAGGCGATATCACTGAGACGAACCAGCCCCAGCTGCAGATCGAGATAGTGAGAGGGCCAGGCCAGCCAGTGAATGAAACTGCTGGACTCGGTATGCTGGTCGAGCAGGGAGAGCAACATCAGGGTGCCGTAACTGGCAGCAGCGGCAATACCCGGATTTTCGCTCAGAGCGGAGAAGTAGAGGCCGATGCCGGCAAAAGTGGTGCTGAGCAGCAGCAGACCAAGGGTGGCGGCCAGTAGCAGCCCCAGATCGAGATTGGTTCCTGAGTAGAGGGTCAGGCAGAGCAACAGGGGGATCAATACCAGCAGGCTGAGATAACCCACCACCGCAAGGAATTTGCCGCTCAGGATGGAGAGATTCGACAGCGGGGCACTGCTCAGCAGTGCATAGCTGCCGTTGCGAAACGTCTCGCTGAAGAGGCGGGCGGTCAGAATCGGTGTGATCAGCAGAATCAATACCGCTGCCAGACCGTAGAGCTGCAGACTTAAATGGTGGCTGAGACCCAGCTCCCGATGAGCGGTCTGCATGCCGCTGAACGACTCCAGGGTGCCGAGAAACTGCCAGCTCAGCAGGCAGAGGCCGAGTGCCAGTGTGCCCCAGGCGAGTGGCGTTCGCATCAGTCGCCGCCACTCTATCCAGGCCAGGGAGAGGCTCATTGCAGACCTCCGGTCGTGGCTTGCAGAAACAGCTGCTCCAGGCTTCTGGTAGCGGGTGATAACTCACACACCTGCCAACCACGGCCAAGCAGCTGCTCAAGGCACTCACTGGGTCGGTAGCCAGGCTCCAGTGTGATCAGAAAATAGTCGGTATGCAGCTGTTCTGCAGTGGCGATGGCCGGCAATGCGGCGATCTCGGACTCCAGGGGGTTCTGCTCCAGGCCCAGGCGATAGCAGGTCTGTTCGGCCGGAGTGATATCCCCATTGTATACACTCTTACCCTGTTGCAGGATCACCACCCGGTTACAGGTGGCCTGGATCTCCGACAGGATATGGCTGGAGAGGATCACCGCCTTGTCGGCTGCCAGCGCTTTGATCAGCTCTCTCAGTTGACGTATCTGAGCCGGATCCAATCCATCGCTGGGTTCGTCGAGAATCAGCAGCTGTGGGTCGTGGATGATCGCCTGGGCCAGACCAACCCGTTGCTGGTAGCCTTTCGACAGCTTGCGGATCAAGCGTCTGCCGCTCTGCTGCAGGCCACAATCTCTTTTTGCGGCCGATCTGGCTGCGTCGATCTGGGCTCTTTTCAGCCCGTGCAGGTAGGCGCAGTCGGCTAAAAACTCATCCACAGTCTGGTCCGGGTGTAGCGGTGGGCGCTCTGGCAGGTAACCGATATTGCGCTTGGCCTGCTGCGGTTGCTCAACTAGATTGAAGCCGCAGATCTCCACCTCGCCACTGCTGGGTGCAAGATCCCCGCAAATCATCCGCATGATGGTCGATTTACCGGCGCCGTTAGGACCAAGCAGACCCAGAATATCACCCCGGCTGAGCTGAAGGTCGAGGGGCTGCACAATCTGATCTTTATGAAAGCTTCTGGATAACTGGTTGGTTGTCAGCAGGTTCAGCATATTCGATTGATTGAAGAGAGATTATTCGCGCCAGCTAAGCCGGAATGGCTCCGGCCAAACATAACACTCTTGGGCCACTATGCAAGGGGCGGGACAAGAACCAATGCGCATTTTCCGTCAGGCCCGGGGCAATTTTCCGGATCTTAACCCGCTGGTCAGGTTACACAGGGATGTTTGCTAGAGCTGAAGGGACATCGGGTTAATGACATTAGTGTTTCAATGCGTCGTATCCGGCGGGTACACTTCGCCACTCAGAAAAATTTCGCGATTCAGGTTAGTTGATGACAAGTCAGGCTTCAAACAGAGCTGCGCCACTCCTGCTGGGGGTCGATACCGGCGGTACCTTTACCGATTTTGTCCTGCTCAGAGAGAAACAGATCGAGACACACAAGGTGCTCTCCACCCCACAGGCCCCTGAGCGCGCGATCCTTCAAGGTATCCGTGAACTGAATCTGGAGCCGTTGGATCTGATCCTGATTCATGGCTCAACCGTTGCCACCAACGCGGCCCTGGAAGGAAAAGGGGTTCGTACCCTCTATATTGGTAACCGGGGGTTGGCCGATCTGCTCACCATCGGGCGCCAGGCCCGTACAGAGCTCTATAACCTGCAACCTGAAGCCAAACAACCTCCGGTGCCGGCTGAACTCTGTATCGAGACCGGTGGGCGGCTGGCTGCGGATGGGGAAGTGGTCGAAGATCTCAGCGAGCAGGATCTGCTCCGACTGAAAGCGGAAATCGCCCGCTTGGATCCTCAGGCGGTGGCGATCAATCTTCTGTTCAGTTTTCTTGATGATCGGTTTGAGCGAATGATTGAAGAGTTGGTGCCGGAAGAGCTTTTCTGCTCCCGATCGTCGGAGGTGCTGCCGGCCAGCGGTGAGTATGAACGTGGCATTGCAACCTGGCTGAACAGTTGGGTGGGTCCCCTTGTGGCTGGCTACCTGAAGCGTCTCAAGCAAGGTCTGCCCGGGGTGCGTCTCTCGGTAATGCAGAGCTCCGGAGAGGCGATAGCCGCAGATCAGGCGGCACGACAGGCGGTACGGATGTTGTTGTCAGGACCGGCTGGCGGCCTGGTGGGGGCCGGTTTTGTGGCGGCGGAATCGGCTAGGACTCAGCTGCTGACGCTGGATATGGGAGGCACCTCCACCGATGTTGCGCTGATCGATGGTCAACCGCGATTGACCCGGGAGGGGCGGATCGGACCCTGGCCGGTGGCTGTTCCAATGGTCGATATGCATACCATCGGCGCCGGTGGCGGCTCGATTGCCCGATTGGATGCCGGTGGCATGTTACTGGTGGGACCGGAGTCAGCCGGAGCGGACCCGGGGCCGGCCTGTTATGGCCGGGGGGGAGTGGAGGCGACGGTCACTGATGCCAACCTGTTGCTCGGGCGATTGAGGGAGGATGCCTTTCTGGGCGGACGGATGAGGCTGCAGAGGCAGGCGGCCGAGGCAGCGATCGGTCGTCTGGCCGAACAGATGTCCCTGCCATTGACCTCGGTGGCGGAGGGGATTGTGCGGGTTGCCAATGAGCATATGGCGCATGCGTTGCGGGTCACCTCGGTACAACGGGGTGTCGATCCGAGACACTACACCCTGGTCTCATTCGGCGGTGCCGGAGCGCTGCATGTTTGCGCCTTGGCAGACGCGCTGGGTATGAGTTCCGCGCTGGTACCGGTGAGTGCAGGGGTGCTATCTGCTCTGGGTATGCTCGCCACCCGACCCGGTCGGCAGCAGATCCGCACCAGGCTTGGGGTGCTTCAGAGTCTGGACGATCGGACCATCAATCAGGCGCTCGAGCAGTTGGCGGCCGAGGCCAGCGGGGATCTGCTCAGGGAGGGGGTTGGTGAGGATGAGATCGGGGTGGAATACTCCCTGGATCTGCGCTATCTGGGCCAGTCCTATACCTTGAATGTTGCCTGGCAGAGTCTGCCCCAGGTGGAACGGGATTTTCATCGTCTGCACGAGTCCCGCTACGGTCACCGGATGAGCGGTGATGTGGAACTGGTCAACCTGCGAGTGGCACTGCACGGTGTGCGGGCTGAGATGACGCTGCCGCGGATTGAATCGGGCGCCATGGGCGAGGTTCGGGAGTGGTTGGATCTGCCGGGAGAGGAGGGTGCTGTGCCCCGCTACGAGCGATCTGAGCTGGCCCCCGGTCAATCGATTGAAGGGCCTGCGCTGATCAATGAGATGGCCTCCACCACCTGGTTGGCAAGAGGGTGGCGCTGTGAAGTGGACCCGGCTGGAAATCTGCTGCTGGAGCGGCAGCAGGGTTGATCGGTACTGGAGCAGAATCGCACTGACTTTGGTCGCCGGCCTAGTGAGATTAACCGCTAATGAACGCTAATCACCGCGAAACTTCGCTAATTGACTCCGCTAAGTGAGAGTTTTTGCGACATTTGCGGTGATTAGCGGTTTATTTTCTTAAGTTAATTGCCATTTTTCCTGGAGCATAAAAAAACCCGCCGGAAGGGCGGGTTCTTTCCAGGGATTGCTCAAGATCTATTTGATCTTGGATTCCTTGTACATCACGTGCTTGCGTACCTTGGGATCGAATTTCTTGATCTCCATCTTGCCAGGCTGGTTACGCTTGTTCTTGGTTGTGGTGTAGAAATGTCCGGTCCCGGCGCTCGAGACAAGTTTGATTTTATCACGCATGACTCATTGCTCCTCAGATCAGATCTTTTCGCCACGGGCACGAATCTCGGAGAGAACCGTGTCGATGCCTTTTTTATCGATGATGCGCATACCCTTGGAAGAGAGACGCAGACGAACCCAACGGTTTTCACTCTCGACCCAGAACCGGTGCGTATGCAGGTTGGGGAGAAAACGGCGCTTGGTTTTATTGTGCGCGTGGGAAACGTTGTTTCCCGTAACCGGGCGCTTTCCGGTAACTTGGCAGACTTTTGACATCGTCAAAACCTCAAAATTTGGTTATCCCTGGGGGCGAAAGGCGCGTATTTATATCAGAGTGCCGGCTTTGAAGCAAGGGAATTCCATGAATTTCCGGTCTGTGTTGGGCGAATCCGGCTGCCTCGGCTCAGGAGTGGGGTAGGACGGCCGGTATCATGGATAAAGGAGCAATCAGATCATCCCCCGTTCAGCCAGTGAGGTGGGCACGCCTTCGCCGATAATGAAGTGATCCAGCACCCTGATATCCACCAGTGCCAGGGCGCTCTTCAGCTGATCGGTGATGGCTCTGTCGGCCTGACTGGGTTCGGCCACACCGGATGGGTGGTTGTGGGCGAAAATCAGAGCCGCTGCATTGTGCTGCAATGCCCGTTTGACCACCTCGCGCGGATGTACGCTGGCACCATCGATCGTACCGCGAAACAGCTCTTCATAGCAGATGACCCGGTGGCGGTTGTCCAGAAACAGGCAGGCAAAGACCTCGTAACTGTAGTGACGGAGTTTGCTGTGGAGATAGTGGCGTGTCTGTTGTGGGCTGCTCAGGCTGTCGTTCTGCTGCAGTTGCTCATGAAGATAGCGCCTTGAGATCTCAAGCGAGGCCTGAAGTTGGGCAAACTTGGCCAATCCCATCCCTTTCGACCGGCAGAAGCGGCTCTGCTCGGCACGCAGCAGCCCACCAAGACCACCAAATTCACCAAGCAGGTTGCGGGCGAGATCCACAGCGGTGAAGCCTTTGATTCCGGTGCGTAGAAAGATCGCCAGCAGTTCAGCGTCGGACAGGCTTGCAGCGCCCCCGTTCAGCAGCTTTTCCCGTGGGCGATCATCGCAGGGCCAGTCGGTGATGGGCATGCAGACCTCCGTGTCTGTGTATTGAAGTTGAGTTGGGATAATAGCCGGTTTTATCTGGCAGGTGCATCATTATTTTCTTATATAACACAGATTTATTAACATTTTCAGGTGCATCGGGTAACCTTGTCGGAATGAGTAAGTGGTCTGGACATAAGGGATGAGTCGTCTGAAGAATAGAAAAATCCTCCTCGGTGTGACGGGAGGCATAGCAGCCTATAAAAGTGCTGTACTGCTGCGCGGACTACTGAAAGAGGGTGCCGAGGTGCGTGTGGTAATGACCGCTGCGGCCCGGAGTTTTGTCGCACCGCTGACTTTTCAGGCCCTCTCCGGTCATCCGGTGCATACTGAACTGTTGGATCCAGAACAGGAATCTGCCATGGATCATATCAGTCTGGCACGTTGGGCGGATTTAGTGTTGGTGGCACCTGCTACGGCCAATTTCATGGCAAAGCTGGCCTCCGGGCAGGCCGATGATCTACTCACAACCCTCTGTCTTGCGACCACCGCTCCCCTATCGATCGCACCTGCGATGAACCATCAGATGTGGCTGAATGGGGCGACTCAGGAGAATCTTCAGAAGCTGCTTGGCAGAGGCGTTGTCTGCTGGGGGCCGGCCGAAGGGGATCAGGCCTGTGGTGAGAACGGTCCAGGCAGAATGGTCGAGCCTGAGTTGTTGTTGCAACAGGTTCAGCACCATTTCTCCCAAGGGTCTCTATCCGGTGTGCGGGTATTGATGACCGCTGGATCTACCCGGGAACCGATTGATCCGGTTCGATTTATTGGTAACCGCAGCTCAGGCAAGATGGGCTATGCATTGGCTGAGGCGTTGAGTGGGCAGGGGGCTGAGGTAACCCTGGTCAGCGGTCCGGTGACGGTGCCGCCGCCCATCGGTATCACACGCATCGATGTGGAACAGGCCGAGGAGATGCGTCGGGAAGTCATCAATCGGGTTGCACAAGCGGATATCTTTATCGGTGTTGCGGCAGTGGCAGATTATCGACCTCGCCAGGCGGCGGATGAAAAGATCAAGAAAGATAGGGAATCGGTGACACTGGAACTCGTGAAGAATCCGGATATACTCGCAGAGGTGGCCAGTCTCGAAGGTGCCCCGTTCTGTGTCGGTTTTGCAGCTGAGACAGAAAATGTGGAAGCCTACGCCGAAGCGAAGCGCCAAGCCAAAGGATTGGATCTGATCGCAGCCAACCAGGTTGCTGCAAAGGAGGGTGGCTTTGAGTCGGATCAGAATGCTCTGTTGCTGTTATGGCAAGGGGGGCGGGAAGTTCTGCCCATGATGCCCAAACATCAGCTGGCAAGGCAGCTCGTAGAGCGGATTTCAGAACAATATCATGCCAGTCGCTAAGAGCTGGTGAGAACTGAATAGAATTCAGGGTTAAATATGGCTTTTTCTAAAAACAACGGGGAGCAGATGGCTAAACAAGGAAGTGGACGTTCAATAAAAAGTTATTGGACGCTAGGGGTGTTAGGGATCTTGGTTCTTGTTGCGGCCAGTTGGGCGGCAAACTTCTACCTGACGGATAGTGCGAATCAGATAAAACAGCGGCATCAGGTTCAAACCGTCGCTGAAGTTCTTGCAAGCGGGCTCAGCGCAAACATCCAACAGCGCACGAGTCTGGTCCACGGGCTGGCCAATCAGGAGATGACTGCGGCCGTGCTCGACATGGACGATCCACAGTATCTGAGCCAGGAACAGCAACGACTGGCAAAACTGATGCCTGAAGCGCTTATGCTTCGCTTGCTGCCATTGGGGTTCAGTGAGCCGGACACAAGTGCAACGCCGAACATGGGATACGCTTCTCTGCTGTTACTCAGACAAGCCGAAGAGAGCTCCCAGACCATTGCCGCGGAAGTGCATCAGTTCGGCACCCCGCATCAACATATTGCTGTCGCCGCCTCGGTTCGGGATCAGATTGGAGAGGTCAAAGGTGTCCTGCACGTGGCCTATCCCACTCAGGAGTTTCAGAGTCTGTTGGAATCGTTGGGCAGCCTGAGTGGCCGCATCGAATGGCAACAGGTGATTCCCGGCAAACCGCCACTGATGCTCGCCGCCAAAGGGGGCACTCCCACATCAAAGTCACAGCCCGACGGGGTGATAGCGATCGCTGGCAGCATCTGGCAGATTGCCTATTGGGGTTCAGTCGGTACGGTATTGGATCCAGTTGCGTTAGGCATGCAGGCTGCACCGGCAGCGATTCTGTTCCTGCTGGCCGCAGTTTTACTGATGGTGCTCTCAGGACGAATGACCAAAGCCTTGAAGATGGATCAGGCCAGCATTCTCTCCCTGGTGGAAGCCTTGGTGGTTGGTCGCCCACCAAAATCCCAGTCTGCTCTGTTGAGCGATCTGCAGCCGACCTTCGATGTGATGGAACATCAGATCCGGGAGTATCGAAGCAATCAGGCCGGCAAAGGGGCTAGCCGAACTGCAGCCACCACTGGTCAGGCGGAAATGGGAATCTCTGTCGAGGAGGGTTTGCCGACCGTAGAGACGGCGCACGAAGCGACAGCGCTGGCACCCAAAGTGGATATCTCCGCAACGATCTTCCGTGCCTACGATATCCGTGGTGTGGTTGGAGAGACATTCTCGGAAGATGTGGTTGCCCGGTTGGGCCAGGGATTTGGCAGTGAGGTGTTTGAAAGGGGCCATAGTGCCGTGGTGGTGGGACGTGATGCCCGTAATTCCAGTGAAAGATTGCAGAGTGCCCTGATTCAGGGGCTGCAGAGTAGTGGTCGGGATGTGATCGATCTGGGACTGGTACCGACTCCGTTGCTGCACTATGCGGTTCATGAACTGGATGCGGAGTGTGGCGCCATGATTACCGGAAGCCATAACCCCTCTCAATACAATGGGCTGAAAATGATCATCAGCGGGGAGAGTCCATCTTCCGAGTCTATCCAGGGGCTTCGCCGTCGCATCGATGCGGATCAACTGCTGGTGGGTGAGGGTAGTTTCGATTCCCGGGATATCATCGAAGATTACATCGAACGGGTGGTCTCTGATGTGCGCATGGGGCAGAGCCTGAAGGTAGTCGTTGACTGTGGTAATGGCGCCGCTTCAGTGGTTGCACCGGAACTTTATCGTCAGCTCGGTTGTGAAGTGGTGGAACTCTATTGCGATGTGGATGGTGACTTCCCCAATCATCATCCGGATCCAGGCGATCCAAGCAACATGGCCGATCTGCAGAGGGCCGTGGTAGATCATCAGGCCGCTTTGGGTATTGCGTTTGATGGCGATGGTGACCGTATCGGACTGGTGGACTCTTCCGGAAAGATCATCTGGCCAGATCGATTGCTGATGTATCTGGCGATCGATGTGCTGACCCGGGAGCCCGGTGGTGACATCATCTACGATGTAAAATGTACCAGACACCTGGCGAATGTGGTGCTCTCCAATGGTGGTCGGCCATTGATGTGGAAGAGTGGTCACTCCATGCTCAAACAGAAGATGAAGGAGACCCATGCGCTGCTGGCTGGTGAGTACAGTGGCCATATTATCTTCTCCGAGCGCTGGTTCGGTTTTGACGACGGTATCTATACCGGGGCCAGATTGCTGGAGATTCTCTCACTCGATTATCGGACCAGTGCTGAAGTCTTCGCAGAACTGCCGGAGAGTATTTCCACACCAGAGTATGTTGTGCGTCTCGAAGAGGGGCATGCAGAGACCGTGATGGAAGCCATCGATCTGCTCCCGGACATTCCCAGCGCCAGAATGGTCAAGATTGATGGTCTGAGGGCCGAATTTGAGCAGGGCTGGGGATTGGTGCGCGCTTCCAACACCTCGCCGGCACTGCTGTTCCGCTTTGAAGCGGAGTCGGAAGCGGAGCTGGATAAGGTCAAGGGGGTCTTCCGCGAGCTGGTCAACAAGGTTGATCCCCAGCTTGAGTTACCGTTTTAATCCTGTGTAAGAATCCAGGGTCTGTTAACAGGCCCTGGATTATTTGGCATACTGTTAGGTTTACTCAGAAAGTAGTCACCCTAAGATGAGTCTATCCACCGATCAGGCGCAGAATGTCGCCCATGTATTAACCTCAGCCCTGCCCTACATCCAGCGTTTCAGCGGTAAAACCCTGGTCATCAAGTATGGTGGTAACGCCATGGTTGACGAGTCGTTGAAAAACAGTTTCGCGATGGATGTCGTGTTGCTGAAACTGGTGGGCGTCAATCCGGTGGTGGTCCATGGCGGCGGCCCTCAGATCGGCAACCTGCTGCAGCGGTTGGGTAAGGATTCACAGTTCATTGAGGGTATGCGGGTCACCGACAGTGAGACCATGGATGTGGTGGAGATGGTGCTGGGTGGCTTGGTCAACAAGGATATTGTCAGTCTGATCAACAGAGCCGGAGGCTCTGCCGTCGGATTGACCGGTAAGGATGGCGACCTGATACATGCGAAAAAGATGGTGATCAGCCGCAGAGGTCCTGAGTTGGATGTTCCGGAAATCATCGACATCGGCCACGTTGGTGAGGTTGAGAGTATTGACGTCAGTGTGGTGAACATGCTGGTGCAGGGTGACTTCATTCCTGTTATTGCTCCAATCGGCATTGGCAAGGATGGTCACTCCTACAATATCAACGCGGATCTGGTAGCCGGCAAAGTGGCTGAGGTCATGCAGGCTGAGAAGTTGATTCTGTTGACCAATACCAAGGGTCTGCTCGATAAGGACGGGGGGCTGCTTACCGGCCTGTCTGCTGAACGGGTGGATGAGCTGATCGAGGATGGCACCATTCATGGAGGGATGTTGCCGAAGATCACGACCGCCCTGGAAGCCGTCAAGGCGGGTGTGTCGACCTCACATATCATCGATGGCCGCGTTCCTCATGCGGTACTGCTTGAGCTGTTCACGGATGAAGGCGTGGGAACACTGATTCGGCGCCGCTGATGAGTAAACAGACCAAGGTTCCCCGCCGACAGTTGATTCTTGAAGCGCTGGCCCGGGAGCTTGAACAGAACCCCGGTGATCGGATTACAACCGCTTCGCTCGGTCGCGCGGTTGGCGTATCCGAAGCGGCGCTTTATCGCCACTTTGCCAGTAAAGCAAAGATGTTCGAGGGGCTGATCGATTTTGCTGAAGAGAGTGTTTTCTTACGCATCAATCAGATCCTCAAAGAGCATGCCGATGCCGAGACCCGGTGTGCTCAGATACTCTATCTGCTGCTGCTCTTCTCTGAGCGCAATCCAGGTATAACCCGGGTCTTGCTGGGTGATGCACTGGTTGGCGAGACAGAGCGACTGTTGTCCCGGGTAGGACAGTTTTTCGAACGGCTTGAAACCCAGCTCAAACAGGTGTTGAGAGAGGGTGAACTGCGCAATGAAGGCCGGCCGTACGCTCTGGACAGTGCCATCTCTGCAAATATGATGACAATCTTGGCCGAGGGTTTGATGCATCAGTATCTGCGCAGTCGGTTCAAAATATCACCGCTACAGCATTGGCAGACCCAGTGGCCGCTGCTTGCTTCGACCCTGTTTCCGGATGGAGCTTCCAACCGTTGATATGAGGCTGCTGTCGGTCTAAGCGGATAGCGCTGTCGGGTTACTGCAGCAGTGCCTGTTGGAAACCTGCGTTTATCTGCAAAACTTCCGGTGTCTTTTCACAGGCCATTGCCCGCGTAGGATCCTTTTTGCACTGCAGATCCATGAAGATCACGGTATGACCTTTTTTCGGGTCCTCGATGCGTGACATAGAGATACTGATGTCACCCTCTTTAACCGGTTCTGCGGTGATGACAATGTTTGAACCATCGATTTTCACCGCCGTTGTGCTGTGCTTTCTAAGATACTGCTTGGCCAGTCTCCAGGGTTTGTTACAGGCCATATCCGATTCACAGTTGAAGACGTTCTGCAGAGCGTCACTGAAACGCTCCTCCGCCTCCTCGATAGGATTGGTGGTGCTGTTGAGCTTTTTCAGCTCGCGAAAGCGTTTCAGATCCATGGCAAAGGATTGGCGAATGCGGTTTTTGTGGTGTTCACGGTCGATGATTGAGCTGTAGGCATCCTTCAGTGCCTGGCGTTTGACATCGATGTCCTTCAGCATCTTTTTCGATACCGGCTTTCCACTCAGCTCTCTTTGAGCGGCAAACTGTTCCATATCATCGAGGGTCGATTTCAGACGCTTGATATTCGATTGGGTAACGCGGATATGGGTATCCACGGCCTGCAGCTGACCGTTCCGGGTCATTGTAATATCGTCTTCCGTACGGAAGGTTCTCAACAGTACCCGATCCAGTGCCTGTTGTTTTTCCAGCACGCGTTGACGCTCGAGCCTGAGGCGCTCCTGCTCCTGTTGCTGCCTCAGCTCCTCATCCGTTTTTGCCGCATCCACCTGTTTTACAGTGATGCCCTGTTGATCCAGGTGGGATCGTGCCCGATGAGTCTCGGACGGGGGAAGTTTGTCTGAGTAGTGGGTGCGCCCTTCGTCATCCACCCACTTGTAGAGCTTTCCTGCATAGCAACTGAGTGACAGATTGAAGCATAAGAAGATAATAATGCTGAGATTTTTCAAACCCATACCCACTGAAAATTCTGACTTATCGAATATACACCAACTTCGATTATACTGCTCGACTCATCTCATAAGATAGCTACTTTGTGGAACAGTTCACCCTTTTAATTATTTCTATTCTGGCAAATCTCTTCTCCGCCTTCTCTGGCGGTGGTGCCGGCTTGGTCCAATTACCCGCCCTGATATTCCTTGGATTGCCCTTCGGTATCGCCCTGGCGACCCATAAGGTGGCCTCAGTGGCTCTTGGTATAGGCGCCACCATCAGACATTTGCGGGAGGGGGGATTGGAGCGCCAGTTTGTCATCTTCATGCTCACTGCCGGATTGCCCGGGGTGATCATCGGCGCCAGTCTGATATTGCAGATACCTGACCGGATCGCCGAGGTGGCGTTGGGTATTCTGACCCTGGGTCTGAGTCTCTACTCGTTCATGAGTCCCCAGCTGGGTCAGGAGTATCGCGCTATTCACAGAGACTGGAAGGGTATGCTCTACGGTGCTGTGGGACTGTTTCTGATCGGTGTGCTGAATGGTTCGCTCACCTCGGGTACCGGTCTGTTCGTCACCCTTTGGCTGGTGCGCTGGTTTGGGCTCGACTACCAACGTGCCGTGGCGCACACACTGGTGCTGGTCGGTGTGTTCTGGAATGGTGCCGGCGCCATCACACTGGGAATACTGGGCGAGATCTGGTGGCAGTGGTTGCCGGTGTTGATTGTCGGTTCACTGATTGGCGGTTATCTCGGTGCCCATCTGTCGATTGCCAAAGGCAACCGATGGATCAAACGTGGATTTGAGACGGTTACCCTGTTGGTGGGTGTCAAACTGGTTGTGGGGTAGGTCTTGATTATCGATGAGATCTGCAGCCATCTCCGGCAGAGATCCTGACTGGCTGAAGGAGGTAGGCCGCAAGGGTAAATGGTACTTACTCAAGTACTAAAATACTTTGCATCCAGTTTCATCAGAGGGTTTTGGTGGGGCCATGCCCCACCAAATAATCCTTAAGTTAAATCCCATTCGCTACCAGGGCCGATCGGATTCGCGTTAACAGGCCCTAGACCCCGTAGGTCTGTCGATAGGCTTGAATTCGCTCCAGATCCGTTGCGGAGTCCTCTTTCTGTTGCAGATACTCGATCAACTGCGCAAGCCTGACAATGGCGCTGACCGGCAGACCGTAGTCAGCTTCGACCTCCTGAATGGCAGAACGCTCACCCTGTCCTCTCTCCTGCCTGTCCAGGGCAATCACTACACCGGCCGGGGTGGCCTGCTCATGTTTGATGATCTCCACAGACTCACGTACCGAGGTGCCGGCCGAGATCACGTCATCAATGATCATGATTCTGCCTTCCAGCGGATGTCCGACGATGACTCCCCCTTCACCATGATCCTTTGCCTCTTTGCGGTTGAAGGCGTAGGGCAGATCCAGGCCGTGCTGATCGTAAAGGGCAGCAGCCGTTACTGCAGCCAGGGGAATGCCTTTGTAGGCTGGACCGTAAAGCACATCGAATTCAATCCCGGAATCAACAATGGCCTGGGCATAGTAGCGTCCCAATCTGGCCAGACTGGCACCGGTGTTGAACAGACCTGCATTGAAAAAATAGGGGCTGACACGACCGGATTTCAGAGTGAATTCACCAAATCGCAGTACCTCGACATCGAGTGCGAAGTCCAGAAATTCCCGTTGATAATCCTGCATGATTGAATACCTGTTTTAAGCGAGGTGCGCATTGTAACCCATTCTTTATCCCTTAGGGCCGGTTACCGCTGATCCAATACACCTTGCTGGGACTGTTATTGTGTCCAGCAAAGCAGAATCAGCGTCGTCTGGCCTGGCCACAGGAGCGAATGATAGCGCCACTAGGCGCAAAAATAGATTGGCACTGGCTTAGCCGGTAATTGGTGGGGCAGGGCCCCACCCTATATTCTGAATTCAACCGTAGGGTGGGGCCCTGCCCCACCAAACAGCCTTTGATACACCAGTTGCGATGTGTCTCTTGGCACTTTTTCAGCCACAACCAGGTGTATTGGGTTCGTCGTAAGAGGTCCTAATCAGGGGCAACCCGGATTTACTCAAAATCGGCTCTGTTATGAGACAGTACCCCGGCAGCAGCCTATAATGGCGGATCTTTCCACGAATAAGAGGTATCTGTGCTGACCGCCGGCAAACTATCCGATTGGCGCCAAACGCTCTCCATCTACTGGCAGCCGGGTGTACGGAATATGCTGTTTCTCGGCTTCTCCGCCGGACTGCCCCTGTTGCTGGTTTTCGGAACGCTCTCTTTTTGGCTACGCGAGGCAGGTATTGCCCGCTCAACCATCGGTTTCCTCAGTTGGGTGGCACTGGCCTATGGTTTCAAATGGGTTTGGGCTCCGTTGGTGGATCGTATGCAGTTGCCCTGGTTGACCCGGCGTTTGGGGCGTCGTAGGAGCTGGATGCTGTTTGCCCAGGCATTGGTGATGCTTGGGCTCTGCGGTCTGGCGTTTTCCGATCCTTTGCAGGGTGTTTACTCTTTTGCCCTGCTGGCCCTTTTGGTGGCTTTTGCATCTGCCACTCAGGATATTGCCATCGATGCTTACCGAATCGAATCCGCCGAAGTCAAACTGCAGGGTTATATGGCGGCTAACTATATGATCGGTTACCGCTTGGCGATGATTGTCAGTGGTGGTGGTGCTCTGGGTATCGCCGGTTGGATTGCACCAGAGGGGAGTGGCTATCAACTACATGCCTGGACGGTTGCCTATCTCTGTATGGCATTATTGATGTTGATTGGTGTGATTACCGTGTTGTTGATCGCCGAACCGGATGTTCAACCTGACCGTGACACCTTGGCGCAGGAGGCCAGGGCCGAAAAGCTGATTGAGCAGCAACAATGGATGCCGGGACGGCTGCGTCAGTTTGCCGAGTGGATGTTCGATGCGGTGGTCAGTCCATTCGTCGACTTCATTCGACGCTATCGATGGCAGGCGGTATTGATTCTGGCGCTGATCGCGACTTATCGGATCTCTGATGTGGTGCTTGGAGTCATTTCAAGTGTTTTCTATGTGGATCTGGGTTTCAGCAAGGGTGAAGTTGCACTGGTGGTCAATGTGTTCGGGGTTGCAATGACCTTGATTGGTGCAGTTGTCGGCGGCATGCTGGTCGCTCGATACAAGGTGTTGCCAATCCTGCTGTTGGGTGGTGTGCTGGCTGCAGCGACCAACCTGCTGTTTGCCTGGATGGCCAGTGTGGGACATAACGTGATCTTTCTGACCCTGGTCATCTCCGCGGACAATTTAAGCGCCGGTCTGGCGACAGCCGCCTTTGTTGCCTATCTGTCGAGTCTGACCAATGTCTCCTATTCGGCAACCCAGTACGCCCTGTTCAGTTCAGTGATGTTGCTGTTGCCGAAGTTTATCGGTGGTTTCTCCGGTCTGATGGTGGACAATATCGGTTATACATCGTTTTTCATGATCACCGCGTCGATGGGCATTCCGGTAATCGTGCTGATTCTGCTGGCTATGCGGTACTTGCCGGCTGTCGATGAGAAACCGGATGGGTCAACGGTTTGAGGTGTGGCAATGTGTGGGTTTGATTGGATTCAAAGGTACGGGTCGGTGTTTTGCAGGAGTGCACTGAATGATTGAACAGGGTAGTTATCTGGCCGCCTTTGTTGTCGGTTTACTGGGGGGTGCCCACTGTGCCGGTATGTGTGGAGGTATTGTCGGTGCTTTAACCTTCGGCCTCCCCGAACCGATTCGTAACCGGCTTGGACAGACCCTGCCCTACCAGCTGGGTTACAACCTGGGTCGTATCACCAGCTATGTGGTCGCCGGTGGAGTGATGGGTGGGCTGGGTGTGCTGCTGGCGCAACTGGTGCCCGTGTATGCCGCTCAGCAGGTACTGTTGGTGATCGCATCCCTGTTCATGATTCTGCTTGGACTCTATCTGGGTGGATGGTGGCTGGGTCTGTCGAGAATCGAACACCTGGGCAGCGGGTTGTGGAAAAGCATCGAGCCTTTTGCGCGTAAACTTCTTCCTGTCAAGACACCTGGCCAGGCCTGGGTGTTGGGTTTGGTATGGGGTTGGATCCCCTGCGGTCTGGTCTACAGCATGTTGATCTGGACCGTTTCAGCCGGTGGGGTGTTGCAAGGTGCTGGACTGATGCTGGCGTTTGGCCTGGGAACCCTGCCAAATCTGTTTGCCATGGGCATGCTGGCCGGCTCTTTGGCCAGATGGTTCAAGGATATCCGTATCAGACGGGTGGCCGGGTTGATGGTAATCCTGTTCGGTCTGTTAATGCTCTATCGCGCCTTTTTATGACGCTTGTTAATTCGCGCTTGGTGTTGATTGAAAAGCTTTCAGGACTGTCTGTTCAGTCCTGAAAGCAGTCTGATCAGCATTCATTACATCTTCTAGTCGATATAAAAATCCTGACTCAACTTGGCGGTATAGAAACGCTTCTCTCCTCTGGGCTGTACTTTGATCTCGAAGTTCAGTGTCTCCTGGTCTGCAATGCGAAACTCACCAATGTAGTAGACAGCATCGCCCTCAGTGACCTTGCGCATCGGGATGCTGATCAACTGACCGCGAATGTTGTTTGCTTTGGCCATCACCACAGCTTCTGAAGAGGTGCCGGTGGTTCCTTCAACTGACTTGATGATGCTGACATTCAGCATGCCTCTGTATTTACTGCGCTGAATACCGTATTGACGGGCAACGGTGGGCTCCAGCGAGGCACTGGGTATTGCATTGTGGTGAATGGTAAACCCTGGAATGGCTGTGCTGTTTTCAGCCAGAACAGGGAAAGCGAACAGTGATAAAAGCAGTACTCTGGCGATAAGGTTGAATACGGACATATAAACTCCTCCTTCTGTGCCGGCCTGTTTGGCTGGTCTAGGTTGTGATAGCCCTTAAGCTAGGTTGTCTCTTTTCTGCCGGTATAAAGTGGATACGTGATCTGCTGTTGGGCAGATTCATCCTCCACAAGGGTCAGGGCATGAAAAACAGTTTAGACGATCAGGACCGGAGGGTGAAGTGGAACAGATTTGGCCCGTTGGTAGTGGTACTGAGGATTGAGTCTGTTGTTTAGGTGTTCATGCAGAAACAAAAAAAGCGCCCACCTCAAAGAGGGGAGCGCTTATTGATTGTTGGTATCTAACCGTTCTGTCGGTTCGGTTGTGCTCAACCGACGTTCTGCTTGACCAGAGTAGGTTTCTGTCGCTGCGCATGGTGTAGAGGCCGGCTGTTACTCAGTCGGTTCGACATATTACGCAGTGCGGTCAGTTGCCTGGCGAGCTCAGTGTACTGTTCCTGCAGCTCCAGGATTCGATACTGCAGGGTATTACGGGACTGGCCGATCTTCTGCAGGTTGGTCAGACGTTTCTCCATCATCTCCTTATGATCCTTGATCTGAATGACCAGCGGTTCCAGTGTGGAACCAAGCCATTGATTGATCTCTTCGTCGGCTCGTTTGAAGATGTCGTGAGCCCGTTTGACCAGTGCAGAGAAGAATCTCTTAACCACAAAGTTCTGTTCCATCATGGCGGTTACCGGGCTGTTTCTGAAGATCTCCGCTTCCTGATGCAGCAGTTCCAGTTCAACGCGATACTTCACGATAGAGAACATCTTCGGCTGCACCACCGCAAAGCCGTGTTCATTCTGAAACTTGCGGTAGATGGCCCGAATCAGCTTGCGTGTCTGTTCACTCTGATTGACCACCTTGAGCATGGTGCGGCGTGTCTCATCGAAGAGGCTTTTCATTGAGCTCTTCATGCCGCTGGTGGTCCAGCTATTGGACATATCCTTGCGGCATTTTTCGATGGTGCCCTCTAACGCTTCGAGACTGAGAATCTCCGCAAGCAGATTGGCCTGTTGTTTAAGCTGTTTCCTGCTCTGCTGGAAGGTGTCCACATCCCGTAGGTATTGCGCTTGCTCACTGCGGGTCTTTTCCATCAGATTGGTGATCACGTCATCGCTTTTATCGCTCAGCTCTTCAAGCTCCTCGAGCTGGTATTTGGTGTCGTTCAGTTTGCCGGAGAGCATGCTGCGGCTGTTGTCCAGCATCTGGCCCACATCGGCACTGACGGTATCGAGAATGATCTGCTGTTTGATATTCAGAACGTCCTGGCCGAGATAGTTCTCCAGGTCGAGCAGGGCGCTTTTCTCAAGCAGCTGTTTTTCGCCTTTGATTTTGGCAAGCAGCCCCTTCTGCGCCGAGATCGGAAACACCACATGTGGTTCAACGCCTAACAAATCAGCGGTATTGGTCTGCTGATTGCGGATCGCCTCGTGGATGTCCTCATGCTCTCTGAGATCGTCCCACAGGGTGTCTATCTTGTTCAGCACCACCATCAGGCCCCGTTGCCGGCCGCTCTGAAATCCTTTGATATGGTGTTGCCAGATCTCCATGTCGCTGCGGGTGACGCCGGTATCGGCGCCAAGCACAAACAGCACCGCCTGGGCGGAGGGTAACATGTTCAGGGTCAGCTCAGGTTCTGTGCCCAATGCGTTCAGTCCGGGGGTGTCGAGAATGGTCAGGCCTTTCTTCAGCATCGGATTGGGGAAACTGATCTGTGCATGACGCCATTTCGGGATCTCGACGGTTTCCGGTGGCTGATTCTGATGTGGATGCAGGTCCGGGCTGTAGAGACCGAGATGCTTGGCCTCCTCCAGGGAGACCTCTTTGGTCTGTACCACTTCGCTCAGGGCCGCCTGCATCTGCTCCACGGAGTCGGTCTCCAGCGGATAGTGGACCCACTGTTTGGTGTCGTGTCTGAGTTGGGACAGGGTATTGTCCTGCAGACGGGTTTCGATGGGCAGCAGGCGGACATAGGCCTCATTCCGCTCGTCATCGTAGAAGATTTCGGTCGGGCACATGGTGGTGCGGCCAGCGTCCGAAGGCAGCAGCCGGCGACCGTAGTCGGCAAAAAATATGGCATTGATCAGCTCAGTTTTGCCGCGGGAAAACTCTGCAACGAAGGCAATGGTCAGTTTGTCGCTTTTCAGCGTACCGAGAGTATGGTTGATGCGCTGCTGGACATCCTCGGTAGACATACCGTTCTCTTCCAGCCAGGGACCATACTCCTCAATGGTGTTGATAATGTCCTTTTTCCACTGCTCGTAAGCTTGTAACTGTTCTTGAAATCTTACTTTTTCCATGCACTAGCCCCAGTCTCACGTTAGCCGGAGGGTTGGTTCACCACCCGGTTCAGCTGTAGGAATAATAATACTAGAGGAACAAGCCGGGCGCCATAACCCCACTCTCACTTCTCAATTGCTATCGGCAGGCGCCCTGGGGACTTTAGTTTCAGGCACTTACTGCGTGAGCTCTCCCCGGAGAGCAGTTCGATTCGGCTGCGTGGCAGCTCAAAAGCCTTGGCGATGAACTTCAGCAGCCGCTCGTTAGCCTGTCCGTCCACCGGTGGGGCGGTGATCGATACTTTGTACTGATTTTCCCCGTAAGGGCCGATAAAGCGATCTCTGGAGGCCTTAGGCTGTATCCGCAGGCGCAGAATCAGATCATTCTGCTGCCATTGGTACCAGCTCATTGAATGAGGCTGGTGGTGAGTTGCTGCAGGGGAGGAATGAGAAGCATTTTGAGCAGCACCAGGCCGATCATCACCAGCATCGGTGAGAGATCGAGGCCACCGACCGGTGGCAGCAGCTTTTGCGCTGGCCGCATCACCGGTCCTGTCAGACTATAGAGCAGGCTCACCGCCGGATTATAGTTGCCGGGACTGACCCAGCTGAGAATCACCTGAATCAGTACCGCAAACAGAAAGATGTTGATGACGAGCTCGACCAACTCAGGAATCGCCAGCAGCAGAGGGGCCAACAGGTTGGCGCTCTGTCCTGCAATCATCATCACAATAAACAGTTCCACGGCCTTCAACACCCAGGCGAGGATCAGGGATGAGAGATCGATACCACCAAATCCGGGAATCAGCCGGCGCAGCGGTTTCAGCGGTGGATTGGTCACTTTGACCAGGAACTGGGAGATCGGGTTATAGAAGTCTGCCCTCACGATCTGCAGCATTAAGCGCAGCATTATGGCAAGAATGTAGAGACCGAACAGGGTCTGAACCAGAAATACCAGCGGGTTGGTGAGATAACTGCTACCCATTTTCTTTATGTCCTAAAAGGTCGGAGAGTTCCCGGGAGCGTTCCGCTGCACCCTGCAGAGCTTCATTGAACAGAGTGCGCAGCCCTCCCGCTTCGAGGATGCCCAATGCCCGCTCCGTGGTGCCACCGGGAGAGGTCACTTTTTGCCTCAACAGGGCAGGGGAGTCGCTGCTTTCAATCGCCATACGGGCAGCACCCAGTGCGGTTTGCAGGGTCATCAGACGGGCACTCTCCTGATCCAGCCCGAGGGCTCTGGCCGACTCTTCCATGGCCTCCATGACCAGGAAGAAGTAGGCGGGACCACTGCCGGAGACCGCCGTTATGGCATCGATCAGGGATTCATCGTCGACCCAGCGGGTCATTCCGACGGCCCGCAGAATGCTCTCTGCCTGATTCCGCTGGTGCTCGTTTACCGACGCCCCCGCGTAGAGTCCGGTGGCACCGGATTGAATCATCGCCGGGGTGTTGGGCATGCTGCGTACCAACGGCATCTCCGAGCCGAGCCAGTCGGCCAATGCGTCGGCTGTGATCCCGGCTGCAATCGAAATCACCAACGGTTTGTTTTGCTGCAGCGCCGGGGCCAATGCCCGAGCCACAGGTTCCATGATCTGGGGTTTGACCGCCAGTACTACGATGTCAGCCTGAGATACGGCCAGGTTATTGTCCGGTTCGGTGGCAACCCCATAGCGGGCAGCCACCTGGCTCAACTTTTCCAGGTCAGGATCACAGACAGTGATCGCCTGGCTCTCATATTCGTCGGCGATCAGGCCACCGATCAGGCTGGTTGCCATGTTGCCGCCGCCGATGAATGTAATTTTATCGCTTTTCATACTGCGTTTCTGTCCGATTGGATTAGTGTTAACAGGCCCTGGTATTGTCAATCAACATGGGGTGTCGCACTAGCTATAGTTTCGAGGGCCAAAAATTGCGGTGCCGATTCTGACGATGGTCGAGCCTTCGCATATTGCATCCTCCAGGTCGTCAGACATTCCCATGGACAGCGTGTTCAGGGGATTATCCGCTGTCTTCAGCTGTTCACGCAATCGGTGTAACAGTTTCAATGAGTGTCTGGGGTTCTCTGTCTCGGCTACCGGCGCCGGTATGGTCATCAATCCCCTGACCGCGATTCTATCCAGCTGTCGGTAGGCGGGAAGTAGTTCTGCCAGCTCTTGCGGTGTGTGTCCGTCCTTACTCGCCTCACCACTGGTATTCACCTGCAGGCAGATGTTCAGCGGCGACATCCCCTCCGGGCGCTGCTGACTGAGGCGGGTGGCGTGTTTCAGGCTGGCGACGCTGTGTACCCAGTCGAAGTGTTCTGCGATCGGCCTGGTTTTATTACTCTGGATGCGACCGATAAAATGCCAGTTGAGATTGAGATCGGCCAGCTGCTCGATTTTGCTGATCGCCTCCTGCAGATAGTTCTCACCGAACATTCTCTGTCCCAGGGCGGCCAGTGCGCGTATCTCTTCGCTACTGCGGGTCTTACTGACGGCCAGCAGTTCCACAGAGTCACGATCACGCTGGCAGGCCGCAGTTGCCCGCCGAATGCGCTGCTCCACAGCCTCGAAGCGTTGCTGCAGCTGATCGGGATTTGATGCGGTGTTGTCTGTCACGTTGGTCTTCGGGCCTATGCCCTGTCTGCGGGTTTAAAAGTTAATTGTCAGGCAGTTTGGTATATCATTAAGCCCGTAGCACGTTCTACATTGCAAAGTGCGGTCAGGCTGATGCCATTTCAAGTCCAGGCGCCGGTTAAATATATCTGTCTGGATGTCGATAAGGGGATAATGGCCGTCCGGCTGGAGATAGAGTACCACGATTTGCGATCAACAATGGTAGGCTACACAAGCCTGATTACAACGGGGGAATGAATGGATATCGCTGAACTATTGGCCTTCAGTGTCAAACACAACGCATCAGATTTACACCTTTCCGCTGGTTTGCCGCCAATGATCCGTGTCGACGGAGACATTCGCCGCATCAACGTTCCGGCACTTGAGCATAAGGTGGTGCATGCCCTGGTGTATGACATCATGAACGACAAGCAGCGAAAGGATTTTGAAGAGTTTCTGGAAAACGACTTCTCCTTTGAGATCCCCGGCCTTGCCCGTTTTCGTGTCAATGCCTTCAATCAGGCCCGCGGTGCATCCGCGGTATTTCGTACCATCCCCTCCAAGGTGTTGACCCTGGATGATCTGGGCTGTCCTCAGATCTTCAGGGATATTGTCGATGTGCCGCGTGGGCTGGTGTTGGTCACCGGACCGACAGGTTCCGGTAAATCGACCACCCTTGCCGCCATGATGGACTACAAAAACGACAACGATTACTCCCACATTCTTACCATCGAGGATCCGATCGAATTCGTTCACAGCAGTAAAAAGTGTCTGATCAATCAGCGTGAGGTGCACAGGGATACCCTGGGTTTTGCCGAAGCCCTGCGTTCTGCACTGCGTGAGGATCCGGATATCATTCTGGTGGGTGAGTTGCGTGACCTTGAAACCATCCGTTTGGCGCTGACCGCGGCCGAGACCGGTCATCTGGTATTTGGTACCCTGCACACCAGTTCGGCGGCCAAGACCATCGACCGTATCATCGATGTGTTTCCGGCCGGTGAGAAGTCGATGGTTCGCTCAATGCTCTCCGAGTCGCTGCGCTCGGTGGTCGCCCAGACCCTGCTGAAAAAGATCGGTGGAGGCCGAATCGCGGCCTGGGAGATCATGGTGGGTACACCGGCGATCCGAAATCTGATCCGTGAGGATAAAGTGGCGCAGATGTATTCGGCGATTCAGACTGGTCAGGCTGCCGGTATGCAGACCATGGATCAGGCGCTGAAAGAGTTGGTGCAGAAGGGTGTGGTCAGCCGTCTGGATGCCAAAGCCAAAGCACAGAACAAGGATCAGTTTTAGTCTGATGTTGTATCATTAATACAACCAGGATTAACAACCACTCTTAAAGGTAGCAACCCAGGGTCGATTGAAATCGTCTCAACAGACCCCAGGCTACCGGCTCAACAGCTGATACTTTGAATCAGCCTATGAATACGAGTGTACAGAGGACAAGACTATGGAACTGAACTCACTCCTAGCCATGATGGTCAAGAACAAGGCCTCGGATCTCTTCATTACCGCTGGACGGGAGCCTTCAATCAAGGTCGATGGCAAGATTCACCCGGTCAACAAGACCGCATTGACCGCCCAGCAGACCAAAGCCCTGACCTACAGCATCATGACCGATGCCCAGCAGAAAGAGTTCGATGAAACCCACGAGTGTAACTTTGCCATCAGTGCCAAAAAGATCGGTCGGTTTCGTGTCAGTGCATTTGTCCAGCGCGATGCAGTGGGCATGGTGTTGCGTCGTATAGAGACCAATATCCCAAGCCTTGAATCCCTCTATCTGCCCTCTATACTTCAGGATCTCTCCATGGCCAAGCGTGGCCTGGTGATCTTCGTCGGGGCGACGGGTACCGGTAAGTCGACCTCGCTGGCCGCCATGATCGGCTATCGAAACAAGCGTGGTGACGGCCACATCATCAGTATCGAAGATCCCATAGAGTTCATCCATGACCACAATCAGTGCATCATCACCCAGCGGGAGGTCGGTATCGATACCGAGTCCTATCAGGTGGCACTGAAAAATACCCTGCGTCAGGCTCCTGATGTGATACTGATTGGCGAGATTCGAACCCGCGAGACCATGGAACACGCGATCGCATTTGCTGAGACGGGACATCTCTGTCTTTCAACCCTGCATGCGAACAATGCCAATCAGGCACTGGATCGGATTATCCATTTCTATCCAGAGGAGCACCGGGAACAGATCTTCATGGATCTTTCACTGAATCTGAAGTCGATCGTGGCGCAGCAGCTGATACCAAAAGCGGATGGTCACGGTCGGCGTGCAGCGATTGAGGTCTTGCTGAATACACCTTTGGCTTCAGAATTAATCCGTAAAGGTGAGATTCACAAGCTGAAAGAGCTGATGAAGCGATCGAACGAGCACGGCATGATCACCTTTGATCAGCACCTCTATCGTCTCTATGAAGAGGGTGTTATCAGCTACGAAAACGCGCTGGCCCATGCCGATTCCGCCAATGATGTACGCCTGATGATAAAACTCGGAGCCAGCCAGACCAGTGATTCGCTGGTTGATGGACTGGACGGGATCACCTTAATGGATGGAAAGGCTTAATTATTTCAGTCCGCAAATAAACGCCAGCAACGGTTATCATGCAGCGGCGTTAATTTGCGAACCAGTATAACAAAAGGCCTAATCAGTTATGTGGCTAAGGTATGAATGCCTCAGTCATCTGATACTGCTTTTCAGATTCGTTGGCCAACCCACCTTCATTGTTCAGAATCATTTCGCAGTTCTTCGCCATGCGTGCCTGCATGGCGGCGCGCCAGGCACCCTTGCTCTCATCAGGTTCGTCAGGCGCAAGCGAGGCTGCCGCAGCGGCAGCGACAAAGTGCTCGGCTTGAGCGGCCCAGTCAGCATCCCGGCCGCAGGCGGTATAGGTTTGTGTAGCAAAGCTTTTGACTTCTTTGTATGCCGCTTCAACCTCTTGCGGGTGCAAATCCGGATCGGAAGCGACCTGAATGGCTCTGGAAATCCTCGGGTCGGCACTCAAATGCTCGACACTGGCAACAAACTTACCTGCCAGGGCGCGCTGTTGAACCGCTGAGAGCTGGCCTATGGCATCGCGAAGAGTTTGATCATTGGTAATACGGGTTGTCATGGGATACACCTCCAGAGAGCAAAAGCCTAAATGTTTAGGGGGAGAGTTCCATCTCGTCCGTACATCTTAGGAGTTGATCCGGCATCAACTCATGATCCAGATCAGTGAATCCGGTCTTTTCACAAGATTATGTTAAGTGGTTTAGAGATGCACCGGTCGAAGCGGGTGCTTTTTGTCATTTAAAAAATTGATCAGTAATCCCAACTGCTGGATAGATATAAATGAAACTTATTGGGATTGTGCGGTTTCGAGAAGCCGTACGATTGCATTGTGCTGACTCTTTTTCGCCCAATCCAGAGCACTCAAATCATCAAAGTCTGTGAGTTCAGTGTTGGCATTGTATTCGAGCAGGGTTGCTACCGAATCCGTGTGTCCCAGTTTTGCCGCCCAGATCAGTGCGCTCCAACCGCCGGTTGTCTCTATCTGATTGATATTCGCGCCATGGTTCAACAAGAGTTCGGCGATCTGGTGGTGGTTATTGGA
Source organism: Candidatus Thiodiazotropha sp. 'RUGA' (assembly GCA_016842065.1). Classification (GTDB taxonomy): domain Bacteria; phylum Pseudomonadota; class Gammaproteobacteria; order Chromatiales; family Chromatiaceae; genus Thiodiazotropha. Next base: position 59,383 of record JAEPDS010000027.1, read on the forward strand.
GATGGCCAGCATCAGAGCCGAATAGCCTCCCTTATCGACCTGGTTAACCTTCGCCCCTGCATCGAGTAGGCTCTGTGTCGCTTGCAGATGCCCGTTGAGTGCCGCTTTCATTAGCGGTGTCCACAGACAGGCATCCTGCACATCCACAGGGCTCTTACCTTCGATCAGTTTACGAATGGTGGGCAGGTCACCCGCCTCTGCGGCAACGATCAAAGGTGGATTGTCTGAAAACTCTGAGTCTGATGCATCAGAATTTTGCTCAGAACAGGCGCTGGCAAGCAGCAGAATTGTCAGTAGTAAGGTAAGCCGTTTCATATTGAGAGGAAGTAGTGCAGTACACAGCTATTCTCAATATTCAGCTAAGGGGATCAATGCGTAATCGCAATCGGGGAGTTACTTCTCAGGACTGTTTTTGGGATTGATGAAGTGGGTGGGAAATGGCGTGATATTGGAATTCGCATCAATCTCAATGATCTTACCCGGGCCGTGGTCCTGCTTCTCCACTTCATCGATACGGATCACAGAGTGGATCGGTATGCGGGTGCGTTGTACGCCTGAGAACTCCTCTTTCAATTTTTCAGCCGATGGATCCACGACCAGACTGCTGGTCTCCTGAAAGATCAGATCCTCCACCTCCACGAAACCATAGAGCTCACCCTGACGAACGGTACGGGCGAAGATTTCGTAGACTTTCCCCTGGTTTAAAAAGACGATTTTAAAGAGGCGCATGGGGAGTAGATCGGCTCCTGAGAGAAAAAGGGCAGCAGATAATAGCTGATGTGCAGGCCTGAAGATAGCTTAATTGATCGACAGAGAATGTCTACTTGTGAGTGGAAAGCAGCGTGTGAGCTTATCGGCACATAGGTTACAGAATATACCGGGCACATAGGTTACACAATATGGCATTTGAGGAGCGCCTCAGATGCCCTGGAAA
>JAEPDS010000028.1 GCA_016842065.1 Candidatus Thiodiazotropha sp. 'RUGA'
TCAATATGGGGGGTTGCGCCTGAAAAAGCGCCACGAACCGTTGCTCGTCGCTCATTTGGAGCAACCAAACTTCGCTCCTCGCGCCTTGATTGGCGCTTTTTCAGGTGCAACAGGGCGCATTGGATTAGTGTTAACAGGCCCTAGTAATTCGATAGGCTATTTTATTTGATATCAATGCAAACTGTAAACACTTAAGAAAACTGAATGCAAATACAATTGCTGCACCGAACAAAATCAAGACATACGGACTATGGGCCCTATTTAAATAAAGACGACAGCAACAAAAGTCAAACCCCATAGACAGGCGATCTTAGTTCCTATTTCAGGCGCTGTCGAGAATCATTACCTCAATCCAAGAGTATGGCTCCACCCTCGACCTGATTAACCCCAAACCAGTTCCATGCTATCCATAAACCCAATGCAGCCCACAGTTTTGCTAACGCAACATACGGCGTATTGTAATGAAATGACATAAAAAACCTTTATTACTCCATTTGAATAAAAAATGAATTCCATGGTCGAATCAATTCATGATAAAAGCTTATTCACAACGTCTCATGCCGCCCTACTCAGGATTCGTACAAATTGTCGAGTCCGAAACCGCAAGGGCGCTTACACTTGACGTTCACAGCTGGGAGATACACTTTCTCTACGATGCCGAAGTCAATTTGAACAAAGCCGGGCAAACCGGGCGCAGGCGATTTATTCGGGTTCAGACTCTGGAGCATGAGGCAATGTGCACAATCGCAGAGACAGGATCCTTGCATGGCACTGCCATAGACGAAAGGATCGTTCAGCTGGCCGAGTTTCTTGTTGGTGCAGCGTACCCTTTTCCGTCTGACGATCCCTATGAATACTGGATTCTTGACCCGAAAGATAATTCACCTTTAGCGCTGGTTTTCAGCTGCAACACGCCTGATAATTTCAGTAACTTTCCAACTAAAACTGAGTGGAAAGCTCTACCTGCTGCCGTGATCCCAATCGAGTATACGGAGACGGAGAAACAGAACAAGAATCCACCGGTAAACTATAGAGTTGAACAGATGGTAATCAAAACAGCCGGATACTTTCCTAAAGCAAAGTGGTTCAAGCGGGGCAGTGACGAAGTGGACTATTTCCCACCCATGATGATCAGAGAGGAGTGGGGAGATGAGCAGAAAAACAATCTCTGTCAACGCTATATACAGAGACTGGCGCCACGTTTACTCATGTTGCCCGGTTTAGAACTCGAGTGCAGGAGGAAGCTGGAATCATCAGCTGGAAAGCATGCCTTGGAAGTGGAGCGGTTCCATAAACTCTATCCTGAAATCGCGGATGAAAAGAGGTTGAACACAATCCTGGTGGAAGCCCGAATCCGCAGAGCGACGAACGGGGATATATCTCAGCAACATCGTTGATGCTGCACTCTGTATATTCCGCTACGGGATTACACACCCAAGGCTATGCACAGGGCAATAATAGAGATAAAGCCGAAAATCAGCGCCACCATTCGACTCTATTCGAGCACAGCGGTTAGTGACCTATTCTCCTAACGAACTTCTCATCCCGTAGTTCGAAGTAGTTACTCTTTCAATCAAAAATACCCGAAATCCTCAATCTTCCTCTGTCTTTCCACCTGTGGATCATTCAAGGTATTAACCCTCAATAATACGATGAACTTGCTTTTTCTATACGATCGTACTAATCTAAGTCGTTATTAACACGCAGTCAGAAAAGGGAAACGCCCATGCGAGTTCTGATTACCGGCGCCACCGGCTTTGTTGGAAGTCATTGCATCGAAGCTCTGGCAAAACACCAGGATGTGGTGACCATCGCCGCCTGCCGCGATCCTTCCAGATTGCCGGCTGAATTCCGCGGGGAGTCCAGAATTGGTGACTTACGCGACGTCCACTACCTCGAGAACCTGATGCATGGGGTCGATACTGTGGTCCATGCCGCCGCCTGGACTTCGCTCTGGGGCCATCGCAAGCAATCCGATGAGTTGTTTCTCAAGCCATCTCTGGCATTGATCGACTCGGCCCGTCGTCATGGAGTCAAGCGATTTATCTTCATCAGTACCGTGAGTGCCGCAGCGCCCGGGACTTCATCTGATCCGATGAGCCCTGGTATCAAGCGCGCCTACTGGCCCCACGAGACGAATGTGGTACGAATCGAGGATCGATTACGCGAGCTCTCCAGCGATAGTTTCTGCGCGATCAATCTGCGCCTGGGTCTGTTCGCCGGCTCCCGATACGCACTCGGCCTGTTACCGATTCTGGTCCCACGCCTGAAGACCCACCTGGTGCCCTGGGTAAACGGTGGCAAAACCGATATGACCATCACCGATGGCCGTGATATTGGACAAGCCGTGGAACTCGCCTCCACCACCCCGGACCTTAGCGGCTATCAATCCTTCAATATTCTCGGTCCGGAGGTTCCCCGGGTGCGGCAAGTGATCGACTACCTGCACCAGCAACATGGACTGCCAAGGCCTCATTTCAGTGTCCCCTTCCCGATCGCCTTTGCCTTTGCCTGGCTGATGGAAAAGCTCAATCCGTTGCTACCCTGGGAACCGCTCGTAACCCGCAGCATCATCCATCTGTTGCAAGAAACCAATGCCGACAATGAGTGCGCATCAAGAATCCTTGGCTACCGGCCAAAACATCATTGGCGGGAAGCGATTGATATTCAGATGGCCGAGATGGACAAGCATCAGAGCAAAGCGATGTCGATGGCCAGGCCTCTTCCCAATGGGAGTGGCCGATGAAACAGACTCAACTCAAACCCAGCGGGAGAGCTCCGGCATTCGAGACCCGCGACTGGCAAGGCACCCCGATAGAACCTTTCGGTTCTCACCCAGGTATGACTCTGCTCAGTTTTTTTCGCTACGCCTCCTGTCCACTGTGCAATCTGCGAATCAGGGAGCTGATAACCAAGCATCAGCAGTTTCTCGATAACGGCATCCGTATCCTGGCAGTATTCCAGTCACCACTCGAACGTATCGCACACTATGTGGGCCACCAGTCACCGCCCTTCCCTCTCATACCCGACCCTGACCTGAAACTTTATCGTCTGTATGGAGTGGAGAGTTCCTGGCGCGGTTTCGCTCGTGCCTGGACCCTGGGAGTACCCCAGGTCTACCGTGCGGTAGTGACGAACGGATTCCTACCCGGCAGCATGGAAAACGAGATACATCGCCTTCCCGCCGATTTTCTCATCGACCGCAACGGTCGATTGATAGAAGTCTACTACGGGCGGGATATTGGAGATCACATCCCACTGGAGCAACTGTTTTCCGATTCGTTGAATCCGGTTTCAAAGATAGGGCGTATTAGTAACCTGACATGAGTGTCGGCTTGGATATCTGTTGTACGTACAGGCTTATGTAGCGATGAACCGGATGACAGAAACTGAAAATCTGTCTAACCGAAGTATCACATGGAGTAATCAAGAATGAAAAAGAAGGTTAACAACCTGCCCCTCCTGATTTTAATCACATCACTCTTCTGGCTACCGGCATGCTATTCACAACAGGCTGGCCCGGAGGAGATCTACCAACAGTACCGACAGACCCTGTCATCAAGCAGCGACTTTGACGCGCTCACCGGTCTGCTCTCAAATCGCACCCTGAAGGCAAGATATCAATACATCGAAAAACTCAAATCGAGGGGAATCTCTGAGGCAGAAGCCAAGTCCAATCTGTTCAGAGGCCGGCAACGGGCCTTTAAATACGAAAAGAGTCGAAAACAGACAGACTTCCGCCAATCGGATAGAAAAGCCGTTATCACCTTTATCGTTGAAGACGAAAACATACCGAACCATTTCAGTAACAAACCCTCTGTGGATTCCGTTAGCACCATTGAGAAGACCATTGAAGAGGTCCATTTGGTCGATGAAAATGGCTGGAAACTGGATCACAGAGTAATCAAACCCTTTAAAAAACCAATGAACCTACACCCCAAAAAAGTGTTTTCACATACATGGGCAGATTGAGGTTAAAAGGCACTTAAAATGAAACAGATCCTTATGGTGACCCTGATTTTGCTGCTGATTTCTATACCGGTTCATGCCGGCCCCGACTACGACTATTTCTCCCATGTACTGCAGTTGGAGAGTCGCTGGGCTAGGCTTTCAACTAAGACAATACAAAACTATCAGCTTTACCTGGAGAAGAAAGGTCTGTACAACAATCTCACTACCGAAGCAAAGAGCGGGCTCAGAGAAGAAATTAATGCGCTACTCAAGAGCCGTCTGACCTGGGACAAGGTTGGAGAGCGGGCGGTAGCAACAATAATTTCTGCTTGCAGTGATGAAACACTAAGAGAATTTGCCAAGACCTACCGGAACAGCGGAACCAAAATCGCAGTTTCGGCAGCTTCGAAGTATCTGGATTGTGCAACCGAAGGTGTGAGCCGAACCATACCCATCTTTCAGATGGAGTTTAAAGAGGCAGCCCCTTCACTTTCGCGCATTACAAAGAAATACCACAACAAATAACCTGATATCAAAAGTAGCCCCATGCATAGCCCATAGCCAGACCGAAAGACCACGAAGCAAATCCCGATATAACAACCAGCAGATCTATATCCACACGCTGACAACCTCTACAATGAGAGAGAAGCCATATCCTGACGCGACAAAATAGCACAACCTTTCGGTGACAACGGGACTTGGTGACAATACCATCTCCCATAGGTGCAGATCATGAAAACAGATCAGAAGAGACCGGCAAAACAGCCCACACGGTTAGGCATTATTGACGCGGCCCGAAGCCATATCTACCACAAAGGCTTTGCTGCAACCTCCTACGCAAATATCGCGCAGCAAACAAAACTGCAAAAAGGCAATATCCAGTACCATTTCAAATCCAAGGATGAATTACTACAAGCCGTTATCGAGCAACAGATTGAGGGCATCAGAGAACAGCTCGAGAGCTGGTCACTCGACTGCGGTACCACCTACGACTGCGTGGAGCGGTTCATCGCCATGGTTGATGACAATGCGGACAACCTGGCCCGGTACGGCTGCCCCATGGGTACCCTGAACAGTGAACTCGGCAAGGATCATCGTCAACAGCAGCACCAGGCAAGGGCCATGTTCGAACTCTATCTGCGCTGGCTGGAAGCACGCTTTAGCGCTATCCTGCCGCGAGAATCAGCGCGGGCGCGTGCAGAGCAATTAATGGTGATGGCGCAGGGTGCAAGTCTCATGGCGCATATCCATGAAGACCCGGAGATTGTCCGTCGGCAATCAATCGTGATGCGTGAATGGCTGACCGAAGTGTGCACCAACGCCTAGGACATGTAAGGTAGATGGATAATAGTATGGACACAGATATCACAATTCGTACGGCCACTGTCAACGATGTACAGAAAGTAGTCATGTTAGTGGATGAGTTGCTGACTGAAATCACCCGCACCATTGATATTCAAGCATTCAAATATGACCCTGAAGAGACATCTTTAAAACTCAAGGACCTTATCGAGCAGGAAAAGTATTTCGTGTTCGTTGCTCATATCGAGCAGAGTGAGAGTATCGGACTGCTAACGCTGTATGAAAGTTATGCACTATATGCTGGAGGCACCTTTGGCACCATACCGGAGCTCTACGTACGACCGGACTACCGTTCGAACAAGGTTGGACTACGGCTACTATCACACGCAAAACATTTCGCCACATCAAAAGGCTGGAGTCGCCTGGAGGTCACAACGCCCCCGCTTCCACAGTTTGACAAAACCCTGGCATTCTATGAACGTGAAGGTTTCTCGATAACTGGAGGTAGAAAACTGAAAATGGATCTGTGAACCTGCAACTCAGTTTCTTGATTTTGTCACACAGTTCGGAACGGAAAAGTCGCCGGATAACTCTCCCAGCGCCAGCCAGTAAACTTCGCCACATTGTCCTTGTCATAGGGCGCCTGGTTTTACCAACTCACCAGGCACCCTATGTCGATCACAAAGCTGATTCAGAATCAGGTTGAACAGACATTGTTCTCGCAATAGCGTTCAACATCCGCTGCTGTAATCGCGCTCATATTGAAGATCCCGCGTGCTGTTACCGAAGGAATCACTATGTGAGCCGGCTTGCTGATACCATTCAGGAACGGCCCAACCAGCAGTGCATCGGTCAGCGAACGGATCAGTCCAAGAGCGATATTCGCCGCATCAAGGTTCGGCATGATCAACAGGTTTGCCGCACCCGTCAGATTGGCACCCGGTAAGATACGTTTGCGAAGCTCCTCATTCATCGCCGTCAAAGCATGCATTTCACCATCGACTTCCACATCCGGATGTTTCTGTCTCAGAATTTTCGCCGCCTCGCGCATCTTATGCGCTGAACCGCCGCGTGAAGATCCAAAGTTGGAGTGTGACAGCAGCGCCACCTTCGGCTCGATGCCGAAATGACGCACAAATTCAATTCCGGACTCCGTAATGGAGACAAGTTCTTCAGTCTCAGGATCAAGATTGAGGAAAGCGTCAGCCAGGAACAGCGGGCCACTGGGCAGCAGCAATGCACATACCGTGGAAGCACGCTGGTTGTCACTGTTGGTGCCCAACACCTTGTGAATCGTCTTGAAATGGCTGTCAAAGCGACGCACTTTACCGCAGATCATGCCCTCTGCTTCACCCATCGAAACCATTACCGAGGCCAAAGCAGTCGGATTGTTGCGCACCTCGTTGCGTGCCGCCTCCACATCGACGCCATTTCGCCCGACCCGATCATGGTAGTGCTGCCAGTAACGATCATGCTGATCGCAATCATTGGGATCGAACACCATCACATCCTCACCGAGCGTAAAGCGTAGTCCGAGACGATCCATCTTCTGCTTCACGATATCGGGGCGGGCAATCAGGATTGGCGTGGCAACACTTTCATCGACGATGGCCTGCATCGACATCAAAACATCATCATTTTCTCCCTCGGCATAGACCAGTCGACGCTTGGGTCCCTTCTTGGCGGCTTCAATCATGGGTTGCATGAACAAGCCGGAGGCATTCACGAACTCATGTAATGACTTGCGATAAGCATCCAAATCCTCGATCGGTCTGGTCGCTACACCGCTCTCCATGGCCGCTCGAACCACAGCAACCGGCACCTCTTCAATCAAGCGGGGATCGAAAGGCTTTGGAATAAGATAATCCGGACCAAACTTGAGCTCTTCTCCCAAGTAAGCTTCGGCAACCACATCGGTTGCCTCCTTCATCGCCAGGTCGGCTATCGACTTGACACAAGCCTGCTTCATCTCCTCGTTGATCGTTTTCGCACCACAATCCAGCGCACCACGGAAAATGAAAGGAAAACAGAGCACATTGTTGACCTGGTTCGGGTAGTCCGAGCGTCCGGTGGCGAGGATCGCGTCAGGGCGAACTTCCTTCGCCAGTTCCGGCCGGATCTCAGGCTCCGGGTTGGCCATGGCCAGAATCAATGGCCGCTCGGCCATTTTCTTTACCATCTCCTGAGTCAGTACGCCCGGCCCGGATAGTCCCATGAAAAGATCAGCGCCATCGATGGCATCATCCAGCGTCCGCATCTCTGTCTCGCGGGCATATTTCTCTTTCCAGGGGTTCATGCCTGACTCCCTCCCCTGATAAATGACACCACTGCGGTCGATCAGGGTGACGTGATCTTTTTGCAATCCCATGCTGACCAATAGATCAACACAGGCAATACTGGCAGCACCACTTCCAGAAACCACCAGCTTGATCTCTTCGATCTTCTTGTCGACCAGTCGTAAACCGTTGTAAACCGCAGCAGCAGCAACAATCGCGGTACCATGCTGGTCATCGTGAAAAACCGGAATACTCATCCGCTCACGCAACTTCTGCTCCACCAGGAAGCACTCCGGCGCTTTAATATCCTCAAGGTTTATACCGCCGAAGGTTGGCTCAAGGGCCGCTACGATATCCACCAGACGGTCAACATCACTCTCGTTGACCTCGATATCGAATACATCGATATTGGCAAACTTTTTGAACAGTACCGCCTTACCTTCCATCACCGGTTTGGATGCCAACGGACCGATGTTGCCCAAACCCAGCACCGCAGTACCGTTGGATACAACACCCACCAGATTTCCACGCGCGGTCATCTTCGCAGCCTGACTCTCGTCCTCGACAATCGCCTCACAGGCATAGGCCACGCCCGGTGAATAGGCTCTTGAGAGATCACGCTTGTTGGAAAGCGGCTTGGTAGCCTGAATTGCCAGCTTTCCAGGCACCGGACTGACGTGGTATCTCAGTGCACTTTCTTTAAAGTTTTCAGACATTCGGAGTTTTCCTGATGAAATGGATGTTCAGATTTCGAGTAGTATAACGGGCCAGACGCTCGTTGTATCGCCGTATAGAATCTTGCGATGAGACTGCAGATGTAGATTCGGTTTGGTTATGCCCATGACAGATTTGGACGAAAAATTGCAGAGCCAAATCACCCCTCACAGATAGCGTGATCTTCATGCTCCAGGAAAGCAATAACAGAATTCAGCAGCTGAGAGTCTGCCAACCGTTGCTGTTTCACCGAGCGGCTGAATATTCATCTGTGCTTCCCGGCAAAAATAGGACAACTTCTGTAGATGCCCAGCCACACCACCCGACAGATAATATGGATTTTCCGACCTTCGGCGACAATGGTAGCGAATCGCTGGCTAGCCGTTGAGCTGTCTGACCAGAACCTCCAGCTCTTTCGCGGTATCTTCCAATCCGACTGCGGCATTCGATGACTGCTGTGCAACCTGGGCTGTCTGACCGGAGATTCCATTGATATTGTTAATGTTGTGTGAGATCTCATCGACGACTGCATGCTGTTGCTCTACTGCACTGGCGATACTGACATTGAGCTCAGTCACACTGATGACCGACTCCTGAATCAGATCAAGCTCGGTGCGCAGTTTGGAGATCTTCTCTACCACCTGCTGCATTTGCTCCCGATTACCGGTCATGTCACTACGAACCCTGCTTATATCACCATCAAGTTTACCGAGCAGGGATTTGATGTTTTTGGTTGACTCTTTCGTCTGATTTGCCAGCAATCGCACCTGATCGGCGACCACCGCAAAACCACGGCCATGCTGGCCGGCTCTCGCGGCCTCGATGGCGGCATTGAGTGCCAGCAGATTGGTCTGCTCAGAGATCTCATCAATGAATCGCAATACGCCGTCAACGGCGCGGAAATCCTCTGTCAACTGGTCGATGACCCGACCGATATGCTCTACCTGCCCATTCAGGTCATTGATCTCGTCGGTAGCGCTCTCAAGGGCCTGACTACCCTCTTTGACCTGGGTTCTGGTGTCCTGGGTCTTTTCCGCTGTGGTGTTGGCGTTGCGCGCAATCTCTTCGATGGTGGCATTCATCTCGGTGACGGCAGTGGCCACCTGTTCGACTTCCTCTTCCATCTGCTTCACGTTGCCGAGACTCTGTTCAGCTGCGCTGGTCGAGAAGGTAGCCGCCTGCATCAGGTATTGGGCAAAATGTTGAAGCCGCCCCACCACGGTATTGAGCTTCGACTGCTGCATCAGAAGTGAATGCTCCACTGTGGATGCCTCCTGTCCCCTGCCGGAATAGACAAATTCCATCAGATCGTTGTCAGCGTAGAACTTGGCGGTTTTTCGCAGAGTGGCGAGGGGGCGCGTCGCCAGATGGGCGATGAGGAAAGCCAATGGCAGTCCGGCGATGAGGGCCAGCAAACCGTATAGAGGCGACAGCTGTCCGCTGAGGATTCCTGCCCCAATCCCTGTCAGAATCATGGCGGACATGATAACAAACGCGAGGTGGGCATAGTTGAAGCGAAACTGCAGCCTACCCAGCAGGCCAAGTCCGCCCTTTTTCTTATTGACGAGACGGTAGAGTTTGTCAGCCCGTTCCACCTGCTCCCGGGTGGGCGCATACCTGACCGACTGATAACCGCTAAGGTGCTCTCCCTCATAGACCGGGGAGACATAGGCGTGTACCCAGTAGAAGTCGCCGTTCTTACAGCGGTTTTTTACCACTCCGATCCAGGGTTTGCCCGCCTGCAGAGTCTGCCACAGATTTTCGAAAGCCAACGGGGGCATATCGGGATGACGCACGATGTTGTGACTGCTGCCGACAAGCTCTTCGCGGCTGAAGCCGCTGATGCGTATAAACACGTCGTTGACAGAGGTGATCATGCCCTTGAGATCGGTAGTGGATATGATTCGCTCATCCTGCCCGTAAGTAACTTCTCTATCGGTGACCGGGAGGTTGGTTTTCATATTATAAGCTCCTCGTCGGTGCTCCCAGCAGCATTGGGTAACACTCCTGTCCTTAGGGGCTACAAGGGAAAAAGGTGCCAGGCACTTTGCATTAGAGAGTGCAGATACAAATAGTATAGGTGAATGAGGCAATATCTTGAGGGCGGGTATGGCAGTAATGTCGCAGCGTTTATGGGGGCGACTGTTTCAATGTTGCTGAACACTTCGTCAATGCAAATAAATAGGAATTGCCTTCCCCTGCAAACAGCATAGGGAGACAGTTCTGATACCTCATGCTTATCCGGACGCTGCAGTCTCAAGCAGGTAGATACCGAACAAGCCCTCTTCCGCCAGCCAGTGGCGTACCTTAACCAGGCCGGCTTTTGATGCCAGGTCAAGGAACTCCTGCGGTTCGTATTTATAGGAGTTTTCCGTATGCACCGACTCACCCTGCTCAAATTCAAAGCAACATCCGTTCAGGTGCAATAACTGATCCCGCTTGCTGACAAGGTGCATCTCGATACGTCCGGCTGCGGCGTTATAAAAAGCATGGTGATCGAACGATCTGGGATCGACCTTGATATCGAGTTCATCTCGCATGCGATGCAACAGGTTTTTATTAAACTCCGCAGTCACACCCGCCGCGTCATTATATGCAGCATTCAGTACGCACTCGGATTTCTTGGTATCCAAGCCGATCAGCAGCATGCCCTCTTCGCCCAGTATCTCGCGCACCAGTTTGAGAAATGCTTGCGCTTCAGTCTTATCAAAATTACCCAGACTCGAGCCCGGAAAAAATACCAACCTCGGGCTATCCGGCACCTCATCCGGCAGCGGAAGGGAATGAGAATAATCCACACAAGCAGCATGCACCGGCAGCCATGGGTATTCAGCTGCCAGTTGCGTGGCCACGCTTTTGAGGTAATCAAAAGAGATGTCCATGGGCACAAAAGCCGAAGGCTTCAGATCACCCAGTAACAGGCGCACTTTGGCGCCACTGCCAACTCCAGGCTCGATCAGCAGTCGATTCTGCCCGGTCAATGAAGCGATCTCGGCGGACAATTCCGATAGCATCTTGCGCTCAACCGATGGCGGATAATACTCGGGCTGTTCACAGATCCGGTCAAAAAGCTCGGAACCACGTTCATCATAAAAAAACTTCGGCGGTATGCTTTTATTCTCCTGCGACAGACCTTCGACGATGGCATCCAGGAAACTCAAGGCCGGCTGCTTGTGATCATGAAAGGTGACATTCTGCATCAGACATCCTCCGCCAGGCGCAAGCCGGTAAAGGCCCATCGTTCATTCGGGTAGAAAAAATTACGGTAAGTCGCGCGGGTGTGCCCTGCGGGTGTCGCGGCGCTGCCGCCACGCAACACCATCTGGTTGGACATGAACTTGCCGTTGTACTCACCCATGGAGCCCTCCAGAGGCTTGAATCCTGGATACGCCGTGTAGGGTGACGAGGTCCAGGCCCAAAGGTCGCCGAACCATTGGCCTTGTTCTGATGCCGGTACCGGATGTAAAAAATCAGAGTCGGTAAAGTTACCTGTAACCGGCTTCAACGACAGCGCCAGTTCCAGTTCCGCTTCGAGTGGAAGGCGTTTGCCCGCCCACCGCGCATAGGCATCGGCTTCAAAATAGGAGAGGTGACAAACCGGCTCATGCTCATTGAGCTCACGCAAGCCAGCCAAAGTGAACTGTTGCCAGCCATCTTCGCCTTGTAGCCAATAGAGGGGGTGCGTCCAGTTTTCGTCTTTAATCAAAGCCCATCCATCCGACAGCCATAACGCCACATCGTCGTATCCCCCATCCCTGATAAATTCAAGGTATTCGCCATTGGTGACAAAGCGGTCGGCCAAGAGATAGCCCCTTAGCAAGACCTGATGGCGCGGCGTTTCGTTATCATAGGCGAACCCCTCACCGGCAAAACCGATCTCATGAATACCGCCGGTCTGTTCCAGCCAGCGCACAGGGCGGCTCTGGCCCTGAGGTATTTTCAGATCGTTGCGGTAAGCCGGCTTGATCGGATTGACCGAGAAATTGTGTTTAACATCCATGAGCAGCAATTCCTGGTGCTGTTGTTCATGGTTCAAGCCAAGGGTCACACGAAAAGACAGCTCCTCACAGCGGGCGTCATCAATGTTCTGCATCAACTGCACCATTTGCTCATCCACATAGGCGCGGTAGTCATAAATCTCAGCCACGCTGGGCCTTGAAAGCAGTCCGCGGTTTGGTCGCGGATGCATCTGACCGTGCGTGTAGTAGTAGCTGTTGAATAGAAAATCCATGACCGGGTTGAAGGGTGTGTAAGCCGGATCAAAATGCGGCAAAACAAAAGCCTCATAAAACCAGGTAACATGGGCAATATGCCACTTGGGTGGACTGGTCTGCACAATGGACTGGATCTGATAGTCATCCGTCTGCAACGGACGACACAAAGCTTCAGTGTATGCCCGCACTTCGAGGAAGCGGTTGATCAACTTCTCGCGTGCAGGGATCTCTTTGTCTACGGCTACTTGCATGTCGACTCCTAACACAAACTTACTTCATCAGCGCTGCGCCATGGCCCTGCACCAGTTGCAGGAACTCAAGCAACATTGCCTGCGGATCGTTCGCTTCCAGCAACCTGGCATATGGCAGAATCGCCCCGACCCAACCTTCGCTATGCCAATAGGCCCCTTGTGGCAATGGCAGAACAGACCAGTTATCGGGCATGGGATAAGCCGTGACATAAAAATAAGCTTCATCAATTGAAGCATCGCCGCTGACGAAACCAAAGTTCATCTGCTCATCCGCATTCTCCTCGTCGGCCGGGTCCACGCCGGGCACCAATCTGCCGGAAAACCAGTTCATCGCAATGTCGAGGTGATGGGGAAACAGTTGCACCGGACTGGTTTCCTGGCGCAAACCACCTTTGAAAGTCCTGAACGCCACATCAATCCAACATAGGGCACGGCGAAAATCATCCGCAGCATCCGCATCATAAGTCAGCACGCTATCATCATCAAAAGCGCTCAGCGGCTGCTCATCGAGATCGATACCCTGAGTGGCGAGCAGTTGTGTGATCTGCTGTCGCATTCCGGCGGCACTGTTTCCCTTGAGGGGAATGCTGCAATTCCATCCGCTATCACTGCAAATCGATAACTGATGTGAAGTCAGATCGAGTTGCATCTCCAGATTCCGGCCATTTACTGGAAAAGGTGTCGTTGTCAGGCCATGTGTATTCACTGTCAGGGTGATATGCCACCAATGTTTTGCCTTGGGCATATAAAAACCGCGTATCTTGCCCATGATGCGGGCATACTGATGAATGGCATCACGGGTTGGTAGCCAGTCCACGAGATTTAAAGAGGGCAGAGTTACTGACACGGTAAACTCCTTTTTTATGATTGATGATTGGGTATTTTCTAAGCAATGCAGACAAAAATTAAGCGCTGACTGCAGCGCGTCTACGTGAATCCTCTTGGGTGAAATCTATTTTGAAATACTGTTGGGCACAAAGCGTTGCCATGGAAAGAGCCATGAGCATCGGGACTGAAATAAACAGTTTGGGGAGTAACCAAAATCCAATCATCCCGATCACGAATTATCCTCCATTTCCTTGAAGCTGGAGGATAGTCGCAATGGCATCGCCTCAACACTGGCCTGTTCCGATGAAATGTCATCACCGCGACGCTGGCAGACTTTCAACACCCTGGCATACAGGCTCACCCCCGGCAATGCCGACAGTCCATGCAGAATGATGCTGAAAAACACCGTGACAATCACCGTATCGAATACCAACGTCTGATTCAGCAGTTGAGCATGCTCCAGCACCAACAGGACAAACAGAATCGATGCCAGACCACGCGGCCCGAACCAGCCCAAAAAAAGTCCGGTCTCCCAACGCAGGTGTTTACCCAGCAACGAGACAAACACCGGCAGCATGCGGATCAACGTCAGGCTTAACAGGGCGTAAACCACCATTTCGCCACTGATGCGTGGCCAGACCTGCGGCAGCAGGGCCACACCGAACAGGAAGAAGATCACCAGGTTCAATAACTGGCCTTCGGATTCGGCAAATTCGTAAATCTCCTCATTGACATGCTTGAGCGTATTGCCGGTCGCCACACCGGCGACAAAGGCGGCGATAAAACCATTGCCGCCGACCAGGTCTGCCGCCAGGTAGGCAATAAACGTCATGCTCAGCAGATAGATATTGCAAAATTCATGGGTGAGAAAGCGTTTTTCAATCGCCATGTTGATGGCTTTGGAACCCGACCAGCCAACAAGTGCGCCTACCAGTGGTCCCAGCGTGATTTGCAGTAAGACAAAATTCAGCCAGTCGGTTTCTTCTCCACCACCATGACTGCCGACAGCAAATGAAATCACAAACAGCAGGGCTGGCAAGGCAATGCCGTCATTCAGGCCGCTTTCCACATTAAGGGTCTGACGTATGCGTTGCGGCACTTTGGGACTGCTGACGACCGCCTGCCCCAAAGCCGCATCGGTCGGCGCCAGGATGACCGCCAGCACCAATGCCTCGAGCAACAGCAGTTGCGGCATCACGGCCAGTGCCAAAGCCGTACCCAGACCGATGGTCAGAGGCATGCCGACCAGCAGCAGGCGCATAGGCACGTCATGATCCGACCACAGGCGCTTGAGTTTGATGCGTGCTGCATCGGTAAACAAAACCAGAATCAGCGTGATCTCGGCAATGGTGTGAATCACCGCATTGTCCAGTCCGAGGTTGATCCAACCCAGCGCAATCGGACTGAGCAGCAGGCCAAGGGCGGTAAAGGTCATCGGCGGCGTCAGACTGCCGCGACTGATCGGCCCGGAAAAGAGTGCGAACAAGGCAATGCCGAGCAGCACCAGTAACAGGCTGGCTTCATTCATGGCTCAGACCAGTTCCGCATCGGTCAACACTTCCACCAGGGCCGGTCCCGGGTGGTCCAGTGCTTCTTTGAGCGCGCCTTCCAGATCGGCGGCATCGGTCACGCGTAAGCCTTTGGCGCCGCAAAGTTGCGCATACTCGGCAAAGTTGGGGTTGTGCAGGCTGGTCTGCCAGACCTCCCAGTTACCGGCGCGTTGCTCCTTGCTGATCTTGCCCAGCTCACCGTTATTCATGAGCACATGAGTGATGTTCATGCCGTATTTGACTGCAGTGTTGATCTCCGCCAGATACTGACCAAAACCGCCGTCGCCAGAGACCGAAATAACCTGGCGGCCATTGAAGCGCGGATCATCTTCCTGGGTCGCGGCCCAGGCACCCATGGCCGCCGGGAAGGAGAAACCGATGGAGCCGAGATAACCCGACATCAGTACTGTATGATCTTCACACTCGAAATAACGACCGAACGCGTAAGTGTTGTTGCCAACATCCACGGCAATGATGGCATCGCTGTCGGCACTCCTGGCGAGCTTATCAAACAGGATGGCGGAATTGATGCCTTTACCACGGTCATCCAGGGTGCGGCGCTGTTTCTCCTCGCGCCAGATGGCCCAGCGTGTGGCGACATCGTCTGTCTGCTCCTCGCTACCGCTATAACCGGCCAGCGCCTCAGACAACAGCCTGGCGGTCACACCAATCTCACCCCACACCGGCACATCGATGGCATGGAACTTGGCCAGTGTCATGAGATCGTAATCCACCTGGATGGTCGGACGTTTTTGCGTGATGCCGGTATGGTTGGAAAAACTCGCACCAAACACCAGCAGGCTGTCGGATTCATTCATCAGCCAGCTCGCAATCGGTGTACCGCTGCGGCCCAGCACGCCACCGGCCAGCGGATGAGTGTCGGCGATCTGACCCTTGCCTTTGAAAGTTGTGATGACCGGCGCCTTGAGCTGTTCGGCCAGGGCAATCACGGCATCCATCTGGAAACGCGCGCCATGTCCGGCCACAATGACCGGCCTTTTACTGTTGGACAACAGCTCCACCGCAGCCTGCAGGGCATCGGCCGGTGGTGAGATTTCGCGTGAAGGCAAACGACCTTCGGGTGTACCGGCCGCTGGCGGGTTGTCCAGTTCACGCTTGGGCACTTCATCGGGGAAAATCAGGTGCGACACGCCGCTGTTGAGAATGGCGCTTTTACAGGCCAGGTTCATCAGTTCAGTATGTTTGCTGTCATGCATAACCGTTTGTGACCACTGCGCCACGCTACCGAATGCCCCCACCTGGTCAATCTCCTGGAACGCGCCCGGGCCCAGCACCTGGGTCTCGACCTGGCCGGTCAACGCCAGTGCCGGAGCGCGATCCACATTGGCATCCCACAGTCCGGTGAGTAAATTGGTGGCCCCTGGACCGGCAATTGCCAGACAGGCAGCTGGACGGCCGGTCAGTTTGCCATAGGCCGAACAGGCAAATGCGGCAGCGCCTTCGTGGCGGATACCGTAATAACTCAGGCGGCCGGCCTTCTCCTGGATGCGCAGGGCATCGGCCACACCCAGATTGGAATGGCCCACCATACCGAACACCTGCTTGACGCCCCAGTTGGTCATGGTTTCCATCATCAGATCGCCAACGGTACCGATGTGGGTCTCTTCAGGCGCCAGACCGACATAGATGCCGTCGTCGCGAATTTCCACCGGAAAGGTTTCCACACCATCGTCAAAACCCGGCGCCTTGCCCGTGACCGGATGATAATCCCAGCCGTGCCAGGGACAGCGTAGTAGACCGTTTTCGATGCTACCCTCACCCAGCGGGCCACCCTGGTGCGGACATTTATTGTCAAGCGCGCCGTATTGCCCTTCGTGGTGACTCATGCATAGGGTTTTTTTCTTGCAGGTGACCGATGTGACCCGGCCTTCCGGCAATTCGTCCTTGTTCAGCACCTTGTGCCAAACGAGTTCTTGATCCGCCATCTGTTTTGCTCCTTTGGTTGTTTTTTCCAATCGTCAGTCCAGCTTCACACCCGCGTATTCAATGCCGGTCAGATGCGCCATCTCCCGGTCAAACGTGCTCAGGTCATCAATACAGAACTTATTCAGATGATCATGGCCGCAGGCGCGTGCCATCACCTGCATGAGCTCGGTTGAAGCGCGGAAAAAATTATTCAGTTGCTTGGCCCCTTTTTCGATCTTGAGCCGTTTGCGCAACTCCGGTTTCTGCGTGGCGATACCGACCGGACAGTTGTTGGTATGGCAGGCGCGCATACCCAGACAGCCAATCGCCTGAATCGCCGAGTTGGACACGGCAATGGCGTCCGCTCCCAAAGCCATGGCCTTGATGAAGTCTGCCGGCAGGCGCAGGCCACCGGTAATCACCAGTGACACATCGTTACGGCCTTTTTTGTCCAGATAACGGCGCGCACGTGCCAGCGCTGGAATGGTCGGCACGGAAATATTGTCACGAAAAATCAATGGCGCGGCCCCTGTGCCGCCGCCACGTCCATCCAGAATGATGTAGTCCACACCGATCTGCAGTGCCGCTTCGATATCACGTTCAATGTGCTGGGCCGACAGTTTCACGCCAATGGGAATGCCGCCGGTACTTTCCCGCACTTGCGCAGCGAAACGGCGGTATTCGTCGATGTTGTCCCAGTCGGGAAAACGCGCCGGAGAAATCGCAGACTCACCTTCGTTGAGACCACGCACTTCGGCAATCTTGCCCTTGACCTTGTTACCGGGCAGATGTCCACCGGTACCGGTTTTGGCGCCCTGGCCACATTTGAAATGGAACGCCTGGCACTGTTTGACCTTATCCATGGAGTAACCGAAACGTGCCGAGGCCAGTTCATACAGATAGTGGCTGTTGGCCTGTTGCTCGTCGGGCAGCATGCCGCCTTCGCCGGAACAGATACCGGTACCGGCCATTTCAGCCCCCATCGCCAAAGCCACCTTGGCCTCTTCCGACAGGGCGCCGAAACTCATGTCCGATACAAACAAGGGCCGATCCAGTTTCAGCGGTTTTTCCGCATTCGGACCGATAATGACTTCAGTGCCGACCGGATCGTCATCGAGCATCGGCACCTTGTGCAGTTGCGCGGTGAGGATCTGAATCTCCTCCCACTTCGGCAACAGGTCGCGCGGTACCCCCATGGCAGCGACACGGCCGTGATGACCGACCTTGGAAAGGCCGTGTTCGGCCAGATGCTGGATGTATTTGGTATGCGGTTCTTCTGGCGCGCCGTGAATATCCTGATAGAGTCCCTGGTAGGCGTCGCGGTTGTATGGCTGCGGATTGGTTTGCGTCCATTCGCGGATTTCGTCTTCATCCACCCAGACCTGGCCGGCTTCGACCCAGGCATTGAAGCGGTGCAGTTTTTCCGATGGGTTGTAAGAGCTGACCCCGGTTTTGTATTCATAGTCCCAGTCATGCAGACCACAGACAATATTGCTACCTTCGATTCGGCCGTCCGACATCAGTGCACCACGGTGCGCACATCGGCCATAGAGTACTGAGACCTGCTCCTCATCAGGCCAGCGTACGATCACCAGATCCACATCGGCCACCAAGGCATAAGCTGGTTTCTCCAGCTCCAGTTCAGACCACTGGGCAATTGGGATTTTGTTCATGTAAAGGTCCTCTTTTTATGAATTATTAACGCAGATACAACGTAATACGTAATAGGCGTGGAAATGGTTTTTTATTTTTGACTCTATAGTGAAGCCATCAATTGATTATTATAGATAGGATCTTAGGTTGGCTTTATATGATATATTCTCAGTGGCAATTTCTACAGAAAATATCGATACCCATCGTTCACGTTATTTAACCAACCGTACATTTAATCAATATGGAAATGCATGATCCCAATAACGACATCAAAGATGATGCATTGACTCACTTTCTGACCAGAACACACCTGCAGGCACGAATTTTCATGCACCGCAGCTATTGCGAAGAGTGGGCCATCGATATTGCGGGTACCGGACAGGTTCCCTTCTATCTGGTCGACAATGGTCAGGCATGGATACACATGGATGGCATGGAACCCAGGTTAATCCAGGCAGGTGATCTGGTCATGTTTCCGCGTGATTCTCACCATGTACTTGCCAACAGTCGGAAACCACAGGACAGGGAAAACGTCAACCAACCAAAGGATTGTGTAAAACAGGAAAACTTGACCAGCGTTTTATGCGGCTTCTATGAATTTGACTCGGACACCGCTCAGTTGCTGTTAAATGATATGCCCGATATCGTTCAGCTGAGTGATGCCCGCAATAATCCAACCACTGACGGCATCGCCCATATCCTGGACACAATCCTGATTGAACTGAAGAACAACAATCCTGGACGCAGTATCGCACTGCGTGACCTGGCGCGCCTGCTGTTGCTGCACTTACTGCGCAACTGCTTTTCTGCCAATCTGTCACAGGGTTACCTCAAGGCATTGATCACACCGCAAATTGGCCACGCCCTGCAATTGATCCACACTCGATTCAATGAGGAGTGGACCCTGGATGAGCTAGCCCGCACAATTGGTATGAGCCGTACAGCCTTCGCCCAGAAGTTTCATGAATACGTGGGAATACCGCCAGCCAAATACCTGACCACATGGCGCATGCAGGAAGCCACCAACCTACTGAAAAACACCACGCTCAGTATCGAGAAAATTGCCGAGAAATGTGGCTACCAATCAGCCGCCTCGTTCAGAAAAGCCTATAAAAGTTTCACGGGGGATACACCCCGGCATATCCGCAACAGAAGCCGGGATTCATTGATCAATCGGGCCCGAAGGAAAATCCTGAGCTCCGCCTCCCCCAATTAAATCAGCAATGCTGTTCCATTCAGGCTGCATATCCAGTAAGACATGCCCAGCAGGATCACACACCAAGTGGTCACCTATAACTTCGCCCCCCGATAGTCACAACCTCATGGGAGATATCACTAGAACCCACCTCACGTGGCGCTACTAATGCAATTGGCGTTTTAGGTACAGATACCATCGGGTGTTAACACTCCCACCTTGGGTGGGTCAAACCTAAACGAAACCCTCTTCTTATCCGTAGTTTAACCTAAGATTGGCTAACCGCCCTGCAGACATCTCACTTTTTAGCCAGAATCCGACTTTTTCCATAGAAACAGTTAGTTATAAAAATATCGAAAAGATAACTCAGAAGCTGATTATTGACCTGAAGCAACTCCCCCTGAAAACAAACAGCACCGTCTGAAAATTCTGATAGTCTTAAATACATAAACAGTGATCCATTCTTTATTATAAACAATTGCTGGAGGGAGATGGGCATGGCTGATAAAAAACCGCCAAAACCTGAGGTACCGAATGAAACCATCTACCGCTGGCACAAAACAGTCGATCTTGCATTAGCAAAAATGCATACGCCTGTCGCTGTCATTACACAGAAACAGGATGACACCTTCACCATCTTTTATACACATGTCACCGATGAAAATCCGTTTAAAACAGGTGACCGGATCACACTTGAGGGGAGTTTCACCGACTGGGTAATCAAAAATGATTCTGCATTGCATGTCAAAGACGCCTCACAGGATGATAAATGGAAGTCACACCGCCTGATTGACAAGGGGCTAGTATATTACCTGGGTTATCCAGTGCACTGGCCAGATGGCGAAATCTTCGGAACCATCGCTGTTTATGATCACAGGGCCAATGAACAAGCGGATAAACACCAGGATCTACTGGCCGAATTCTGTCATGAAATAGAGCAGGACCTACTGATACTGGTGCAGCAACAAGCACTGAAGATCGAAATCGAGCATAGGAAGCTGGCAGAAAACAGACTATCCAGTTTAACACCCAAGGAATTTCATGCGCTCTGGCATGCTGCGCAATCCGTGCTCGCTAATCGGAGCTTTGAGGTCTCGGCGCGCATTATCTTTGATGAAGCCTGTAATATGACTGGGGCGGTTTCCGGTTATGTGGCACTGTTGACAGATGATGGTAAAGAAAACGATGTGCTGTTTCTGGATTCTGGGGGTCTCTCCTGCGCAGTAGACCCGAGTCTACCCATGCCGATCCGCGGCCTGAGAGCCAATGCCTATAAATCAGGCAAGGCGGTGTATGACAATGATTTCATGAATACAGACTGGGTCAAGTACATGCCGGAGGGACATGTGGTATTGAAAAATGTACTGTTTGCACCCCTCAATATCAAAGGTAAAACAGTCGGCATCATGGGTCTTGCAAACAAGGATGGTGATTTTACCGGTTTTGATGCATCCGTTGCAGAAGCATTTGGAGAAATAGCCGCAATTGCCCTGAGTAATTCGAGGACCCTGGATCAACTGGATGAAAACAACAGGAAACTGGAGAGTTTCAATGAGACCCTGGTTGACAGAGAGTACAGAATTATCGAAATCAAGCAGGAAGTCAATGAACTATGCAGAGAACTGGGACGCGAACCCGTTTACAAAGACATAGCAAAACACGCGCAGTAGCCAGAGTATCTGTCGATGAAAGAATTCAAATATATCTGGGTATGCCGCGCAGCAAACAGTGTCATATTGATCGCTGCATTGTCTGTGTTATTGATAGCCTGTGACGGTAAACCAGAACAACATGAGGAAAAGGAGATAGAGTCTGTACGGGTTGCCCTAGCGATGCAGCCTGGCAGCGCTCTGGTTATGGTTGCCGAGAACCAAGGCTTTTTCAAACAAAACGGACTCAGGCTGGATCTATCAGAACATCCCAGCGGTAAACGAGCCCTACATGATAGTTTTTTTGCTGACAAGAGCGATATTGTTATCTCTGCTGATGTGCCTGTGGCTTTGGCATCTTTTTCTGAAAATCCATTTGTTATCCTCGGTTCCATATTTTCCGCAAACAATATCAACCGCCTGATTGCGAGGACCGATGCCGGAATTAGCACTCCTGCCGACCTCAGAGGAAAGAAACTGGCGACCCAGAAGGCCTCGGCGGTACATTTTTTCCTACATCTGTTTTTAGTGGAACATGGGATATATGAAAGAGACCTGAGTCTCTCTTTTTTCAAGGCGGAGCAATTGCCTGACAAGCTTGCCTCTGGAGCTGTCGATGCCTTTTCGATGCGCGAGCCCTATATCAGTCTGACCAAAGATAAACTGCCGGGCGGCTATATAGTATTTGAGGAACCTGGACTCTACCAGCAACGGGACGTGGTTGTATCAAGCCGTGAATTCGTTTCAAACCACCCTTCAGTAGTAAGGCGATTTTTCAAGAGTCTTTTGCAGGCCGAGGAATACGTGCAAAACAATCCGAGAACTGCAATAAATATTATTTCGGAACGTTTGGGAGCTCCACCCTCTTCTCTTGAAACTAACTGGCCAGAAATCAGCATGGAGGTCTCACTAGATCAGTCCATGCTGCTAGTACTTGAAGATATTTCCCGTTGGGCAATTCATGGGGGACTTGTGGAAGAGCGCACCCTGCCAGACTTTCTCACAAGAATTCATGGGCAGGTGTTGAACGAGATAGCACCAGAAGCAGTGACAATTATCCAGTAGTCCACAAATGAAAATCAGACACAAATTACTGGTAACGATTGGACTTAATATATTACTAGGACTGATATTTTTAACCGTACTATACAAGACAAACGAACTTTCCCGCTCCAATACGTTAATTGATGATCGGCTTTATCTAATCCAAGTAGGCTCTTACGAGTTATCGATACTGACATATGAAGCCATCCTACACCCGCAAGAAGTGCGGCCCAGGCATCAATGGTTGCAGAAACATCAAACCTTGATAAGCCAGATAGAGAAAATCGACTCCAAACAATTTCCTGAACAGAGAAAAATCAAGATACTTAAAAGTAATTTATTGACAATGAGCGAGTTATTCAAACGCCTTTCACCAACAACTGAGAACTCTCAAAGCAGTATATCGTTCGAAATTACTCCATTATTAGAACAAAGAAAACAACGTATAGCTGCTAGCATACAGTCTGTTGGCTTGGAGGTTGCAACCACTGCGTCAGAATTGCGTAGCTCCGTAAATAGTGAACACAATGATTCCACGCAAAGGATGTTCAATACCGCTTTTGTCGTGACTATCGTCGCCACGCTACTGCTGCTATCACTCTCATTTGGTATTTTCAGGAACATTTTTACTGCAGTAACCAATTTACTCGAAGGTGTTAATCAGGTAACAAAGGGAGACCTGAGCTACCGCTCATCACTTCATACTGGTGATGAACTTGAAGAGTATGCCAATGCGTTTAATGAAATGGTTTCACGACTTGACGAAACCATGGCTTCACGGGATTTGCTGAACAAGCAAATCATCAAGCAGAAAGCTGCAGAGAAAAAGTTAACAGAATATAAAGACGAACTGGAAGACAAGGTGAGATGGCGGACTGAGGCTCTCGAAAAATCCAGGCTGGCTGCAATCAGTATTATGGAGGATGTGAATATACAGCGAAAGAAAGCTGAAACTGCGCAACAACAGACTGAAAAGGTCAACAAAAACCTGGAGAAGGAAATCACTCAAAGATTAGAAGTTGAAAACCGCTTACGAGAAAACGAGACCAGTCTCAAGCATGCAATAATCGAAGCTGATTCTGCAAACCGAGCCAAAAGTGTATTTCTGGCGAATATGAGTCACGAGTTAAGAACACCCTTAAATGCAATCCTGGGTTTCTCTGAAATTCTGATACGTGACAATATGCTTAGTAGGGAGCAACGGGATAGTATCAATGTCATTAATCGTAGCGGCGAGCACTTACTCGATATGATTAATGACGTTCTTGACCTATCCAAGATAGAGTCAGGAAGAATAGAAATTGAGGAGAGTCCCCTCGACCTGAAAAAAATGCTTTATGATCTTGAAAGCATGATCAATATCCGTGTCGAACACAAGGGACTCAAGTTCACGCTGGAGTTTGCCCAGGACCTGAATCACTGGATTGTCGCTGATGCTGGAAAACTGAGGCAGATCCTGATTAACCTGTTAGGAAACGCGGTAAAATATACTGAGCGAGGCGGTATATCACTACGCGCGAAAACCGAGCCATTAGACAGACAACAAGACAGAGTCATGCTCTCTTTCGAGGTTGAGGATAGCGGTATAGGGATTCCGGAAGACGATTATGGTGCGATTTTCATACCTTTTGTACAGACTGGAAGCTCGGATCATCAAGGAAAAGGAACGGGACTCGGCCTGGCGATTTCAAAATCACTTGTGGAACTGCTCGGCGGTCATATATCAGTTCAGAGCGTAGTCGACAAAGGATCTATTTTCTCATTTCATATCCCTGTCTCCCTGACACAGGGAAACGAAGCACCCAAAGAGTTTGCCACAAGCAAACCTGCTGTACTTTGCCTTGCTCCGGATCAGCCAAAATGGCGGATTTTAATTGCCGATGACAACAGGGAGAACCTGCAGTTACTTAAAAAGCTCTTGACTCATGTCGGTTTCGACGTAAAAGAGGCGATAGACGGCCAGCAGGCAATTGACCTTTATAAGCAATGGAACCCGCACTTTATCTGGATGGATATGCGCATGCCCCGTGTGGACGGCTATGAGGCGACAAAGATAATTAGAAATTTACCCAATGGTAAGAATATAAAGATTGTAGCTATAACAGCCAGTGCGTTTAAAGAGCAGAAAAGTAAGATTCTTGATGCTGGTTGTGACGAGGTGGTACGAAAGCCTTATCGCTCTCATGAGATCTTCGATGTAATGTCGGATATACTCGGTGCATCCTTCGTTTACGATGTTAGCGATGCGAAGGATCAGCCCAAGAACAAGCTTATTTCACCTGACAGGATCAAGTCATTGCCAAAGGAGATAGGCGATGAGTTACTCTTAAGTGCAAAGCAACTGGATGCAGAATCCATACTTTCGTTCGTGGAGAATAATGACATCATTTCAGAGGATATCGGAGAAGTACTGGTGACTCTGGCAAAGGAGTTCCGCTTTGACACAATAATTGAATTATTGTCACAGCACAATAATGTAACGGATCAATAGTACTTATTAATAATGAATGAAAAACAAAACAATCTGAGCTCTAAGATACTGATCGTCGACGACGTAGCGGATAATCTTTCTGTCCTATCCTCTCTACTACAGGCGGAAGGATTCAGGGTTTTTGCCGCAATCAGTGGCGATCTCGCATTGCAGGCTTTAGATACCCTGGTACCGGATCTGATTCTACTGGATATCGTCATGCCCGGCATGAATGGTTTTGAAATCTGTGCCCGCGTTAAAGAACGCGAATCATTGAGAAATATACCGGTCATTTTTATCAGTGCCCTTGATGACCCTCAGGATAAGGTCAAAGCCTTTTCAAGCGGCGGTGTGGACTACATCGGGAAACCTTTCCAAAAGGAAGAAGTACTTGCCAGAGTAAAAACCCATATTGAACTTGCAGGTGCACGTAACAAGCTTGAAATGCTAGTTGAAAACCGAACCCATGATTTAATCGAAAATCAGAAAAGGCTGAAGAAAACACAACAACTTGCGCGCCTGGGAAGCTGGGAGCTGGATTTTGTGAGTGGCAGTTTGTACTGGTCTGATGAGGTATTTAGTATTTTTGGTTTAAATCCATCCGAATTCGTGCCGAGTTTTGAGGCATTCCTTGAGCAAGTCCACCCAGAAGAGCGTGATTCTGTAAAAACGACTTATCTCAATGCCGTACAAGACAAGCAGTCATATGACTTAGTACACCGGATTACCCGAAAAGACAATGATGATATCCTATATGTTCATGAACTTGCCGACCACGTAACAAATGAAGATGGTGAAGTTGTCCGCTCCATTGGCACCGTCCAGGACATAACAAATCTCGTTACCTTAGATAAAGAACGCCAGCATTACTTGGAGAAGTTCAGAAATTCACTGGAAAAAACCGTTATCGTTGTGTCCGCCACCCTTGAAAAACGAGATCCATATACCGCTGGTCATCAGCGAAATGTCTCAGAATTGGCAGTCTCCATAGCCAAAGAGTTGAATCTTTCTGACGAAATATTATCGGGAATCCGCCTAGGCAGCATTATTCACGATATTGGAAAAATCAATATTCCCTCAGAGATCCTTACTCGACCAGGAAAACTCAGCGATTTGGAATTTGAAATGATCAAGACCCACCCCTTGCATGGAAGCGAAATTCTCAAAGACGTGGAGTTTCCATGGCCGATAGCCGAGATGGTTTTACAACATCACGAGCGCCTGGATGGCAGTGGTTATCCCAACAGACTCAAAGGTGACGAAATCCTGCTTGAGGCAAAGATTATTGCTGTAGCCGATGTAGTCGAGGCGATGTCGTCCCACCGCCCCTATCGCCCGTCACTCGGTATAGATGTCGCTTTAAAAGAGATTGAGGCTGGCAGTGGGCGACTTTTTGATGAAAAAGCTGTTTCAGCCTGTATTAAACTTTTTCGTGAAAAAGATTTCAAACCATTCTCCTCAGGCTAGATTAGCATTCCCCACGTTCGAATTTGCCAAAATCAAAAATTGTCTCTCATAGCACTCTCAGAGTCGCTTTGAGGTACCTAAGTGATTATATTTTCTGCATGAAAGCTGAAGCCTGACAGCCCCTCGCTATCAGTATTTGCAATTCCATAGAAAATCATAAATCAGACGTCAAAATTTCACTTCACTGATTTTACGAAATAAATGATCCTATCCTTAGATTGGCTCACGAAAAAGAAGACACATTGGTACGAAATTTGCTTACTACAGCCCGATATAAAAACTGATTTTACTCAAGAGAATCACTGTTAATTAACTGAAGAAGAAAACAGTATCTGGATGTCTGCTATGATTTAATTACCCCGATTTATCTATAGTTATTATCGCCTTTCCTAACCCAGGCTAAGTCCAGACAGTAACCTGAGATACCGGGGCGATGCGAAATCCTTTTGTTCAGCCAGAAACTTAAATGCTGCTTTTCCCTAAAAATGTCATAACAGGTGCTATTTTAGGGATTACTCTACTATTTTTCAGCCCGATTCTGGTAATTGCAGCGGATGCCAGTCGGATTCTTGTCATACACTCGTATAGTCAGGAATACCCCTGGACCAAAGGCCAGCATGACGGTTTTATCGAAGGACTGCGACAAGGGCAGCCGACACAATCCATCATTAAAACTGAATACCTGGATACCAAACGCACCGACTACAATAGCAGCTATGCCAACTGGTTCGGGCACTATCTTCAGATTAAATACCAAGACTTCAATCCGGATGCCATCTATGTGACCGATGACAATGGATTGGATTTCGGTTTGTCCCACCTTGTGAATATATTCCCAGAAAAGCCTTTGGTATTCTCAGGGGTCAATGACTACTCAAAACAGGAAAGACTCGACCCTGAATTACAGACAGGCGTATTCGAAAAAAAGGAAATCGGCCCCAACCTGGAACTGGTGCAACAGCTGTTCGGCCAGCCTGAAGCGATTTTTATCGTCGGTGACAACTCCAACACCTACCAGGCAATCGAGCGTGAACTGCGAAAAAAACTCTCTACAGCACAATTCCCGAAAACGATTTTTTTAGCCGACAACAACATCGACAACATTACCAAACCTCTCCGCTCGGTAAAAAAACCACTGGTTTTACTGACCACGCTCGGTGCCATGCGGAATAAAAACGGGTCAACCCTGAAACTCAATGACACAATAAAATTCATTGTTACCTCAGGGTCAGAAGTTGTCATCAGTATGGAAGATGCCTACCTGTTTAATGGTGTACTCGGCGGTTATGTCACCAGCGGAAAAGCCCAGGGAATGGCGGCAGCTTCCCTGGTAAAAGCTATTCTAAAAGGAATAAAGCTTACAGAACTGCCGCCGATTACAAAAAGTCCAAACGAATATATTTTTTCCGACCCCACTCTGCAGGCACTTAATCTTGAATTACCCGCAACCATCGCTGAAAAGGCAACCATACTAAATCCACGAATCGGTTTTTATGGACTTTACAAAAAAGTTATTGTAGCGACCATAGTTATACTGTTCCTGTCACTGATCGCCAGCCTCTTCCTGCATACCTGGCTTACCTCAAAGAAAAATAAAAAACTGCAGCAGCAATCAGAAATGCTCAGATTGAATAAAGAGCAGTTAAGCCAAAGTGAGGAAAAATATCGCTTGCTGTTTGAACGCCCCGAAGAACCCATGCTGGTTATTCGTAAAAACACCTTTGTCATTGCCAATGATTCTGCCGCCCGTCTTCTAGGATTTGAAAGCTCACAGGAACTTCAGCAAATCCACCCGTCCGCTTTGTCGCCCGACAAACAGCCTGACGGCAGGCAATCAACCGACAAAGCCGATGAAATGATAGAACAGGCCTACAAAACCGGTTACCACAAGTTTGAATGGCAACATTTAAAGAAAGACGGCACCCCGTTATTGATCGAGGTATCGCTGACACGTATTCCCTTTGAGAATGACTACGCACTGTTTTGCATATGGCGCAACATCACTGAATGGCGTAAAGCAGAAAATGCATTGCGCGAAAAAACCACTTATCTCAACAGCGTACTCAGCGCTTCGGTCAATATTGGTTTAATTGCCACTGACACCAGCCTAAAGATTAATTATTTCAACGAATCAGCCGCCCGCATTTTCGGACTGGAACCGGACCAGCTGAAACAACAAAGCATTCACATATTTCATGCAGGACATGGATCTGAAAGCAAAAAGCGTTTTAAAGCAGCCATGCGGATTGCACAGGACAAGGGAGAGTATCGTTTTCAAATGAACCTACCAATCAAGGGTGAAACACGATATCTGGACGCTAGGATCTCGCCGATCAGGGAGGAAAATCAGGAACTGCAAGGTTACATCCTGATGATCGAGGATGTTACACGTCAGCGTGAGGCTGAAAGACTGATCAAATTCCAGGCTTCTTACGATCACTTAACCAACCTGCCAAACCGGCGTACGCTGCTGACTCGACTGCAACAAACTATCTCCCGCTGTAAACGTCACAGTCACCTCGGTGCAATTCTTTTCATCGACCTGGATAACTTCAAACAGGTAAATGACACGCTTGGTCATTCTGTTGGTGATTCACTGCTGCAGGAAGTAGCTCAGCGCATGCTCAAGGACGTCCGTGATGAAGACACTGTTGCAAGGCTTGGAGGCGATGAGTTTGTTGTATTGCTATCTGAATCAGGCAACACACTGGAAAAAGCAATAGCCGACATCAAACAGGTTGCGGATAAACTTAATGAAAATATCGCTCAACCCTACCTGATTGACGGACATGAGATTCGTACGACTACCAGTATCGGCATCAGTGTCTTTCCTACGTCGGATGAAACGGCCGATGATATCTTACGCCAGGCGGATACCGCCATGTACCAAGCCAAGGAGGCCGGACGAAATACCTTCAGATTTTTCTCGCTAAGCATGCAGAAAAACATTGAGGCACGCATGTACCTGCTTGACGAACTGCATCATGCTATTGAAGAGAACCAGTTCAAGGTCTATTTCCAACCTCAGTTTGACAGCGCCATGCAATTAATCGGCGTGGAATCCTTGGTGCGTTGGAAGAAAGCAGACAACAAAATCATACAACCAGGAGATTTCATACCCGTGGCTGAGGAGAGCGGTTTAATCCAGCCAATCAACAACTTTGTCCTGCGCCACTCTTTGCTCAAACAGTGGGCATGGAACAAAACCTATGCAGAAAAAGTTGTTAAACGCATCTCAGTCAATGTCAGTGCTGTTCAGTTCAACCAGGATAATTTTGTGCAGAATATTCTGGATATCATCAGCCAAACAGGTACTGACCCATCTGTCCTGACGCTCGAGGTCACTGAAAGCATGCTTTTGCATGACATTGATGCAACGGCGTTCAAGATGAAACAACTGAAAGCCTCCGGCGTACGCTTTTCAATAGACGATTTTGGCACGGGTTATTCATCCCTGGCCTACCTGAAACGTCTACCCATCAGCGAAATCAAGATCGATCGCTCGTTCATCCATGACATGCTTGATGATCCCAATGATGCTGCGGTGGTTGAGACCATCGTCAAGCTGGCCACTCAACTCGGCATGGAAACCGTGGCTGAAGGCGTCGAAAACAGGGATGTCCTTGAGCAATTGGTCAATTTTGGCTGTCACGCATTCCAGGGATTTTATTTCAGTCAGCCTGTGGCTGCCAAGGAATTCGAAGAGCGCTTCCTGAAACAGAGTACTGACTGGGCTGCCAAGCAAAATAAACGCTTATGGACTGAATTAGAGCCATAAAAGCGCTGGTCACCGGAATGGATGATTGGATTGTCTTTGACCCGGAAAACCAGCCCACCAGCGTTGAGTGATTGTTTTTAACCTGCTTACCGAATTGATCGACCAAGACCAATTTTTCTGGGGTAACGGAACAAATTATCCGAACACCTTTTCAGCGCCATATGCTTGTGGCGCTGCAATCGACTTGAGTTCAGGCAGATGTCACAGTTTAGTAACACCCACTGCCTGATACCATTATCCGAATCCACATTCAAAGTGTGAAAATACCGCTTGTTCTTGAAGTGCGCCATGCCAGTAAAATCAACAAGATTGCGCTCATCTCTTCAGCAACCAGACTCTGATCTTCATGGGAAGAGCAGAGTCTCTCTCTACAAGAGAATACCATAGCGCCGGAGCACCCAACTGCCCTGCAACTACGCCATCACCCGCCAGTTAGTTTTTCACAGGATTCGGTTATACTTGCAGGAAATTTGCAGTATGGGGGCACCGCCATGCACATTCAACGTCAGGGACAATGGATCTTCGCGATCGGGCTGGTCGTCGTATTGACCAGCGTACTCGCCGGCAACCTCATCCAGGACGAACTGGTCAGCCTGGGAGACCGGGCCTTTCTGGCCAAACATGGCGCAACAGGCTGGCTGGCCTTTATGTCTTTCGCCTTCGGTTTTCCATTGGGCATGGCAGTCTGTGCCACCGGCATGTTCATGGCGAGCGAACCCGCGGCCGGGAAACGCTTGCTGTTTGCGCTTACCGCACTGCTTGTCGCCCTGTCGGCCATACTGGTGCCAGGAGTCGTCGGGCGGGCACCCAGTCCCAGTTTCTTCGGTACTGGCGGGTACACCATTCTGGTTCTGGTGTTGGCAACCCTCTGGTTCTGGGGCAGGCATCGGGCCAGTCTACCTCCTGAGGCGCGTCTAGGTGCGGACCTGCAGGGCGCCGGATACCTATGCTTCGCCGTTGTCGCCTGGAATCTGTGTGGCGTAGGCGGCATGCCCTCCTTTGCCCTGGATCCGGAAAAAATGCTGGCCATGGGCAACCGCGGTTTTGCCATTGGGCAGATGAAAGCGATCATGGTGGCGCTGGTGGCAGGCTGGGTACTCACGGCGGCCGGTTATCGCTTGTCGCTTAAAAACTCGCAATAACGCGCTCGGAGCCGGCGATATGCAGTACAACCCGTTCCCTATCGGCAACTACAGCAGATCAGGCCCGCTTTTGCGGATAATACAAACACTCCTGCTGGCGTTACTGCTGTCGGCCTGCAGTCGTATCCAGCTGGCCTACAATAACCTCGACTGGCTGTTACCGCATTACCTCAGCTCTTACATGCCCCTGTCAGATAACCAGGACAACCTGCTGGAAATGGGTGTCGAGAATTTCCTGCAGTGGCATTGCAGCACCCAGGTCGCGAGCTATGCCCACCTGTTGCGCGACGTCGATAGACGCTTCCGAAGCGACGACCTGGTCCGGACCGAACTGGTTACCTTCAACGATCGAATCCAACAGGCCTGGACAGGCATCCTGCAGCAGGGCAGCCCGGCGTTGGGTAATATTCTGCTCAGCGCGGATGAAACCCAGATCAGGGAACTCCTCGAAGGCTTTGAGCAGCGCAATAACGAGTGGCTGGAGGAGTTCGAAGCCACCAGTCACGAGGAGTTGCGCGATGACTACCGGGACCGCATGAGCAAGGAACTGCAGCGCTGGTTCGGTGAGCTGGACGAGCAGCAGGAACAGATGCTGGTCGTCTGGAGCAGGCAGTTCCAGCCGCTGGGCCTGCAAGGATTGGAAGTGCGGCGACGCTGGCAATCGCGCCTGGGGGAGATCGTCAACACCCGCAATGACCGGGAGGCTTTCCAGCACGAATTCGCTGAACTGCTGACCAACCCGGGTACACTTCGCACCCCCCTTTACCAACAGCGCCTAGATCACAATCGTGATGTGACGATCGACATGATCTATAGCATTGTTCAACAGCTCAGCGATGCGCAGAAGCACCACCTGAAGCGACAGGTCAAAGCTGTGGCAGGCGATTTTGACGGCTTGGCATGTAGCGGTAAACCGATCGCTTCTTGAACAGAGAACTGTGTTATCAACCGGGTAATCGATTTGCCGCAATAACTTCCCAATACTATCAAGGCAACCATTGCAACAAACATGGTACAAACCGATTGTTCGGCACCAAGA
The DNA here is from genome assembly GCA_016842065.1 of Candidatus Thiodiazotropha sp. 'RUGA'. Taxonomy (GTDB): domain Bacteria; phylum Pseudomonadota; class Gammaproteobacteria; order Chromatiales; family Chromatiaceae; genus Thiodiazotropha. The sequence goes on from JAEPDS010000028.1 coordinate 32,450, forward strand.
AGTACCACCAGTCAAGGATCATGTGGCCTGTCCAATCAACCACCAGAGGATACACACGGACATCAATGGCTATGCCTTTTTAGCAGAATGTAAATCGATTGCCGACAATCAACGGTAGGAGAAACGGTTGATCTGATTACGGGATTGATATTTCAGTAGTCTGGCTCAACTGTCGTGAACGACCTTGTACCAAGGTGTATTCAGCGCCCTCCAGGGTCTGAGCCATCCCAGAGCCGACCGGCTCATCCATCCTCTTTGTTGTTCTGCCATGCGATTGGTTCATTAGGACAACGAAGCGCTTTGGAAGCTGTTTCTATATCTGCCAACTGATGGATATCCCTGATCTTTTTTTTAAGCAGAGCTTTATGCGCACATTGCCCCCCCTATACAAGTAAATCATTCAGTTGTTGAATGAAATTGAGGTAAAAACTAACGCTTGGTTTGAAAAAAACAGCCGATTAGCCATCGGAGATCAACTAAACCTTGAAATGTCACCTATAGATTCTGGATAATCTGACTATTGGTCTAGTTGTAGATCAAACACCTATTTTGGCCCTTGACCCGCCAATACAGAAACGACAAGCACCTGAAAGGTGCTTTCATAAAGACGGCCCAACCTCCGCCGAGAATAACACTGCAGGCACCTGAACGGGCAGATATTGGTAAATATTTACCAGAACCCCCTGTTTCATTGTGACCGGCATGGTAGCGATCGATGGACGGCGAGTATGAAAAATGGGTTGAATAAACGAGGGTCACAGCCGCGATGGGCCAAGCGCTTCGCCGAAAAGAGACAGAATAAGGCGAAATTCCCAAACAACAATAATCATAGGGACCCGCTTCTTGCTCACCGTATTTTCAGCGCGTTCAAGGACGGCATCCTGGTAACTGATGCCAATCTGCAGATCATTGACGTCAATGAATCCTTCAGCCGAGTTACCGGCTACTCCCGTAAAGAGGCCCTCGGGCAGACACCCCAGTTGCTCTCCTCCGGCCGACATGGCCGCGAGTACTATGAGCGCATGTGGCAACAACTTGAGCACGATGGATATTGGCAAGGCACAATCTGGAATCGCCGAAAAAACGGGGAAATCTATCCTGAGTGGCTATCCATTGAGACTTTAACCGACAGGCGTGGTGATGTGACTCACTATACCGCGGTTTTCTCAGACCTGAGCAAACACAAGGATATCCACAATCAGATTCACCTGATGGCCTACTACGACTCACTGACCGGTTTGCCGAATCGTCAGCTGTTCTCGGACCGGCTCGATCTGAGCCTCTCCCTGGCCAGGCGTGAAAAACAGAAAGTGGCTCTGTTTTTCATGGATCTGGACCGCTTTAAGGACATCAATGACTCTCTGGGCCACAGCACCGGGGATCAATTGTTGAATGCCGTCGCCAATCGACTGACCAACAGCCTGCGTCAATCCGATACCATCGCCAGGTTGGGTGGCGATGAGTTCACCGTGATCCTCTCTGGCATCCAGGATGATGAAAAAGCTCTCAATGTGGCAGACAAAATTCTAGACTGCTTTCAGCAGCCGTTCCGTGTTGGCCGGCGTGACATCCATATCAGTACCAGTATCGGCATCAGCCTCTACCCTGAACACAGTACAGACAGCGAGCATCTCGTCAGGCATGCGGATACCGCCATGTATCAAGCCAAAGAGGCCGGAAAGAACCGTTTCATGCTCTACACGCCTCAGATGGGCAGCCAGCACAAAATGCGGGTGACTCTGGAGAATGAACTGCGCAAAGCCTTGGCTGAGAACTCCCTGAAGCTCGCTTATCAGCCGCAAATTGACCTGGTTTCCAATAATGTCATCACCATCGAGGCTTTGGCACGTTGGAACCACCCGGATATCGGAGCCATACCGCCAAACCACTTCATTCCAATCGCCGAGGAGTGCGGTCTGATCAATGATCTGGGCAGTTGGGTGCTTCACTCCGCCTGCAGTCAGTTAGCACAGTGGCGCCAGCAGATAGGAATTGATCTTCGAATCGCCGTCAATGTCTCCGGCATTCAACTGCTGGAAGGCCGGCTCGACAGTGATGTCCGCCTCGCGTTGAGTGCCAATAAACTCCCCCCATCCTCACTCGAGCTAGAGATCACTGAAAGTGTGCTCATGCTTGAGAATCATGAGGCACTCAACGTGCTTTCGAATATCAAACAGATGGGTGTTTTGATCTCCATCGACGATTTCGGCACCGGTTACTCTTCACTCAGTTATATAAAACGATTTGATATTGACAAGCTGAAGATCGATCGCTCGTTTATTTGCGACATCAGATCCAGTGATTGTGACCGTCAGCTGGTCAGAACCATCATCAACATGGGACACGACCTCTCCCTGAAGGTGACTGCAGAGGGCATTGAGGACAAGCTACAACTCGATTTTTTACAGGAGTCCGGGTGTGATCTGGCACAGGGCTATTATATCAGCCCCCCGGTGAGTAGCGGAGAGTTGACCCAACTACTGCAAGAACAGCAACGACAATTGCTGGCACAAGCGCCCGATGAAAGCGATTGTCTTGATCCCATCTGACGCCTGGGAACAGTTTGTATATGATCACCTCGTTATTCGAGGCCTATAAAATAATCGCCGCACAATCATAAATTCAGTGTATATGCGGTGCCATTTCCAAATGACTATTCTATAACTGATGACAGACATCAACGACTCTAATAGCGTAAAGTATTACAATCCGATTAGGCATGGATGCCCACATCGAAGTCCTATTTTGTGCACTGGAAGTACGATCATGAATACTTGGCGGGCTTTAGCATGAACAAGCAGGCCAAACTGTTACTTGTGGATAGCGATCAGCCTTTGCTGAAGGCGATGCGTTGCAGTCTTGAAACAACAGGCTACAGGGTATACACCGCATCCAACAGACAGGACGCTGTGCGACTGAACAATCTTGAAAAACCCAACCTCGTCATTCTCAGCAATCAATTGATAGGCAGCATAGGATTAGACCTGGCGGATACGCTATTGGATTCAGGTACTCCCTTCATCTTTCACCAGCATCAGCAAGTGCCAGACCCGGTGCATCCGCACGAAACTGGTGAGGATTCTGCCAGACTGCTCAGACAGGATGAGCAGATCTCTAGCTTGATTGCCTGCATCGAGTCCTTACTAAAGCAGTCCTTTGATTCAGAGGAGCTCAAAAAGCAAGAACAGCACTATATCAAGGCGATCGAGACAGGTAAGATCGTTGGTACGGTAGTAGGCATTCTCATGGAACGACATCGACTCAATCGTGCCGACGCATTCGAGCTGCTGCGAACGAGAGCCCGTTCCCAGCGACGCAGTCTGGTTGAATTGGCACAAGAGATTCTGGATGCGCTGGAAACGCTCACCCAGATTTGTGAATGAAGGCAGCGTCGTCTGCTATACACAACCCCCGGTATATACAGGCACAAAACGGAAGGCGGGACATACTTCAACATCCGGCTATCCTGTCTTAATCGAGTCACCAGCGTGGATTTCAGCCTGAGCTCTTGCGCTCATTTTCAGGCATTCAGAATTGCAACAGACAACATGACGCCGGCCACCTGCACTACGCTGACGTGACGTGTTGTAATTGCTGGTAAAAAAACCGGGCCAATACAAACCAGTCTGATGTGGGTGAGACACGCATCCAATGCAGTTGATTGGTTGTTTGGGGAGAGGCACCAATCTTCATGAGGTACGTAATAATCTGGTTGATAATCGGCTGATCCTAATTTAAGTAATTAAAGGTCTATAACCCCATAAATCGATTTTTTATGCGCTTTTGCTCAGGGTCTATGATATTGCGCAGAGCTCTAAGGAGAAGGTCTTGCATATTGATATGAACCTAATTCCTGTTCATGTGCTCAGCAAGCGTTACTCGAGAGCATTATTATCAACCGGTCACCTTCCTTGCTGAAACTGGCCTGAGATCCGAATCGTCAATCTAAGCTAGTAACACCAAGCTGAGCCACTTGCGCCTGATTCAACCTAGATTTACCAACTATCTCTAAAGTATCTATTTGTTACAAATCAGGACCAATACACAAGGGGCACTATTTCCTAAAATAGAGAGGACCTGAGAAACTTGCGAAATCGCTAAATAATTCTATAGTTAAGATGGTTCTTACCCCATTCCAAAGCACCTGACTTAGTGAACAAAAAGCCTTCCCAATCTCAAGCTGCTATGGATGCCGAGATCGAAAGAAGTAATTTTTTTGATCTCTCAATTGATCTACTGGCTGTCGCAAATACCGAAGGGAAATTTGTAAAAGTCAATCATGCCTGGAAGGAACTACTGGGTTGGGAACCTGAGGACCTTCTTAGTGATACCTTTCTGAGTTTTGTCCATCCGGACGATATTGACGCCACAGTTAATCAGATTCAAAGCCAAAAAGAGAGCGGCACAACAGTGCAGCAGTTTGTTAACCGCTATCGCTGCAAAGATGGTTCTTATCGTTGGCTTGAGTGGACTGCATCTGCTGAGATTGATGGATTCGTTTACGCCATTGCACGAGATAAAACGGATCAGAAGCGGACCGAACAGGAGAGAGACCGCTTTTTCGACATCTCTATTGATCTACTGGTAATCGCCAATACCGATGGAACTTTCAGAAAGGTCAATGAAAGGTGGACAGAAGTTCTTGGTTGGGAACAGTCGGAATTGGTTAACCGTCCGTTTTTCGATTTTGTTCATCCCGATGATATAGCGCCGACTCTGGTCGAACTCGAGCGCGAAAAAAGGGGGGAACGGGTTACCAAATTCGTAAACCGATATCGATGCAAAGACAACTCATATCTCTATCTGGAGTGGACAACACAACCTGAACCTGATGGTACGATTTATGCCGTTGCTCGTGACATCACTCAACGAAAACTGGCAGAACAGGCAATCATGCAGAGTGTTGAACGTTATCAGTCTGTCATTGAAACGGCCAACGATGGTTTTTGGGTGATCGATATCCATGGAAATATTCTTGAAGTCAATGACTCCTATTGTCGACTGTCAGGATACTCTCGTGAAGAACTGCTGCAGATGCATATTTCCGATATAGATGCCACTAAAACACGAGAAGATACCCTTACTCATATTAAGGAAATCGTCAATAAAAAGAATGTTCTTTTTGAAACGAGACATCGCCACAAGAATGGTACATTCTGGGATGCTGAAATCTCATCCAGCCATTCAAATATAGAAGGTGGACGTTTTTTCGTATTCATCCGTGATATCAGGGAACGAAAGTTTAACGAACAAATCGCCAACTTGCGTGACGGATTATCAAAAATCGTATACCAGGGAGAGATGGATAACATCATGCGTGTTGCGCTTGATATTGCTGAAAGCATTACCCAAAGCCAAATTGGATTTTATCACTTCGTAGAAAAAGACCAGAAAACCCTGTCACTTCAAGTCTGGTCAAGCAATACGCTTAAAAACATGTGTCGTTCAGAAGGGGAAGATATGCACTATCCAATCGATCAGGCAGGCGTCTGGGTCGATTGCATACACCAGCGCAAACCTATAATTCATAATGATTACGAGGCGCTTGATCATAAAAAGGGCATGCCGGAAAGCCATCCGAAACTGGTGAGAGAGATCACTGTTCCCATTTTCAGAGACAGCTTGATCGTAGCCGTGGCCGGACTCGGCAATAAGGAGATTGAATACAGTAATTGGGACCTGAACGTACTCGAACGAATCGCTGACGTTGCTTACGACTTTATTGAGCGTAAGCAATCAGAAATGCAGATCGAACACATGGCCTATTACGATGCCCTTACCGGACTTCCGAATCGTACGCTTTTTTCAGAAAGGATGTCACAGGCAATGAGTCAATGCTCTCATACCGGGCTTGTACTGGCTGTCTGTTATCTGGATTTAGATGGATTCAAAGCGGTTAACGATGAGCATGGACACGACGTAGGCGATGAATTACTGATCAGCCTGGCAAAACGCATGATGAACATACTGCGCGAAGGAGACACGCTTGCGCGTCTTGGTGGCGATGAGTTTGTAATACTGCTCAACAATCTAAAAGAAGGCAAGGAAAGTGAATCCTTTCTTAGTCGTGCCATAGAACGCATAGAGAAGCCATTCGTTGTCAAAGGATACCGATTAGCGATATCAGCGAGTATTGGTGTAACCATATTTCCTGAAGATGATTCGACAGCCGATACGCTTCTTCGACATGCCGACCAGGCAATGTACAAAGCCAAAGCCGATCCTGATATCGACTATCACATGTACGATTTAATCGAGGAGCAGGAGATACGCAGCAAACGCCAAATGCTTGATCAGTTCAAACAGGCATTGGAACGAGAAGAGCTTGTCTTACACTACCAGCCCCGCATCGATTTGTTTAGCGGTGAAGTTGTCAGTCTTGAAGCACTCATTCGCTGGCAGCACCCGGACAAGGGTTTACTGATGCCAGGTCAGTTTTTACCCAATATCGAAGGTACCCCTGAAGAAGTACAAATGGACGAATGGGTTGTCAATCAGGCTCTGGAACAACTCAATCAATGGCTGGATCATGACACAGCAATACCGCTGAGTATCAATATAAGCCCGCATCATATTCAGCAGGGTAACTTCTCAGAATATCTTACCGATCAACTAACCCACTACCCTGATGGCATTGCGCAGAATCTTGAGCTGGAAGTATTGGAGACCGCAGCAATTCACGATATTGAACACGTCGCGAAAATGATGAACTCCTGCTCAAAGCTAGGCGTCTCTTTTTCACTGGATGACTTTGGCACTGGCTACTCATCACTGACACACTTCCATCGTTTACCAATAAATGTATTAAAAATCGATCAGAACTTTGTTCGCTCAATGATTGATGACGTCAATAATCTTGACATTGTCAAAGGGGTTGTACAACTCTCCAAGGCCCTACAACGACCCGTCGTAGCAGAAGGCGTTGAGAACATCGAACTCGGTATGATCCTGCTCTATCTGGGATGCCAATACGCGCAAGGCTACGGAATCGCACGTCCCATGCCGATTGAAGCATTTGATGACTGGATGATGTACTGGAAGAAAGAGCGACTTTGGCATCGCTTGCATGATCAGGAAGAACTCAGTAGTGAGGATATCGAGCTAAAAATCGCTGTTTACAGCCACCGGCGATGGCTTGAATCGGTTGAACAATACATTCAAACCAACGGCAACAGTGAGCTCCCCTCTCTTGATAGTGGTCAAAGTACGTTTTCTCATTGGTACTATGGAATGGGAGTTGCTCGATATGGAAACAGGCCGGCTTATGCCTTTCTCCTTCCCAAGCATCTTCATACCCATGAGGTGGCCGCGTCACTGATAAAGCTGGTTGATAAGGGAGAGCAGAAAGAGGCAAAGGAACTGCTTGGTAGTTTAGCTACAGCGAGTGATTCACTGCTTGATATTCTCACCAATCTTTCTGCGCAGTAAACAATATAGTTTCCGTTTTTTACATGGCGTGAATCAGAGACAAAATAGGCCGAAGAGACAGTTGTTGGAACCACACTGTTAAACAGATCCATTGCCACAGCCAGACCTCACCCGGACCCTAGCCAAAACCAAAATGGAAGCGCGTCACTTGACCGATTATCTTACTCTCAATAGAATGATTGCCACACTTTTATCGACACTATCGACCGGCCAGGCAGCCAAATCGTAAACCTCACCCAGAGTAACAACATGACAGCCAACCGTTGTGATAATTTAACTTGGGTCTTTTCACTTCCATGCATTAAACCCTACTCAACAGCCACAAACACCAAAACGATTATATTTAGAATCACTATTCTGTCTCTACTCCTTGTCTTTGCTTTAAGCCTGCTGCTTTCAGGTTGCTCAACAACTCCAGTCCTCAGTACCAAACGCACTTCAGAGCTTCATGAAGCACTAATCGGGCGGGAGTTTGTATTTCGTACTGACTGGTATGAAAAGTACACTATCTATAAAGGAGAATATGGCCATGAGGCAATTTTAAGCACACCAGAGGGTAAAAAACCTTCCCATGTTCAACTAAAACGGGCAGAAAGACCAGGAGAGCTGCAGGCAATTGCCGGTACACTAGCCCATATTTCTGACATAAAATCCACGCAATACTGGCTGCTTAAAGTCTATTTCTCAACAGAGAAGGGACAACAGGGTGAGATTAGTATCTGGCAACTCGATAAAGGCATCCACGACGACATCGTAACGGCTGCATGGCTGGAAGATCAGCTGTCACATTCCGCCATCAAATTTCTCGATAAGGCCGATATGGAGATCGATGAGATTAAGAAGGCGCTACCAACTCCTCCGCTGCAACCAACATTGACTGCCGCACCCAAGCGCGTTCACACAAGCGCACCAAAGGTGGCATCCGGACCGGTGATAAACGACCTCGAGGCGACGGCATCACCCTCACCAGTAAGACATGGCGAAACCTTGAAATTGATACTCAATTATTCACTTCAGAGTGGTGGCAGTGATTCAGTGGAAGTTACAGAGACTCGTAACTTGCTCTACAACGGCAAGACGTTACCCGGTTACCCCAAGCAGAGGGTAGAGCATAAACACAGTGGACCGCAAACTTCCATTTTTCGCCAGAGAATCCCACCAAAGGCGAATCCTGGTACTTATACCTATAAGGGAGAGGTGTGCATAGAGACCGGATGCATAAGCCGACTGACAAGATTTACCATCAGTCAGTGAGGATTAAGCGCCACAGACTCTGATACTACTTGCGTAAAAAATTTTCCCGAACGCAACCATTCCTGCGCAAACTGAAATATATAATAGTTGACACTTGCCCCTTTAATTGAGACAGGATCTAAATAATGTAAATCTTAATCTGAAAGTACATAATAGATCTAAAACTCAATAAACTGTAAGGATCGTGTATAAAAAGATTACTGGCGTTGTGTTAACAATTGCTGGTGTTGCTTTGGAAGCTAGTAATTATAACATTGATTATTCTGCTTATTCTCAGGTTAGCAGAGTCTTAAGGGGTGACGCGCCTACCAAGGTATGAACCGGGATAGTAGGTGACACCATTTATATCGTATTTAGCACCTTAAAATTAAAGTAAAAACAACATACCAGGTCTAACAAAAAACATTTCTAGCGGTAAAGACAACTTCAATCCAGCCTGTTTATTAAGAAAGTGCCGTTCGGGTCAGTCAGCAATTGTTTCTTATATTTAGTGTCTATGTTTGTGAATGATGTTATTTCAGGTTTAACTAGTAAATACCACTCCGCTCCGACCCTGATTATTAACAAACCTTAAGAAAGCACCTTTCGGCTCAGTTAGCTTTTGTTTCTTATATCAGAGTTTATCTTTACAAATGATATTTTTAGGTTCATTTAGTAAAGATAATTCCACTCTGGTCCTGTTTATTAAGAACCCTTAAGAAAACACGCTTCAAGTCAGTCAAGGTTCGTTTTTTATGTAGGTGTTTATGTTAACTGATGCTGTTTTTTCAGCACTGAACTCGTTTTTTCTCAATCAAATGCTACTATTATCGTACACTGCAGGATGCTCGCCTGCAGCATAGGAGTGGTGCCATAGGGATCTGATCAAAATCAAAATAATTAAGTCTATGAGAGAGAGGATTTATATGAATAATAAGCAACGCGCTGCCATGTTTGGTGTACTTTCATCCATGTGTCTAGTGTTCTCAAGTTCCGTATTTTCGGCCAGCTTATCCGACATGGCAAAGGAGTGTGATGACTGTCATGGAAGCAACGGCAACAGCACAGATGACAAGGTTCCTTCTATCGCCGGTTTTTCCGAATCTTCATTGGTAGATATGATGGAACAGTACAAGGCGGGAGATCGACCCGCGGACAAGTACAAAGCCAGTGGTGGCGAGGAAACCGACATGCAGGTGGTTGCCAAGGATATGAGTGATGATGATATCGTTGCGATCTCCGCCCACTACGCCAAGCAGACCTTCAAACCCATCAAACAGGATTTCGATGCCGCAGCTGCCAAACGAGGTGGTGAAGTGCACGACAAGCTATGTGAAAAATGCCACTCGGAAGGCGGCGCCAATGCCGACGACGACGCGGCAATCCTGGCTGGTCAGTGGCGCGGCTATCTGGAGCGACAGTTCGTGTTGATCACCTCGGGCGAACGTGAAACGACAAAAAAGATGAAGAAGAAAATGAAGAAGGTCAAAGACGAAGATATACAACCGCTGATCGAGTTTTACATCAGCAAACAATGAATTAACATTCCAAGGCGGCCGTCATCCCGTATTGGCCGGGGATGTCCGGCCGCCTAATCTTTCAACACTGTTTTCCCAGCACGACATGCGAGCCGGATGGCTGCAAGCACCCACCCTGCAGGAATTGACAGCAATGGTGCATACGATCAGCCATCACAGTCCTGAACTGTGGGTAGTGCCGCTCGATGATTTGATAGAGAAACATCTGTTCCGGTGGATGACGGCGTACTGAAGATATCAAGAGCCACATGCGAAATACCGGAAACTCGTTGATGATCCAGCGCGAGGTCTCTTCCAGAAAATCAAACGGCAGACAGGCAAACCTGACGGTCATGTAATCCATCCTCTTCACCGCCCTCAAGGTCACCACATACTCGTAACGACGTGCATACTCTTTCTTGGCCTCGCGAAGTATTCGCACACCGAGCCGTGGTCCGGGAAAGGGGTGAGTGATATCTCCTATATACAAAACCCCACTTGGTTTGCCTGCGCGATACAGAATCGGCTCTACTCCTCGCCTTCTCCATCTTTCGGATCAACTATGGGGATTCCGCCACTGAGATTGACTAGCCATTTGGAAACATTGTTGCATACCATCAGCCATCGGTTTGCTGGTTTTTTAGTGGGGACAGGCAGACTTGAGCGTGATGAGGGAAACAGCTACCTGATAGCGAGGCGAGATGACACCCTAATAACGTCACCAGGCGATGGTCTGGGCACAACGCATCAAACGGGTGTTTAACACTGACGTGTCTATCTGCACTCAGTGGGGGAGGTGATTCCAAGGTGATCGCCAGAATCGAGGATCAGGCGATTATCAACAAGGTGCTGAATCGTCTGCAAGCCGAGGGGGCATCGCCAACACCGTCGGGTCTGCTTCCTGCTACGCGGCCCTCGCCCGAGTCGGATTGTTTTACATAGTTTCGATACATGACAGGGTACAGCAGCATGAAGGAGAGGCAGTCTGGCGGACTGTTACCCGAATCAAGTCAGAAGGCCAGAGACGCGTTGCGGATCACTGCGCAAATTTTCATAAAAAATCGGCAAAAATGCTACGGAAATGGCGAATGCCAGTCAGTCGCACGGCGATCGACACCCATACTTTTCAGGTTGGCACCGATTGAGGGATGCCTGGTAATTACCTAGTGCGCAACCAGGTAATAGATCAGACATTTGACCCAAATCATCAAAAGAGTAATAAACCACCAATCACCCGTGAAACATATGTTCCACAGGCGTATGCTGTAATAAATCAGTAATAAAAATGCAATATACCAGGATGGTGGGCAGACGGAACCCGGGTTTATTCCGAGCGTGGCAGAGCCCACCGATCAGCAAGCTAAGACCCGGAGAGCCCCAACCAAGGGTTTCATGCGTGGATGAATATTAGTAATCCTGTATATACAGATAATAAAACTGGAGAAAAACGTCCCACCCCTATTACGTAGGGAAATCAGGCGCCCAACAAATAATGACCAACGACCTACAGTCAAATCTGATTCATCAGGAGGGGGGTACACCCACCACCTTAATCGCACCTGCCAGTGACGATACCCCTGATGTCGAGCAAAACAGAACGGTAGAGATAGACTCACCGAAATCGCTGGTAGCCGAAATACAAGCACTTAAGGAAGAGATCAGCAGATCGAAAAATGATAATCGACCCGCTATCCGGCGTTACCGTAACGAACGGGAACTAAAACCCTACCAGGCCGAGCTAATCAAGATGCAGCAGTGCCTGGAAGATCACAACAAGCGCATGGCTATCCTTTTCGAAGGCCGCAGTGCCGCAGGCAAGGGTGGCGCCATCCGGCGAATCACCCGCTACATGAACAAAAAACACTATCGCACCGTGGCGCTCGGTAAGCCGAACGATGAAGAACGCAGCCAGTGGTATTTTCAACGCTATATCAGTCGACTCCCCCGTGCCGGCGAGGTCGTACTGTTCGACACGAGTTGGTATAGCAGAGCGATGGTGGAACCGGTGCTTGGTTTCTGCACTGCCAAGGAGTATCGAGACTTCATCAAGGGTGTGATCGGATTCGAAAACGATATGGTGCGGCAGGATACCATCCTGGTGAAGCTCTACTTCAGCATCAGCCGCAAGGAGCAGCAGAAGCGTTTCGATCGACGCAGGGTCGATCCGTTACGCCAGTGGAAGCTGGACGAGGCCGACATACAGATCCAGGAAAAACGCGACGAATTCACCAAAATGAAATATCGAATGTTGCGCCGGACCCATACACATTTTGCCCCCTGGACGATCATCCGCTCGGACAACAAGCACCTGGCCAGGCTCAATGCCATCAAGGCGATTCTCAACGCGGCGCCCTACGAGCGCGTAGACACCAGCCTGGACCTGACAACCGACCCGTCGGTGGTTATATCCGGTGCCCGGGAGCAGGAGATCATGCAGGCGCAACTGCTGAGAAACGGTTGCTTGGAGGTCTGAACCATCGATTAAAGATACGCACAACAATCGTAGCTGTGCCCAACGCGACAATCTGCCGTGACGGGAGAGCTTATAACTGGTTTTTTTTACAGGAAGAAGCTAAGGTCTAAGTGTGCTTTGAGTGACTTCCTGAGCTTACTTTGGTGATTTCACCGTTTACTTATACTTCGGAGGTTTTATGCGATCAACCAACCCCATAGCATCGCTACTCGGGCACTCCCCTTTCAAGCCTATGCAGGAGCACATGCGAATAATAAAGGAGTGTGTTACAGAGGTTCCGGCTCTATTTGACGCCCTAATCGCCAAGGACCAGGAGAAACTGCTTGTTCAGAAAGACAAGATCTTTGCCAAGGAGCAGGAAGCTGACGACCTGAAAAACAACCTTCGGGCACACCTGCCAAAGAGCCTGTTCATGCCGGTGGATCGGCGCGACTTGCTGGAACTACTGAACCGCCAGGACAGCATCGCCAATACCGCTCAGGACATCGCCGGACTCATGATGCAGCGGGACATGTCTGTCCCCGCAGGAATGGAAGAGCCCCTGGCCGCCATGGTGCAACGCTGCGTGGAGACCTGTAACCAGGCCGCCAACATTGTTGAAGAACTTGACGAGCTGATCGAGACCGGCTTCCGCGGAAAAGAGGCAAGCCGGGTAGAAGAGATGGTTGCCAAGCTTGGCGAGGCCGAAAATGAAACCGATCACATGGGCATCGCTCTTACCCGCACGCTGTTCGATAAAGAGGATGAGATGAGTCCGGTATCGGTCATGTTCTGGTACCAGATGATTCAGTGGATCGGCAACCTGGCTGACTCTGCAGAGCAGGTTGGCAACCGAATGAGCCTGCTGATCGCCCGTTAAAGAGCAAGCATCTCGCGCGGTTCGCCGAATTCCAGGCACATCCCGCATAACTTGATATTTCGAGTTGCAGTGCATTTTAAGCGCTTTGGCAACTCTCGCATGAATAAGGAGTCCGCAATGGACATTATCTCCGAATGGGGTTTCGTATTTCTGACCTTAGCCGTCATTTTCGGCTTCTACATGACTTGGGGCATTGGCGCCAACGACGTGGCCAATGCCATGGGCACCTCGGTGGGTTCAGGCGCCATCACCGTCAAACAGGCCATCATCATCGCGGCGGTATTTGAATTCGCCGGCGCCTTCATTGCCGGCGGCGCGGTCACCAAGACCATCCGCAAGGGCATCATCGATCCCAGCTCTATAACCGGGTCACCCGAGCTATTGGTCTACGGGATGCTGGCAGCACTGCTGGCGGCCGCCATCTGGCTGATGGTCGCCTCCACCCGAGGCTGGCCCGTCTCTACCACCCACACCATTGTTGGCGCCATCGTCGGCTTCGCCGCCGTCGGCATCGGCATGGATGCGGTCAACTGGGCCAAGATCGGTGGCATCGTCGCCAGCTGGATCGTATCCCCGCTGGTCGGTGGCTTCTTCGCCCTGCTGCTGATGATCAGTATTCGCAAGCTCATTCTGAACACGGAGAATCCATTCCGGTCAGCACAGAAATGGGCTCCTGTTTATGTATTCCTTGTGGGCTGGATCGTCTCACTGGTCACCATGTTCAAAGGATTGAAACACCTCAAACTGGAGTTGAGCATAATCGAGAGCTTCATCGCCGCAACCGTAGTCGGCCTGATCGTGGCAGCCATTGGCAAGATGCTGGTCAACAAGGTCGTAGTGGATGACGATGCAGACAAGGACTACCACTATGCCAGCGTGGAGAAGGTATTTACCCCGCTGATGATCTTCACCGCCTGTGCCATGGCCTTTGCCCACGGCTCCAATGACGTGGCCAACGGTATTGGCCCGCTGGCTGCCGTCGTCTCCATCGTGGAGAGTGGTGGTGAGGTGGCACAGAAGGCTTCGTTGCCCCTGTGGATTCTGTTCCTCGGTGGTGCCGGCATCGTGGTCGGTCTGGCCACCATGGGTTATAAGGTAATGCAAACCATCGGCACCAAGATCACAGAGCTGACCCCCACCCGAGGCTATGCAGCCACTCTGGCTGCCGCCATCACCGTGGTCGTTGCCTCCAAGACCGGCCTGCCCGTATCCACCACCCAGATTGCCGTTGGCTGTGTCATGGGTGTCGGTTTGGCTCGCGGCGTCGGTGCCCTGGACCTGCGGGTCGTGGGTAACATCGTGGTCTCCTGGCTCATCACCCTGCCGGCAGGCGCCTTTCTTGCTGCAGCCTTCTTCTTCCTCTTCAAGGCTATCTTCAGCTAACCGGGATTACTCCCCCCGCTATCGCGGGGGGAATATCCATGCCACAGGTTTTGTCTGGCACGACACCCGGGGATAAGATATCGGAATGTTCTTTTTAAAGACCGAGCCAATAACGGAACTCAAGCTGATCAAGGAGGTTCCTTTCCCTGCGAATGTCACCTTTCGGCAATTGCTGATATCCGGACCACCGGGGGCGGGCAAGAGCACACTGGTAAGAATGATCAGCGGCTGGTCCGAAGAGGGCTATGTGGACCTGGCGGCAAACAAGTGGTGGACAGCCCAATGTCTATCCCTGCGCCCCCGGGAGATACATCTCGGGCTCCCCTTCGAGGGATTCAAACAATCCCTTGCCATCTTCGAAGCGGAGTGGACAGAGGCGGATCCACCGCTAAGACTGGAGCTGGATCGCATCCGCATACCCCCGGTCAAACGCCACTTCTGGTCCGTAGACTGGCACAAACGCTATGTGTTTGAATTCATACTTCCTCCCGTGGATACGCTCTACCGACAACGCATGGAGAGGGGCAAACGCGGTACCCACCCAGTGGACAAGGGCATCACTGAAGAGCTGGTGAGAAGGCAGGTACTCACCTACAGCACAATCGCACACCACCTTCAACAATCAGGGCTGAATGTTTACGTACGTGAAGGCACTGATCAGCCTCCAATGCGGATCATCGGCCTGGAGAACGACTAAATGGCTAGGCAGACCAGTAAACCGAAGAAGAGTTTTCTGAAGCAGATACGGGAGAGCCTTGAGGATCTCGAAGCCTGTCATGACGTGGAACTGAAAGAGTCATATCGCCTGCCGGAAAAAAAGAAAGTTCGCGTCTCTATCAAGCAATATCCGATTCAGCTGAGTCTCAGGCCCGACGGCAGAGCGCTGCACCTCTATCCGGAAAATCCACTCAATGCAAACCATCACGACGATGAGCCGGCCGCCTACATCCTTTTCGATCCGCAACAGTTTTACGACGGCATCAGTGGTTTCCTTCGACTGGAAGGGGGGGACAAAATCACTATCGGACCGAAGGAAGCGGACCATCTCGCTCAATTGGGCATAGATCCGCCAACCGAACGATTACTCAGCATCACCAACCGGGATGGGCAACTTGTTTTCAAGAATCACTCCGGAAAACTCGGATCCTGTATATCACCACTGACCAGTGGCAAGAAAATCAACCGCATTACAAATTGGCGCTACGACAAGCTTAAGCGCATCCAGACGATTTTCGGTGGACCGATCGAGTTGCTCTCTCCAAAAGAGGCATTGGCACTCATCAAGTCCGTAAACGAGCGAAACACAAAGGAAGCCTATCGGGCAAAAGACAACAACGGCAGACTCGGCGGTGTGCTCGCCCTGCCCAAAAAGCTCAATCCCATACTGGTGGGCGACCTGCATGCGAAGCCTGACAACCTTCTGACCCTGCTCACTCAGAACAGTTTCCTTGAATCCCTTGAAGACGGCAGTGGCAGCCTGATCATTCTCGGCGATGCGGTACACCGGGAAGACAAGGGGCATTACGAGGAGATGGAGAGTTCTCTGTTGATGATGGATCTGATCTTCAAGATCAAACTCCGCTTCCCGGATCAGGTCTTCTACATCCACGGAAACCACGACAGTTTTTCCAACGAGATTGGCAAGGCAGGAATCCCGCAAGGACTGCTATGGAAAAAGGCGATTATCAAGACTCGGGGCAAGGAATATCTCAAAGAGATGGAAAACTTCTATGCACAACTTCCCCTGGTTGCCTATTCAAAAAACTTCATCGCCTGCCACGCCGCGCCTCCTGTCTCCGACATTAACATCGATGACCTGGTGAATGGCCTGGGCAACAACAAGCTATACAGGGAACTCACCAGCAATCGCTTACGTGCACCCCATCGACCAGGCGGCTATGCAAAGGCGGATATCAAGCGGTTACGTAAATGCCTGGATGTATCCGAAGACACCCCCGTGGTGGTCGGTCATACCCCGCTGTCCCTGGACCAAAGCCTGTGGGAGAGAGTTGGCGACATCGAGAATCATTATATCGTGTACGGAAGCCACGATGATTGGATCAGTACACTGACCATGGTGGCCGGCAGACTAAGGCCGCTGCTCTACCCGGTGGAGCCAGTGACCCCCCTGATCAACTCACTCAATGACTAATCGACCAGTTGTTTAGAGGAGCTCCACCCTCACCTCGATGACTGAGCGGGCAGCTGACTTCATCGGCGTGATGCGATGCCCCTCCTCGTTGATGATGGGAATGTACCGAAGACGATTGACGATCAAACCAGCCAGGGCCTGTTAACACTAATCCATGGATAGATCGATGCTCTCATCATGAATATCCGACTCTCTAGGACTGTCCCAATGCTGGATGTGGTAAAATCACTTTCGGTTTGGAGTATCCCAGCGACCACATTGGTTTTGAAAAATGAAACAAAAGGTTACTGCTGACAAAGGTTTTTTTAGCCGACTCAAATCGGTTTTCGGCAATCCCGAACAGTGCCCGGAAATAGCCCTGACTGAAGCGTTCCATCTAAGAAAGGAAAGCGCGAAGATTCCGCTGGAAAAATGTATGTCCGGAATCACTCTGGACTACGGAGGAAGGACCCTGAGTCTCGTCCGGGAGCAGTTCGTGGGCGACGCACACGGTGGTGACGGCTCCGCATTTCTATTATTGAACCCGGAAAAGTTTCAAACCCGGATCAGTGGCTTTGTACGGGTCTCTGCAAACGATCATCTGATCGTGGGACTCGAAGATGAACACCAACAGGCGATGTTGGACCTTCCCGCGTCGGGGGCGCAAAGGCTCTTTTCCATTGCACACGAAGGTGATGTACTGATCTTCAAGGATCTGACCGGTGATCCAGGCACCATCCTGACGCCGATCGTCGAAGACGAACTGAATATCACTGCAAGGCGTATAGCGAATCTGAGAGAGATCTACAGAATTTACGGCGGCCCTATCCAGCCGCTGTCGTCAGAACAGGCATTAAAGGACCTCAACAAGGTCAATGACCTGCTTGAAAGAGAACCATTGCGGCCCAGGGATGTCCGGGGGAGACCGGGCGGTGTGGTAAGCCTGCCAAAGAAAATGGTACCCATCATCGTTGGCGATCTGCACGCCCAGGTAGACAATCTACTCACCCTGCTTACCCAGAATCAGTTTCTCGAAGCGATGTCGCAAGGCAAGGCCACTATGGTGATTCTGGGCGATGCCGTCCACTCCGAAATGGATGGACAGATGGAAGAGATGGATTCCTCCCTTCTCATGATGGACCTGATTCTACGTCTGAAACTTTGGTTTCCACAGCAGGTGTTCTACTTGCGTGGAAACCATGACAGCTTTGCAGAAGAGATCGGCAAAGAGGGGATTCCGCAGGGACTACTGTGGGCCAGGGCATTGCGTGAGGTGCGAGGGGATGCTTACAAAAAGGCAATGGACCGCTTTTACGAGTTATTGCCGTTCGTTGTTTTGTCTAAGAGCTATGTGGCATGTCATGCCGCACCCCCGAGAGGGAAAGTCGACATGGATATGTTGATCAATATACACAAGTATCCGGGTTTGATCCGGGAGGTTACCTGCAATCGGCTCAGCCGGCCGAATCGACCGGCCGGTTACACCAAAGGCGACGTGAAACGCTTTCGACGTACCTTGAAACTGAGTGGTAAGGCGGAGTTGTTCGTTGGTCATACCCCCCTTACACGACATGACACCCTTTGGTCGAATGTAGGCGGTATTGAGCATCATGATGTGGTGTTCAGCGGGAATATTCCATGGATCGGTGTTTATACCAGCGCCAACGGTGAGATGATCCCGCTGCGATATCGTTCCGAATCCCTGTTGCCGATCCTCAATGGCATGAGCGACGTGGCGTTATACGACGAACTGGAACGTTAGCCGTAAAGTGAAGGAAAATATCGAATATTTTGCAAAAGGCAGGTCGCTCAAAGACGGTCCGGTTATCTGTCAGTCCGAGGACTTTCTGTTAGAAGACAACAGGGAAAAAAAGGATCTTACCCTGGCCGAGCTCAATCATGTCTTCAAGATGTACCTGCAGGAGTGCGGTATCCGAAAAAAAGATATATCCATCGTGGGCCAGTTCTCTTTATTGTTCAATGACCCCAAGTTTTCTGAATGGCACACCTTGAGCAAGTCTGAGCAGAGCGATTCGCTCTCTGATCAGGTGGTATTTCCGCAAGTCTATGACGAACTGATCATTCCCCTTGGTGTAACGGCTGGTGATGCGGAAACAATAAAGGGTGTGGTGAAGGACGCTGTTCAGAATGCAATAGATAGTTTTTCACATGCAGCATTTTTACAGAAAAAGTTCATCAGTCGTTTTCCTGGCGTAAAAATCATCCTGTTCATGGACCAGGCCAACAAGCGGATGATTCTGGCTGTGGTGGATAACGGCTTTGG
>JAEPDS010000029.1 GCA_016842065.1 Candidatus Thiodiazotropha sp. 'RUGA'
TGACGGCAGTCCGGTGACCGCCAGCATCAGTGTTTGCGAACGCGTGGCCGATCATATCGAGGAGTGGTCACAAATGCTGGAAGTGGTAAACGAGCGCCGAGACAATGCAAAGCATGAGGGTAAGGACCGCTATTTTCTTTGCGGTGATAAAGTTGTCCAGCATTAACCCTGTGCGCCATTGAGAATGCTCTGCGCTACCCGGTGGTTTCAGGAGTCCAATAACATTCGCTGCAATGTTTTATCTTCGAATATTGAATTGGTCGGATCAGCGATCGAACAATAGACGTCCTAGGGCCAATTGGATTCGTGTTAACAGGCCCTAGTTGCCACCAAAGAATCGTTTCAACGATTTCGCAAATCCACCTTGCTTCTGCTTATTGGCAGCAATCTCGCGCATGTTGTTCCTTACCGCTTTAACATAGGCGGCATCGTCGTTGCGTATGTGATTGAACAGCCAGCGGGCCAGCAGGTCGTGTAGCTCGGCAGAGATATCCTCGCCACTTTTGAAACGATCCTGAAATTCAGAAACCCGACGAATAAACAACTCATGAACTTTTTTATGAGGCCTGACAAATTCATATCCGGCATCTTCGATCAGCGCCTCTTCAAAACTGAAGTGAGACATTGTGTAATCGACAGTTGCTGCAATGATATCGCCGATCGCACTCAGATCGTTGTTCAGCCTGGCGTCATGGAGTTTGTTGATATAGTCGACGATGCGCTCATGTTGTCCATCGATGACTTCGATTCCTGTCTCGAGTTCCTTTGTCCAAACCAAATATCCCATCTAAAAGCTCCCTGTTACAAACATCCTGATAATTAAGCACTGCTCATATTAATCACACTTTGGGCAAAAAAGCCAGTAACCCCCAATCCACGAGGCCCTTCTGTCAATATTCCAGGAATTAATTCTTTAGGGCCTGTTAACACGAATCCAATGCGCCCTGTTGCGCCTGAAAAAGCGCCAATCAAGGCCCTAGCAGCAACCGTCTGTCACAGATGCCGGGAAATCGTGATGATTAAGGAGAGGGCGACACTGACTCTAGCATCGATCACTCCGTTTTGGTTTTTTAATTGAATAGAACATTACTATCCTGTTATGGATGTCCATTGAATAATTTTCTGCTTAAGTGCTGTTGCACCTACAGCCTGTGGAGGTAGGAGTGAATCGGCAACACTTACGGCTGATGATGGTTGCAGAAGATGGGTTCGGGTGTTGAACTGGCCAGTTCAGATTGCCGCCAAGCCAAAATCATCGTTCAGGTCATCTTCCCCGTAAACATCCAGGAGAAGGTGTCAGATACTGAGTGTGGCTGATTTCAATACAAGCGCATGAAATCGGGTATCAGCCAGGGATTGCCCATGAGTACACTGACATGGTTGATCAGCAAGGCAAGAAAGCCGAGCACGACCAAGCTATATCCGCAGAGTTGCAGCGCATCCAGATCGTTGTCTTCCATTGTCCACTCCTGAGCAGGAATTGATGATGTTCTACTTTTTAGCAGCTGGATGAGGGTAATAACAGAGTAAAATAGTAAGGAAATAAGGGATCTCCCTGAATGGGCTGGAAAAACCCTAACATTCTGGCTTCGAAACGCTTGCTGGAGGCTTAAACGGTCTTGATGAAAACCTTGGATTTTCTCTGATAATTATAGAGCTTACGCTTCAGCATCGGCAGATCCTTCAAGCTGCCTGGTGCGAAGCCCCGCTCCTTGAACCATTGTGCGGATTGAGTTGTGAGGATGAAGAGTTTATGGATACCCTGTTTGGCGGCGACGGCCTCCATATGGGCAAGCAGGCGTTCTCCCCGGTCACTACCCCGGTACTCTGGGTGAACCACAACACAGGCCAACTCAGCCATGGACTCCTGTAGGTAGGGGTATAGTGCGGCGCAGGCGACCACCATACCGTCCCTCTCCATGAGAGTGAATCGGTCAATTTCAGTCTCTATCAACTCTCTGGAGCGTCTTACCAGGATGCCCTTATCTTCCAGGGGTTCGATCAATCCAAGCAGACCTACCACATCATCGATACGGGCTGTACGGGTCTCCTCGTAAGGTTCTGCCGATATCAGGGTGCCGATACCATCTCTGGTGAACAGTTCCTTGAGCAGTCCCCCATCCAACTGTCTGTCGATCAGGTGGCAACGTTTGACGCCGCTGCGACAGGCAGAGACGGCCGCTTTCAGGTTCTGCTTCAGATCTTCCGAGAGTGTTTTCCTGCTGCTTAACAATCTGTCCACTTCACGAGGCGAGAGACTGGTGATCAGTCGCTTGCGCGAATCTGTCACTCCCTTGGCCTCGACCAGTGCGATCAGTTTGTCTGCGCCAAGCGCGGTGGCAACCGAAGCGGCCACATCGGCATAGCTGAGATTGAAGACTTCGCCGGTGGGTGAGTACCCCAGTGGCGGCACGATCGCGATTGCTCCGGACTCAAGCCGTTGTTCAATGCCGGCGGCATCCACCCTGCGTACCACGCCGGTATGGCCATAGTCGATGCCCTCTTTGACGCCCAGCGGTTTGGCAGTGACAAAATTCCCTGAGGCGGCACGAATCCTTACCCCGGCCATGGGAGAGTTGGCAAGCCCCATTGAGAGCAGGGCCTCTATCTCAACCCGCGCTGCGCCGGCAGCCTCTTTGACACAGGTCAGAGCCGGATCATCGGTGATCCTCAATCCGTTGACGAACTGGGTTTCAACGCCTCTGGTTTGCAGACGCTCTTCGATCTGCGGTCTGGCGCCATGCACCAGCACCAGTCTGATACCCAGACCGTGCAGCAGTGCAATATCGTGTATCAGGTTGGCAAAACCAGCGTTCGTGACAGCCTCGCCACCGAAGGTGATGACAAATGTTCGTCCGCGATGTGCGTGGATATAGGGGGATGAACCACGAAACCAGTCGACAAACATGTCTTGCAGTTTTTGATCGCGTTTTTTCATCTTGTGAGAATAGCCCTAAGCCGCTGTCTATAAACAAAACTTCCTGATCAGTGACTGTATCAGGTTAATCGCAGGTTGAATATGTTCGAGGGGGATATATTCATCCGGTTGGTGAGCCTGATCGATACTTCCCGGACCACAGATAACCGTCTCCATGCCCATGCTGTTCAGGTAAGGGGCTTCGGTGCCAAATGCCACGGCGCCCGCCTGGCTGTCAGTGAATCTTTCCACCGCTTTGACAATGGCTGCCTCGGCTGGGGTTTCTACGGCAGGTATCCCATCGAACAGAGGTTTGTAGTGCCACTCCAGACCGCTATCGGAGAGACAGGATTCGATGCGCTCACTCAGTTCTGCTCTGAGTAGCTGCAGATCCATGCCAGGTAGGGGTCTGAGATCGAACTGAAGCTCGCACTGGCCACAGATCCGGTTTGGATTGTCTCCCCCGTGAATATGGCCCAGATTGAGGGTGGGCACATCGATTTCGAATGCCGGATTTTTATAACGACGCTGAAGATCCGTCCGCCAGTTCAGTACCTCACCAAGCACCAGCTGCATGCCATCCAGTGCATTTCTGCCAAGCCGTGGATTGCTGGAGTGGCCCGATTGTCCGGTGAGTACGATCGATTCCATGGATACCCCCTTATGCATACGCACCGGCTTCAGACCGGTGGGTTCACCGATCACCGCATGACGGCCCAATTGGCGATGCAGCTCCAGCAATGACTTTGCGCCGCACATGTCACTCTCTTCATCGGCGGTGGCCACTATTACCAGGGGTCTCTTCAGTTGGTCGAGAGGGAGCTCTCGGACGGCCTCAAGGATGACCGCGAAAAATCCTTTCATATCCGCCGTGCCGATGCCGTACAGGCGTTGCTCCCGTTCACTCAGTTTAAGTGGGTCCGAGCTCCATTTATCCTCATCGAAGGGGACGGTATCCGTATGGCCGGAGAGCACCAGTCCATCGCTGCCTCGGCCGCAGGTGGCGATCAGGTTGAGTTTTCCGGGACGGCCGGGAACGGCGAGGATCTCGGTCTCGAAACCCAGCGAGCTGAACCAGCTGTCCAGTAGTTCGATCACAGCGCCGTTACCCATATCCCATTCGGGATTGACACTGCTTACCGAGGCCGCGCTGATCAGCCGGCTCATCATTTCGATATAGTTGGGAAATTTCATGAAAGTGATTTTGTGGGGATGTTTAACAACATGCAAGTCTGGCTGTCAGGTCTCCGATCGGTTTACAGTTTATTTCCTCCGCGTGCGGATAATCTCCCTGGCGGCCTTGAAAAAATATCTGACCTTTGCTTTTGTTAAAGTGGTTGGCCTGAAAAATCCTTCAGTGGAGCGGATGATCATTCAGCATCGACCAGCCTGTGCTTATAATGAGAAAAACTCTGTCGTCGGGATTATGTGTTGAATCGAAAGGCTTGCCCCAACAAAGCCTGCTGGTAACCACCTTCTGAGCAATCTATATCGCCATGCGCCTATATATCAGACACCCCACCGACGTGCCCATCGATTTTCAGTTGGGCGGTAGGGCATCGGCACACCGTAAAAAACTGACGAACTACAGTGATGGTGGGCTCTGTTTTCTGACGGATGATCATATCGAGCCGGGTACGGAAATTCACATTGCCATCCCGATTACACCACCTCAGTTTCATGCGACCGGGGTGGTGGTCTGGTCCAGGCAGGAGGAGGATTGTTACCTGATCGGTGTGAAATTCATAGGAGAAGAGACCGCCTATGCCGTGCGTATGGTTGAGCAGTTGTGCTATATCGAACACTACAAGCAGAGTGTGAAAACCAGTGAAGGTCGCTCTCTGAGCGGGGAAGAGGCCGCCATCGAGTGGATCGAGAAGTTTGCCGGGGAGTTTCCAACCTAAAGGGGTATCTGTCGATGAATTTCAGAACTTTTCTGCTTGCAGGTATCTGTAGCCTGATGCTGTTACCCGGCATGGTTGCTGCAGCAGATGTGGTTACGGTAAAAAGACTTCATCCTGATCTGGCCTGGCAGCTGGTCAAGCATACGGTCGACGCCTGTCGTGCTGAAGGTTATCAGGTAACCGCGGTGGTGGTGGATCGGGATGGCGCCGAAACAGCCGTCCTCAGAGATGTGCACGCCAGTCGATTCACCCTTCAGATCGCCAGGGACAAAGCCAATGCGGTGTTACTCTCGGGGATACCCTCCGGAGAGTTTCGTGACAACCGCCGGGACATCCAGCAGGAGATGAATCACGTTACGGGCGTATTGGTTCTACAGGGTGGACTGCCAATTGAATCAGGTGGTTATCAGTTAGGGGCGATTGGCGTCAGTGGTGCACCGGGTGGTGAAAGGGATGAGTTGTGTGCGGCAAAAGGGTTGGAGAAAATCCAGGAACGACTCGATTTTGCTGAATAGTGGACAAATGGCATCTGTGATATTCTCGTTTGCAACAGCTCGAAAGGGGGCCTGCGATGCAGACCGAGATTACAGGAAGCCAGTACACGTTGGGCGAAGAGATCGCTCACGCAGTCACCCACGGAGTTGGTGTTCTGCTGAGTGTTGCCGGATTGGCAATACTGGTAACCTACGCGGCGCTGTATGGAGATGTCTGGCATATCACCAGTTGCAGTATCTACGGCGCTACCCTGATATTGCTCTATAGCGCCTCCACTCTCTACCACGGCATCCCCATGCCGAGAGCGAAAAGAGTGCTGCAGCGATTCGACCACGCAGCGATCTTTTTACTCATCGCCGGTACCTATACACCTTTTACGCTGGTCAATTTGCGCGGCAGCTGGGGCTGGACCCTGTTTGGTCTGGTCTGGGGTTTTGCCATCGTCGGCGTGTTGCTGGAGCTATTCAGGGATGTGCGGCTGAAATGGCTCTCTCTGTCACTCTATCTGGGGCTTGGCTGGTTAGTGGTGGTGGCGATCAAGCCCTTGATCGATGCGGTTGAAGTCGGTGGTATCGTACTCTTGCTGGCTGGTGGCCTTTGTTACTCACTTGGTGTGATTTTCTATATCTGGCGACGCTTGGCCTACCATCATGCGGTGTGGCACTTGTTTGTACTGGCGGGTAGTGTGTTGCACTTCTTCTCTGTTTTTTTCTATGTCGTACCCCCGGCGAATGGTTAGGACATATAGTAGCCGGCCGCTGCCATACCGATACTCAGCAAGAAGAACATCGTTGCCGAAGACTTCCACATCGTGTAGTTGAGCGTTTGTGAATTGCGATTGTGCAGTGCAATAGTCAATATGCCGGCGATCAGGAAAATGGCGCTGGCCACATAGGCGATCGTGATCAGATACTCAACCTTGATTTTTGTAGAGCCTTGAACACCTCCACCAATGGTTTCGAATTTGTTTGCCATCGATGGATCGCTGAGTGTCAGCAGGACGAAGGCTACAGCAAACACAAGCCAGGGTAGAACGACTGTCAGTTTCGATTTCATTGCTCTGATCTCTCAGGTTTAGCGGCTCTGGATAAGGCCGTATATCGCTTGGTGTATTTTCAGTTTAGCGGCAGCTTATTGAATTTATTGAATTTGATGGAATATTTCCTGATGAAATATTGGGAATAGTGCTCTCCCCCCTATTCGGGATACTCAATTTCCGGATGGATATGTCAAAATAGAAGGCCGCTTTGATCAGGTTGGAGACCGTTATCCCAACGCTCAATCAAAGTGTGGCACTATTGCGTCTACAGGTCAGGTGCTCGAATCTGCCCGCAGGTGGGTAGAGTGAATCTGTTGGCAATAGGCTTTGACGCCGGTTAATAAGAACAACGAGGAGATCATCCAATGTACAGCTTTAAGTCTCGTCTTGATGGCAATATCGATGATATTGAGCAGCGTGTAGTTGCAGCACTGAAGGTTGAAGGTTTCGGCGTGCTGACTGAAATCGATGTTAAGGCAACGATGAAAGAGAAGCTCGGGATTGAAAAAAGACCCTACAAGATTCTAGGTGCCTGTAATCCCCCGCTGGCCAATCAGGCGATCGATGCCGAACCGGATATTGGATTGCTGCTGCCATGCAATGTTGTCGTGCGTCAGGAGGAGGACGGTTCTGTAACGGTGGCATTCATGGATCCGGTTGCGGTGCTGAAACTGGTCGAGAAACCTGAGATCGGCGATATGGCTATGGATGTCCGGCAAAGACTGGAGCGGGTACGTGATGCCATTGAGCGGTAGCAAGTCATGTGTGGTTGAGTAACTTGCTAATAATTGACAATAAATCACAAATCACAGGAGCTTAGTTCGATATCATTCAGCGCACTTGAGTTTAAAGCACAAATTTCAGGAAGAAATTATGAAGAAAACTGTTACAGGAGTGATTTTCTGCGCTGGATTGGTCTCGGCCGCTCCCGCACTGAGTGCCGGTCAAGATTGGGGGTTCCTACCGGTTAAGAGCGATGGCTTTGATCCGGATCTTACCTTGTCAGTCACCGGCGGTATTATGGATCCGCAGACCCATGGATTGGATACGGATCTTGTATTCGGCTTGGAGGTCTCCTTCGACTGTCTGCTGGTCGAACCTCCCAATGCCACAATTCGTCAGCAATTCAGCTACTCACACTACGATGACAGTGGCCTCGAAATCACCAGTTTCGAGATGAATCCGCACTATCTCTATCGCGTTGACAACCGTTTTTCGATCGGTTTTGGACCGGGAATCGGTTATATCGATGCGGATGGGCGTAACGTCAATGAAGGTGCTTTTGCGCTACAGGGTGGTGTGAGTCTTCACTACAAAATGAGTGAGCAACTTTTCCTGGGTGCAGAGGCAAGATATCAGTGGACTCAAGAGCTGGATGATATCAATGACGACCTGAAAAATGCCCGCCTCTTCGGCAAGCTGGGCTACCGTTTTTAGTTCAGTTGTTACTGCCCTTCAGGTTTTGAGCTTGTTGGGCAGCGAACAAGAGCATTGGCCCGTTAATTACCTCTCCAGTCTGAGGCTACAGATCCATTCGGCTAACGGGCCGGTCTCCTTTGGTTTACAGCAACGATACCGCGTTTAATTGTATCGACCTGTTTGTCAGTTGTAATCCGAATCGTGGTGTTTGACCGGCGCTGTTTGCACTGACCCAAATATGCCTGCTCGATAAATAGCCTGAAATTCAATTGAACTGAATAGGGATGATTCTTATGGATAAGATAGTGTTTCTGTACACGTTGTCGAATGCTATGACAGTCGACTCTGGGAAGCGTAAATCCCAGTTGAGTCCGCTTAAATATGGCTATTTCAAATCCCGCGTCGCCTATTTTCTGATGGTTGTGCTTAACCTGAAGGAGATCCTGCTGCTGTCGAGAAAGAACTACGATCAATTGAAGTTTCTGCTCAAGCTCCATCCGGAAGCCTTACCCAGTGTCTTCTGGCCATATCAGTGTGCCAGTTGGGGGATGGTCAAACGGTTGCAGTCCCTACACAATCATTTCACCTTGATTGGTGAAGAAATCAGCTATTTAAGCTTCGCTCGATATGAGCGAAAAGAGGTGATTGATCTGGATGAATACTATCCGGGTATGCGGCTTGTGCTGAATAAAGATGGATTATTCCTAAGAGAGGGTATGCTGGTATTGAATATCTATGTGCGTCAGGAGAGACTGTTTTCAATCGCTTTCTCCCTGTCAAAATCTCAATCCGGTCGGTTGGTTGCGTTTGTTGGTGCGATCCAGGGGAGGCGCATGAATCATGTGACAGACATCTATCGGGATATCACAAAAAAACTCTATGGTGTAAGGCCTCGTGACCTGATGGTTGAACTGTTTCAAATGTTCTGCAAACAGTTAGGTATCGATTGGATATACACCGTTCAGGGAGCAGAGCATCAGCATAATCACTATTTTTATCTTTTTAAGAACAAATCAGATGTGAAGAGTCTGGATTATGATCAGATATGGGAGGAGCGGGGTGGTCATTGCTGTCAAGACGGGTTTTATAAACTCTCTGTGCGTCCAGCGAGAAAGCCTTATCATCTGATCGTTGCCAGAAAACGCTCAATGTACAGAAGAAGGTATGAGGTGTTGACGGCGATCGAAGAACAAATGTCGTTCGCCATCGATCGCCAGCTGGGATTGTATTGACTTATTGAAAAAGCCTTTAAACCTGTATATAACTTCACCTTAACTGCAATGCCGCATAAGGTGATGAAATGGCTGAGAATGGTCAACAAGCCTCTGATGCTGAAGAGATAGAAATCGCTGATTCACCGATCAATGACAGCGTCGAGGGGTTGGTTGATATTATCGACGCGCCGCAGATGCTTGGTCCGGTAATGGAGATCTTTGGAGGCTATCCCTGGGTCAAGGGTATCCTGATCTTTCTCTTTTTTATCCTCATTGCGAAACTCCTCACTTGGGTCTTTCTACCGATCATACGTCGGTTGGCAGCGAGAACCGCCAGTCATGTTGACGATAAAATCATTATAATGCTGAAAGCACCGCTGTTCTGGACGGTGACGCTTATTGGTTTGCTGGTGGCAACGACGGTTTCATCACTGGGCGATCAAATAAACAAAATATTGTTGTCAGCGGTAACCTCGGTACTGGTTTTTCTCTGGATGCTGTTTGCGATACGCCTGTCAAAACTACTGCTCCAGGTTGCCAGTAGCCGGGCCAGTGAACATGCTGTGATTCGCCCTCAGACACTACCGCTCTTCACCAACCTGTTCGCAATTACCTTCTTCATCTTTGCGGTCTATTTTATCTTTCAGGCGTGGCATATCGATATGACAGCCTGGTTGGCATCGGCCGGTATCATCGGTATCGCGGTAGGTTTTGCGGCTAAGGATACTTTGGCAAATCTGTTTTCCGGTGTCTTTATCATGGCGGATACGCCATACAAGATAGGCGATTATATTGTGCTGGATGATGGCACAGGGCTAAGAGGAAAGGTGACGAGTATCGGTATCCGAAGCACTCGCTTGTTAACCAGGGATGATGTTGAGGTAACCATTCCCAATGCCATTATGGGCAACTCGAAGGTGGTCAATGAGTCTGGTGGTCCCTATCCAAAATACAGAATCAGAGTATCCGTCGGTGTTGCCTACGGGGTCGATATCGACGAGGTAAAAAGGATTCTGCTCGCAATTGCAGAAGAGAACGATTCGGTTTGTCATGACCCGGAACCAAGAGTGAGATTTCGCACCTTCGGCGCCTCATCCCTGGACTTTGAGCTGTTGTGCTGGGTTGATAACCCTGAGTTGAGAGGCAGAGTCATCGACAGTCTGAATAGTACAATATACAAAACCTTTCTTGAAGAGGGTATTGAGATACCTTACTCGAAACACGATCTGTATATCAAAGAGTTACCTGGACAGACAGAGTGAGTGAGCCAAGCTGAGCTGTGTGGCTGTCTGCTGGGCGCAGGCTTTCATGCCGTAGATCAGAGTGTGGCGAACTCAATATGGTCGCGACCCCCATCCTTGGCTTTATAGAGTAGTGAATCAGCGGCTTGGATTAACGCCTCTTCAGTGGAGTCTATACCGGGATAAGCAGTAGCCAGGCCGATGGATACCGTAATCGTACTGCTGATGGGTGAGTCAGGATTTGGGATCTCTTGTTTGCGAATCGTGTCCATCAACTTCAGCATCAGTACCAGGGATTCATCCATCGCTGAGTTTCCATAAACAATCACAAATTCATCCCCACCATAGCGGGCGCAGACATCGCTTGGCCTCTTGGCGAACTCTTTCAATATTCCGCTTATGGTTTCAAGACATTCGTCACCGGCATGGTGTCCTTGCGAATCATTCAGGTGTTTGAAGAAATCAACATCAATCATCGCCAATGTGATGGGCATTTGAGAACGGATGCAGCGTTTCCATTCGTCGATCAAAAACTTATCGAAATGGCGTCGGTTTGAAAGCCCTGTCAGGCTGTCGGTTATTGACAGGTGGAGGGCCTGTTGTTCGGCATTTTTACGTTCCGTTATGTTGCTGTGAGCTATGATAACGATACGTGAGCCGTTGAACTCAAGCGAATTGACACGCATCAGAAACCAGCGATCTTCGACCGGTGAATGGCATGGGTACTCATGGTAGTAAGTGCTACTTTTTCCCTTAATTACAGCTTCGATATTACTCTTCACGGCCATTGTCTCAGGATCTTCCCGAGGCGCGCAGGCGTCAAAATAGTTGACACCAACCCACTCGGTATCCTGAGGAATACCATTTGAGGATCCAAACTCGATCCATGACTTATTGACATAGATAATGGTGCCCTGATCATCAATTACTGAGATGTGATCAGTTATTGTATCGAGTACTACTTTCAAAAAATCAAATGTGTCAAACATGTCGATAAAATTCTGCTGAAAATCCAGAGCATCCGCTATGCGTGGCGGTAGAACAACTGCCTGACAGTTACGAATTCACACCATGACAGAAGGTGGGGTCTGGCATGGTTCAATATGCGTCAGGTCAGGATATTGATCAATAGTAATAGCATGATGAGGACCATCTTACTACTCTAAATATGACTGAGATATTACTTAAGTTATTGAAAAAGATAAGGTTAGGTGTTTATATTCATCAATTAACCAGGCACCCTATAGGGTTATGGGTAGTTCTACTACTACACAGGCATTGGATTATCATATTGGCGCATAAGTTGGCATCTTCTGAGATCTTCAGGATTGGCGACAATATGAGGGGTCTCTCTGGAGACCAAACCTAGGTATGAGATGGGGTTCTACCTGGTTCAGTCTCCGTGGTTGAGTGCATAAAGCGCAGTCTGTCAAAAACCGTGAGAATCAGATGTCCAAACTGACATCGATGCACAGTATCCAAAAGCCAATGAATACTGTGCATCTCTCATATGGATATCAGTTCTGCTCAATATTGTTGGTTTTTATCTCATCACCCTTGCCATTTCCGGCGAGTTCGACTCTTTTCAGGGTCATCGAGCCGGCCTCTTCGGTATGTTCCGCTTCACCTTCCATAACCCACTGTTCAATCTTGATGCCATATTTCTTGTTATTAATGGCACGAACAGATTTGAGGTCAGTCTCTATTTTGCCTTCTCCAATTTCCTTTAACTGGATACCGTCATCACCACTCTCTTCAACATCAACACTTTTTAGGTTGACCTCGATGTTGCCGGCATCCTTTTCATCCAGTTTGATCGCTTCATCATTATTGTTGAATGCACTGATACGTTTGAATTTGGCTTCGATGTTGCCATCGCCAGCCTCATCAAAATCCAATCCCTCGTCCTTATTATTGTTAACCACCAGGTTGCTCAAGATTGCCTCTATGTTGCCGGCATCTGCTTCGTCGATGTCGAATCCATCATCCAGATCCTCCTCGTTGTAAAAACCGTTGTCGTTGAGTGAAACCCGGTTCATGTAAACTTCAACATTGCCATCGCCCGCTTCGTCCAGTTCAATGCCGTCACCTCCGTTGTTGTCAATGGTGGTATTGGAGATGAAGGCGTGGATGTCACCGAGGCTTCTCTCATCAATCCGAATACCGTCAAAATCGATTGCGCCGGTTCCATTGTATTTGAAGGTACAATGGGTGAGCTTCAAATAAACACCCAAGTCGGAACCGGTTGTACCATTGTCAAAGGCGTCAGCTTTGTCATCAATATGTAAACCATAGAGTGCCGAGTGAGTAACGGTAACGCGATCAAGAGTTACGGATATATTACTATCTGAGGCATCAACAGGAACGTTTACCACGATTCCTCTGGTTGCACTATTGGCTACCTTTAGGTTCTTGATTTTCACTTCACCGGCAGTGTTAAAAATCAATGTGCCATCTTTCGTCATGGCGGAGAGGTTGGAATTCAGTGCAAAACTGCCAGCAGATGAACCGTCGATGGTGGAACCCTTGCCGGTCAGGGTAATGGGTTGTTCTCCGCTATAGATGGCTGGAGCACTTAAACTGATGTGGGAATTTCTTTTAAAGATGATCTCATCAATGTCCAGATTATAAGAAGCTTGTTGAAATGCATCCTGAAGAGAACGCTCATCAAATACAACGAGAGCGCTGCCAAGTACCTGTGTGCTATATGAGGTGGCAATCAGAAGTGTAAACAGCAAATGTTTGTTCATCTTGTTATCTATATTTAAAAATAGTAGTGATTCAACAATAATGATTGAGAGTGACGTGAATAATAAAGATGATTTTTAGTTAAACAGCAATCAAATAATGCGTACCAATAATAAATTTATCAAACTAGGTTGGGCTGTGACAATGGAATCTGGCTGCACACATGCAATAACCGGGATTGGTTCTGAATGGTATCGTTTTTCAATGATCACAATTTATTTATAGTACTGTAGATGAGCGATAGCTGAATCGTGCTTTTCATAATAGGGATGGTTGAGACTCGCCACTTGAATCGTCTGAGCGTTAAATCAACCAGTGACTGAATAGCACTGATCTGAAATGCAACACGATGGCGTCTTGTTCCAGGGGTAGATCAGAACATGTAGGCGCAATAAGTCATCCCTATCATTCCGTAGAGATGGAGGAGCACGGATGCCTAAAAAATTGTTCTTATAAATAGAGTGTGTGATTAGTGCTCGATTCAGTCGATGTGACCGAAAAAGTAGGGGTAACTGATCCGCTAAGCGTCTCAGTAAATGAAGCTGGTTTTGCACCACAACTGCCATTTCATTGATGTTTGATTATTTAGGATGCTAATTCATATGGAACTATTCTCGAGATTCAAATGAGTGTATTCTTTGGATGAATGATAGGAGAGCAAAAAAATTTCCGGGGTATTCGTTTTTAAGTAAATAATTATTACCTTATCAACGGCATCGGTATCCAAGATCACTTCAAGGGGCAATTTTCTCAGTCATGTCTGCAGTTGCCCTGAAAAACAGATAAGCAAAGATGCAAAAAAGACACAACACGCTCTATTGTTTCCTGATCAGATTCATCGCTCTATCCCTTCTCCTACTACCGCTTGGAGTCAATGCTCAAGTCTTTGAAACAGCGACTCTGAGATTCGGTAATGGCGTTGAAAACTCAGTCAATACCTCCGGTAACCTGCAGCAGCCCTTCTACTGGGATACCGGCGCAAGTCAGTTCTATAAGCTGACCTTCAGCACTTTTCCGCTGGACATCGCTGTAGCCTGGGGTGGGGATGGAACCAATGAGTGGAATATCAATGGTACCTTGGTTGAGACGCAGAATGGGAGTTACGTCTACGGCGGTCAGGTCATCGACACTTCCGGTTACATATCCACCGGAGCGGATAGCGGTTACGGTACCATCATCTCAACAGGCACAGTCAATGTTGGTGGTGCCGATCTGCAGATACGACAAACCTATACGCTGACTCAGACAGATGCCTTTATCACCATCAATACCGAGGTAACCAATGCCAGCGGAGCGCCCGTTACCAATGTGCGCGTCTGGGTTGGAACCCGGGATGACTACGTGGGGACAGACGATACCCCGGTCAAGCAGCGTGGTAATCTGGTCGCCGGTGCCTTCGAGCAGATCGCCAATGCGGCCGATCGCTCCACGGCGTTATTGATAACTGCGGACAGTGGTGCAGCAACCCCTGGCGTGCTGTTCTACACAACGGCACCGAATGCCAATGCCAGCGTTAACAGCTGCTGCTCATTCTCCAATGCGTATCAGCAGGATCCGGCGACCAGTGCGATACAGACACCCGGCCAGGATGGTTCCTATGCGATGTTTGTCAGAATGCCGGATCTGGCGATTGGTGAATCCTCCGATTTTACCTGGTACTACGCTGCCGGTGATGTCTCGGTAATCAATGACATTATTGCTGATGTGGCGGCTGCCAGCAGTTCCGTATCCAATATCTCCTATACCAGCGCGGATCTGGCTGCGACCCTCACGGCTGACAGTACCGGTTACTGGATCGTCGTACCGGCCGGTTCCGCTGTGCCGACCGAAGCCCAGATCGAGGCCGGTGTCGATTATGGTGCGGTTACGGTCGTGGCGAATGGATCCGGGCCGATGACGGCCGATGTTGAGGCTGTCTTCAATATGACCGGCCTGACCCCAGCAACGGACTATGATGTCCATTTCGTCGGCGAAGACATAACGCCGGCCTATTCAGCGATTTCCAGTGCCTCTTTCACCACACTTGCCTATACAGCACCGGTTTTATCCATCACCGATGCGGCGACAACTATCACCGGCTCTACAGCCGTCTCCGGGGGCACGGTGGATACCGACGGAAGTGACGGTGCACAACCGGTCACCGCGCGTGGTGTTTGTTGGAGTACCCTGATGAATCCGACCACCGCTGATACCTGCACTTCGAATGGCACAGGCTTGGGCGCCTTCGTCAGCAATATCTCAGGTCTGGTGCCTTCAACCCTCTATTATGTACGAGCTTTTGCCACCAATGGCATTGGTACGGGCTATGCTCCCCAGATCAGTTTTACCACAGCGGCAGATGATGGTGATGGTGTGGCTTTGGCCGTTGAGGATGCCGGACCAAATGGTGGCGATGGCAATAATGACGGTACCGCCGACAGTCTCCAGTCGAATGTCAGCTCGCTGCCGGATGCGACCGGAAGCGGCTATCTCACCCTGGAGGTTGGGGGAGGCTGTGCCACAGCACAGGCCGTGGCGGCTGTTGATATCGGTTCAATGCCCGCATCAGACCCGTTTGGCTATCTCTACCCCTATGGTTTGCTGGAATTTACCCTGCCCTGTGAAACGGCCGATATTACCGTCTACTACCATATACCGGCTGCAACCTCTCTGGTATCCAGTGTCTACAGGAAGTACGGTCCGGTACCGCCCGGTGGACCCTCTGCAACCTGGTATACCCTGCCGGGTGTGGTCTACGGCACGGCCAATGTGGGCGGAACTATGGTAGCGACAGCCTCATTCACCCTGGCTGACAATGTTTTGGGTGATGATACCGGGGATGACGGAGTGATTGTGGATCAGGGTGGTCCGGGATTCCCGGGCGCTGCACGGCCGATTCCGACACTCTCGAACCTGGTGGTTCTGCTGCTCGCCCTGCTTGTCGGCGTTGTTGCCGTTCGTTCGATCAGACGGGTCACTCTCTAACCAGTCACTCTATTGAGCCCGTTTTTCGCCAGGGGGCCTTGTTCCTCCTGGCGTCAAGCCGGGTAGAACCCCCTCGGCTGCTCATTTTATCGTTGTTCGGTACAGCCAGGCCGGCTGGCAGCGCGATTGACCTGGTCGGATGGCCAATTGCCAGTTCAGATAGCAAAAATCTCGTTCAGCTTCCGTTAATACGCCCTCCATTAAGCTCCATAGTACAGACACAATGATGGAGCTAACAATGAAACATGCAGCAGCGATTACTTTATCAACATTGATCCTTCTCTTTTATGTCGGCACATCTTCGGCAATGAGCAATGCCTATGAACAAGGTTATGATGCCGGTTACAGCGATGGCTTGGAAGATGGCTATATCAAGGCGTACAAGCGCAGTTATCGCGAAGGCTATCGTGATGGCAAGGATAGATATTATGGTATGCACTCAAAAAGATCATTCGATGAAAAGGAGTACATACGCGGTTACAAAGTCGGATATGAAAAGGGCTACAGAAAAGGTGCCAGAAAGGGTGACCGCCATGGCTATGAAGATGGATATGAGCAGGGCAGTATCGATTCATTGCGCAAAAAGATGAGAAAGAAGATGCGTCGTAAAAACTGTTACGACAGTCATCTCTATCTTGGTTCCGGAAGAAGATACAAATGTTATAACTGAAGGTTTTGATACTCTGATCAGCCTGTCTTGATCACGAGTTTCAACCCACCTGAATCGAACGCTGATCCAGGTGGGCTTTTTTTGTCAGGGCAGGTCGTAATAGCCCATGGCATCAGCTTCTGCGTTGATCAGTTTCCTTTTCATCTTGGTTGTGTATGGCAGGCTTTGGTGATACCGCCATCCATCCTTGTCATCACTACTGATGCTGCCGTCATTATTCAGATCGAGGTCATAGGCGACAAAGCCCTTTGCCATGGATCCGTCAGCAAGAGTCAGATCTGTTAATGTCTGATCATCGCCGACAACGTAACGGCTGCCGCTGGAGCTGATGATCCCGGCCATAGGCTGACCGACAAACCCTTGCCAGATATTCGAGACGTTTGCATAACCTCTATCCTGGTAAGTGGCAACGCAATCATCATATTCATTATCGGTATAGCCTTTCAGATCACAGATTGTCGTTGGCTTGGAGATGATGTTTGCGACAAGCACGCTGCGAAAGCCGGTTCGACACAAAGTTGCGATCGGTGTCTGCTTGTCTTCAATTTTCTCTTCAATCTGTAAAAACAGGCTCTCCGGATCCTGTCGGACCTGATAGACCGTACTGCTGGCACAGGCACCGTCCTCCGTTCTCAGATTATCGACACACTCTCTGTAGATCCTTGGGTATGGCATGTGAATGGCTTTTTTGGGATGACCCATACGATATTCTGTGGCATCTCTGACATCGATGATGGTGATTTTTTCATCCTCATCCTCTTTTTCCGAATCCTCCTCATCACGTTGCTCTTTAAGTTTTCCCAGCATACCTAAGTAGGCCTTGGCGGCACTGATGTCCTGTTGATAGAAGCGCTCCAGATAGTATCTGTTACCATCTGACTCCCCATCCTGTGCGAGGGCAAGATTGGTCGCAGCAATTGAGGTCGAGGTCAACAGACTGGCAATGATGTACTTGGCCGCTTTTTGATTTGAATGTGATCTCATCCTTATCTCCATGTTTTATTGATTGTTTTAGGTTGATTCCTGAAATTGGCGCGACTGTGCGTGGTATTAATGGATAACCCGATTGAGTGGATATGAGCTGCCATCCGGATGCACAGCCGCTAATCGGGGCAACATGGTGAAGCTAGCTCAGAATTATTAAGAGCTGATTAATTACTTGACCTCAAAAGACCTGCTCATGATGTGATTATTCAGGGAGCGGGCTTGGGTGAGGTGTTGTCTCGTTGTAGTGAATTGTATGGACCAGATGTTTGCCACCTGATGGTGTAGTGAGTTGGTTTGGGAATGGGCAGCTGCTTCGGCATAGGGCCTTGTTACAGCCGAGATTTCCTATTCTTAACTCTCTTCCTCACCGATCGGCTCATGCTCGGAGGTGGCGACCATGCCGATCTGTTTGTCGAGATTGAGAAACAGGCAGAGTGGACTCTCATGTCTGAGGATCGAAATGATGTCTTTGAATCGACTGATCGGGAAATGAATGACCGGTTTGTCGGATTGCAGTCTGTTTTGAGGTGGCTTGACAGCTTCCTTGTGAAATATCAGTTCACCGACTCTGGTGTTGTTCTGGAAACAGTAGACCACAGCCTCATATTTATGGCCGCTGTATTGCCAGATTTTGTAGGAGTCAAAGTCCTTTCTTATTGTCGCCATATTCTCTATCCGCCTCTATTGCGAGCTTGACTGAACCTGGTGGAGGTGGAACCTGTTAGTCCACCCGAGTTGCGAATCGATAGAATCTACGGTAACAGATCTGTTCTGGCAGACAAGCGCCGTGCCGCGTGGTCTGTTATCAGTAGTTTTCCACATTGACCCGTGTCTTCGATTCACTGATCACCCAGCTTACCGCTACACCTATTGCCGCAAAGCGATCCTCGGTCAGCAGAGGACTCTCTTCGAAGACCGCATTACTCAGGGTGTCATAACGGACAAACGCGCCAACCCAGGTGCGTTCAAAGCGTTTGGAGAGGGTGAACAGAAACTGGCTGCCACTGTAACCCCCAGTGGTTTGGTAGGCCGGACGCTCATTGGTCGCATATTGAGGATCGACTCCGTAGAAATAGTCGTGCTGATCCTCTGTGGCGTAGATTGGCCCGGCGACAAAGCCAAGATTCCAACCCGGTAGCGCAGGCAGGTCGGTGATATCCAGATTGAGTCTGGGCGAGAAGACCCAGCCGATGGACTCGGATGAACGCTCAACGGTAAAAGCGGCGCGGGCAGGCATACGCAGTCTAAGTGAGCGTGTCCGGTTCTCGTTGCGCCACAGGGTGAGGTCGATCTGGGGGCCGAACTCAAAGGTGGTTTTGAGGTCGGGCATTCCTTCGCGTTCATCGATATCGTCGCTGTTGGTAGGCGGTGAAGCGGAAAAACTCAATGTCAGATCAACCAGCTCCGAATCGAACAGACTGCCCCGGATTCCATGGCGGTCAGCTTTGAGAAAGTCACCGTGATAGACGAAATAGGGTACAGGCAGCAGAAAATTGTGTGACTTGTCAGAGCCGCGATAGGCGGGAAAGCTCATAGCCCCAATGCCAATTCCGGCCTCCCACAGAGGTTTCTCCTCAGCCGGGCTTGAAACCGGGGCAATGAGTAGGGTAACCAAGAGTAGTATTAAAACAGTGTTGTGTGTCATCAAAAACATTCCAAAGAGACGAAGGTCCTGTTGTAACTCAGTCTGTTGTGTTGGCGTCATATTTTATCGAAAAATCAATCTCAATTCATAACAGTGTGGTTACGCTTCGTGAATACAGCGTCATTCTATCCTGTCGTGCTGTATTGTGTAACTTACATACATCATATTCGCGTGGGAATCGACGCAATAGTGCAACCAGGCGGCTGACCAATAGGGGCAGCTGACATTTTTATACCTTTTCAAAAAGAGAGAGGCTGCCTATAGTGCCTTTATTCATTTGAATAAGATGCGCTGTTACAGGTGGTGGTTTATCTCGGAGGAAAGGTGATCAAACAAATCCTGTTTTCACTTATGGTGACTATCTCGATGCAGTCATCAGGCGAGGCGCCGTCACAGTCCATACCGATAGGGGATTGTGACTCACCGGTTTCAAGACATGACTATACCCATTGTGATTTCAGCGGCCGTGATCTCACCGGTGTCGATCTGCAGGGGAGTCGGTTGAGTGGTGTCAATTTTCAGAATGCCAGGTTGATCGACTGTAACCTTTCCCGGGCAATTCTGGTGAAAGCTGATTTAAAGTGGGCGATGCTCTCCGGTTGTCTGGCGGATGCCGCCGATTTTACCGATGCAGATCTGTTTCATACCAATTTTGATGAAAGCTCACTGAATCGAAGTAATTTTACCAATGCCTACCTTTTTGGAGCCAGTATCAATGAGGCCAGTGTGAGTGGCGCTAATTTTTCCAACGCCAACATGAAGGATATTTCGATGGAGGAGAGTCAGTTGGATGATAGCGTTTTTGATCAGGCATTTATGATGCGGGCTGTACTCATTGGCAGCACGCTCAGGAGGACAAGTCTGCGTCAGGTAGTTTTGACCGGTGCGGCTTTGGAGCAGGCGGATTTCTCCCAGGCGGACTTGTCGGGCTCTCTGCTGAATGGTGTGGCCTTGACCGAGACTCTGTTCAGGGAGGCAAATCTTGAGGGGGCGCGTTTTGTCAATGCTCGGGTTCAGTCTGTCGATCTGACTGGGGCAAAAGGGGTGGCAAGAGACTTTCCAGAGGTTTCTGGAAAACCCTAACCAGCTGTATTAATTAGCAAAAGCTTTAGTCTCTATTGTCACAACCAGCTATGCAGTTTGATATCAATCAAATCTCTCGAGGAAGTCTTGGGGTTTAATAGAGCTTCAGTATCGAAAATTTGATCAATCCGGAGATGCTGGCGTTTTGATGTGAGCCGGGTTGGCCCCGTCAAACGCGGATGGTTGGGCTTCCCGGCCCGCCTGATCGGGTTACTGTCAACAGATATTGATCTGTTCATTTATTCTTTAAAGAGGTTTTGAAGGATCTGATGAGGTGCTCATGATTCAGCGAATCCTGATGCTGTTGTTCGTTCTGTTCGGCATGGTTCGAGCGGAAGCTGCAAACGACGACCAGTTGGCAGCCATTAAAACGCTTGGTTCGCTGAATGGCGTCGCCCTGCATTGTGGGAGACTTGATCAGACACAAAGAATTAAACAAGCATTGGTATTCAATCTGCCCAAACAGCGTCAATTGGGAGAGTTG
Organism: Candidatus Thiodiazotropha sp. 'RUGA'; assembly: GCA_016842065.1. GTDB lineage: Bacteria > Pseudomonadota > Gammaproteobacteria > Chromatiales > Chromatiaceae > Thiodiazotropha. The sequence continues at coordinate 20,811 of JAEPDS010000029.1, forward strand.
TTTGATTACCAGACCAATAAATCCTTTATGGCGTTCATCAATGAAAGTAGGGTCTGTCCCTCAACTGAAATCTTCAAACAACAGGTTGATATGGCGATAGACGAACTGTCTGCGGTGTATCAGAGGCCATGAGCAATATTGATAAACATGTCCCGATCGCACTGATATTGTTATTGATTACAGCCTGGATTTGGCCGCTGGCAAGCACCGCAACAGAAACCGAGGATGAGTTTCGGGTTGTGGTAACAATTAAACCACTACATTCCATCCTTTCCGGCCTGATGTTAGGGCTCGGTGAGCCCGAGCTGCTGATCGACGATGCTCAATTGCCTCATCAGTTCATACCGTCACCCGAGCAGTGGCAACGTATGCAGCAAGCGGATCTCTTGTTCTGGGTCGGGCCGGAGTTGGAATCGTCTCTTGCCGAGTCCGTAGAGCAGATGGATAAAAGTACAGAGATAATCGAGTTATTGTCCCATTCCGGTTTGAAGGTGTTGCCGTCCCGCCATCAGAAACAACAGCGCGATCCACACTTTTGGCTGGATAATCGTAATCTGATGATTATGCTCGATGATCTAACGCTCCTCCTGCAGCAAATGGATACGAAACGTACACATATATATGAGCGTAACCGGCAAACCGTGCTGGCCCGGTTGGCCCGCATCGACCGTGAATATGAATATGGTTATCGGGGAATGAAAGCGGGACTGGGTATTCAGTATCATGACACCCTGCAATATTTTGAGCAGGCCTATGCCCTCAAGGTTCTTGATCACCTTAGTGGTTCGCCGACCCAACCAGCCGATGCCAAAGGATTGTTGCGGATGCGTGAGAGGATCACTTCCGGTGAAGCAGTGTGCCTGCTATCGGAACGTGGTTTTCCAAATAAGCATCTAGCCCTATTGACTGAGGAGAGTGATATAAACCATGGTATTTTGAATAGTTTCGGCATTGGACTGTCACCTGGCCCTGATCTCTACTTTGAACTCATGGCGCATAATACGGATGAGATCAAACGTTGTCTGAATGCGGATATGGTGCAGGCGGGAAAAGCCAGGAGTGCTGCTCAGCAGGATAAACTGGTTGCCGCCGAGGGTATCGGTAAAGGGACATTTCTGCTAACCGATCATCTGGGCAGACTGGTGACCGATGAAACGATGCTGGGGAAGTTTGCGATTGTCTATTTTGGTTATACCTATTGCCCGGATATCTGTCCAACCTCACTGCAGATTGTGTTTCAGGCGCTGAATGAGCTGGGTGACAATGCGGCCCGGTTTCAACCTTACTTCATCACGATCGATCCACAGCGGGATAGTGTTGCCGTCATGAAAAAGTATGTGGAGTACTACGACGAACGACTGATTGGGGTTACCGGATCCGAAGCTATGATCGAGCGGGTTGCCGCGCAGTTCAAAGCCAGATTCGAACGGGTGGATGAGGCATCCGACGATCCTGATCTCTATCTTATGGATCATACTGCCAGTCTCTACCTGCTCGATCCGAGCGGCCGGTTCATAAACAAGTTCGCTCATGGAATATCACCTCTTGAACTTGCTGCCAAACTGAATGAGCTGATTGAGTAAGTATCCGGTTTTCAGTTGAGATTGTTAATCTCCAATGGATCGTGCTTATCCATTGTGGATGTTTTTTAACTTCAATTCCTCTTACCAGGATTACTCACAATTGAGTATGTTCTGTTACCTCTTTAAGGTTGCTGCTCTCTTAGATGTAATAAAAATTAATTATGACTCTCTCTAAATTACTTGGAAATTGCGGCATTTAACCTAGGAATTATGGCATTTGACCTAAATCAATGAGGTTTAATGGCCATTTGTTGAATATCTTTTATCTCGACATATTTCAGATATGTCCTTCTCTTTATAATCACGGGGACGGGGAACGATGAACAATAGTTTGAAACGTATATCCGCATTGGGCATAGGTTTGGGAATTGGCTTGACCGCCGCAACCAATGCATGGTCCCAGTCGGCGCTTGAAGATGTCATGAAAGCGCGTGGACTCACTCAGCAGGATCTGCTTGCGGCAGCAAAAACCTATACGCCAACCGGAGGGCGCGATGAGTATCTGGCCTTCAGCTCCGGTGGACAGAGCGGACAGGTCATCGTTTACGGTATCCCTTCCATGAGGATACTCAAGTATATCGCTGTTTTTACACCTGAACCCTGGCAGGGCTACGGCTTTGATGATGAATCAAAAGCGGTACTGGCACAGGGCAGGATACAGGGCAAGGATATCAACTACGGCGATACCCACCATCCGGCATTCTCTGAGACCAACGGTGAATACAACGGCCGTTATCTATTTATCAACGATAAAGCCAATCCGCGTATGGCAGTCATCGATCTGCACGATTTCGAGACCAAGCAGATCGTGGTCAATCCATTTATGAAATCGGAGCATGGTGGCGCTTTTGTTACACCGAACACCGAATATGTGATGGAGGCATCCCAGTATGCGGCACCGTTTGCAGATGAATTTGTGCCGCTGGAGGAGTTTAACGATAAATACCGTGGTGCAGTAACCTACTGGAAGTTTGACGATAAAAAGGGTCGCCTGGACCCATCACAGTCATTCACCTTTGAGTTGCCTCCCTACAGTCAGGATCTTTCCGATGCAGGTAAAGGGCCTTCCATGGGTTGGGGTTTTACCAACTCCTTCTGTTCTGAACGATATGTCGGTGGTATCGAGCGTGGACGTCCTCCCTTTGAAGCGGGCTGTTCACAAAAGGATACCGATTTTCTGCATGTGACAAACTGGAAAAAGGCTGCCGAACTGGTCGCTGCCGGCAAAGTAAAGAAGTCCAAGGGCGCTTATATGATCCCTATGGAACAGGCCGTGAAAGAGGGGCTGCTCTATCTGATTCCAGAGCCAAAAAGTCCGCACGGTGTTGATGTCAGTCCCGACGGTTCCCATATCATCGTCTCCGGTAAGCTGGACAGTCATGCCTGGGTCTACAGCTGGGAGAAGATTCAAAAAGCAATCAAAGAGAAGAAGTTTGAAGGTGAGGATCCATACGGTATCCCGATCATCGCAATGAAAGACGCCTTGCATACACAAGTGCAGGTAGGGCTTGGTCCTTTGCATACCCAGTATGATGCCAAGGAGTGTATTGTCTATACCTCGATCTATGTCGATTCAATGGTAACCAAGTGGAACTACTGTGACGGCAAGGTGTTGGATCAATTGCATATCCACTACAACATCGGTCATCTGGTCGCGATGGAAGGTGATTCCGTATCACCGGATGGTAAATATCTTGTCTCTCTGAACAAGCTTGCCATCGATCGCTTCAATCCGGTCGGACCACTGCATCCGCAGAATCATCAGTTGATCGACATCAGCGGTGACAAGATGCAGCTGCTCTACGATATGCCGTTACCCTTGGGTGAGCCGCACTATGTGGTTGCCATCAAAGCGGACAAACTGAAGCCTGCGGTACGCTACAAATCCGGTTGGGACAGTCGTACTGACAAGAAGTCACCCTACAAGACACGAGCCGGTCGAGAGAAGGTGGTGCGTGGCGAGGATGGTGTGGTGCATGTTTACGGTACAGTGATCCGTTCCCATATCACGCCGGAAATCATCGAAGTGGAAGAGGGTGAGACAGTATCCATTCATCTGACCAATCTGGAACGTGCCGAGGATGAGACCCATGGTTTTGCACTCTATGGACAGAATGTAAATCTTTCGATTGAACCGGGTAAGACCGTCTCGGCAACCTTCAAAGCGGATAAGGCCGGTGTCTATCCCTATTACTGCACCGAGTTCTGCTCTGCCTTGCATCTGGAAATGCAGGGATACCTGCTAGTCAAACCGAAAGGGTATGTGGCCACGACAACCGAAATACAGGAAGGCACCAAATATACCCAGGCTGACTATGAGAAGCAGGTGAAAACCAATATTGATACCCAAGCGGTTATTGATTCAGTTGTTGGCTTCATTACCAGTCATAACTACAAAGACTTCCCGGAAGTCGTGGCCCTGGTGGAAGATGCAACCGATCAGCTTGGTTTTGCCGAAGAGGCCAAGAAAAAGTCTGAAGGATTTGCTACCAAGGGTGACTACCAAAACGCCACACTGTGGGCGGGTCAATGGTGGCAATATCAAGTCAAGACAGCTGATCTTGGATTACGTGCAAAGACCTTCCTGGAAGAGCATGGAGCGAAAAAGGTCAAATAGCCTGCTCGGTTTTGAGCATTGAAGAAGAAAGGGGTCTTAGGGCCCCTTTCTGCGTTTATCCGAAAAATACGCACATGTTTGACAAGGTTTATTTGGCTTTGACTCACAGGAAGTAACTTGCTGCATGTGCATTGTTTCAGTTCCCTCATCGGAACTTAACCACTCGTTGTATATGAGGAACTCAGTATGTTGAAAATTGTAAACCTCTCATTAATCGGTATGACTCTATTGGTTGTCTCCGCGGCACCAATGAATGCACAAGCCGCTGATGGTGCGGAACTCTACAAAACCAAGACTTGCTGGTCATGCCATGGTAAAGATGCCCAATCACCGATCATGCCGATCTATCCCAAGCTTGCCGGGCAGAATGCTGATTACGCTTACAATCAGATGAAGGATATCAAGTCAGGCGTTCGTGCCAATGGTCAATCAGCCGCCATGAAAGGGGTCATGGGATTGGTCACGGATGAGGAGATGAGAGCCATAGCCGATTGGTTGAGCACTCTCTGAACAGGCCACCAGATAGGTTATCCGGGAGATGGAGTTTGATGTATATCAAAGTCATCTAATATACCCCGTGACACACTGAGAGCGTTATTCAAGTGATACTTTTTATGTGCTGGCGCCCGGGTACGAAGCAAACTGATCCCCTTGCATTACAGGGGAGTGGAGAAACGAATCATGAATCTTAAACCGATGATCAAATCAGTGACCATAACCTTGGGGCTAGTTGCTTGTGGTGGTGTTGGTGCTGGGTGGAACGAGGCTGGCGGCGAAAAGGATGAAGCGATGTTGTTGACGCCCGACCGTGAGCGGGGTATTGCCGTGTACGAGGTCTGTTCTGCCTGCCACCTGCTGGAAGGCTGGGGTCTTGCTGACGGTACTTTCCCACAACTTGCTGGTCAGCATCGGAATGTCTTGATTAAACAGATGGCGGATATTCGTGCACAGAACCGGGATAACCCCACCATGTATCCGTTTGCTTTGGATGAACAGATCTTGGCAGCGTCCGGATATCATGCTGGTGAGATTAAAGCCGCTCAACTGATGGCTGACGTCACCGCATATATTGCCAAGTTGCCGATGAATCCGGAAAACGGCAAGGGTCCCTGGAACCAGTTGTTCCCTGAATTTACTCAAGGTAAGAAACTCTACGATGACAACTGCGTTCAATGTCATGGTGCGAACGGTGAAGGTGACGGTGAGAAATTCTATCCGAAGATCCATGGTCAACACTATGCCTATATGTTGCGTCAGTTTGAGTGGATTCGGGACGGCAAGCGTCGCAATGCCAACCCGGAGATGGTAGAGCAGATAAAGAATTTCTCTGACAAGGATATGCAGATGGTCATCAACTATGTATCGCGAATGACGGTACCCAAGGACCTGCTTGCGCCTTCCAAGGATTGGCAGAATCCGGATTACGATTAGTGCTGAGAGCGCTGCAGTTCTCCGTACACAGAGCCGGGGCTTATCAACCGCTCTCAGTGGGCCGGTAGAAAGCGGCAGGCAGCAGACAGGTTGGGTGGTTGGCCCAACCTGGGAGTTGCTTACAGAGATTCACTACTCAAATAATCTTACTTCGTTTCAAGAGAATCATTATGCCGTCTAAGCAAACGCTTCAAGTTGCCGTGCTCACCCTGGCCGCACTGGGGCTTCTGACTGTAATTTTCTACACGCCGATCTGGTGGGTATCGTTGACAGCGCCAAACTATCCGGCTGAGTCTTTTCCGGACGGTGTGAGAATTCACTTTCATATGAATGGTGTGTTCAACGGTTGTGAAAAGCAGGAGAAGGCGGAGATCGTCGAAGACGAGGCGTTGGACTGTGTGCATGAGATGGACACAATCAACCACTATGTTGGTATGTATCCGATTGCGGCGGGTGGCCCTGTTGAGCGTGGCTTCGGTCAGTTTCTGATGGTATTCATGGGTGTCATGCTGTTGGGTTTTATCTGTACCAAACCCAGGGTTCGGGTTGCGATACTGAGTGGTGGTTTTGCCGTTATCGCAGTCTGGATGGGATTTGCTTTATATGGGGATGGTGGATTCAAGCTCTTGAATACCGGATACATCAGCGCATTGGTGACCTCACTGGATCAGGAGGCGACTTCTGAGAGCAGTGAACCAGAGATCGTGATTGGTGGTATCGCAGGGGTACTCAAGGACTCTTTGGAGGAGTCGGGTGTGGAGGTGATCCTGCCGTCTCAGGTGGAAAGGGCGCAACGGGAACAGGCAGATTCGGGCGGTGTCGATAAACTGCATCTCATTGAACAGCTTAAACTGACCTATGATATCGATCAGGTGAGATCCGATGAAATGGCGCAGTGGAATGGCAGTGCCTTTCAGGTCATGTCCTGGCACTACGCAAAAAGTCTTGGTCGATATTTTAATAATCAGGAAGAGATTGTGCCGATGGTGAAAAATCTCGAACTGGCGATTCATGTGGTTTTTGTTGGTTTACTGGGTGCCATGCTGCTGGTGGTGTTCGGTGCCCGCAAGAATGGCGGACTGTTTTACTGGCTGCTGGTATTGGTGCCGATCGCATTGCCGGTCATTTTCATCATAGATTACTCAGCCTGGCTTTGGTGGTATGGACATACCCTGAATGACATGGGGGCGTTTTCCGTAAAACCGTTCATGCCTACGGTATTTGGTGACGGCAAGGTTGCGCAGTTTACGACTCACTCCTATCCCTACAAGGGATTCGGTCTGATGGTGCTGACCTCGTTGGTACTGGCAGCAGCGGCATTGATTCGATTCAAGCAGTTCAAGCAGGAGAAGTCTTAAACTGGTTTTACATTGTGAATTGATCGGTTTGCCGCTGGTGATAGATGAATTTACAGTCGAAGATCAATTTTCACAATCAACCGTTAGCGGGTGTTAAATTGGTTATTGTTTTCGCAGTCTACAGGCAGAGTCTTATATTGGCGGCATTACTGCTGCTCCTGTCTGCAGCTGTGCCTCAGGCTTCTGCATCAACCGAGAACTACCCGTCTTTCCAGGACCTGGTCGATGATACCGAAGCTGGCGGTATTCTGATCCCGCCTCCCGGAACCTATGCCGGACCGGTAACCATAAGCGATGCCATTACGGTGGATGGGCAGGGTAAGGTCACCATCGATGCCGGCGGTAAAGGTTCAGTCATTGTACTGGATACGGATGGCGCCACGATTAAAAACCTGCGCCTGACCAACTCCGGAGAGTCACACAACACAATCGATTCAGGCGTGCAGGTGCGGGGTGACTTCAATGTGATCAAAGACAATGTAATCGATAACTGTCTGTTCGGTGTCGATCTGCAACAGTCGAAAAACAATATCGTGCGTGCCAACCGGATCTCTTCGAAGCCTTTCGATTTGGGCATCAGGGGGGACGCGATAAGGCTTTGGTACAGCTTCGATAACAAGATTACAGACAATATCATCCGGGATTCCCGTGATATGGTAGTTTGGTACTCAAGGGATAATCTGATTGCACGTAACGATGCCCGGGGTGGTCGTTACTCCCTGCATTTCATGTATGCACAATACAACGAAGTCGTTGACAACCACTATGAGAATAACTCAGTTGGTATCTTTGTCATGTACAGCGATGGGGTGCATTTGAAAAACAACTACATCGCCCATGCCACCGGTGCTACCGGTATGGGTATCGGTTTCAAGGAGACCTCGGATGTGGTGGTGACCGGTAACCAGGTGCTCTATTGTGCGACAGGACTCTATCTGGATGTCTCTCCCTTTCAGCCCGATACTGTCAACCTTTTTGAAAACAATCTGGTTGCCTACAGTGGTATTGGGGTGCTTTTCCTCAATGACTGGACCGGCAATACCCTGAAAAACAATCGATTCAAAGGCAACATCACTCAAGTGGCGGTCTCCGGTGGTGGAAAAACGGCCAACCGGAATATCTGGCAGGGAAACTATTGGGACGACTATGAGGGGTTTGATCAGGATCATGACAAGGTCGGTGACAAGCCCTATGAACTCTTCAGTTATGCCGATCGAATCTGGATGGATGTACCCTCGGCACGTTTTTTCAAAGGTTCCCCGGTGCTTGAGGTGATGGATTTCCTGGAGCGTCTCGCGCCATTCACGCAGCCCAATATGCTGGTGCGTGATAAGCAGCCGATGATGACGGCTGAATGGGTGGAGCAGGTGGATCGTATTTCTGACACTCAACCATCTGATCCAATTGACTCCGAGGCGGAGATTCAAGCCGATACCCAAAAGACATTTGATGCCTATCGCGCATTGCGTGAGTCGCTCGGGCGTTGAAAGAGAAACATAACATGAGTGACAAGCAACAACCCGTGAAGAGAAACAAGCGTCCAATGACGCCTAAACGCAAAGAGCAGAGCCGCCGGGAGTTTCTGCGCTCGTCTGTGTTGGCTGCGGGTATGATTGGTGTCTCGATGTTGGGTTATGTTCCTGTACTGCAGGGGACCTCGTTGCGTCTACGTCCCCCTGGTGCATTGAAGGCGCCAGACGATGAGCAGCAGTTCTATGCCTCCTGCATCAAGTGTGGCCAATGTGTTCAGGTCTGTCCGGTGGAGGCGATCAAGCTGGCCGATCTGCTTGACGGGTTCGGTATCGGCGTACCCTATATCGATGCCAGGGAGCAGGCGTGTGACTTCTCATGCGACGGTCTACAGTGTGTGTTGGCCTGCCCGACCGGCGCACTGACCCATGACCTGGATTATCCCGCCGATACACGTATGGGATTTGCCCGGCTTGCCAGACCCAAGGCCTGTCTGGCGATGCAGGGAAAAGGATTCAAAGGCCAGGCGCGCGGGGCTGACTACAAGGGATTGCTGCGTTACGAAGAGATCGATCGTTGGAATCCCATCCGGGTATCGGAGCACCCCTATGATCTGGAGATCTGTGATCTGTGTGTACGTCAATGCCCGATCGAGATACGCATCACCCAATGTGAAGCCGCAGAATCTGAAAAAACGGATCAGCCGGTTGCAAGGGTGGCACAGCAGATGGGTAATGCCTGCCCACCAGAACACGCCATCACACTTGAACCGTTGGACCAGGGTGATGGTGTGGTGCGTATGAAACCGGTCGTACAGGAAGGGTGTGTCGGATGTGGTGTGTGTGAAATGATCTGTCCGGTGGAGAGTGCGGCCATTGTGGTCGACCTGGACAAGAACGCCGATACGGTTAAGGAGTCCTGAGATGAGTTATATCAAAGACTCGATCGCCCATCTGATAGGTCAGAAGATTCCACGCCCTTCGAAACAGGAGCAGAGTGCGGAAGTTCAGGCCATCTATGCGGGTAAAAAAGGAAAACTCTCCAAGGCGGATGTGGAGGCGGTTCGGCATGCACACAAGAGTACCTTTCTCAGTAAATGGCAGAAGCGTCGATGGGCGACCCTGATTCTGGTCAATCTGTTGTTCGTGGCCTCATTCTATTTCGATGTGCAGTTGGTGGAAGGTGCATTGACCGGTGCGCGTGTGATGGGTTTTCACTTTGCCGATCTGAATGCCGCCTTACAGGTGGTATTGGCCTATAAACATATTGTGCTCAATCTGGTGATCGGTATTGTCACGGTGTTTCTGATGTGGCTGCTGCTGGGGGGGAGGACATTCTGTTCCTGGGTCTGTCCCTACCACCTGTTGTCAGAGTGGGCCGAATATCTGCATTTATGGCTGGTGAAAAAGAGACTCATCAAGAACCACACCTTCAACCGTAAGGTGCGCATTGTCTTCTATCTGGTCTTCGCCCTGTTGGCGTTACTTACCGGGTATACCGTGTTTGAGACGATCTCGCCTACCGGTATTCTGAGTCGCGCATTGATCTACGGACCCGGATTGGCTCTGGTATGGGTTGGGCTACTGTTGTTATTCGAAATATTTTATTCACGCCGTGCCTGGTGTCGCTACGTCTGTCCCATCGGTGTGACCTATGGTGCAGTCGGACTGTTGTCCCCGGTGCGGGTCAAATACAACGCTGAGGCCTGCCACCATGAGGGTGACTGCCGTAAAGTGTGTCTGGTGCCTCATGTCCTGGAGCTGACCATCCGTAGCGGTGCGCGGGATGTCAATCAGGATGTCTCATCCGATTGCACCCGATGCGGAATGTGTGTCGACGTCTGTCCAACCGACTCCCTGACCTACGAGGTCAAGGGACTCAGCAAGATGTTGAAATGAACCTATGATTCAATTTGAAAACATCGTCAAGAATTTTCGCCGGCATCAGGTACTGAAGGGTATCAACCTGAGCATAGAGCGTGGTCAGCGAGTTGCGCTGGTGGGTTCCAACGGAGCAGGAAAAACCACTCTGATACGTTGTCTGCTGGGTGAATACACCTGTCAAGGCAGAGTACTGGTGGATGCCAAGGACCCGAGAGTTTATCGTCGCGAAGTGCTCTCCAAGGTCGGTTTCGTGCCGCAATTACCGCCGCCACTGCGGATGCCCGTCGGACAACTGATCCGCTTTGCCGCCAGTTTGTGTGATTCCAATCCGCAACGCATGGTCAGCGTTGCGGAGGAGTTGGGCTTTGATGCGCAACATTTTCACAAGCAGCCGTTCGTCAAACTCTCCGGCGGTCAGAAACAGAAGTTGTTGATTGCCATTGCTCTGGGCCGGGAGAGCGAGCTGTTGGTGATGGACGAACCCGCAGCCAATCTCGATCCGCAGGCGCGGCACATCTTTTTCAAGTTGCTTGCAGCTAAAAAGGATCACGCTGCGATGTTGATTTCAAGTCACCGACTCGATGAAGTGGCTGCATTGGTGAATCGGGTCATTGAGATGGATCAGGGAGAGATCGTGCTGGATGACAAGGTGGCCGACCTGGTGGATCTCTCATCCCGTCTCTACTGTCGGATTCGTCTGATCCAGGCGGAAGAAGCGTTTGCAAAGGCGATCGGTGAGTGGGGCTTCAGTGCCTCTGAAAACGGTGAGGTTTGGGATGGCTACATCGCCGGTCCCGATCGTTTGCGATTTCTTGGTCTGCTCTCCCGTTATGCCGCTTTGTTATCCGCGATGGAGATCAGTGAGGTTGAGCAGCAGCGGGAGGCTTCAATCAATGTGGTTTAGAGGCTATAGGCCGGTTGGAATCTTTCTCTCTCTGGCTATGCTGGTGGCCTGTACCGGGGACACCGGCACTGGCCCCAAAGAGGTCAAGTGGGACAGGGATGCCTGTGAGCGGTGCCGGATGGTTGTAAGCGATCGCTATCACGCGGCCCAGATTCGTTATTTCCCACCCGACAAGAAACGTTCTGAGGTGGCGATGTTCGATGATATCGGTTGTGCCACCCTGTGGCTCGCCAAGCAGCCCTGGGAAGATGATCCGAATACCGAGATCTGGGTGACCGACCATCGAAGCGGAGATTGGATCGATGCTACCAAAGCCACTTATGTAACAGGCAATCTCACACCGATGGAGTTTGGCCTTGGGGCTCAATTGGAGAGTGCACCTGGTGGGCTCAACTTCGAGCAGGCAAAGCGGTATATCCTCAAGGTGGAAAAGCGTTTCGATCACCATGGAGTGCACCTGATGGAGCGTCTGAAACAACAGGCACAGCGCAGGCAGGGCGCAACAGAACAAGCAACGACTGGGGCAGTCGACTGAACAGGAAAACTATCCTATGCGATACCTTTGGCTGGCAGCATACACCGATATCATAGAGTCACTGCGGGCACGCTGGTTTATGGTTTATGCCATGGTGTTCGGCGGCCTGGTGGTGATTCTGTTTGCATTCGGTCTGGCGGAATCCCGAATCATGGGCTTTACCGGTCTCTCCCGTCTGTTGATCACCTACATTCAGCTCTCGATGGCGATACTGCCGATTTTTGTTTTGATCACCACAGTACGCTCGGTGGCCGGTGATCGGGAGGCTGGGGTTTTCGAGTACCTGCTCTCCCTGCCGATTACCCTGGGGGCCTGGTTTTGGGGAAGGGTGTTTGGGCGCTTTTTCGTGGTCTTCCTGCCGGTGTTCGTAGCGATGCTGGGCGCCACTGCCTGGGGTCTGCTCAAAGGTGTCTCGGTACCCTGGCATCTGTTGCTCTACTATACCGGTCTGCTGATGGCTCTGGCCTGGTGCTTTCTCGGCATCGGTATGTTGATCTCCACCCTGGCGCGCAGTGCCGACGTGGCCCAGGGAGCGGCCTTTGTTGTCTGGCTGACCCTATTACTGTTTCTGGATCTGATTCTGCTGGGAGTCTTGATCCAGGAGCAGTTACCACCGGAAACCGCAGTCGGTATTGCTCTGGCAAATCCAATGCAGGTTTTTCGCACCGCGACGATGATGTTGTTTGATCCACAGTTGGTGCTGCTCGGCCCCACAGCCTATGTGATTCTGGACAGTTTCGGGCAGGCCGGTTATATCGCCTATGCCATGCTCTACCCGATAGCCCTGGGAACCATCTGCGCCGGCCTGGGATACCAATATTTCAAACGCAGTGATCTGCCTTAGAGCATGAGTTGGTTCAGACGCTGAGATGACAGGTGAGTGCACAATGGCAGTAGTGAATAAGGGGCAACACCAATGGTGGATCCTGGCTGGTCTGTTGATGGTTGCAGTGTCCGCTGTGGCGATCTACAAAGCACAGCCAATTCTGTTTCCTGAAGTGACTCGCTCAGGGCAACTCGATCCCGACTGCGATCTTCGCGCAGGTCCCTGTATCTCCCAACTGAATGATAGTGTGCGTGTCAGCTTTGCCATCGAGCCAAGGGAGATTCCACTGGTGAAGCCACTGCAACTGCAAGTCTCACTGCAAGGTTTACAGGCTGATAAGGTTCAGGTCGATTTCAACGGTGTGGATATGAATATGGGCTTCAACCGAGTGACCTTGAATGACAGCGGCGCTGGTGATTTCAAGGGGGACGGCATGTTGCCGGTGTGTGTTTGGGATGCGATGGAGTGGGAAGCGAAGGTGCTGATAACAAACGAGCAGGGGTTGATCTCGATGCCCTATCGCTTCATTACGGTCAGGCCGGGGATTCCGCTGCCTGGGAGTGAGGATTAGTGTTAACAGGCCCTAGTTAATCATCCAGAATCGAGAGATAGGCGAACATGTCGGTCAGTTCCTGGTCTGTGAATTCCGCCAGTAACTCATCATCGGGAGCCTCTTCATCATGGATGCGGATGCCGTCTCGGTATTTCTTGACCTGGCGCCAAAGGTAGCTGGTGTATTGTCCTGCCAACATCGGTACGGCTTTTTCCATATTGCCCATGCCATCGCGCCCATGGCAGGATGCGCACTCTTTGCGGTACTGCTTCTTACCTTTCTCTATGTCACCTGGTGCACGGGGAATCTGCATCAGACGTTTTGAGGCCAACAGACGTTCGTAGGCATTGAAATCCTCCGCGGTTTCATCCACCGGAGGGAGTTTGGTTTGCAACACGATCTGTGAGAGGAAATGGGAGATGTCCCGTATATCCTCATCCGGCATCTGGCGGTGATCGACATACTCCACCATGGCGATATTGGGGCGCAGTCGATCACGAAAAAGATGCAGTTGCTTGGCAAGGAAAGCGCTCGGCATGCCGGCAAGCCTGGGGTATTCACCCTCTTTACCACCCTGACCAAATTCACCATGGCAACCGGCACAGACCTCATTGATCTCCTCACCGTTTTCCAGATCGACGGAGAAGCAGGGTACTGGCAGCAATACCATTGCAAGAATCAATTGCTTGGTAAATTGTATAGTCATTTTCTCTCAGAAAAGTCAGGGCTGATTCAAAACCACCACATGCAGAGAATCTTGGCATGTTTGTTAGCGAAAGGTTTGATATCAATCAAGTCGGGAAAAGTGGATCCGATCAGACGTTGATTATAGCCTCAGCTCCATCCCGTTGCCGTAGGGATGAATCTCTTTCATGCGGAAGCTATTGGTTCAGTTTTCACTTGCATGTAAAAGTAACCGGTTAGAGCGCTTAACACCAGAACAACTGGTGTTGATCTGGAGGATGCTGTGCCAATCAATCAGGGGTAAGACGAAGCAGAGTATAACCAGAGGGAAGGCTGGTTGGACCCTAAGTCTATCGACACTGCTGGTGAGTGGATATTTGGTGGTTCTCTCATCATGAAGATCTGACGTTAGCGTGATCTCAATCAAAAACGGCAATCCGTCTTAAACAAGCGTTGAAGGATAACAACCACCTGTGGATCATCGGCAATCAAGGACGATCAAAATGATTTGCCTGCCATGTCGCCCCAAATTTCCTGTAAGCGTTGATCGCGTTGACAATTCCAACGGTAAAGCTTGTACCTGACTGGATTATTCTTGTAGAAATCCTGATGATAACTTTCAGCGCCCTGTATGGGGTAGAAGGTCGATTGGTCGAGGATTTTTGTCGCAACCATTTGGTCGGGAAAGCGGTTTTCCACAGCCCTTTTGGTCTGCTCAGCGATCTCACGCTCTTGTTCATTCGCCACAAAGATAGCGCTTAAGTAGCTGTGGCCTTTATCGCAGAATTGCCCTCTGTCGTCAAAAGGATCGATATTCAGCCAGTAGTGGTCGATCAACTGTTGAAAGCTGATCTGGTCAGGGTCGTAGGTGATTTCAATCGCTTCGTAGTGGCCCTCATGATTGCCGTTGTAGGTTGGGTTTTTCAACGTGCCGCCGGTAAATCCCGAGATCACATCGGTGACACCCTCAAGCTTTTCAAAATCGGACTCCATGCACCAGAAGCAGCCACCGGCCAGAGTGGCCTTGGCTGCGGAGAGATTCATGGAGAAGCCCAACAGAATGAGTGCCAGCGAAATCGGAATTTTGTATTTCACTTACCTGCTCCAGAGATCGTTTGAATGGCGGGTAGATTGTATTGCTCTTGTGTTTATCAGAAGACTACTAAGATGTGACAATGCTTACCACCCTGTTACTTCAAACGTTATTAATTCGTGATAAATGAATTGGCTGATTAAAGCCGTTTTACAGAGTAAATGGGTGTTGTTAGATTTTATCCATAACCTTGCAATTGGTAAGGAATAACCAGTGATGCGGTTTGTCGGAGTAGGGCAGGCAGAGTACCAATGATCCGAACAGCGTGCATGTTATCCTTTTAAACAATCCGGTGATTTTGTCCGAGTGTCCATCTGGTGTTTTTGCTGGTTGGGTTGAATGTACTGCAGTTATCTGTAATCCGTCTGTTTGATCATTCAAAAAGTACAATTAAATCAGTTTGCTAGTAGGGTGGGTGTCAGGCTGCTAAACTTCCGTGATATGGCTTGGAGTCTCAAACCGGTGATTCATTCCGGATCCCTGTTACGCAAAATCATGCCTCGCTGAGCCTGGTGGAGTGAAACGATGCTTCGCTCAGAAATCGTCTTGACTCGATTGCTGACAGGTTTCAACAGCGCATTACTTTTTATAAATAGAGATTGGAATTGGCTTGAGTCACCCTGGCACAGTGTCATTATTCAGCATCATGGATGCCTGGAAACTATACCGTATGAAATTCCGCTATTTGCTTATTTTGTTTATGGTCTTACCGGCACTATCCGCCGCTTCGGAGCGACTGCAGTACAATGATCTAAACAAGCTGGCCAAATCGGCAAAAAAAGAAGAGCTTCCAATACTGCTGATCGTATCCCAACACCATTGTCCTTTCTGTGTTCGCTTGAAACAGGAGATCATCTTTCCAATGCAACTCAGTGGTGACTATCGGGATAGAGTGATTATGGCAGAAATCCTGCTCGACTCAGCTGACACCATACGTGACCTGGACGGAAACCTGGTACATCCCAGTCAGATTGGTACGGCTTATAATGTATGGGTTACGCCAACACTGCTGTTTCTGGATCATACGGGCAGAGAGGTTCACCGACGTATGCTGGGTGTCAACACAATAGAGATGTATGGCCACTATCTGGATGAGTCTCTGCAAGCTGCGCTTGGAGCTGTCAAAAAGGGAGATCGGAGTTACACGCCAACCGTTAAGGATATCCAGGGAGATGCACCCGGGTATGATCAGCTCTACTAGTAGCTGCTAATGCTCACCCAATACTCCCACAGTAGGTCGTACCGATCGCCTTATCTTACGTGTTCGTATACTCAGACTCGATCCCCCAATGGGGGATGGAGTCGGTCAGTTAAGATATTGTTTACAGTTCGTCTGCAGGGGTATCCACGATTTTTGGCCACTGGGTGTCCGCCTTGTTCAGATTGCCCGGGATATCCTTTCGCCATATATCATAGACTTTTTGGTTCTTGTTAACATAGAGTTTTCCATCAACAACCTCAAACGCTTTACCGTCTACCTGAAACTTTTTACCCAGGGTGGCGCCATAGGCACAAAAACCACCATAGGCGGGAGCATATTTTTCAGGGTTGCTGTTGAACAGCTCACGATTGTCTGCGCTGCTGAACCGATAGATCGCATCATTGTAAACAGCGGTATACTTGGTACTGCCTTCCACGGCCTCTCCTTGAGTGTGATAAGCGACCACATCGTGACCAGCCAGTATGACATCGTTGGTATCGGTGCCGGTATCGACGCCAGCCCATAGAGGTGTGGTTAAAATGGTGAATATAAAAGCGAACATGCTACGGAACATTAGATTTCTCCTGTCGGTGTATTGATCTGATTTAAGAATCCTCAGTGGCGAGTGTGTCGCGATGAGCATTGACATCAATGTTAATGGGTCGATAATCTGATTGGCATGCGCAAAACGCCGAAGAGTATGTCCAATGCTCTTAAAACTCTCTGTGGAGCCGGATAGTCCTGGCTTTGAAATGATTCAGGTGACTGTTCATGGATTCACTGTCCACTCTCTTCAGTACATTTCGACTACAGGTCGATATCATCCATAACGCGCAGTATTGTGGGGATTGGGCGGTAGATACCTCAGGGCCAGGGCATATCAGTTTCCACCTTGTAACTCATGGTCGATGCTATGCAGAGTCATCGAAACTGAAAAAACCGGCAAGATTGGAAGCGGGTGATTTCATCATGTTTCCGCAACGTGCCCGTCATCGAATCTCTTCAGAGGAAAAATCTGAGGTAGAGCTCAACATAGCGCCATCGCTACCCTATGCGGAAGGGCTGAAGCAGGATGGGGTCGGTCTGCTTTGTGGTTACTTTCGTTTTACCCATGCGGCCAATAGCCCACTCGTCGATCTGTTGCCGCCGGTGAAAATTGTTCAGAGCGCTCTGACCCAAGCCGACGCCACAGCGGTAAAAATTCTCTCGATGATCAAACAGGAGGCACTTTCCCAGGAATCGGGTTGCCAGGCTCTAATCAATCGATTGGCTGAATCCCTGTTTGTCGTGCTGGTTCGTGAGCACATGCTGGAGAACCAAGCAACATCCGGTATGACCGCTGCCCTGACGGATGGCCGGATCGCCAAAGCGTTGGATGCAATACACGCACAACCGGAGTATGGCTGGACAGTCGATGAGTTGGCGGCACTGGCAAATCTGTCACGTTCGGCGTTTGCCGACCGATTTAAAACCCTGTTGGGTGAGTCGCCGATCAACTACCTGGGCCGCTGGCGTATGCAAAATGCCTGGTTATGGTTGAGTGAGGAGCATGCAACCATATACGATGTTGCCAAACGCTGCGGTTATGAGAGCGAGGCATCCTTTTCAAAAGCATTCAAAAAATATACGGGCGAGTCTCCCGGCAAGGTTAGAAAGCGAGACCCAGATGAACAGACTCAATTGAGATGATCGGGACAGGCCCTAGTGGCCCACTAGATCACGCCTTTTCTCTTCATGCCTTCAAGCTGTTTTCTTGCCAGAAACCCATACGAGAGCGACAGGGTAACCAGAATCACAATCGAGAAGAAGATAATCGCGCCAAGGATGATCCCCATATTTATGGATTTCATCACGTCCAGCAGTTGGCTTCCTTCGTCGGTAGCCAAAATGAAACCACCCAGCAATAGGAGTGAGACTAGCCAGGAGATCAAATAGGATAGCCATACCAGCTTTGTCTTCTCCGATCGATTGGGCACCCGTTTGTGGTCCTGAATGAACTTTGATCCCGCAACCATGGCGGCACCGATCAGAGCGCCAATTACCGCGCTTGTGTTTGAGTCGATCTCCAAGAGGATAAGTGCGATGCTGAAACAGACAGTCAGTGCCAGATTTACAGCTGCGAACCAGATGACATACTTACCAATAGTGACATTTTCTTCCATGAAATAACTCCTTGTTTAGCTGGCGTTCATATCAATCGCGGGCTTTGCCAGGGTTGGTCCTGAGCAACCGGTTCGACTCCCAAAGCTTGAGGTGTCAAGCTGCCAGAGAACTTCAAGGCCTGTTTTACCATATAACTTCTGATTTCAGTTCAGGTAAAGCCGATTGGCTTTGAGTTACAGTTTAAGAGTGTTTTTGTTGCCGCTTATTGATTGTCCAAAGTGCACTGCCAGCCCCAGGACTGCAACTGCTCGATGAAGCCCTCAGCTTTTCTTTGACAATAATCCTCTTCATTCCGGGCTTCCCACAAGGTACGCGGTATCACGTTCTCTTGGGGTTTTGCATAGTAAACCTTGCAAGGTAATCGGCTGGGTTCATTGGGGTAGAGAATCACAACACTCCTGTTGAGATCCTCATAATCGCAACTCCATGAATCGGCCAGGCTCGCCAGTGGGAACAGCAGGGGGGCGAGAAGAACTCCCCAGGTTTTATAAGCCAGCTGTTGCATGATCTCTCTCCAGAGTGATACAGACAGAAGTGAATTCCGTGTATCCAGATAGTGTGATTCTGTTATTTCAAAATAGTAACAAATGTATACGATCGTTTCAGTTAATTGTGGCCGGGTAATACCATGCCAAAAATGTTTACACTGTTCAGTTGGGGTCGGTGGGAGATTGTAGCCTATTCAGCTGCAGAATAATTTGAACGTTGAATCATTGTTCTGGTTGCTGTTGCCGGTATTCGGCTTTAGGCTTACCTGGCTTTTAGCTGTAACAACAATCCTAACAATCGATAACCGGGCAGCTATACGCAGCCCGTGTGTTCACAAGAGGGAGAAATACATGGAGTATCCAACCGCTATCGCACTCGATAAAGACGCTCTGCGGAGCAATGTAGTACGCGTCACGATCCCCGCCAAAGCGATGTTTGACCTTAAAAAAATGCAAAAAATAACCGAATCGGTGCTTGATCAACTTGGTTGCAGCAATTGCCACTCAGGACATGACATTCGATTCGATATCGAGAGACAGTTCATCGTGGATGAGAAGTTGAAAGTTCACAGTCAGATGGAATTGATGCGGCGTTGAAGATAGAACCGCTGGGCGTAGGCCTGGTCTACATTCCGGGACTCGAACCCCTGTTCGAGTCACCGGATGGGGCGGTTCAGGTATTGGAACTTGAGCCGCAGGTGTTATGGCGCTACTTCCCCAATAAGGATCAGCCCTATCAGAATCAACTTGAATTTCTGAAACGGTTACAAGCCCTGCCTCAGGCCAAGACCATCCATGGCGTCGGCTTTCCCGTAGGCGGTTCGCGGATTCCTGATCCCAGGCATATCCTCCCACTACGCGAAGCGATTCAAACCCTGAATGGGGCCTGGGCCAGCGAACACCTGGTGTTCAATGAATCTGTCGATGCACAGGGTAATTCGGTACAAACCGGTTTTTTTCTGCCACCTCTGGCAACACCTGCAGGAGTCGAAGCCGCCTGTCGAACCATTACTGCGGTGTCTGGTAAGCTCCCGGTGCCTTTTGCAGTGGAGACGCCAACCAACTATCTCAAGCCCATACCCGGTGAGATGAGTGATGGGCAATTTACCGCAGCAGTGGTCGAGGCGGCGGATTGCGGCATTCTTCTCGATCTGCACAATATCTGGTCGAATGAGCGTAACGGCCGGCAAACGGTTGAGGACTTTCTCAGTGAGATACCACTCGATCGGGTCTATGAGATCCACCTGGCCGGAGGCTTGAAGTATGGGGACTATTGGCTCGATGCCCACTCCGGGGATATCCCGCCTCCTGTTATCGAATGGGCGCGCAGGTTGATTCCCTATCTGCCCAATCTTGGTGCAGTGATCTATGAGATTCTACCCGCCTATCTTCCCCGCTTTGGCCTGGAAGGTGTGCGACGGGCTGTTGATGAGATGCATGATCTCTGGAGTTGTCGTCGCGCTGCTCAGGAGAGTGACAGCCTATTTAAAAAACCAGAACCGAAGACGCTAGCCACCGACAATGGATTAACCCCTGAGGTCTGGGAGAGAAAGCTCTCTGCACAGATACTCTTCCCGGGCGAGTATGAGGATGAATTGAGCAGACAACTTGCCAATGATCCGGCTGTTGCTCTGATCCGGGAACTGAACAGAAAGTTCCGTTTGAGCGCAGTCATTTCCAATCTCAGGATGAGTATCCGATTGCTGATGCTGAGTCTGGACGAGGCATCGTTTGATCGGCTTGTGGCAAACTACTGTTTCAGTCGGACACCGGATCGATTCGCGGTTAACGAGGCACATCATTTCGCCGACTACATCAGAAAACTCGATCTGGAAATTCCCTATCTGTACGAACTCCTGAATTACGAAATAACCGCTATGGATGTCATCGCCGACGGTCAGGCGCGTAGTGTCCCCTTTACCACTGACCCTCAAACACTGCTTGAGACCCTCGGCCGGGGTGAGTTACCGGTCGATCTGCCGACGGCTGATTATGAGGCTGAGATCACGCCGCCGGAAGAGCGGGTGTTCGAAACCCAAAATCTAATCCATTAACTACCTGTCGTAGGTTCTCACGACGCCTAATAATATCCCCTGGATCTGTAGCCTCTCGGCAGCATAAATCTGCGCTTTCATCTGATCATTGTGAGGAATGAGCTTAATCTTTTTTCCACCATCTATTGTTTGGAATTCTTTCAAGGATGCCTCTTCGTTATCGACCAGGGCGACGACAATTTGTCCATTGCTCGCGGTATTCGATGGTTTTATCACAACCAGATCGCCATCCAGAATGCCGCTGTTGATCATCGACTCGCCTTTTATCTTGAGCAGAAAACAGTCCGGCTGTATCAATAACGTGGTGAGATCGATCGTCTCATCCTGCTCCACCGCCTCAATCGGTCGTCCGGCCGCGATCACGCCCTTGTAGGGAAGTTCGTTAGGCGAACGGAGCGTACGCCAGCCTGAACGGGCCTTTTCGAGAAAGCCCTTATCCTTGATGGAAGTGACATAGCGGTGGACCGTTCCCACCGATTTGATGCCGCAGCCTTCACCGATTTCAGACAGCTTGGGGGATTGACCGTCATGGTTCCTGAGGTAGTCCCCGATGAATAGCAGGATCTTTTTTTCCAGTTCCGTCAGCACTTGACTTTCTCCGAAATTTCTCTAGCCTAGAATAGAGAAAATTTAGAGAAACATCAACTCCTTTCGGGGATTGTTTTGTGAAAGAACCCTTAAAGAAACTGTTAAATAACAACCAGTTGATATGGTGTGGTGAAAGATGCACCCCCACCAGACGGGGTTTGCCAACCGGTCATGCCGCACTGGACGCCATTCTGCCTGAAGCCGGATGGTTGCCGGGTGCGTTGATCGAGGTGATCTCGCCTCAATGGGGCATTGGCGAAATAGAGCTCTTTCTGCCGGCCATGGCCGCTGCCACGCAGGCGGATAAGCAGTTGGTATGGATCGCTCCGCCCTATATCCCTTACCCGCCCGCTCTGGTAAGCGGCGGTATTTCATTAAGCCATCTGCTGGTGCTGCATCCACCTCGGCATCAGGATATCCCCTGGGCGATGGAGACGGTGCTGCGCCAGCGCCGGTGTGCCATGGTGTTGGCATGGCCGGGCCGGCTGATATCGAAAACGGTACGGCGCCTGCAGTTAGCCGCCGAGGCGGGGGGCGGGGTGGGCGTATTGTTTCGCTCGGAACATCGCGACAGCTCTTTTGCGGCAACACGTTTGCTGCTAAAACCCGGTACCTCCGGCTTACAGGTCACCATTCTGAAAAGCCGCGCGACCCGTGGTCGACAGACGGTCGCTCTCGCGCTTCACTGATGCTTTGCTGTCATGTCCAGATCCGCCGCAGCCGCGCCCCTTCAACACTCCCTGTTTTCGCCCCAGTCACCAGTGCTTCCCAGGCCGTCTGCGACAGGGCGTTCAGTGCTGTGGATGAGTCTCTTTTTTCCCCGTTTATCCCTGCAGGTGCTGGAAGCGGATGTGGATGCCAGGCCCTGGGCGGTGATCGATGAAGCCCATGGCAAACCGATCGTCCACGCCGCGTCACAACCGGCCCGCAAGATGGGGGTGGAGAGCGGTATGGCGCTTACCGCGGCTTATGCGTTGTGTCCCGAGCTGGAGGCCGAACCGCGTGATCGCTCGGCCGAACAGGCCTGCTTAACCGATCTGGCCGACGGGGCCATGCAGTACAGCTCCGTGGTCAGCCTGGAGCCTCAGGCATTGCTGTTGGAGGTAGCTGCCAGTTTGAAGTTGTTTGGCGGTTTGCAGGCACTGTACGAGCGAGTGGAAGGCGATCTGCGGCAGCAACCCTATGATGTGGAGATTGCGGTTGCTCCCTCGCCACAGGCGGCTTTGTTGCTGGCGCGTTGCGCTATGCAGACCTGCATCACTGAACGCGCTGCGTTGCGCGCAGAGCTGGGTAGACTGCCGCTTGCGGTACTGCCCGTTTCCGAGAAGCAGGCGACTCTGCTCGGCAGAATGGGTTTGCGGGAGTTGCGTGATGTATGGCGCCTTCCCAGAGCGGGATTGATAAAACGATTGGGGCTGGAGTTTATCGACTATCTCGATCGGTTGTTGTGTGACAAACCCGAACTTCGCTTATCCCATAAGAGCGCAGCGAATTTCTCTGCCTCCTGGTGCTTCCCTCAAGAGACGGAAAACTTGACCTTCATACTCTACGGCATCGAGCAGCTCCTGCCGCGCTTGGTGAACTTCATGCGCTTGCGGGAATTGGCGCTGAACCGACTCCAGGTAGTCTTTTATCATCAAGACAAACAGGCATCGCGTCTGGAATTGGGTACACGACAGCTATGCCGTGACGAAACGCACCTATCGACACTGATACGCGAACGCTTTAATCAGGAGAAACTGTCGGCACCGGTATTGGAGTTGGTGCTGCTCGCTGAGGAGTTTCATCCTGCCGTTATCGGCAATCAATCGCTGTTTGCGCCGGGTGAAGAACAGGGCAGCGATTGGCAACAGGTGTTGGATCAGCTGCAGACCCGCTTGGGAGAAGAGGCGGTATGCCATCTGCAACTGCGTGATGAGCACCGACCCGAATACGCCTGGGCTTATACTCCGGTCCAACCTATAGAGCAAAAAAGTCATGGGTTATTGAAGAGACGCCCGATCTGGCTGATGTCACAGCCACAGCGACTGGGCAGTGGATTGAAAGAGATTCAATTGACTTCCGAAACGGAACGCATCGAGGGTGGCTGGTGGGATGGTTTTGATATCCGTCGCGATTACTATCGGGCACGTGATCGTCATGGCCGGCGTTTGTGGCTGTTTCGCAATCTACAGGATGGGGAGTGGTATCTGCAGGGTTTGTTCGGGTAAGGGGATTGGATATGTCCTATGCCGAACTCCACTGCATCAGCAACTTCACCTTTTTACAGGGTGCCTCCCACCCGGAGGAGCTCGTCGCACGCGCGGCGCTGCTCAACTATCGCGCCCTGGCCATCACCGACGAGTGCACACTGGCCGGTGTGGTACGCGCCCATGTGGAGGCCAAGCGGCAGCAACTCCACCTCATTATCGGCAGTCGGTTCAGGCTGGATGACGGCCTGTCATTTTTACTCTTGGCGACCAACCGTAAGGGCTACGGCCAGCTCTCCACCTTGATCTCAACGGCACGCCGCAATGCGGATAAAGGCGACTATCATCTGACCCGTCTCGATTTGACCCGGCATAGCCTGAGTGACTGCCTTGCTTTATGGCTGCCGGGAGAAGCGCAGGAGGTTGTTTTTCTCAACGAGCTTTTCCCCAAGCGATTGTGGATCGCGGTAGAGCTGTCACTGACGGACAAGGATCGGGCGCACCTGGAACATCTGCGGCGTCTGTCCCAGCACCACGGTATCCCCCTAACGGCTAGCGGTAATGTACAGATGCATCAACGCAATCGGCGTATCCTGCACGATACCCTAACCGCAATTCGTTTCAACATGCCCCTGGCGCAACTGGGTAAACGATTGGCCGCGAATGGAGAAGGTCACCTGCGCCCTTACCAGCGCCTGGCAGAAATCTACCCTCAGGAGCTGTTGCAGGAAACCCTGACTATTGCCGAACGCTGTACCTTCTCGCTGTATGAGTTGCGTTACGAGTACCCCAGTGAACTGGTACCTGAAGGTTACAGCGCCACTGACTGGTTGCGCATCCAGGTTGAAGCCGGTGCCAAAGAGCGCTGGCCGCAAGGGGTACCGGATAGAGTCAGAAAAGCGATCAAACATGAACTGGCGCTGATCGCCGAACTGAACTATGAACCCTATTTTCTCACCATTTACGATATCGTCTGTTTTGCGCGCCGACAGAAGATTCTTTGCCAGGGTCGAGGCTCGGCGGCCAATTCCACGGTCTGTTACTGTCTCGGCATTACCGCTGTCGACCCGGCCCGTATGGCGCTGTTGTTCGAAAGATTCATCTCAAAGGAGCGCAATGAGCCTCCGGATATCGATGTGGATTTTGAGAACGCCCGGCGTGAAGAGGTGATTCAATACATCTATCGAAAATATGGACGTGAACGAGCGGCCCTGGTTGCCACCGTGATTACCTACCAGCCACGCAGCGCGATACGCGACGTAGGCAAGGCGCTTGGATTCAGCCCGGTGCAGGTAGAGCGTCTGGCCAGATCCACCCGCTGGTGGGACAGTCAGGTGTTGATCCCCGACCACCTGGCTGAAATGGGCTTTTCCGCAGAGAGCCCTTTGATCAAACGACTGATCACCCTGGTGGAGATGCTGCTCGGGTTTCCTCGCCATCTCTCCCAGCATGTCGGTGGTTTCATCATCTCGGCTGGACCGTTGACTCAACTAGTGCCGATTGAAAATGCAGCGATGCAGGACCGAACGGTGATCCAGTGGGAAAAAAACGATGTCGAAGCGCTTGGGTTACTGAAGATGGACGTATTGGCGCTGGGTATGCTGACGGCCCTGCGCAAGGCGTTGGGATACATTTCTGCGTCGCAGAAACGGGAACTCTCTCTGTCAGATATTCCAGCGGAAGATCCCAAAGTCTACGAAATGATCAGCCGTGCCGATACAGTGGGCCTGTTCCAAATCGAATCCCGGGCGCAGATGTCGATGCTGCCCAGGTTGCAACCGCGCAATTACTATGACCTGGTGATTCAGATCGCCATCGTTCGTCCAGGCCCTATACAGGGCGAGATGGTGCATCCCTATCTCTTGCGTCGCAGCGGCAAGGCACCCGTCACCTATCCCAGCGAGGCGATTCGTTCGGTATTGGAGCGCACCCTGGGCGTGCCGATTTTTCAAGAGCAAGTGATGCAGATTGCCATGGTGGCGGCCGGTTTCAGTGCGGGTGAAGCGGACCAGTTACGTCGTGCCATGGCGGCCTGGAAACGCAAAGGTGGGCTGGAGCCGTTTCAGAAAAAGCTGCACAGCGGCATGTGCAAACGAGGTTACAGCGGTGAATTTGCGCAACAGATCTTTCGTCAAATTCGCGGTTTCAGTGATTACGGATTTCCCGAGTCCCACTCAGCCAGCTTTGCCTTGCTGGCCTATGCCTCGGCCTGGATGAAACTCTATCACCCGGCTGTATACGTTTGCGCACTCTTGAATAGTCAACCGATGGGATTCTATGCCCCGGCGCAACTGATACAGGATGCCAAACGGCATGGCGTGGAAGTACGTCCAATTGACGTGCGCTTCAGCGAAGCGGACTCCACCCTTGAATACGATACCCGCGGGGAGCGTTGCGAAGAGCCCAACACACGACCCGCCTTGCGCTTGGGATTGAATATGGTCAAAGGTCTCTCAGAGGAGGGTATTCAAAATCTGATTGATGCGCGTAAGCGGAAAGCTTTCAACGATGTGGGTGAACTCGCCAATCGAGCCAAACTCCAGCGTGTCGATCTGCAAGCCCTGGCCAGTGCTGATGCGCTGCAGGGTTTTTCAGGGGATCGTTATCGTGCCCAGTGGCAGGTGAGTGGTGTGGAGGAGCCCTTGCCCCTGTTCCAGGAGTACCACTCCGAAACTACCGATGTCATGCTGCCCAAACCCGATGAGCGGGAGGAGATCATTGCCGATTATGCCAGTAGCGGTGTGAGCCTGCGGCGCCATCCTGTCGCTTTGTTGAGAGCCCGCCTGGAGAAAAGACGCGTTCATACGGCACAGGCACTCTGGTCGGTGCGCAATGGTGCCGTCGCCCGGACCGCAGGACTGGTTATCGGTCGTCAACGCCCCGGCACGGCCTCCGGCGTCATTTTTGTCACCCTGGAAGATGAAACCGGTCAAGCCAATATCATCGTCTGGCCGAAGATCGCCGAAGCGCAACGTAAGCCTCTGTTACAGTCACAGCTATTGATCGTCAGCGGTATCGTGCAACAGCAGGATGGGGTGTTGCATTTAATTGCCGGGCGTTTGGAGGATCGTACTGACTGGCTGGGGGAGCTGGAGACAAAATCGAGGGATTTTCATTGAATGTGATGGGTAATAAAAACAAATTCAGTGGCCCAAAAATATAGGTCAATTGTATTCTGGTTTGACTAGGGCAATTCAATAGTAGTTGTGCAGATTGATTTTACTCATTTGAGCTTGGCATCAACCAACTGCTTTTAACGCTCGGCGTAAATTCCCGGTTAAATGTTTTGGATGAGATTTTGTTAGGACCACAGAGGTACATTGTTGGAAATGGCAGAACTTTTTAATCGCCTTTACAAATTCGGCTATGACTGAATCCTCGTCAAAATTATGCTGATCGAAATGGAGTGATTTAATCTCCAGCTGGCCGGTTTTTCTATGGGCTTTACAATCCATTCGCCCAATAAACTCATCGCGGTAGAGTAGCGGCAAGCAAAAGTAGCCGTAGATCCGTTTGGATGCGGGTAGATAGCACTCCAACTGATAGTCATACTGAAACAACGTTTTCAACCGCGCACGCTGGATGATACTGTTATCAAATGGCGAAAGAATCAACAGGCGGTTGTTGAGTCGGGGAAGCCGTTCTTCAAGTGCGCTATTTTCCAATATGAATACTTCACCGTTGCTTACTTTGATCTGTTCCAAAGTGCGCTGCGCCAACCTCTCCTTTACCAGTTCATTGACTGTTTTTTGTAATTCTTTGTTTCGACGCTGGTGGTAGGTCAGTCCCTTGAGGGAGATCAATCCATGGCATTGCAACTGTCTGTTCAAAATGTGTGATGCAAACTCTTCCATGCTGGGCATTTGTGTGTTGATGTGAGAGGGCACGACTCGCTCGGTCAGGTCATAGGTTTTCTGGAAACCTTCCCGGCTGCTTACCATCAGATCACCTTCCATATAGAGTTGTTCGAGTGCTTTTTTGGCAGGCTTCCAATCCCACCAGCCTGCGCGTTTTGTGGTATTCGTTTTTACATCCCGGGAGCGTAATGGGCCATCTGAACGTATACGGGCCAACAGCTCGCTCATGAGTTTCTTGTCAGGCTCTTTATACCAATGGGTTTGGCCGTTCTTAATCGCGTGTTTATAGGGTAAAGAGAAACGAAAATCGGAGATGGGTAAAAAAGCCGCCGCGTGTGCCCAATACTCAAAAATATCGCCATCGATCAGCATTTGATTGGTCATGGATGGCTTGAAGCCAGGTACTCTGGAGTGAAAAACATGATGGTGCGCTCTTTCCACCACCGATATGGTGTCAATCTGCACATAGCCGATATGGTTGATCGCTTTACGAGCACCCGACAAACCACTTCCATAGGGTTTAACCTGCAGCAAACCTTGAGCAGCTAACGCATGACGTCGTAAACGAGCAGATGCTTGTGAGGATTTGATTTCAATTGTGGTCATACTTGTGCGATGCGCCGCATCGGCGGCAGATAATCATCATAAGGTAGCTATCCGGATTTATGATAACGGGTGTATTATTTCTGACCGATTAACTTTGATCCATAGGATAGATACAGGTTGGTTTCAGTTGGTTTCTCAAATGCCTCTTGTTATACGTGAAAAAAGCACCAGGTATCAGCATGCCAAACAGAAAGAGAAAATAGCTCCCCTCTCCCCTTGTGGGAGAGGGGTCGGGGGAGAGGGGGATTACCCATCAACACCCACATCCATTGAATCAATCCCCAGTAGTTGAATTGGTGGGTACGTGCAGCTGATAAATCATTTGCATCAATCGCTTGATGCTCACCCTCTCCCCAACCCCTCTCCCATCAAGGGAGAGGGGCTATTAAGCAGTCTTACGCGAGCGTTTGCGGTGATTGGCGTCCATTTGCGGCCAATTGCAGAAATCCAAAGTCTTAATCATTAGTAATACAAATGAGAGAGTAGCTCCCCTCTCCCCTTGTGGGAGAGGGGCCGGGGGAGAGGGGGATTACCCATCAACACCCACATCCATTGAATCAATCCCCAGTAGTTGAATTGATCGGTGAGTGCAACTGTTAAATCAATTGCATCAATCGCTTGACGCTCACCCTCTCCCCAACCCCTCTCCCATCAAGGGAGAGGGGCTATTAAGCAGTCTTACGCGAGCGTTTGCGGTGATTGGCATCCATTTGCGGCCAATTGCAGAAATCCAAAGTCATCAGAATTTGTACTACAAATGAGAGAGTAGCTCCCCTCTCCCCTTGCGGGAGAGGGGCCGGGGGAGAGGGGGATTCCCCATCAGCACACACATCCATTGAATCAATCCCCAGTAGTTGAAT
>JAEPDS010000030.1:0-47933 GCA_016842065.1 Candidatus Thiodiazotropha sp. 'RUGA'
TCGGGCAGAAGATCATGCAATGGATCGCTGAGTGGCTGACCAAAGAGGGTCCGCCCTCCTCTTCCCCTTTGTGCGATTTCAACCGGCTCACTTACGAACTTCGGCCCGGTGATGTGTTGCTGGTCGAGGGGCGCAGCCGTGTCAGCAATGTCATCAAGACCATTACCCAAAGTACCTGGACCCACTCCGCCCTCTATATCGGCAGAATCTACGATATCCGGGATCCCGATCTGCAACAGCGGGTAAGAATGGCCTACAAAGGTGATCTGAGTGAGCAACTGATGGTCGAGGCCCTGCTCGGTGAGGGCACCATCATTGCACCTGTCTCAAAATATCGCCGCGACCATCTACGGATCTGTCGCCCAACCGGGCTGGAGCCGGAAGATGCCCACAAGGTGGTGGCGCATTCAATTAAGCACATCGGAACGGATTATGATATCCGCCACCTGCTGGATCTGGCGCGTTTTTTCTTTCCCTGGGGGTTCTTACCGAGACGCTGGCGATCCAGTCTGTTCGAACACAATGCCGGTATGCCGACCCGAACTGTCTGCTCCTCCATGCTCGCCTCGGCCTTCAATCGGGTCAATTTTCCGATCCTGCCATTCATCGATCGTGACGATGATGGCAGCCTGCGCTTCTTCAAGCGCAATCCCAGACTCTTCACACCAAAGGATTTCGACTACTCCCCCTATTTCGACATCATCAAATATCCGTTCCTGGGGTTGGATGATCTGGGTGTCTATCGCCGCTTACCCTGGTGTGACGACGACATTCTCTACAATGACGATGAACGGGCCTTTGTGGCCGCAACCCGAGGCGAAACAGTGAGCCGCGTGGATGAGCGCACTGTTTTTTCGTTCACCAGAAAGAATAAAGAAAAAGCAGAACCCATTGACGACAACACGCCCTCCGTTCCCAACACCACCGTTAAGGGAGGCTGACCGATGACGCTTCTAGGACTCACACTCTTAATAATGACATTCTGGGGACTGGCCTATGGCTCGGCGCGGGCCATCGTCTGGATCATCACCCCACCGGTGCTATTGGTTGCTCTGAATTTGGCCGGGCTGGTCACACCGCTCGGATCCCTGCTGGTCATCCTGCCTTATGCGGCTGCGCTGTTCTTCTATCTGATGCCTGACCAACGCAAGCAGTGGATCAGCAAACCACTCCTGGCCACCTTCCGCAGTGTCATGCCCGCCATGTCACAAACAGAAAAGGAGGCCCTGAATGCGGGTAATGTCTGGTGGGACGGTGCGCTCTTTTCCGGACAACCCAACTGGCAGGATCTGCTGCATCAACCTGCCTGCCAACTGGATCAACGGGAACAGGCATTTCTCGGTGGGCCGGTTGAGGAGCTCTGCAAGATGCTCGATGACTGGCAGATCACCCATGAAGATAAGGATCTGTCACCACGCATCTGGGAGTTCATCAAATCCTCTGGGATGTTCGGCATGATCATTCCTGAAAGTTATGGTGGATTGGGTTTTTCCGCCTATGCCCATTCGCAGGTCGTGATGAAGGTTGCCAGTCGCAGTATCACTGCAGCTGTCACCATCATGGTGCCCAACTCCCTCGGACCTGCCAAACTGCTGTTGCAATATGGAACCCAGGAGCAGAAGGGCCGATATCTGCACAAACTCGCCACAGGGGAAGAGATACCCTGCTTCGCACTCACCAGCCCCAAAGCAGGCAGTGATGCGGGAGCGATTCCTGATAACGGCGTCGTCACCTATGGCAACTTTCAGGGCAAGGAGGTATTGGGTATTCGCCTGAACTTTGAAAAGCGCTACATCACACTGGCGCCCATCGCGACCCTGATCGGCCTGGCGTTCAAACTGGAAGATCCTGAACGCCTGCTGAGTGACAATCCACTACCCGGTATTACCGTTGCCCTGGTACCGAGAGAGACCGCCGGGATCAAGATCGGTAAACGGCATATGCCTTTGGATATCCCTTTCCAGAACGGACCGATCTATGGTCGTGATGTCTTCATACCCATCGATTGGGTGATGGGAGGTGCTGAAGGCGCTGGTCAGGGCTGGCGGATGTTGATGGATTCACTCTCTGAAGGCCGGGGAATCTCCCTGCCCGCACTCTCTACCGGTGCAGGAAAAACAGCCAGTCGTTTTACCGGAGCCTATGCGGCAGTTCGCAGCCAGTTCAACCAGCCCATCGGTCATTTCGAAGGGGTTGAGGAGGCTCTGGCCAGAATCGGCGGACTCACCTACCAGATGGATGCCGCACGCAAACTGACACTGAGTGCTCTGGATAGCGGAGAGACCCCATCGGTGATCTCTGCGATCGTAAAATACCATCTGACCGAACGCTATCGTCAGGTGATCAATGACGCCATGGATATCCAGGGCGGCAGTGGCATCTGTCTTGGACCTGATAATCTGTTTGGCCGGGCCTATCAGGCGATTCCCATCGGCATCACCGTGGAAGGCGCCAATATTCTCACCCGCAGCATGATCATCTTTGGCCAGGGTGCAATTCGAGCCCATCCCTTTGTGCTCAAGGAGTTTGAGGCAGCGGAGAATCCTGATCAGCAAGCTGGACTGACACAGTTCGACAGTGCACTGTTTGGTCACATCGGATTTGTTGTCACCAATTTTGCCAGAACCCTATGGCTCGGTCTTACCCACGGACGTCTGTCTGAAAGTCCAAAGAGTGGCCCGATGCGCCGATACTTTCAACGACTCAACTGGATGTCAGCCTCCTTTGCACTGACCACCGATCTGGCCCTGATGACCCTGGGCGGTTCTTTGAAGCGAAAAGAACGCTTATCTGCACGACTGGGCGATATCCTGAGCAACCTCTACATTGCCAGCGCCTGCCTGAAACGTTTTGTTGAAGAGGGCGAGAAACCAGAGGATGTACCGCTGATGCAGTGGGCACTGGATGATTCACTCTATCGTATGCAGCATGCCCTACGAGGACTGTTGCGTAACATGCCTGTGAGACCTTTGGCCTGGGCAATGCGGGTCCTGATATTCCCAACCGGCCTACCTTTCCATAAACCCACCGACCGTTTGGACCATCAGGTAGCCCGCGCCCTGCTCTCCCCAGGTGAAGCGCGTGACCGTCTGACCCATGGCGTTTTCACCGATGACGATCCACAGCAACGTATTGGTCAGCTTGAGCAGGCGATGCATGCCGTTGCAAAGGTAATCCCCCTGGAAAAGACCCTGAAACGGGCCAAGCGTGCAGGACAGCTGCATGCGCGTGAGTTGCCGGAATTGATCAAGGAAGCGATCAAGCTGGGAATCCTGAGTGAGTCCGACAAGAGTCTGCTGGCAGAAGCGGAACGCTTGCGTAGCCAGGTCATTGAAGTGAATGCCTTTGAAAAGTTGATGCCGACTGGCTCAGGTGCTGCGAAACAGCAATCAAAAGTATCAACAATCAATAAATTGGGTGCAGCCTGAAACGTCATTCGGCGGCATGCACCCTGATAACAGCTGGAGTGAGGAACCACCATGGTTAAGGACCGTTATGTAGCAAGAAACGTCTTCGTGGTAGATGGTAGTCGAACACCGTTTCTTAAGGCTCGAGGCAAACCGGGTCCCTTTCGTGCCTCGGATTTGGCAGTTTCAGCAGCCCGTCCCCTGCTGACCAGACAAACCTTTGCAGCCACCGAGCTGGATGAAGTGATTGTCGGGTGTATTGCACCGGGTCCTGATGAGGCCAACATTGCCCGAATCATTGCACTGCGACTCGGTTGTGGGGACAAGGTTCCGGCCTGGACCGTTCAACGTAACTGCGCATCCGGGCTGCAGGCAATCGATAGTGCCGCACTGGATATCGCCTCGGGGCGAGCTGACCTGGTACTTGCCGGCGGTACCGAGTCCATGAGCCATCATCCGATCCTGCTCAATCAGGCCATGGTCGCCTGGTTGGCAGACTGGAACAGAGCAAAGAGTGTTGCTGCCAAGAGCCGACAGCTTGCCGCTTTGCGACCTCAACATCTGCAACTGGTGATTGCCCTGCTGCGCGGCCTGACCGATCCACTGGCAGGACTCACCATGGGTCAAACCGCAGAGAAACTGGCCTGGCGATTTCAAATCGACCGTGCGGCCATGGATCACTTTGCCGTGCGCAGCCATCAAAAATTGGCCGAGGCGATCGATGCGGGACGTCTTGATGAGATAGAACCCATCTACAGCAACAACGGTGACCTTTTTGAAACGGATGATGGCCTGCGACGTGACAGCAGCGTTGAAAAACTGGCTAACCTCAAGCCGGCCTTTGATCGACCGGTAGGCAAAGTGACCGCCGGCAACAGTGCCCAGATCACTGATGGAGCAGCCATGTTACTGCTGGCATCGGAAGAGGCTGTGGAAAAACACAATCTCCCGGTCCTTGGGCAGGTGATCGACTCCCAATGGTCTGCTCTCGATCCGACACAGATGGGTTTGGGGCCGGTACACGCCATGGGCAGTCTGCTGCAACGACAGCAGATGGATGGAGAGGCGATCGATTACTGGGAGATCAATGAAGCTTTCGCCGCTCAGGTACTGGCCTGTCAGACAGCCTGGCAGGATCAGGACTACATGCAACAGGAAGTGGGATTGGAGCAGCCCCTGTCAGCGATTCCAGAGGAGCACTTGAATGTGGATGGTGGCGCAATCAGCATCGGACATCCAGTCGGCGCAAGCGGCGCCCGACTGGTGCTTCATCTGCTCAAGACCCTACAACAGAGAGGCGCAACGCGGGGTATGGCAAGTCTATGCATCGGTGGTGGCCAGGGTGGCGCCATGTTGCTGGAGGTGGCGAAATGAGTAAGCACTGGCATCTGGAAACCGATCAACATGGCATCAGCTGGTTACACTTTGATCATGCCGACAGCCCGGTCAACATTCTTTCCCAGCAGGCTTTCGCCGAGCTGGCGGAATGTCTGGACGAACTGGAAGCGTTGCAACCCAAAGGTCTGATCTTTATCTCTGACAAATCATCGGGCTTCATTGCCGGTGCTGACGTCAACAGTTTCCGCAGTGGTATGCGTCAACGTGAGGCGGAAGAGCACATTCACGGCGTACATGAGCTGTTTGCCCGAATCGAGAGTCTCGACTTTCCGACCCTGGCACTGATTCATGGCTTCTGCCTGGGAGGTGGATTGGAGTTGGCGCTCAGTTGCAACATCCGTATTGCACAGGATGATCCATCAACCCGGCTTGCTTTCCCGGAAGTCCGTTTGGGCATATTCCCTGGATATGGTGGCACGGTTCGATCGATCCGTCGTATCGGTGCCCTGCCGGCAATGCAGATGATGTTGAGTGGACGCGGTGTCAGCGCCCGCCAGGCTAAAAAGATGGGACTGGTTGATCAGATTGCGCCGCAAAGACAGATCAAAGCACTGGCGTCACAGCTGATCCGCAAAGCACCAAAAGCCCGCCGACAAACAGTACTCAACCGTCTGGCCAATAGCTTGCCCGGACGAATGATTGCCGCACCTTATTTGAGGCGAGAAACGGCCAAGCACGCCAATAAGGACCACTATCCCGCCCCATTTGCCCTGATCGATCACTGGCAAAAACATGGCGGTGATGCGGGTGCCATGTATCGCAGTGAAGCCAGTGAGGTGAGCCGTCTTCTGATCGGCAGTACGGCACAAAACCTGATCCGGGTCTTCTTTCTACAGGAGCGATTGAAGTCCCTGGGAGGCAAACAGGATTTTCATCCTCGGCATGTGCACGTGGTGGGCGGTGGCATCATGGGTGGCGATATCGCTGCCTGGTGTGCCCTGAAAGGCATGCAGGTGACCCTGCAGGACCGGGAAGCCAAGTTTCTCACACGTGCCATCTCCAGAGCCCATGGTCTGTTCAGTCGAAAACTGCGTAAACCCCGTCTGGTAAACGCCGCTATGGACCGCTTGATGCCGGACCCGAAAGGTTACGGCATCGCCAAAGCTGACGTGGCAATCGAGGCGATCTTTGAGGATATCCAGGCAAAGCAGCAGCTGTTCAAGCAGCTTGAGTCAGAAATGCGGCCGGATGCTCTGCTGGCCACCAATACTTCCAGTATCCCGCTGGAAACCATCAGTGAGGTTCTCAACGACCCCGCACGCCTGATCGGTCTGCATTTTTTCAATCCGGTGGCCAAGATGCAGCTGGTCGAGGTTGTCCATGGTCAACAGACCAGTGCTGATCTGATTCACAAAGGTGCGGCGTTTGTGCGTTGCATTGACCGTCTGCCCCTGCCGGTGAAGAGCAGTCCGGGTTTTCTGGTCAACCGTATCCTGATGCCCTATCTGCTTGAAGCAATAAAGCTGATCGATGAAGGGGTGCCGGCACCGGCTATCGACCAGGCCGCGGTGGAGTTCGGCATGCCCATGGGGCCGGTTGAACTGGCTGATGCGGTTGGCCTGGATATCTGTTTGGCGGTTGCGGAAAAACTCGCCCCGTTGTTTGACCTGGAGATCCCGAATCAACTCAAGCAACAGGTGGCAGCGCAACATCTGGGCAAGAAAAGCGGTCAGGGCTTCTATGCCTATGAAAAGGGCCGGATCCGAAAAGAGAAGGTTAATAGCAGCTATACCCCACCGGAAGACCTGACCGATCGGATGATATTCCGCCTGCTGAATGAGTCGGTTGCCTGTCTGCGTGAAGGGGTGATCGAAGATGAGGATCTGTTGGATGCCGGCGTAATCTTCGGTACCGGTTTTGCCCCCTTCCGGGGCGGTCCGATGCATACCATACACAGTGGCGGACTCGACACTCAGCGCCATCAACTCGAGTTACTTGAAAAACGTCACGGTAATCAGTTCCATCCTGATGACGGATGGGCTAAGTTAAGAGGTGTGTAATGTTATTTTTCGAAAACGTGCATCAAGCGGAAGCAAAAAGACAACACTCCTATAACAACGATAATCTGAATATGAACAAACCGAATACAGATTACATCGGTCTCGATGTGGCAGATACACTGGCAGGCGTTTTCCAGGAACGGGTCAGACGGACACCTGAGGATATTGGTTTCATCCAGTACGATCCGGACAGTCAACAGTGGCAGAAAAGCACCTGGCGCGAGATCGCTCAGCAGGTAGCGCGCTGGCAGGCTGCCCTGAAAAAAGAGGCTCTGAAACCGGGCGACCGGGTTGCCCTGATGATGAGAAACTGCAAGGAGTGGGTGATCTTCGATCAGGCCGCTGCAGGCTTGGGGCTGGTCACCGTTCCTCTCTACACCAATGACCGGCCGGAGAATATCGGTTATATCCTGCAGGATGCCGGGGTCAGACTGTTACTGCTCGAAAATGACCAACAATGGCAGGATCTGCAACAGATCCGTAATCAGCTTGCCGGCCTGAATCGCATTCTCACCATGGAGAAGGTAGACCCACTGGGTCTTCAGCCACGCCTGATGCATATCGATGAGTGGCTACCCGAGGAAACCAATGCAGAACTCGAATTAGTCGATCAGGCCAGTGAAGACCTGGCAACCATCGTCTACACCTCTGGTACCACAGGGCGATCCAAAGGTGTCATGCTGAGCCACAGAAACATCCTTTGGGATATCGAGAGTGGCGTTAAAATTATCGATATCTTTCCCTCTGACACCTTTCTCTCTTTTCTGCCGCTGTCACACACCCTGGAACGGACGGTTGGCTACTACCTGGCCATGGTCGCTGGCGCGACAACCGCCTATTCCCGTTCGATTGCGGAATTGGGTGAGGATCTACAGATCATCAAGCCGACCATTCTGGTCTCTGTGCCGCGTATTTTTGAGCGTGTCTTCAGCAAGATCCAGGATAAGCTCGCCGCCGATTCAGCGATTAAGCAAAAGCTCTTCGGTTTAGCGGTCGAGACCGGTTGGCAGGTTTTTGAAAACACCCAGGGACGACAGCCCTGGAACGCCAAAATGTTACTTTGGCCGTTACTCAACAAACTGGTTGCCGGAAAGATACAGCAGAAGCTCGGTGGCAGGTTACGCATCGCGGTATCTGGCGGCGCACCGCTCTCATCCGATATTGCCAAAGTATTCATCGGATTGGGCGTGCCGATTTTGCAAGGCTATGGACTGACTGAAACCAGTCCTATCATCTCTGCCAACATTCATGAAAATAACATTCCCGCGAGTGTTGGCATCCCGTTTCCTGGCATTGAGATCCGCATCACTGACCAGGATGAACTCTTATGCCGTGCCCCAAACGTGATGCTGGGGTACTGGAACAACCGAACAGCTACTAATGAGTGCATCGATGATCAGGGATGGTTCCACACCGGTGACAAAGCGAAGATTGAATCCGACCACATCTTCATCACGGGAAGACTGAAAGAGATCATCGTGCTCGCAAATGGAGAAAAGGTACCACCGGCAGATATGGAGATGTGCATCTCCATGGACAGCCTGTTCGATCAGGTCTTGATCATGGGCGAAGGAAAACCGTACCTCAGTGCTCTGATTCATCTTAACACTGAACATGAGGACGCTGCCCGTTACAACCCTGCAACACTCTCTGAGGACGATGAGAAAGACCTGCTTGAGCGTGTAAACAGTTACCTGGATAACTTTCCCGGATATGCCAAGATCATCAGGCTGGCATTGATCAACGAAGCCTGGAGTGTGGAAAACGGTTTTATGACACCAACCCTGAAGCTGCGCAGAAACAAGATATACAGTGAACATGCAGAGGATCTTGATCAACTCTACAAAGGGCACTGATATTTTGTCATATCGATAACAATCGGATCGTTTTTAAACGATCCGAGCCGCTGAACGTTTACCGGTTTAGGTGGAGACAACAACAATGATAAAATTTGTAATGTGCTTAACCAGACACCCGAACATCAGTAGAGCAGAGTTCAGGGACTACTGGATGAACAAACATGGGCCATTTTTCATGCGCAACGCTGCTGTAATGGGTGCGAAAAAATATGTGCAATCCCATACCCTGGACTCACCATTGAATGAAGCGCTCAAGCAATCAAGAGACATGCTACCCGAATATGATGGTATTGCCGAAGTGTGGTTTGAATCTACCGAGGCTTTGATGGAGGGCATGAGCTCTCCAGAAGGTCAGCAACTTGGCGAGACATTACTGGAAGACGAGAAAAACTTCATCGACCACACCAAATCATCGGCATTCATTGTTGAAGAGTTTGAATTCAACTAGTTCCTGTTTGGGCCCGCTAACTCGAATCTGCAACTTGGCAACCCGATTCTAGAAACGACACAGTCTGTTCGAGACTCAATGGTGCACTGAAGAGTTCGCCCTGGTAATCATCCACACCCTCCTGTTTCAACCATGCGAGTTGCATTTCGTTTTCAACCCCTTCCGCGACCACTCTCAGGTCCAGCTCTTTGCCCATGGTGATCAACGCTCGACAGATACCTTCAGCATAGCGATCATTTGGAATATCCTTGATAAAACTATGATCCAGTTTCAAACAATCAAGTTCGAAATCTCTGAGATAAGTAAATGCTGAGTAACCGGTACCAAAGTCGTCCACTGCAATTTGAATACCCAGTTTTTTAAGTTTTTTGATGGTGCTCCGACTTAACTCGATATCATCTACCAGGCAGCTTTCAGTAATTTCCAACTTCAGCATTCTTGGATTAAAACCAGTCTTGGTAAGGATCGAGGAGACTCTGCCAGGAAATTCGATCTGATTGAATTGGTACATAGAGACATTCACATTCAGACTGATCAATTGATCAGTCAACCCTTGGCAAGTCAGTATTTCTCGACAGGCCGTCTCAAGCACCCAGTCACCCATTTCATTGATCATTCCTGTGCTTTCTAAAATAGGGAGAAATTCGAGTGGCCCTATCACCCCTTGGCTGGGATGGTGCCAACGCAGTAACGCTTCAAACCCTGTAAAACGGTTATCTTCAATAGTGACCAGTGGCTGATAGTTCAAATGAAATCCATTATTTCTGATAGCCTGAACAATCTCATGTTCCAGGCGTATATAGCCATCCTGCTGTAAACCTAGTTTATGATGATAGATCTCATAATGTCCCCGACCGCTCTGCTTCGCATGATACATGGCCATATCGGACTGTTGAATGAGATTTTCCAAACTATCATCGGCAAAAGGATAGTAGGTAATACCAATACTGCAGCCGATATAGAGTTTTCTACCCTCAATTTCAAAAGGCTCTTTGAGTGTTTCAATGATCAAGTCTGCCACATGACAAGCACTAACTACTGTATTGATCTGCTCGGTAACCACAACAAACTCATCGCCACCCACCCGTGCTACGGTATCACCAAGCCTCAGAAGCTTTTTCAAACGCGCTGCCGCTTCTTTCAGCAGACGGTCTCCCACCTGATGTCCGATGCTGTCATTGATTTTCTTAAATCTATCCAGATCAATAAACAGTACCGCTATCAAATAGTCACCGCGAATCGCCTGTTCCATTGCATGCCTCAAACGATCCCTCAATAATTGTCGATTTGGCAAATTGGTCAGGCTGTCATACTGAGCGAGATAACGAATACGCGCCTCACTTCGCTTCCGCTCACTGATATCCTGTGCAGCACAGATGACCTGGTTGTCACCATCCCTCTTTTGTAAAAAGGCTGCAGACAGCGTGACTGGGAGTTGCTCTCCATTCGGCAGACGGTATGCGGTATCTATTGGCTCTGATCCCTGCGTAACTACCTGATGGAGCCAGGCTTCCACTCGATCAACCTCTTTTCTGGCAATCAGTTTCAAATAGGGTTTACCTATCAGTTCCTCATCCACATTCTGAAGCATTTCGACTGCAGACTTATTGACCAGCAGCACTTCTCCTTGTTGGGATATTACTGTCAAGGCGTCATGCATATTATTCAGTACATCGTCTAGATACTGACGTGAGACAGTGGTTCTTGAAAGATCCAGGCTCATTCGATTAAACGCATCGATCAAATGACCCAACTCATCCTCTCTTTGATGAGCCATTTGTAGACCATGATCT
Organism: Candidatus Thiodiazotropha sp. 'RUGA'; assembly: GCA_016842065.1. GTDB lineage: Bacteria > Pseudomonadota > Gammaproteobacteria > Chromatiales > Chromatiaceae > Thiodiazotropha. The sequence goes on from JAEPDS010000030.1 coordinate 10,906, forward strand.
CCCTGCCCCACTTGGTAGACTGAATCTGCCAACTGTCTTATTGGTTGAACAAAACGCTTGGCAATCAGTAACGCAAGGAGTAGACCGATGAGTAGCAGAAACAGTGCAACAACAATTACGATCTTGCCGGTATCTCTTTCGAACTTAACGATAACCTGAGTGAGATCATCCGACATGGTCTCGATCGTATCCAGTTGGCTTGACAGAGAGAGCCCAATGATTACCCATCCCGTCACTTCATCTGCAATCTGAATCGGTGAGACCAACTCGAGGGTTTTCTTCTTTTGTTGAAGCAAGGCTTTGTTTTCACGCCCAACCCACTGCAGGATGGTATTGTCCTCAATCCTTTCCCCGTATCGACTCAGCAATTCTGTACCATCATGGACGATGGTACCTTTGGGATCAAGAACAATGACATACTCGACATCATCGAGTTTGGATACACTTTGCAGAAGTTGAAATATCCCAAGCATATCGTATTCATAAAGTGGATTTGCCAGATCCTCACTCAATATCATTCCCAGCATATGTATTCTTTTATTGGCTTCTGCGTGCAGTGCACTACCCATAGTCGCTGTACTGGACGTATTGATTCGAGAGAATACAGAGCTCGATTGAAGGAAAAAGACAAAAGCCAGCACCATCACAACAACAATGATCACCATGCCAAAGGCAATCGTATAGCGATGTAGGAGTTTTTTTACCATCCGATCGCTTGATCAACTTTTTTGATCATATTGCGCAAATTGTATACAGCCTTCTTCTGATCTTCAGAGATCCGGTCGAATTTCCTGGTTCTCTGATAGGCACGCAGAACATGCAAGGCAGCAGGATTATCGTTGCTATCAAGCAGTATCTCAGTCAATCGCTGACGGATCTCAGGTTGCAGATCATGCCTGACAATCTCCAGCGCCCTTACCATATTGGGTGTGCGATGAAATATTTCAAAATCCTCCCGGTATTTTGCTGGCAGGTGATCCTCTTTGATCCAATCGTCACTACTGAAAGCACCAGCGTCGACAACGCCTTTATGTACCAGTGTGGCGATATTGATCTCCTCTCTAGAAAACACAAACCCCACACTGTCTGCAGGCGGCTTATCCCTGGCACTGTTTAACCTGATCAGTTTCAGTCCATGTTCCACCAACTCATTGGCAGGCGCATAAAAAGCCGAGGTCGACGCCGGGTCTTCCAAAGCAATCACTTTACCCTTTAAGTCCTGCAGATTCCCAATACCCTTTCCCGACAGGCCAAAAAAAACCGTATGGTATTCAGCTACCCCCTTCTTCCACTTTCTCAAAAGGATTTCAGCACCTGCAACATCATGCAGATAGGCTGCTGCAACCGGTGTTTCGGTAACCCAGTCCACTTCCCCTTGAACAAGCAGATCGGCCAGATGCTCCTTACTTTTTGCCAAGCGAATTTTGATTTTATCGATACCAAGATCCGTCATTTGATCTGCTACATATTGAGCCATCGGCTTGAGATACCGATAGTGTTTTTTCGGATTGTGGCTGATTTTCCCAATAACCAGGGTATCCTTTGTATGCGTGTCCGCATGGCTTGGTACAACCATGAGCAGAGCTAACAAGCAAAACAGTGTGATCTTCATGAGGTATCTACTTAATTGTAACCATCAAACTCTCTAACTGAATCTTAAAAATCAACCTGAGCGCGAAGTTGTACTATTTTAGGTTCGTCCTCATTTTCCAGATCGCCATCAGCATCTGCAAATTCATCATTCTTAACCAGACTGTAGTTCAACATGAAGCGCAACTGAGGTTTGTAATACCAGTTCACACCAACAGTGATTTGATCGCTATTCCCCCCTTCCACATCCTGATCAGTCAGGTCAAGTGTGCTATATCTCAAGGCCAACTCCACTGCACCTTGTTCACTGAGTGGCTTAACACGACCAAAACGAGCCGGTTGGTGCTTATAGTGCCTACTCTCTCCTGTCGGGAACCAACTTGCCTGGACATACCAGCCACTGAACTCGACATCCGTATCATCATCCCTTTCAAGATTGGATGCCATCCACTCCGCCTGGATTGAAGTCTCGCCATAAACCCAGGCTGTCTCCAGTCCAACCATTGTCAGGGTTCTGCTCTGTTTGATTTTACCGGTATCCAGATAACGGACATCGGTTAAATGGGATTCAGGCCGAATATCTACGCGATACGCCTCTTCATCGTCGAGTTTTCGATGTGCGGCCGAAACGCCAAAATGCACTACTGAGCGTTCAGTGGCAATTGGTGCATAGGTCGCTCTTGTAGAAACCCCCCAACCCTCATCACCCTCGTCATCCGAATCATCGTTGAAATCATCACCGAAGATTCCGGCTGCCAGACTAAGCTGCTCACCATACCATTGCAGACCCAAGCCCATATTCCGCCCTGGTACCAGAGCATTCGGCAATGCACGCTCCATAAAGGTTAGATGCTTCCTGCTGGTAAGCTCTTCCAAACTGAATGGCTCCTTGAAGTGGCCCAGGATAAACCGCCAGGGGTGTTGGGCATCATAGGCAAACCAGGCATCCTTCATATCAGCATCACCATCAGCAAAATCAACGCTCAGTTCGTAGATGATGTCTGCGAATAACCGTCCTTCCATATCAAGCCTGGCACTTCGGATTTCCGTACCATTACCAAGACTGTTTTTGTCTTCATCGTAGTAAGCTGCATCCAAAAGCAATCTACCCCCGATGATCGCGAAGAACTCACCATCTGAAGAGACTATCTCCACTCCGCCTCTGGTTGAGGTGAAAGTGTCGTGGTCACGCTCAACAGATCGGTTACTCAGCGGTTCGGATTGGGCTAATAGCAAACTGTGATTACCAGTTTGACTCTCATGCCCATTCTGCCTATTGGGCGGGTTCCCATCTACTGGCTGAGCAGCCAAGAGACTGAAGGACAACAGAAACAGCAGCAAAAACAGGTTTAGCTTGGACATGGTACACTCGATTTAATGGGGTTGATTCCAATTTTTGACCCTCCATGATCCTTACTTGCCATTGAGATGTTGATCAATGACCCGCCTGAGGAAAGCAGCGGTAGTAGTTTTCTGATGTCTGCGCAGCCACCTCATCGATACTCAAGCCTTTGATCTCAGCCACGCACTCTGCCACCTGTTGAACATAGATTGGCTGATTAGGCTTGCCTCGATAGGGCACAGGGGCAAGATAGGGTGAGTCTGTTTCAATCAGTAGCTGCTGCATCGGCACCTGCTTCACCACGTCACGCAAATCAGCAGCATTCTTAAAGGTAATGATGCCTGAAAAAGAGATAAAGAAGCCCATCTCCAACGCCCGCTCCGCCATCGACCAGTTTTCTGTGAAACAGTGCATAACGCCACCAGCCTGATCAGCGCCCTGGGACTGCATGATGCTGAGTGTATCCTCTCTGGCATCCCGGGTATGGATGATCAGTGGCAGATCGGCCTGTTTGGCCGCCTCGATATGTTGCCGAAAACGGTTACGCTGCCAATCCAAATCACCTTTACCGTGAAAATAGTCGAGGCCGGTTTCACCAATCGCAACCACCTTCGGGTGTTGAGCCAGTTCAAGCAGTTCATCCGGGCTAGGATCGTGCCGCTCGCGGTCGTTGGGATGCACACCAACCGATACGGAGATCTGAGGATAGGATTCGACCAATGAGACCATCGATGGCCAGGACTCCAGGTCGATGGAGACACAGAGCATATGGCTGATTCCGCTATCCAGGGTTGATGCGACGAACTGACCGAAGTCATTCGCATAATGATCGAGTGCTACCCGGTCAAGGTGGCAATGTGAGTCAACAAGCATAGTAGAGTCTCGGGCTGTGGGGCAGCTATTTTATAGCGACGCCATCATCCTTGGAAGGTCATTCGGGCGGGGATTCGATAAAGAGTTGGCAACCAACCGGAATCAGAGCGTATGGGTCGGCCGATCTGATTTGAGCGCACCGGCCAGATAGGTCTCAATCTTGTTACGCGCCGCACCGCCGTCCTGGTCGCTGAACTGGACACCGATCCCGGCCGCCCGGTTACCCTCGGCGCCCACTGGTGTGATCCAGATGATTTTTCCTGCTACAGGGAGGCGCTCGGCCTCATCCATCAGGGTCAGTAGCATAAAGACTTCATCACCGAGACGGTACTGTTTGGTGGTGGGTATGAAAAGACCGCCAAATTCCACAAACTGCATATAGGCCGCATACAAGGCGTTTTTATCCTTGATGGTTAGCGAGAGAATTCCTTGTTTTGGTCCACCAGCCATAAGTTACCTGACCTGATTCAGGCACCCTGTCTTGAACAGGCCTGCCATTCGATAAGTAGTTTTTCCAGCGTCAATTGCAGATTGATATTGCTATCGGTGAGAGCCCTAACTGCGTAGAGTTTCTTCAGATAGCTTTGTATCGCCCTTGAGTTTAACTTGTCGGCTGTCTTCTGCAAAGCTTGAGCCCGGTCCGGATTAGACAGTGCTGCCCCAGAGGATGAGACTTTCAGTCTCTGGATATCGATAACCCAGCCAATTAGCCACTCAATCAATAACTTATAGTCAAATTTTTGCCAGATGCCGGCCAATTTGACCGGATCGAGACGCTCATCACTCAATGCCAGAAACTGATTCAGCATCTCACTGCGACTCTCAAGCAGGGTTTTGTCATTTAACGCCAGGGCCTTGAGTGGCGCACCGTTGGCCAATCCCAGCAGCAGAGCGGGATCTGCATGCTCTACCTTGCCGCTTAGCCACGCCAGGGCCTGAGTCCGCTGAGGCGGGTGAAACACCACCGACTGACAACGACTTCGAATGGTCGGTAACAATCTGGCAGGTTGATCCGTCAATAGCAGGATGAGCGTCCCGGAAGTGGGCTCTTCGAGGGTTTTCAGCAAGCTGTTTGCCGCCCCGTTGGTCATCCGGTGGGCCGGTTGAATGCCGATCACCTTATATTTTGCGGAGTGGGCAGTCAGAGCAGCGGAACTGGTAAGCGCCCGGATTGCGTCGATTTTAATCTCGCCACTCTTACTCCCCTCCTCTGGTCCGATCCACTGCAGATCCGGGTGGTTACCGGCCTGGATCAAGTGGCAGTGCTGACAAGTGCCACAAGCTTGACCCGATTCACTGGGATGACTGCAGAGCAGGGATTGGGCAAAGCTCAGGGCGAACTGCTGTTTGCCGAGTCCTGGGGGACCGCTGAGTAGCAACGCATGGGACAAGCGTCCCTGGTTGAGAGACTGTTGCAATTGTTGCCACTGCTGTTGGTGCCAGGGCATGGGGCTGTAGCCCATCTCAGCCACCGCTCTGCTCCAGAAAAGCGCTCACGACGCGATTGATCTGTTGCTGGACGGTTTGCAACGGTTTTGAAGCATCGACAATTTTGACCCGATGCGGCTCCCTGGCGGCAATCTCCAGATAGCCAGCCCTGACCTTCTCGAAAAAACTCATCTCCTGTTTCTCGAAACGATCCGGTTCGGATCTTTGCCCGGCCCGGGCCAGCCCCTGTTCCACAGGCAGATCCAATAACAGGGTTAAATCGGGGCGAAGCCCGCCCTGCACAAATTGCTCTAGAGAGGCGATACGATCACTGGCAAGTCCACGCCCGGCACCCTGGTAGGCGTAGCTGGCATCGGTAAAACGATCACACAAGACCCACTGGCCCTGTTGCAATGCGGGTATGATCTTCTGCTGCAGGTGCTCAGCGCGGGCCGCAAACATCAGCAGCAACTCCGTATCATCGGCCATCCCGGTATGCTGATGCCCCAGCAGCAGATCCCTGATCGCTTCACCCAGCGGGGTTCCACCGGGTTCACGGGTAAACACGACCTGTTTGCCCGCAGAATTGAGAAGATTACGGATAAAATCCAGATTACTGCTCTTGCCCGCACCCTCACCGCCTTCAACGGTAATGAATCGTCCTTTCAACGTCTTGCTCATCGCTTTAACTGATACTTTCGGACTGCATTGTTGTGCTCTTTCAGCGTTTCTGAAAAGTAGTGGCCACCCTCACCTGTCGCCACAAAATAGAGTGACTTGCCCGCTTTTGGATTGAGTGCCGCGTCAATTGCCGCACCGCTTGGCATGGCAATGGGGGTAGGCGTCAGGCCCTTACGGGTATAGGTGTTATAGGGTGTGTCACGGGTCAGATCCCGCTTGCGTATATTGCCATCATAGCGTTCACCCATGCCATAGATCACGGTTGGATCGGTCTGTAACAGCATCCCTTTCTTAAGCCGCCTGACGAACACGCCGGCTATCTCCTCACGCTCATGTGGCAAGCCGGTCTCGCGCTCAATGATGGAAGCGAGTATCAATGCATCATAGGGCGTTTTCAACGGCAGATCAGAGGCCCGTTTTGCCCAGGCCTGCTGCAATGTCTTCTGCATTCGCCGATAGGCCCGTTGCAGGAACTCCGCATCCGTGGTGCCCCTGGGAAAATGGTAGGTATCGGGATAGAAACGCCCTTCGGGATGTTCATCTTCATAACCCAGACGTGCCATGATCTGTTGATCATCCAATTCTTCCAGGGTTTTATTCAGCACAGGATTTGCCCGAACAGCCTTCACCAACTGCCGGAATGTCCACCCTTCGATGATGGTGAGTGAATGCTGTACCACTCTTGCCGAGCTGAAGATTTGCAGCAGTTTTGTCGGCGTGGTCTCTGCAGGCAGGTAGTACTCCCCGGCTTTGAGCTGACCCGCCTGACCACTCCAGCGGGCCAATATCTCGAGCAGTATCGGCTTTTGAATGATCTCCTTTTGTTGCAGATCATCAGCCAGCGCTCTCAGGCTGGTACCCGTTTGTAGATGATAATTAATGCCTGAAGGTGGCAGATTCAGAGGTTGATGCACAAAATCGTCGTATTCAAGCCATCCCCAGGCCATGAGGAGGCTTACTACAAAGATTGTGATGCCTAACAGTCTGTTCATGCTCCACTCATTTCAGGGTCGGTTAATCGCTTCATCCTGCAGCAAGATAGCTACGTCCGATGAACATCATCAGTTCTGGCGGGATTTTTTTCAATTCATAGACCGTCTGCTCAAAGCGTACCACAGGACAAAGCCCCATGATGGCATTGGTCATGAACAGAGCATCACTCTGTTTCAGGTCGTCAACGGATAGCTCGGCGAGCCTGGGTTTCAGAGAAAATTGCTCTGCAGATTCGAGTACCAACTCTCGCACAACGCCGGCGACACCAGTCGTTGAAAGCCTTGGTGTCAGCAGCTGATCCCCTTTCAGCAAAAACAGATTGGACTGGGTTCCGCAAACAACCCGATCCTGCTGATCCAGCATCAGACCTTCAGCGATGTCAGGCTCATCCCACTCGGCTCTGGCCAACACTTGTTCCAGCCGATTGAGATGCTTGATGCCGGCCAGTTGGGTTTGGTTTGACAGACGGGTCTCGCAGAGCCGAATTTCGATTCCCTTTTCATACCACTCTGCCGGATAGTCGGGCCAGGGATGGATGGAGAGAATGCGTCTCGGATGACAGGGTGAAGGTGGACGATAGCCTCGACCGCCACTGCCCCGGGTCACGACGATTTTCAGAACTGCGCTGGTCTGTCCGGCCGCTAACTGGAGAGCTTCCTGCCAGAGCTGCTGTTTATCTGTGGGAGTGAAACCAAGAACCTGTTCACCTTTTTCCAGCCGCGCCATGTGGCGTTGCCAGAGACAGGGAAGACCGTCCTTTACGGCGATGGTCTCAAACAGACCATCACCATATTGCAGACCACGATCCGTGATGGGTATCCGGTCTGCTGGTAATCCGTCAATCAGCAACAGAGATCTTCGAAGCAATCAGACTCGGCGGAATGCCAATGTGCCGTTGGTACCACCAAATCCGAAGGAGTTGGAGATCACCACATCCAGCTTCATCTCCCGAGCCGTATTGGGCACGTAGTCCAGATCGCAATCCGGATCCTGATTTTCCAGATTGATGGTCGGAGGTACCACCTGGTTGTGCAGCGCCAGAATGGTGAACACAGCTTCTGCGCCACCAGCGGCGCCCAGCATGTGTCCTGTCATCGATTTGGTCGAGCTGACACAGAGTTTGTGCGCATGATCACCAAAGGCCCGTTTCACCGCCAGGGTTTCCGCCACATCACCGGCTGGCGTGGAAGTACCATGGGCATTGATGTAATCGACCTCTTGCAGGTTGATACCCGCATCTTTGAGTGCCATCTGCATACATTGGGCTGCGCCTGAGCCATCTTTCGAAGGCGCGGTCATATGGAATGCGTCAGAGTTCATACCCACACCCACCAGCTCAGCGTAGATTTTTGCGCCTCGCGCTTTGGCCTGTTCGTACTCTTCCAGCACCACCACACCGGCACCGTCACTGAGCACGAATCCATCGCGATCCTTGTCCCAGGGACGGCTCGCCGCCTGAGGATCATCGTTTCTGCGTGACAGGGCGCGCGCCGCAGCAAAACCACCCAGACCGACCGGAGAAGTGGCCATTTCCGCACCACCGGCAATCATCACATCAGTCCGACCGAAGCGAATCATCATCGCCGCCTCGGCAATACTGTGAGCACCACTGCTGCAGGCAGAAACGATCGAATAGTTAGGGCCCTTCAAGCCATACATGATGGAGAGATTGCCCGATACCATATTGATGATGCTGGAAGGCACAAAGAAAGGAGAGATCTTGCGCGGTCCGCCATCGAGGTAGGACTGATAGCTGTTCTCGATTCCTGTGATACCGCCAATACCGGAACCGATCAGCACACCGATGCGGTCAGCATTCTCTTCAGTCACTTCAAGAGCGGAATCTTTGATAGCCTGAATACCGGCAGCAACACCATAATGGATAAACTTATCCATTTTCTTGGCTTCTTTCTTCGGGATGTAGTCAGTGACTTCAAAGCCGTATATGGGACCACCAAACTGAGTCGAAAACGATTCGACATCAAAGTGGGTGATCGGTTGGATCCCACTCTTACCAGCCTGTATGTTCTCCCATGAGGAAGCCACATCCAGTCCAACAGGAGCTACCATGCCCAGCCCAGTTACGACAACCCTTCTTGCAGTCATATATGACTACCCCCAAATCTCATCGGTATTGCTGAAAAACAAAAGGCCGCGCCCCGTTATGGATGGAGCATGACGGCCTGCAAAAATTAGTTCTGCTGTACAGCTCAACTATGTGCGTTGATGTAATCAACAGCCAATTGCACAGTTGTAATCTTTTCAGCCTCTTCATCAGGAATCTCGGTTTCAAATTCCTCTTCAAGGGCCATTACCAGCTCTACTGTGTCGAGAGAGTCAGCGCCAAGGTCATCGACGAAAGAAGCTTCAAGTGTCACCTCTTCATCTTTAACGCCCAGTTGTTCTACCACGATTTTACGAACTCGTTCTACGACATCGCTCATTTTATTAATTTCCTCTGGATTAACCGACGACCACCAATAGGGCCGATGCGGTATTGTAGTAACAAAAAAGTTCTGAGAAAAGCGTAATCATTAGTTCAGCTCAATGCCACTAATTTATTGATTATCTTTTTCTAAACAAATAATTATAAGCTAAACTTCATTTAACTTATAATGTTTTTAATCCGAAAATGTCCTTAGGACATGTACATTCCGCCGTTTACATGCAGGGTCTCACCTGTGATATAGCGTCCAGATGCGCCGGCAAGAAACAGCACGGCATTCGCGATATCCTCCGGTAATCCCAGTTGCTGCAACGGAATATTCTCTATCAGACTCTTCCTTTGAGCCTCAGGCAGTTCATTGGTCATGTCGGTTTCAATGAAACCCGGCGCCACCGAGTTTACCGTAATTCCTCTGGACCCCACCTCACGGGCCAGTGAACGGGTAAATCCATCAAGCCCGGCCTTGGCGGCCGCATAGTTTGACTGACCTGCGTTCCCCATCGAGCCAACAACTGAGGAGATATTGATGATGCGCCCTTTGCGCGCCTTCATCATACCTCTCAACACGCCCTTGCTGAGCCGATAGACCGAGGAGAGATTGGTGTTGATCACCCGCTCCCACTCATCATCCTTCATCCGCATCAGCAGATTGTCGTTGGTGATTCCCGCATTGTTCACCAGAATGGTCGGAGCACTGTATTTTTCTGCGATGGCACTCATCAATGCATCAATGGAAGCCTGGTCAGCCACATCCAGTACCATTCCGCATCCTGCAACAGAAGCCTCATTCAGACGCGCTGAGATCGCCTCGGCACCGCCCTCAGAAGTCGCAGTTCCCACCACGGTGGCGCCGGCAGAGGCCAGGCAGTCAGCGATCGCCGCACCGATTCCGCGACTGGCTCCAGTGACCAGGGCAATTTCATTCTCCAGACTCATTTCAAAGCCTCCAGAGCCTGATTCAGGCTATTTGTGTCATATACCGCAACACCGGTTAAACTCCGGTCTATTCTTTTTGTCAGCCCTGCCAGTACTTTGCCAGGCCCGGCTTCAACGATTCTGCTACTGCCGGCCGCAGCCATCTTCTGTACCGCTTCAACCCAGCGCACCGGACTGTACAACTGTGCTGCGAGCATTGATCGGATCTCATCACCATCCGCGGCAGATGCCACATTGACGTTGTGAATCACAGGAATTTCGGTTGCAGAAAGGCTTATTGTAGCCAATTGTTCGCTCAACTGTTCTGCGGCCGGTTTCATCAATGCACAATGGGAAGGCACACTTACCGGCAGGGGCAACGCCCGCTTGGCACCGGCCTCCTTAGCCAACTCGCAAGCCCTTTCAACGGCGCTTTTGCTGCCGGCAATAACCACCTGCCCCGGAGAGTTGAAGTTCACCGCTTCAACCACTTCACCCGAGGCAGCGGATTGACAGACCTGCCGCACGACCTCATCGTCAAGACCGAGAATGGCTGCCATACTGCCACTCCCTTCAGGCACGGCGTTCTGCATGAATTTGCCACGCTGGGCAACCAGTTTCACCCCATCCTGAAAACCAAGTGCACCAGCGCAAACCAGAGCGGTGTACTCTCCCAGGCTGTGTCCAGCCATCATTTCCGGCGAGGGCCCGCCTTGTTGCTGCCAAACTCGCCATACCGCAACGCCAGCGGTCAACATGGCGGGTTGGGTATTCTCCGTTTGATTCAGTGATTCAGCCGGGCCATCCTGAGCCAGCGCCCAAAGATCAAAACCCAACACATCGGATGCTTCTTTGAAGGTCTCAGTTACAACGGCAAAATCTTCCGCCAGTTGTTTCAACATACCTACCGATTGAGAACCCTGACCGGGAAATACCATGCTGAATTGTGTATCACTCATAATCGACTTTCGCAGGAATTAGAATTTTGCCAGTACCGAGCCCCATGTGAAGCCACCACCAAAGGCTTCCATGAGAATGGTTTCACCACGTTTTATTCTTCCATCCCTGACCGCCACATCCAGTGCCAAAGGCACGGAAGCAGCCGAAGTATTACCATGATCTTCCACAGTGACCACCACCCTTTCCATCGGGGTCTGCAATTTCCTTGCAGTGGCATTAATGATACGGATATTGGCCTGATGGGGTATCAACCAATCGATATCCGATTTTTGCATCCCGTTGGCTGCCAGTGTCTCATCCACGATGCGGCCGAGCGTGGTCACCGCCACCTTAAACACCTCGTTGCCTCGCATCTGCATATAAGCCTCACTCTCGCGAAGCTTGTCATAGCCACGGGAGATACCCGATGGCACACGCAGCAGGCTCTCATAGGCGCCATCCGCATGCAGGTGGGTCGAGATGATGCCCGGTTCATTACTCGCCTCGATCACCACAGCGCCTGCACCGTCACCAAACAGCACACAGGTATTCCGGTCGTTCCAATCGAGAATCCGCGAGATGGTCTCAGCACCGACAACCAGGGCTTTCTTAGCCGATCCGGTTTGAATGAATTTGTCAGCGACACCCAGAGCGTAGACAAAGCCGGTACATACGGCCTGAACATCAAACGCTGCGGGACCGCGAATCCCCAGACGCGCCTGCAACAGACAGGCGGTACTCGGAAAGACTTGATCAGCCGTGGTTGTCGCCACTACGATCAGGTCGATCTCATCAGGCTTCAGACCCGCCATATCGAGCGCATTCCGCGCCGCCTTTTCCGCCAGATCGCAGGTAAACTCGCCCTCTTCCGCAATGTGACGTTTACGGATGCCGGTACGCTCTACGATCCACTGGTCCGTCGTATCAACAATTTTTTCAAGGTCGTGATTGGTCACGACTTTCTCAGGCAGATAACCACCCGTGCCGGTTATACGCGAATAGATCACGCGGTTTCCCTTTTATCCAGATGAGCCTTGACTTGTTCCGCAATGCGGCTGGGCACATCGCTTGAAACCTCTTTACGGGCAATGCTGATTGCATTCATGAATGCAATTTTATCTGCCCCGCCATGGCTTTTGATTACAATCCCACGCAGTCCCAACAGACTGGCGCCATTGTAGTGTCTATGATCAATGCGTTTCGCTAAACTGCGAAGTACCGGCAATGCGATCAATCCAGCCAATTGGGTCAGGAAATTCTTTTTGAATTCCAGCTGCATGAAATGGCGGATCATCTTGGCAACCCCTTCACTGCTCTTCAGGGCGACATTTCCAACAAAACCGTCGGAAACGATGACATCCGTGCCACCCTGAAAAATATCGTCCCCCTCAACATAGCCTACATAGTTGAGTGAACTGGCGTGCAGCAGCTCATGGGCCTCTTTTACCTGCTCATTACCCTTGATCTCTTCCTGGCCGATATTCAACAGGCCGATTTTCGGGTTGCTGATATCGGTTACCGCAGAGACGGTCTCACTGCCCATTACTGCAAACTGAAACAGGTGTCCGGCACTGCAATCCACGTTCGCACCCAGATCGAGCATGAATGTCTGCCCCTTCATGGATGGTAATGCGGTAATGATTGCAGGACGATCGATATTCGGTAGCATCTTCAGCACAAACCGGGAGGTAGCCATCAAGGCGCCGGTATTACCAGCACTGACGCAGGCGTCCGCATCCCCGGATTTGACCAGATCTATAGCCACTCTCATGGATGAATCTTTTTTGTTTCGCAGTGCTTTGGAGGGCAGCTCATCCATAGCAACCACTTCAGATGCGTGCTTGACACGCAGTCTGTCACCGAATCCATGATTTCCAAGCTTTGCCTGAAGCGTCTCTTCGTCGCCAACCAGTATCAGCGCAGTCGCCTTATCTTTATTCAGATACCCTAAAGCCGCAGGCACCACGACATCTGCGCCGATGTCGCCACCCATTGCATCCAGAGAGATTGTGACTGGCCTATTCATTGAAGATAGATTCACCCAAATAAGAAGAACCCGTCAGAGGCGATCGCCCCATACGGGTTCCAAACAGGTCATTGAACCGACGAGTTGAGAATCACTCGCCTTTGGTATCGACTACTTTACGGCCTTTATAGAAACCATCCGCAGTCATATGGTGACGCAGGTGGGTTTCACCGGAAGTTGAATCAATAGAGAGAGTCTCACTCTTCAGACCATCATGTGCACGACGCATACCGCGTTTTGATGGGGTCTTTTTGTTTTGTTGAACAGCCATGGCTGATCTCCTGAAAAAATTTATACAAACTAAAAACTAATGCCTGTCCTTTTTAAGCGCGGACAACACGGCAAACGGATTTTCCTGTTGCTCAGGTTCTGACACCTGCAGTTCCTCATCTGAGACGAACTCATGAGGCACCTGACAAACATCTGTGTCATGCATCGGCACTTGAGGCAGTGCCAAAAGAAGCTCATCTTCGATCAGCTCCCTGAAATCCACCACACCCTCTTCTACCAGACATGGGTCCAGATCATCAGGTAGCCTCTCAGCTTCATTCAGTCCTTCAACAAAGACCACCGAGAACCTTCTCTCTACAGGAAATCTCAACGCCCCAAGACAACGTTGGCACTCAAGTGTCAACTCTGTCCGGACAATCCCGTCAAGCCTTGCACGCCGCTGCTCGTCACGACTGAAGCTCAAATTGAACAAGACCTCGCCATCAGCCTGCATCAGGCAATCTCGGAGCCTCACAAAAGCCTCAACAGGCAACTCTCCGCTGACCTCTTTTGCGAGATCAGCGAAGCGCCAGGGATCCAATCGATCAGGAAAGCGCTTCGACATAAGCGCGAGATAATATTATGAGAGCACCTCTCATGTCAAAATGACATCAGAGGTGGGGTGTCTGGCGGAGGGCGGAATTAACCGCCAACCATCGCCAGCAGAATACCGGCAGCGACGGCAGAACCGATTACCCCCGCCACATTCGGCCCCATCGCGTGCATCAGCAGAAAATTGTGGTGATTGGTCTCCAGCCCCACTTTGTTGACCACCCGGGCCGCCATCGGCACTGCCGACACACCAGCCGCACCAATCAGCGGATTGACCTTGCCGCCGGTAACCCGATGCATGATTTTGCCCATGATCACACCAGCCGCCGTGCCAATACAGAAAGCAAAGGCGCCCAGCGTGAGGATTCCCAGGGTATCGATGGTCAGAAACTTGTCTGCAGAGAGCTTGGAACCAACCGCCAGACCAAGGAAGATCGTCACGATATTGATGATCTCGTTTTGTGCCGCATGACTGAGTCGCTCCACCACCCCACTTTCACGCAGCAGATTGCCGAAGGTCAGCATACCGATCAGCGGGGCTGCGGAGGGTAGAAAGATGATACAGAGCAACAGCACCGCAAAGGGAAACAGCACCTTCTCCAGCTTGTTCACGTGCCTCAACTGCTGCATTTCCACGTTGCGCTCCGCCTCGGTTGTCAGCAGGCGCATGATTGGCGGCTGGATGATCGGCACCAGCGCCATATAGGAGTAGGCTGCCACAGCGATCGCACCCAACAGGTCAGGCGCCAGTCTGGAGGCGAGAAAAATCGCTGTCGGTCCATCCGCGCCACCAATGATCGCAATCGCTGAAGCCTCAGCCAGGGTAAAATCGAAACCTGGAACAAAATTCAGCGCCAAGGCTCCCAGCAGCGTGACGAATATACCGAACTGTGCGGCAGCTCCCAGCAACAGAGTCCAGGGCATCGCAATCAACGCCCCGAAATCGGTAAGCGCTCCGACTCCCATGAAGATCAGCAGCGGAAACACCCCGGTCTCTATCCCCACACTGTAGATAAGGCCCAGCAGACCATCACTACCACCGATTCCAGCCAGCGGGATATTACTCAGAATGGCGCCGAATCCGATCGGCAACAGCAGCAGTGGTTCGAACTTTTTCACCACCGCCAGGTAGATCAATGCGCAGCCAACGCCCATCATCAGGACCTGGCCCCACTCCAGATTCGCCAGACCAGTCGACTGCCATAGCGGTTCTAAGCCAATTTCAACCATATCAGGAAAGACTCAACAGTGGGGTTCCAACCTGAACGGCATCACCCTCTTTAACCAGGATCTGAGACACCGTACCGGCTGAATTGGCGCGTACTTCCGTCTCCATCTTCATCGCTTCCAGCACCATCACAACGTCACCGGCAGCCACCTGTTGGCCTGCGGAGACCTTGATGGCGTGGATGTTTCCAGACAGTGGCGCGGCAATCTCCGTACCACCAGTGGGCACCGGGGCCGCCGCAGGTGCCGCAGCAGCTGGCGCCGCAGGGGCCACATCGGTCACAGCACCAGCGGGGGATACCTTGACGTTGTAGGTCACCCCATTGACTTCCACCTGATAGGCTTCAGGCCCACCAGCCGGTGCCGCAGCAGGTGCGGCAGCAGGCGCTGCGCTGGGCGCCTCCGGTTCTGTTCCCGGGGCCGGTTCAAAGGCATCCGGGTTGTCTCTGTTCTTAAGGTATTTCAGACCAACCTGAGGGAAGAGTGCATAGATGAGCACGTCGTCAACTTCATCTTTTGCCACTTTGATGCCGTGTTCATCGACCAGACCACGGAATTCCGCGGTCAACTTATCCATCTCCGCATCGATCTGGTCGGCTGGACGGCAGGTAATCGCCTCTTCGCCATCTTTCAGAACCCTGGACTGAAGCTCAGCATTGACCGGGGCCGGTGTCGCACCATATTCCCCTTTCAATACACCTTCGGTCTCTTTGGCAATAGTCTTATAGCGCTCACCCATCAGCACATTGATCACCGCCTGGGTACCGACAATCTGGGAAGTTGGGGTGACCAGTGGAATGTAACCCAGGTCCTCGCGTACTTTGGGAATCTCTTCCAGCACCTCATCGAGCTTTTCGGTAGCACCCTGCTCCCTGAGCTGATTCTCCATATTGGTCAACATGCCTCCGGGCACCTGAGCAACCAGAATCCGGGAGTCGACACCCTTCAGGGAGCCTTCGAACTTCGCATACTTTTTACGCACTTCGCGGAAATAGGCGGCAATCTCCTCCAGCAGGATGAGATCCAATCCGGTATCCCGATCGCTCTCCTTGAGAATTGCCACAACGGACTCTGTGGCAGAGTGGCCATAGGTCATACTCATCGAGGAGATTGAGGCATCCATCATATCAACGCCCGCTTCGGCACATTTCATCGCGGTCGCCACACTCATCCCGGTAGTTGCATGACTATGCATCGCAATCGGTATCGAAATGCTCTCTTTCAGACGGGTAACCAGTTCATAACCGGTATAGGGATTCAACAGCCCGGCCATGTCCTTGATGCAGATTGAGTGGCAACCCATATCTTCCATGCTTTTGCACATGTCCAGCCAGTAGTCCATGTTATGTACCGGACTGACGGTATATGACATGGTGCCCTGCGCGTGTTTATCGACTTTCAAAGTCGCTTTGACCGCAGTCTCCAGATTGCGCAGATCGTTCATCGCATCGAAGATTCGGAATACGTCCACGCCGTTGGTGGCCGCTCTTTCGACAAATTTATCCACCACATCATCAGCGTAATGCCGATATCCCAGGATGTTCTGTCCGCGAAACAGCATCTGCATCGGAGTATTCGGCATGGCCGATTTCAGAATTCGGATACGCTCCCAGGGATCTTCACCAAGGAATCTGATACAGGCGTCGAAAGTTGCCCCGCCCCAGGTCTCCAATGACCAGAAGCCAACTTTATCCAGCTTTTCTGCAATCGGAAGCATGTCGTCGATACGCATTCTGGTCGCAAACAGAGACTGATGCGCATCTCTCAACACAACTTCTGTTATTCCTAGTGGTTTCTTTTCGCTCATAAGCTAGCCGCCGTTGTTAATAAAACAGCCTGGTATCAGGTGTTAAAAAAATATGAAAATTCAGACTCAATGACGAATCGAACGATATTGGTTAATTGCCGCTGATATTACGGCAACCAGGTCGCCACGCATAGTGGCCGAATCCTGGCCTGACAAAACAGGTGTACTGGCATGTGTGCTAACTGTCCCTTGCCTTTCCATCACAGCCATAGCGAGTTTTGACATCCCCTTCATGGCAAAAACCAGAACAAGAAGGAAAGTGAAAACTATCCCCATTCCAAGCAGCATCAGGTTGACGCCTGATAGCAACAAGTCTTCAATTGGCATTGGATATATTTACTCTTTGGTGGTTATTTTTGTCTTTCTACGTTGGGTGAAGACATGTTGTCAAGCAACATGTGTATTAACAACATCGATTAACTCTTTGTTTTTACGTAGATAATACTCCATTTATTTAGAATATACATAATCAGTATTAAGCCTATCAATCAATTCTATACCGTCGTGAGGCTGCAAGGCGAGAATTTTTCATTCAATCCCCAAGCTGTCTGGTAAAATAGGCGAAATTTTATTAATAAATCAATGCCCCAGTATGACCCAGGTAACCCAGTCCGATCCTTTACCACTTGTATTAGCCTCCAGCTCCCCATTCAGAAGAGAACTGCTCAGCCGACTTGGTTTGGAATTCAGCACCTCTTCACCCGACGTGGATGAGAGCAGGCTGAACAATGAGTCAGCTGAAGCGCTCGTGCTGAGGCTATCAAAACTGAAAGCGATGGCAGTCGCAAAGAGCCACCCAGAGGCCCTGATTATCGGCTCGGATCAGGTTGCCACGGTTGATGAAGCGATTTTGGGTAAACCGGGCAACCACGAAAAAGCGGTTGAACAGCTGCTCAATGCCTCCGGCAAGCGGGTAACTTTTTACACAGGTCTCACTCTATATAACAGTAAAACCGGCCAGGACCATAGCTGTTGCGAACCTTTTCATGTTCATTTCAGAACATTGACTCAACCCGAGATCGAAAATTATCTGTTGAAAGAGGAGCCTTATAACTGCGCCGGTTCCTTCAAATCAGAGGGTCTGGGGATCACCCTGTTTGAGTCTATGGAAGGAACGGATCCGAATGCCTTGATTGGCCTGCCCCTGATACGTCTCATCACAATGCTTCGTAAGGAAGGGGTGAACGTCCTGGCATAGCGAGTGGAGTCTACGACCGGAGCAGATCAAGCTGCTTCGAGGACCAGCACTGTGTCATCATCGGAGTTGGCCTGCCATAGCACTGGATTTGGATTAACAGATCCTAAAAGATCGCATCCTCGATTTTTATGGTATCGGCGTCGAGACTATCGCCGTTTTCACCGTGCTCCAGCCTGGCAAATGCTTTGACGGTGGATCGATCCACCGATGCCAGATAGTGATCTGTGCCCTCATGAGCCAGAATATTTGCTACCTGAACAATATCCACATAATCGACTGGCACATCATCCCCCGGATCCCGGCTGAAATCTTCATGATGGGCAGCCACATCGATGATCACCTCGTCGAATTTCCATAACTTCAAGATACTCCCTCCGATATGCGGATGCAGCTTTCGCAGAACCTTGTCGAGAAATTGAGGGTTATCTATCAACTCTTTGTATTTACATGCTTTTATTAATAGTGGTATATGCCCGATGTCATGTACCAACCCTGCCACCAGTGCGACATCCGGGTCCAGTCCCGGCTGTGCCTTGGCTAACATCGCGGCTTGCGCCCCCACTTTCACAGAGTGATTCCAGAGCTTGTCCATGCGCCGCTCAATCTCTTTCACCGAGGTTCGAAATACCTCTTTCATCGATACGGCATAGACCGCATTTTTCACCCGCTGAAAACCGATCCGGGTAATTGCAGGCTTGATGGTAGCGATCTTGTTCATGCCCCGGTAGAGAGGACTGTTGGCATAGCGGATCAGTCGGGCGGTCAAGGAGGCATCCCGCGAAATGACTTTTTGCAGATCGGATGCAGAGCTATCCACATCATTGATAATGATCAGCGCTTCCAGCGCCAAAGCCGGCAAGGTTGGCAGATAGATGTTGTTGGCAAGCAGATCCTCTTTTACCGAGTCGACAAAAGCTTTGGTTGTCGCAGATTCAAGCTGCTTCTGCTCACGCTCCTGTTCTGTCTCAGTATCTACCCGCTCACCATCTGCAAGAGTGAAAACCGATTTTGTCATCCGATTGCTGCCAGCCTGTTTTGTCTCGTTGTAGATCAACTCATCATTCGACCAAAGCTCTGTTTACTGCTGCTGACCTTCCTGTCAGGTCAGCATGGCACAGGGCTCTCAGGCCCAATCTTAGATCCTTAATTACTATATATATCAGCTATTAAAAACACTATTGGAAAGTTTACCTTAACTACTGACTCACTCCTTACAATCGAGCCAAAGCGGGTTATCTGCTATCCAGCAGGATTCGCTTAAAACCAGAGTTAAAATCACCTGCAGAAGATAGCGGCAAGACAATCCGATTTCTCCAGTTTTCGAATCATTTCAAGCTAGTTGAGTGGTTGCTATGCGTCAAGCATCACACAATCAAAAATTAATTACCCGGAGACCCAATCCCTCACTTTCAGCTGCTGTGAGTCTTAATACCGCAAAATTGAACGGGCCATTTTTTTTAAATCTTTCACAAAAAATAAATCTTTTGTTACCGATAATAGTACGCACTGATGCGTTGCGGCCCACAACACTCAAATCCGTGCCCCAGTGCCAATTCCGACCGGCCTGGAATCGCACTTATTTGAATATTAGTGAATTGCCTCTCATTTTTCGCTTCCCATCTGATTCATAACTAAAGTATTAATACTTTTATTTCATGGAGTTAAGCCTGTTATTTAAAATCATATTTAACAAATACTCATTCAAGTTTTAGCTCTATGAGACGACTTTATGGGTAGGCTAAACAATAAACATGTCTAACGATCAAGACTTTGACGGTATGGCAGAACAAGCACTCAATCGCTTTACTCAACATACTGGCGATAAGCCGGTAGTCCTCATTGCAGACGATTCTCGGGTTGTCCGGGTATCGCTGAGGAATATTCTTAATCAAACCTGTCAACTCATTGAAGTTGAGGATGGGGAGCAGGCGTGGCAGGTCATTTGCCAAACCCCATCCATCGATTTGGTTTTCAGCGACCTCTCCATGCCAAAACTGGATGGTCGCAAACTCTTATCCAATATCAGAAGTTCTACGATTGGACAAATATCCAACCTGCCGTTCATCGTTGTTACCGGTAATGAGGTGACTGACGGTATCGCTGAAGAGCTTGAGAAGCTTGGTGCATCCGGGATGGTGAGCAAACCGTTCGATCCAACATTAATTCAGCAGTTTGTTGATGAGTTAGCCGAAGAGAGCGAGCCGGAGCTCTCCGTCGAACTGCAAAACACCAAAGCACAGAGTGATTATCTCGACAGTACCACCGATAAATCACAATTTCTGGAGATTGCCAGCCGGGAGCTCTCGTTTGCAATCCGCAACAAGAATGAGCTTGCTTTGGCGATCATCAAAGTCGATCAATTCAGCAGCATTCTGGACCACTACAGTGAAGCGGCCATCGAGCATATTCTGCTGGCGCTGAAGGAGATCATTGAAAAACACATCCATCCTGATGACACCCTGGGCTATTTTGGAGAGGGCTGCTTTGCGATTCTACGTCCCGCCTCGAATGCCATAGGTACAAAATACCTGAGCCGCAGAATTCTCGAAGATCTCACCTCAAAACAGTTCTATCTTGGGGAGGCGGATGAAAGCGTCACGGCGAGTATTGGCATTTCAGCACCGGACATCAAACCGGGAATCCGCCTACAGGATCTGATCAAACTTGCAGAAGGACGCCTTAAAGCCGCGTTTGATAATGGCGGCGATAAAGTTGTCGATAAAGGCAATGAAAACCTTACTCCGGTCTCCATGCAGGACAGCATGGAGATATCCAACGTCATATCCAACACACAACCCAGCTCACCCCATGTAGCGAGCAGAAGCTCCACCGAGATCAATCGTTTAGCGGCGGAACAGGTTGCGGAAATCAAGGCCAAGTACACGAATCAAGCGAAGGATTTCGAAGCTCAGGCAGGGCAGATTTCTGAATATAAGAGAGCTCTGGAGGATTTGACCGATGAAAACAGAGCGCTGATCGAAGACGTCAAACATTGGAAGAATGAATCCGCCGAAGCTGAACAGCTGCGCCGACAACTGTTTGAGGTTGAAAGCCAGTTCCAACAGCTGAAAGTCAAGTTTGGTGAAGTGCAAAAGGCCAATGATGATCTGGCACACCGCACCGACACTACCGAAAGAGAGAATCGGCGACTGATTGATGAAGAGGAAGAGAGAACAGCTTCATTGAGGCAGTCTCACCAACTGATAGAAGGTGAGAACAAGCGTCTGGAGAGTCAGATCACCGATTTGAAAAGCCGCGCAGAAAAAGCTGAGCTTGAGAGCCTGAAATCCAATCAGCTGGTAACCAGTCTGCGGGATAACAGCAATCTGCTGAAGATGCAGGTTGATCAGTTACAACAGGAAGTCAATGAACTGCGGGAAAAACAGTACCAGCAGCCACAAGCTAGCAAAAAACAGAACAGCGCCCCAAGCAGTGAATCAGATTCAGCGTTGAAAACAGACACCGATCTGCTGGAAGAGCTGTACAAACCTGAACTGGCCCTCTCCCCCACTCCGCAACCAAAGCCGCAGCCGCAACCGCAAAGTAAACCGGTCAAAGAGACTACAGCCGATTCGGTTCATCTGTTTCCAGATAAAGAGCAGGTGGACCAGAAACAGAAGCAGGTGAAAGAGAGCAGGATTCCTCCATTTCGGGTAGAAGCCGAACCGATGTTCTTTAAGAATGGTTTCAATCTCTCATCATTCACCATTGCCAGCTTGATCATGCTCGCCATAGTCATAGTCGGCGGCATCTACCTTTACTCGGTAATGAGTGACCCACCTGCAAATGATCTAGCATCTGAGACTGGTCAGGTAACGCTGCAGAGTACGACGCCCAATGGCGTTGCAGCAGCCCCGGCGCCCAAGGAGACCGTTGTAAAAAAAAGCGTAAATAACAGCAGTGGTAGATCGGCCCCATCAGTCAACAGGGCTGAATATCAGGAAGCGGCTCCTGTTACCAGAGCGATGAGCATTTCTGAGGAGCTGAGGCTTGAAAAAGAGCTGACGTTACGTCAGATGGCAGAGGAAGAGTTCTCTCGCAGTCTGGTCAGCACTGCGACAACCGAATCCGACAATTCCGATCCCACAGAAACCATTTCCAAAGATTTTGAAGTTCAGCCTGAAACCGCCAACGAAGCACTCCCCTTATCACACGATTTTGAAGCAGAAGCCACCTCCGTGGATCTTGATGCAACCTCAGATAGCCTCAACTAAGGCTTAGACAATCACCCCGGATTGTCCATAACCATCAGATAAAACCTCTCTTTTCTCAATTTCAAGTACGATAACAATCTTGCATTACTGTCTATTGCATTGATGACAAGGTGCCCGGTAAAAACCTAACAGGATTTAATTCTCACTCAGATCACTCGCCCGCTGCTGAAAGATGCTGGCATGCAGTGGCCAGCCCGACTCATCAATCACGAATACTGTCCATTTTCCCTCTTCACCGGGGTTGAGACTCTTGATTGAATAGGCCCGCCAGCGGGGGCCGCCGACTTGGATATTGACCTCACTGATCACTTCCCCTTCAAATTCCCATCTGTGAACAACTGTACGACCCTGAAGATTTCTAAGATCTGTAAAGAATGAGACTTCCGTGGCATTCTCATCCAGGCTGACCACCTGATCCACTGGCTCTCTGTTAATCACGGCGGTGGTGAACACAGCCCGGGCGACGTAGGCATCGGGCACGGGAGACTCTTCGATAGCCTGTGAATCCAATAGCGCTTGTGCTTCCGCTTCAACCTCTTCCGAGGTCACGCTCCCTTGTGCTGGATCAATCGTCTCCTGTGACCATAGTGATGCCTGTATGGGGATCAGTGCGATGGCCAGCCAAGCCTGTTTTATCAATCCAAATCCTTGAAGAGTTTTTATCATTGACACCTCCGACATGCTGTTATTGAAAAATTGAAACAGAAATCCCTGACAGGCGCCAGTTTTTGCCAAGGCTATCTTCGCAGAACCCGAATCCATTGCCAGAAATTCAATAAACCGGCGAGTGAGGCGGAGAGATAGGTAAATGCTGCCGCCCGTAATATTTTTTCCGCTGCTGGGTATTGTTCCGTTGTCAGATAACCATCCTTTAACAGGGGCATGGCTTTTTTAAAACTTGCATCCAATTCAACCGGCAGGGTGAGTAACTGTAACAGTACATTGGTCCCCATGATCAGAAATGCCGCCAGGGCACTGACCATCCCGATCGCCGGCGCCCTGGAGATCACAGAGGCTACAGGTGCCAGAAACAGCAGAAAAGACCCCAGACGCTGAGCAAACTGCGCGAATCGGGCCAGTCGGGTCCGCCAGCGGAACATCGGTTCATCCGCTGCGTCCTGCAGCGCATGCCCTACTTCATGAGCTGCGGTTGTAATCGCGGTCAGCGATTTCCCGGCCAGCTTCTCCTTGGTCAGCCTGACAGCTTTATCACCCGGGTCGTAGTGGTCCCCCAGATCCGTACTTTCAACACGTACGTCTGTCAGGGAAAATCGATCCAGCAGATGCCTTGCCAATTCACCACCGTTGCCGGGAAAATTATCCTCATCCTGTTGACTGTGCTTTTTCATGGTCCGATTGACCCACCATTGTGGCCCAAGCAGAAGCAGAAGCAGCAGTGCCAAAATCAATACATAATGCATGCCTTGTCTCAACCGATAGCTGAACTCATCTGGAATTGATCAGTTATTAATCTGGAATAATAGGTCGGATTAATACTATGATGATCAACGGCAGGAAAAGTTTGAGGGCACCTCTTGATTACTCTGAGTTCGAATCGAGATGCGGAGGTGTAGCCTGGCTGCATGGACTGGTGGTTGATTAATTCGCAACCGCGTTCATCCGGTCCGATGGTTGAAGAATAACGCCATAACCATGCATTAGACATGGTTATGGCGGATAGGATCAGCTAGTAGGTGACCACTCTCGGAAGCTGTTTCGCTTCAGCCACCCACTTCTCAACTGAGGAGAGACTGGGCGTAGCGCGCACCAGATTCTTTGCATCGTTGACCTCAACCATTTTTGCATGGAGATTCTCGGGCTTTCTTTGCGCCAGTTCAGGCACCGTATCCACCCCGGCCGCTTCCAACAGGTCGGAGTACTGCTCACCAATACCCTTGACCCTGAAAAGGTCGGCCATATTGACCCATCTGAGAATCAGTTTGCCGCTGATTCCGCTTGAATCTTCAAGTGCCTTACGCCCCTTCTTGGTACTCCCCTGCTCCAGCAAAGCTTCCAGGCTCTTGATATCCGCCGCTTCCAGTTTTGATGCGTAGGTTGCACCGATACCCTCGATTTCGACTAGCTTAGTCATGATTTTTAAGTCTCTCTCTGGTTGGATAGGTGGTTATTCTTCTTCCATAGTGAGCGTTCCGATACTCAACATCTGCCATCCCTATGCACCCTCTGAAAGGCTTATAATCCTGCATGATCGCTTCTCCGGCATAGGCCACCAGGTTTCCACAATGGGTGGCAATGCAGCTAACCGTTGATTCAGTGACACCTCCCCTGAACCTTTGACAACGATTATGCAGTACAAAAAATCAAGCTGGCTTTTCCCTCGCCCCCTTCTCATCCCTGTGAGATATCCATCATACACGCTATAAGAGTTTGATAAATCTTGATTTAGCCCTGAATTCTAAACAACTGTTAAATGTTTTTTCAAGGTATTCCAGTGACTGTTTTCAGCAGCGCCTGTTAAGACTAATTAAACGCGTCGACAACATGACTGGCGAGGCTGATGCGTCGCCGATCCTCTCTTCTCCGATCCCCGGGATAGCGGTGAGCCTTATCAAGCATCAGTCTTCGCCGATCCCGCGAGGCTTCCCGGTGGATATAGGGATGCGCATGCAGCCTCTTACCCATCTGTGAGGTCGCATTCAGTCTGCCGATCATTTTGTGGGCGGATTCCGATGGATCTACAAATACAAGCCCGTGAATTTCCCACTCTTGGGTCTTATTGAACTTCAACTTCAATACTTTCGACCTGGTGATCTCCACGGCTTTGACTTTCTCTTTAAAAAAAGACCAATCCGGCATTACAAGGCGGTTAACCATTTTGGTCAATTCCCTTGCCGAACACTCTTCCGATATCCCATTAATAAAAACCCACATCACGCCTCTCACAACATGGTCTTTTGCAATTCAATATAGCAGACTATGAACCTGGCACCCTGATATTCAGCCATCTTTTGCAGCGAATCCGCCTTTGAAATTCAGACTGTTAGGGGCTTAATAAGGCCCGTAATATGGTCTATCAAAGCATCGGCTTTGTACGATATTGCTGAACTTCAATCTATACTACCTATTCAAATCATGAGTAATGTTTCTGAACTGTTGCAGAGGAACAATTGCCAGTGAGCTGTACTCATAACTAGAGAACGGCCAGTAGGAAGCGTAATGCCCAATCCATTTATCACACAATTTCAGCAGTTACCCAATACCATCCCGATTTTTCCGCTTGCTGGCGCCATTGTGATGCCTGGAGCGCAGTTGCCGCTGAATATCTTCGAACCCCGATACATCAATATGATAGAAGACGCAATGGCAAGCCATCACCTGATTGGCATGGTACAACCTCTGGAACAACCGGAAAACAGCAAAAATGAGGTATTCAATACCGGCTGCTCCGGCAGAATAAGTTACTACAATGAGACGCCCGATGGCAGAATTGAGATCATTCTTACCGGAGTTTGTCGTTTTGATATCGGTGAAGAGCTCAAGACTACTCGAGGTTATCGCCTCATAACCCCGCTCTGGTCAAGGTTTGAATCGGATTACGACCCCGCTTCCACCGCATTGCTCAAAGAGCGAAAACAGATCGAACTCACCCTGGAACGTTATCTGCTGGCGAATGACCTGCAGACAGATACCGAGCAATTGAAACAGCTTCCTACTGATCTGCTGGTAAATGTCCTTGCCACCGCCCTGCCCCTGCCCCATGAGGACAAGCAATCCATGGTTGAAACTGTCGATATCGCTGAGCGACTGCAGATACTGGTAGCTAAACTGGACTTGAGCAGTTATCCGGCAAACAGTGATTTGAAACACTGAATCTCTTCAACAGATAAAAATTGCGTTTCGCTTTATGGCCAGTGTGACCCACACTCCTTTCAAACCTGCCTGGTGGCTCAAGTCTCCCCATCTTCAGACCATTTGGCCAAGTCTGTTCAGGTCAAGGGTCAAGCTCGATTTTCGTCTCGAACGAATCGATCTCAGGGATGGCGACTTCATAGACCTCTCCTGGTATCAAGGCTCCAGCGGACCTCTGGTGATGTTGATACACGGCCTGGAGGGATCCATCAGCTCCCACTATGTCACACCAACACTTCAGGCACTGCATCGAGCCGGATTCAGTACTTTGTTCATGCACCTGCGGGGCTGCAGTGATGAGCCGAACCGGTTGCGAAGGAGCTATCACTCCGGGGCATCTGAAGATCTAAAAGAGATCCTTGAACTGCTGGAGTCCAGAAACCAGATTCCGCAAGCTGTGGTCGGTTTCTCCCTGGGAGGAAATCTGCTTTTGAAGTACCTCTCCGAAACAGGTCACAGGAGTCGAATTGGTGCGGCTGTCGCAGTCTCCGTGCCATTCAATCTTAGCCAGGCGGCGACTCGCCTGGAACAGGGTCTATCCAGGATATATGGACGCTACCTACTTGATAAACTGAAGAAAAGCTATATCGAAAAGTGCCAGATACGCGGTTTCGAGAAAGACATCGACTTATCAGCCATTCGAACCATCTATCAGTTCGATAACAACATAACCTCTCGGTTAAATGGGTTTAACGATGCGGATGACTACTACAGCAAGTGCAGTTCAGGCACAAAACTGAAACAGATCACTACCCCAACCCTGATCATCCATGCGCTGGATGATCCATTCATGTTCCCAGCCAATGTCCCTGGACTTGATCAGTTGGGCCCGGGTGTTGACCTGGAACTCTGCATGAATGGCGGACATGTGGGGTTTATCCAGGGGAATCTGCCGTTCAGAGCAGAGTATTGGCTGGACAAGCGCATTAGCCAGTACCTGAAAATGCTACTCAAGCCTGAATATCAGACTAACGATAACAACGACTTGCAATTATCATCCAACTGACACAATCTACCGCTTAGGGCCTGTTAACACGAATCCAATTCGCCCTGTTGCGCCCAGCGGCGTTATCATTCGCTCATGTAGAATGACTACACGACGCTCATTCTGCCTTGCTGGACACAAAAACAGACCCAGCAGGGCGTATTGGATTCGTGTTAACAGGCCCTAGTTTGCCAGCCGATTTGGATAGTTAGGCCAGACATCCACTCCAGCTCTGTCTGCACGATTCCTATCTCACCATTTTGAAAAGCTGATTGTAGCGGACAAACCTGTTCTTATTATGTTTTGCAAGGTCACTTTGAATGCCTGATCCCAGTGGTAAAGAGACAGATCAGATGGTGGTGGATATCGCCTGTCTCGATCACAGTCGATTCCGGGCAACCCTAATTTCAACCATTGGCAGCCATTGTGAAGTTTGGCGTAGTAGTAAACGCCACGAAAAACTCGTAGATGGCGAAATTGAGACAAGCTATACCGAATTTGTTATCAAATGGCCTTATACGGACTACTCCGAAAACGAGACAAAACTGCTGGCCCGACACTATCGTCAACTCAAGGATACGCTTGATGAGATCATCCCGGATGCGTTGTTCGTCGTAACAAAGATCAACGGTCGCGCCAGTGTCCTGGTGCTGGCTCAGGCAATCAATGTCTGGTTCAACATCGCCAATCAGCAGAACGAAGAGGAGGCAATCAAGCTGTTGTGCGCCAATC
Source organism: Candidatus Thiodiazotropha sp. 'RUGA' (assembly GCA_016842065.1). GTDB lineage: Bacteria > Pseudomonadota > Gammaproteobacteria > Chromatiales > Chromatiaceae > Thiodiazotropha. The sequence goes on from JAEPDS010000030.1 coordinate 38,994, forward strand.
CGAAATCGCGGATTCAACTCTCCCGTTTCGTCAAAGCGGCACAAGCCTGGCGCAAATCGGACAACCCTAAAGTCATCGATCTGTTCGGCATCGACAATCTGGTTATGGATACCAACCGGGATATCCATTTTCTCGACAGTTTCTTTGTATTCTTCTTTGAAGACACCTTCCACTTGATCGATGGCTGTGAGGAGGATACCGAACTGGCGGATAAGGTTAATCTCTCAATCAAAAGAATGAACTACCTGGAAAGGCTACTGGAGCAGGTAAAGGCTTCCTGCGATCAACAGTAGCTGCTCATGGAACCGGGTCACCGGGTCAGGGCACCCGGGAAAATCACAGAAACAGTCAAGCCAGCATGATTTTCCCTGTTTTCCATCTCAATGGATGCATGATGAAGATCGACAATTCTTTTAACAATCGCCAACCCCAAACCACTGCCCTGGATTTTGGTATCCTCACCCCGTCGAAAACGCTGATAGAGACCCTGTTGCTTGGATTCAGGGATACCGGGCCCTGTATCGTGCACTTCGATCCTCGCACCGGAATCCTGCTCTACCAGTTTGACGGTGACTTCGCCGTTATTCGGCGTATAGCGGATCGCATTGTCGATAATATTTCTCAATAAAATCTGTATGGCAGGCGAAAATCCGGGCACCACCACCCTATCATTCGGGCCATCGTAGGAGATCTCAATATCCTTCTCCAACGCCAAACCAGCGATGCCAGCGATGACATTGATCGCCTCCTGCTGCAGGTCCACTTGATGCGTATGGGACTCATCGAACGATTGACTATCCATTCTGGCCAGAGTCAACAGTTGTTCGAGCAGATGCGTGGCCCGATCCACCCCACGAATTACCTGATCAAGAAATCCTTTGTGCGCCTGTTCTGTTGAGAGGGATTTGGCTTGAGCCAATGTCTTTAAGGCGGCCAAGGGGGTCCTCAGCTCATGCGCGGCATCGGCCGTAAATCTTCGCTCGTTTTCCAACGCAGAGTGAACTTTGAGAAACAGATGATTCAGCGACTCCACCATGGGAACCACTTCACTCGGGACATCTTCAGTGGATATCGGGTCGAGTGAATTAGGATCCCTGTTCTCAACTTTATCTGCAATCGTACTGAGTGGTTTCAGGCCGTTGCCAACCATCATCCAGATAATGAAGCCGAGTAACGGCAGTGCAATAATGATTGGCCATAAGCTGTTGAAGACGATTTCCGATTCAATCTCCTCTCTGACAGAGAGTAACTCACCCACCAGCACATTGAACTGACCGCTCGACTCCTTCAGCCCAAACATCCTCCACGCTTTGTCCTCTATAACAAAATTGTTGTATCCAATCTTAAAGTCGTTGAATGATGCCGGCAGATTTGAGCGTAAATAGGTTTTCCCATTGACTCCTTTTATCAAAAACGCGATTTTCGATTCATATCGGTGCCCTTCCACCAGATCCCTGGGTACCAAAGTCAGGTAATCCTGTTCACTTTCACTCTCATGGGAATGGAAGTCATGCAGGATCTCCATAAACCTTGAAGATCGAGTCGCAGCATCTGTACCAACTTCGGCAACCAGTTTCTGCAGGAACTCTTTGACCTCCTCATCCTCTTCGATCTCATGGATCATCAAGGTTGCGAGAATTCTTGATTCCTGAGCCAGAGTTGCGTCGTAGATCTCTTCGACTTCATGCGAGGCTACCTGGTAGACGAACAGTGCGGTGAGCAACCAGAGGAAAATGATGGTGGTGATCAGACTGGCTAACAGGCGTCGGCGAATTGATTGAATCGTCATGAATTGACTTGCCCTAATTGGATTGACTCTGCCTAGGGATCATGTAGCCAACGCCGCGTACGGTCTTGATCAACGTCTTTCCCAGCTTTTTACGAAGATGGTGGATATACACTTCAATGGCATTACTCTCGACACCCTCATCCCAACCATAGAGGGATTCTTCCAGAGCCTGTCGGGACATGATTCGTCCCGGATGGGATATCAGGGTTTCCAAAATGGAGAACTCATTTGCGCCCAATATGACCTCTACTCCATCCTTTTGCAAACTGCGGGCTGCGGGATCCATGGTAAGTCCGTCATACTCGATGACTGGAGCGGCACGCCCTTCCCGCCGGCGGCAGATGGCGCGTAACCTGGCATCGACTTCGAGCAAATCGAACGGTTTTACGACGTAATCATCGGCCCCCAGGTCCAACCCCTGGATCCGATCATCAAGTGTGTCTCTCGCGGTCAGTACCAGTACCGGTACATTACTGCCTCTGCTGCGTAAATTTTTTAATACATTCAGGCCATCCTGAGTGGGCAGCCCGAGATCCAGAATCAGGGCATCGATATTCTCACTCAACAAAGCTTGTTCAGTCTCTGGGCCATCGACCAACCAATCGACAGTATGCCCCAACTCTCTCAGCCCCATACTGAGACCTTCTCCAAGATGACGATCATCTTCCGCCAAAACAATTCGCATCAAACAAGTCCTGATTCAATCTCTCAACTTATACAGAACACACTGGTCACTTCGAGTCATCTGCATAGTGTGTCAGGCTTGTTGACAGGCCCTGGCGGCAGAGATTCAAAATGAGTGTGGAAACCCGGGTTGATTGTCATACTTTAACTGTAGCTGTTTTTTGGCCGTTGAAAGCGCAGCTTCAGCCGCTCTTTTAAGTCCGGCATCAGCGACCCGGTTATTTGCTCTGATAGGCAAAGCCAAAACCTTTTCAAATGCTGTGATCGCAGGCTGTAAACGCTTTTCATGCAGCAGAAACTCACCGTAGTAGAAGTTTGCGTCGATATTCTCCGGATTCACATCCAGAGCCTTGAGCAGATGCTGCTCGGCTTTTTCATCGTCACCGAACCCCAATGGATATCCTGGCACCTGATAGTAGAGGCTCCCCAGAACAGTATATAAAGTGCCATCAAGAATCGTCGGTTCGATCGATTCCGCCTCCTCAAGGAGACGTTTTGCCTGTTTTGCGAGTGCAAGTCCGGAGATGTTGCTGCTGTCCTTGGCCAGGGTTGAAAGCACTACAGCGTGCCAGACCATTGCTGCCGGATCTCCCGGCTGCTTGCTGACAACCGCTTCCATCTCAGCGGCCAGCGCATGCAGAGGTTCACGACGCTGATCCAGCGCCGTTTCAAACTTCAGAATCGCCCAACGTTCACTCAATTCCAGTAGTACAGGAGACATTTCCGCCGCCCAAACACAGCCCGGGTAAAACAGAAGCATGAGAATAGAGAAGGATATTTTTTTCATGACTATTATCTTACTCAATCTTTACGCGCCACAGCATAGGAAAACCACAATTTTCTTACTCTAATTTTCATCCAATGTAAAACCCGCGGTCATCCGGATGGGCGAAATAACACACTGATTAATTTGGAATTTTCAGCCATCATTACATTTTCATGACTGAAAAGTTAAATCAGCAATGTCAAACTTTTAGAAGCTGTGATGTGAACAGGCAATATTCTAAGTGAAAGCATTGGCATATTATTATTTACATGGGTATCATTCCGTATAGGCAAAGAAACAGACCCATATCCGCTCCTCATTTGATTTATCTTCAGGTCGAGAATCGGCATCCTTCGTTTCCAAGCTAACAAGCGAGGCGAAACGCCAGCGCTTTAGCGTTCAAGGTCTGTCTGGCAGGTTTATACATGGGACCGTCAGACCCTGAACAAGATCAATTATCTGTTAGGAATGTAAATCGATGACTAAATTGTATGTTGGCAACCTGGCCTGGTCTGCCACAGAAGATGATATCCGGGAACTGTTTTCCGATATCGGTGAGGTGCAATCTGCTAATCTGATCCTTGACCGGGAGACCCGTCGTTCCCGTGGTTTTGCTTTTGTTGAAATGGGCCAGGCTGATGCCGAGCGCGCCATTACCGAGCTGAATGGAAAAGATTTTCAAGGCCGTAGTTTAAGAATTAATGAAGCCCAGGAAAAGCCTCGACGCAACTCTGGCGGCGGTGGCGGTGGCGGTCGCTGGTAAGCACCAAATTCCGAATTTATCGCTTTACAACGAAGATTCTTGAGAACGGTAGGCTGATACGCCTGCCGTTTTCGATTGACTACTGACCAATCAGCCCAACTGACTGATTGCTCTCAATCTCATCGTCCCCTGCAACTGAAGCAGGTGGGCCTAAGCTTCCCTGCTTCATAAAATAGGCTCAACCGGAACGCCTTTCCATCAGGAAATGTCTCTGTGATCCTGATCTCTGTTTCAGCCCCTTTTCACCCCTCTGTAACAGAGAGGCTTTAAACTGCGCTTCATGAAGCGTGAAATCCCAAGCGGGTCCATCGGACACAAAATTGTTGATCGCAGACGCGAAGAGATTGAGCCACTGTTCGTCAGTTGTCGGCAACAAAACAGGCCCATAGAGATTGGCCTCTACTTCAACGATCCATCCTGTCATGAGTTCATAGAGACCTGGCAGGTTGAACATCCGTTGAGACTGAATACCCATCTCGATCATCGTAAGCTGAGTGTTTTCAGTCTCGATGAGCGTGAAAAGCTCTCCCTCCTGCAGCGACAGATCGAGCTCTCTCAGAGTTGGGGGGCCGACTACGGGATCAACCATCTATCCGCATTCTCTCTGAGCCGACGGGAAGCGTACCAGAGCGCTTTGATGGATAGACTGACCGATCAACTTCATCTACTCAACAGTGTCTGCAGGAAGCATGACTTCCCAATCTATCTTGAGAACACCTATCACGACCTGAACTTCTATAAGCAGGTCTTCAAATCGATCATTGAAAACCAGTTCGACTATCTACACTGCTGCTTCGATTTCGGCCATGCAAAGGTCTGGTCCAACCAACCGCTATCCGAGTGGCTGGATTTCCTTGAGGTGGTGAGAATCGCCGGAAAGAAACTCCATTTTCATCTGCATACCAATCGGGGGCTATCCGACGAGCATCTCTCATTCATCGAGGCAGAGTGGTTGGATATCATCAAAGCGGACAGCTTCACCTTTCCGCTCAACAGCTTCGAAGCCATCGAACGGATTGATAGCCGATTTGCTGATTCGAGGAAGTTGATGGAGGTGCCAACCCATGAAGCTGTGGAGAATCTGCACAAGGTCGTTGAAGAGATCAAGCGAATCAGGCAATCGAAACAGCTGAGAAGCGCCTGATATCCACCAATCGCCAGCAGAATTGGTGCTTTAAAGCCGTAGATAGACCCGACTACACCGATTCCAGCGCTGCAATACGATCCTCCAGCGGCGGGTGACTGGCGAACAGCTTCTGGACTTTTCCCGCACTGATGGCGAATGCCGCCATCTCTTCCGGCATCGGCTCCGGCTCATGGGCCTGCTGCAATCGCCTCAGGGCTGCAATCATTTTGCCTCTACCGGCCAGATCCGCGCCCCCCTTGTCTGCCCTGAATTCACGCCAGCGGGAGAACCACATGACGATTGTCATCGCCAGAATACCCAGTACGAATTCAGCAATCAGCGAGACAATATAAAAGGCCGGTCCATAACCCCGTTCCGTCTTGAACACCACCCGATCCACGGTGTGACCGATGATTCTTGAGAGAAAGACCACAAAGGTATTGACCACGCCCTGTATCAAAGAGAGGGTGACCATATCCCCGTTGGCCACATGGCTGACTTCATGCGCCAGTACCGCCTCAACCTCGTCCCGGTTCATCTGCTGCATCAGGCCGGTGCTGACCGCAACCAGCGCATCATTCTTGTTCCATCCGGTGGCGAAAGCATTGGGGGAAGCGTGATTGAATATGCCCACTTCTGGCATACCAATACCTGCCCGCTGGGCCTGGGATTCAACGGTGGCTACCAGCCAGCGTTCCACCTCATTGCCCGGGGTCTGGATAATCTGAACCCCCATGCTCCGCTTGGCCATCCATTTGGAGATAAACAGAGAGATCAGAGATCCGGAAAAACCGATGACTGCTGAGTATACCAGCAGCGCATTGATATCCAGGTCGACCCCATTCTGCATCAGTAGCCCTTCAATCCCGAGGAGTCTGAAGGTGATGCTGATCAAGGCCAGAATCGCCAGGTTGGTGCCGAGAAAGAGTGCAATCCTCATCATATCCGTTTCACGTCCTGATGGTTTTAAGCTCAAAAATTATCTATATCAATATGGGATCATTGATGGTGATTTTCAACTGAAGTTCCCAATCACGCACCATTGGCTCCGATCCACGCCAAAAAGAGGCTATGGATTGTTGCCTGATTATCGATAACACTCTTTGCGCTACAACCCGGCAGGTTTCAGGCTGACATCTTGGCCTTGCTATCGGTTGCTACAGAACGCTCATCATCCTCGACCGCCTGGTAATCGATACTGATGCGATCCCCGGCGATCGGTCGGAAAAAACCGTCCGCGAATGCCACATGATCCACATGCTCCCGATAACTGTCTATCACCGCAGGATGACAGAATTTCACCAGCCAGGTGTAGCGATAACCGGCACTCTCCTGTACTGCATCACCGGTGAAGACCCGGCGTACACCCGGAATGGCGCTGAGTACCCGTCGCCCCTCCTCCATCATATGGTTGATCTGCTGCTCATCATCGATACTGGTGTTGTAGATGATCAGATGTTCCACCGGGAGCCAGGGATCGCATTCGGCGAGAACCTCCGAGGCGCGTCCGGCGGAGCCCCAGAGTGACATGCAGCGTGCCGCCTCCTGGTGGATTGCATCGCTCACCCCTTGCATCAAACCGGTATAACCCAACAGGTTTTGAGCCGCGTTCCTACCCACACATGCGCCCGCCGCATCGGCCAGAGCCGTGTAATAGTTGATCTTGGCAATCCCATTTTCAATCAGCTTTTGATACTGCGACTCAGAGAGTCCGGTACCGCCATGCAGAACCAGCGGAACGGCCAGCGACTGATTAATCTGCTGCAGACGCTCGAAATCAAGTTTCGGCTCCCCTTTCATGCGCCCGTGGACCGTACCGATGGAGACAGCCAGAAAATCCACCCCGCTCAGCGCGACAAACTGCCTGGCCTCATCGACCGAGGTATAGATCATCTCTCCAGGATGCTGTTCTGCATCCTCACCCTCCACTCCCGGCACATAGCCTAGTTCCCCTTCCACCGGAATGCCGCAAGCATGTGCCATGGAGACGACCTGGGCCGTCGTCTCCACATTCTCCTTGAACGAAGTGTGGGAGGCATCGACCATGACACCATTACAACCCAGCCGTATCGAGTCGATCGCTGACTCAAGGCTCTCACCGTGATCCAAGTGGATCGCGACTGGTACCGCAGCGCGTTTTGCAGCGGCCTCAACGGCAGCCATCAACAGTTCGAAATCGTAGTGCTGAAAATGGGACTCGGCCAGGGAGAGGATTACCGGCGAGGCTGTCTGCTCGGCAGCCGCCATCACACCTGTGACAAAATCCAGGCTGACCACATCGAAGGCACCCACAGCATAACCATTGGCGTGGGCGTGGCTAAGCATCTGTTTCATATTTACCAGCGGCACAGAATCTCTCCTTATTCCCAAAAGTGGTGTTATGGCGGATAACGGTTTATCCCCGGCAACTTTACGCCTGCTTAACTGTTAGGTTAATTTAAATTAAACTAATACTTCATTATATTTTGGTAAAACCATTGATCAGGCGATTAACACTCCATCAGCTGACCATATTCGCGGCCCTCGCCCAGCACGGAAATATGACCCGGACAGCCAAAGCGCTGCATATGAGCACCCCAGCCCTATCGATCCAGATCAAGCAGATGTCGGATGCGATCGGCATGCCGCTGCATGAGCAGATTGGCCGGAAACTCTACCTGACCGATGCAGGCAGACGGGTCGAAGAGGCCGCCCGTGACATTCTGAACCGGTTGGAGGCACTGGGCTCTGAGATCGCTGAGCTGCAGGGGCTGGAACAAGGCAGGCTCAGACTCTCCATCATCACCACGGCCAAGTACTTTGTACCCAAGTTACTGGGTTCATTTTGCCAACTCCATCCCGCAATCGAAGTCTCCCTGGACGTTGCGAATCGGGATCAGTGTCTGAATCGTCTGGAGCGGAATCTCGACGACCTCTACATCATGGGGAAATACCCGGAAGCGCTTGCTGTTGAAGCCGTCCCCTTCATGCAGAACCCTCTGCTGGTAATCGCCCCGAGTGGTCATCCTCTGGCCGGCAGGAAAAACATACCACCCAAGTTGCTCGCTGAAGAGTCCTTTGTGATGCGTGAACAGGGCTCCGGTACCCGTCTTGCAGCAGAAAGCTTCTTTGAATCTCACAAGATAGAACTGAAGACCCGCATGACCCTTGGCAGCAACGAGGCCGTCAAACAGGCGGTTGCCGGTGGCCTGGGGCTGGCGGTGCTATCCCAACACACATTAACCCTCGATCGGGCCTCGGGTGCCTTTGCTGTACTGGATGTGAAGGGGTTTCCCCTGATGAGACAGTGGTATGCCGTGTACCCAAAGGGCAAACGGATATCTGCGGTCACCAGCGCGTTTCTTCAGTACCTGATGACTGAAGGTGAAAAGAGTAGTCACACACTTGCTTAGTGACAATCTGATCACTGGATTTATTTGCCTTCGGCTCACCCCTTCTGGGCGCCTTCGCTGCGCTGCGGCGTCTGCGTCACTTCGTTCCTTTCGAACGAAGGGTTCGAATCAAATCCTGCTTCGCCGCCATAAAAAAGGGTGCTCGCCACGAGAGGTTTGGGTGCCGCCTGATGGGCAGGGATTGATTCGCTGCGCTCACCCCTTCGGGGCGCCTTCGCTTCGCTGCGGCGTCGGCGTCACTTCGTTCCTTTCGAACGAAGGGTTCGAATCATAACCTGCCTCTCCGCCATAAAAAAAAGGGTGCTCGCCACGCGAGGTCTGGGTGCCTACTGATGGGCAGGGATTGATTCGCTGCGCTCACCCCTTCGGGGCGCCTTCGCTTCGCTGCGGCGTCGGCGTCACTTCGTTCCTTTCGAACGA
>JAEPDS010000030.1:48033-48192 GCA_016842065.1 Candidatus Thiodiazotropha sp. 'RUGA'
AGGGTTCGAATCATAACCTGCCTCTCCGCCATAAAAAAAGGGTGCTCGCATGAGCACCCTTTTTTTTATGGCGGAGAGGCAGGGATTCGAACCCTGGGAGGGCTACTAACCCTCAACGGTTTTCAAGACCGCCGCATTCAACCGCTCTGCCACCTCTCC
>JAEPDS010000031.1:0-1754 GCA_016842065.1 Candidatus Thiodiazotropha sp. 'RUGA'
TGTAGAATGACTACACGACGCTCATTCTGCCTTGCTGGACACAAAAACAGACCCAGCAGGGCGTATTGGATTAGTGTTAACAGGCCCTAGTTGTGTTGATCCTGATCCCGCTCGGCGGCTGCTCCAGCGAGCGTGCGAAACTGGTGACTTACGAGGCGTTGGAAAACCATCGCCACCGGCAGTGTATGGAGCAGCTGGACAGCCGCGCCTGCGACAAGCAAAAGCAGAGTTACCAGGAGTATCAGAAGGAGCGTGAAGAGCATCTGCAGACTGAATAGCCACCGATCAAGCCACCAGCAGGAGCTGAAAAGCGATGGGTGAGCTGTTCGGCGCCCTGCTGACCTGGATCGGGGAAAATCCCTTTTGGGCCGGCCTATCCGTGTTTTTAGTGGCCTTTTCGGAATCTGTGGCCATCGTCGGCCTGTTGGTCCCCGGCGTGATCGCCATGTTCGGCTTTGGCGCACTCATCGCCACCGGCACACTGCAGTTTTGGCCTGTTTTCTGGTGGGCGGTGGCTGGCGCGGTTGCCGGTGACAGCCTCAGTTTCTGGTTCGGCCGACACTACCAGGAGGGTCTGCGACAGATATGGCCGTTCAGCCGATACCCGGAAACCCTCCACAGGGGCATCAGGTTCTTCGGGAAATATGGCGGCAAGAGCGTTGCCATTGGCCGCTTCTTCGGACCGGTGAGAGCGATCATTCCGCTGGTGGCGGGGATGATGGGCATGACGCCGATGCGCTTTCTGCTCGCCAACGTCAGCTCGGCACTGGTCTGGGCGCCAGCCTATCTGCTGCCTGGCATCGTTTTCGGCGCCTCCCTTGAGCTCGCCTCTGAGGTCACCTTCAGACTGGTGATTCTGCTGTTGCTGATACTGGCATTGGCCTGGGGCCTGTTCAAGCTGGCTCACACCCTGTTCCGTCTGCTGCAACCCCATGCCAGGGATATCGTCCAGTGGGGCTTCGACTGGGGACAGCGCCACCGGGGATTCCGCGCCATTTCCGCCGCACTGGCGGATCCCGACCATCCTGAAGCCAAAGGCCTGGCCTTTCTCGCCACCTTGCTGTTGCTCGCCACACTGCTGTTCATGTTACTGCTCGGCGCGATGGTCGGCGGCACACTGATGCAATCCGCCAATGAGATTATCCATAATGGTCTGCAGAGTCTGCGCACCCCCTGGGGCGACCAGTTCATCTACTTGCTGACCAGCCTGGGCGATCTCTCCAGCATCATCATCGTGGCAGTTGTGTCGGCCATCCTGTTGATCCTGCAAGGCCACTATCGCACGCTCAATTATCTGCTCGCCGCCATCGGTTTCGGCATTCTTGCACCGTTATTGTTGAAGTACGGGTTGCAGATCCCCCGCCCGGAGTCCGCCCCTTCAACCCTGGGCCCCTGGTCCTTTCCCAGCGCGCATGTGTTACGCACGATCACGCTGTATGGGTTTCTCTCGATCATGGTTGCCAGAGGCTTGAGTCACGACTGGCGCTGGCTACCCTACAGCATTGCCGCCGCCCTGGTTGGGGCGGTTGCCCTGTCCAGACTCTACCTGGGAGTTCACTGGTTAAGCGACGTCTTGGGCAGCATCACCCTGGGGCTGGCCTGGATTGCCCTGCTTGGTATCGCCTATGCCCGCCATGTCAGCCTGGAATCCCGCCATTTCGCCATCGTTGTCGCCAGCCTGACAACACTGGCCCTCTACCTCACTTTCCAGACCTGGCAGCTGCCGGAAAAGCTGCAACCCTACCAGCAACAGG
>JAEPDS010000031.1:1764-44938 GCA_016842065.1 Candidatus Thiodiazotropha sp. 'RUGA'
ACAACCAATCTGATCGAATCTCAGTTGGCATGGCGCTCCGGGCAACTGGATATCCCGACCCACCGGCACGACATCCGGGGTGAGGGTAACCACCCACTGAATCTGCAATATGCCGGCGATCTGCGGATCCTGCAGCAACAGCTGCAGCGCCAGGGCTGGCAATCCGCTGAGATGCTCGACTGGAGCAATGCGTTAAAACTTCTCTCCCCCAGCACTCCGCTAACCGGACTTCCACTGCTGCCCCATGTACACGATGCCCGACATGAGGCGTTGGTGATGACAAAAAACCTCAACACCGACAGACGCTTAGTGATGCGCCTTTGGAAAACCGACGTGTCCATCGACTCCCCTGACAAACCGTTGTATGTGGGAAATGTCTCGAGCCAACAGGTCGATAACTCTTTCGGTATACTGGTGGTTCCAAGAACAGAAACGGATTTCCAGCTGGCAAGAACCCGGTTTCTGCAGGATCAAAAGTCATTTGACGCAATCAGCCACCTTTCAACAGCGGGAACGATCTTGCTGTTTGTCGATTAGGCTACTGCAGATCACCTGGAGCAGGTTAGGATTTATTACTGCAACCACCTGAAATTAAAGAATTTCAGAATCTCAAACCATCAGAGCTCAGTTACTTCGACGATTAAAGCAAACACTGCAACTGCCGATTAACAAAAAAGCCGAAGGAATTATAATTACCAATAGAGATTTATTCAGCATAGGCATTAGCGTGATCCCTGTTTCACCCACAACCAGACTAACCATGGCGATCAGATCACTCAGCCTTCTGCTATGCCTACTGATCATCAGCCCTTACGCCTGGGCTGATGCTGTGGATGTCCGCATCGGCGTGCTTGCCAAGCGCGGCTATGAAAAAAGCCATCAACGCTGGGATGCAACCGCTGCCTACCTGTCGGAACAGCTGCCGGAGTATAACTTCACCATCATCCCGATGAGTTTCGACGATATTCCGATTATCGTGAAAAACCGACTGGTCGATTTTGTCATCGTCAACTCCGGGATCTACGTCGATCTGTCCGTCAGCTATGGCGCACGACGCATCCTCACACTGGTCAATGAACTCTCATCCGAATATGGCAGCTCAAAATTCGGCAGCGTGATATTCACCCTGGCCGGCAATACGGAAATCAATAACCTGGCCGATCTGAAAAACCATCGGGTTGCCGCCGTCCACCCCACCTCGCTGGGCGGTTGGAATATGGCACAACGGGAACTGATGTCCGCTGATCTGGACCGCTGGGACTTCGCCTCACTGATGTTCCTGAATACCCATGATGCGGTAGTCAATGCCATTCTGGAGCGAAAAGCCGATGCAGGCGTAGTCAGGACGGACACCCTTGAGAGGATGTCCAATGAGGGTCTGCTGGAGATCGCTGACCTACGGGTTCTTTCACCCAAACAGTTCAGCCAGTTTCCCTACCTGATCAGCACCCCCCTCTACCCGGAGTGGCCACTGGCGATGTTGTCACATACACCGTTGGAGCTGGCACGCAAAGTCGCCATCACTCTGTTGAGTATGCCTACAGATCATCCGGCAATAAGCAATGCCCGTATCCTCGGCTGGACCATCCCGGAGAACTATCAACCGGTGGACGATCTGTTGAGGCTGCTGTCACTGCCGCCCTATGACATGCAGATCGATGAAAAATTTTTCAAAAGCCTGATGCAACATTGGTACTGGTATCTGTTGACGCTGATCGTACTGCTATCCATTGCCATCCTGAGCTTCAGGATCATTCGCCTCAATCGCAGCCTCTCCGAACACAAAACCACTCTGGAACTGAGCCGTGAAGCCCAGTTGGCCACATTTGAAAAAGCCGCGGTAGGATTAGCCCACGTCACGCCATCCGGGCGTTTTTTGCAGATGAATCAGAAACTCTGCGATATCATTTCACTCGATAAACAGCAGTTGCAGGATATCAACCTGAAAGACATTCTCTTCGGCAATGATCTTCCGACCTGCATCAAAGCAATCGACCAACTCTGCAAAAACAAGCTCACCAGTACCTCGTTACAACTGCGTATCAACTGCTCCAATGGGCAAAGGAAGTGGATCCAGCTCTCCCTCTCCACAAAACCGGATGCCAACAATGAAGTCGACTACCTGGTCGCGGTAATCGATGACATCGATCAATACAAAAAGCTCGAAGCTCAAAGTCATCTCGCTCAGCAGCAGAAAGAGCTGATTCTCAACATCGCTGGCGATGGCATCATCGGCCTCGATAGTGAAGCCAGGTATACATTCGTCAATCCAGCGGCTGCGCAACTGTTGGGATACGAAGCCGAAGAGATGATCGGAGAAGAGAGTCGCAGCCTGGGCAACCACACCGGCGGGCAGAACATTGATACAATTTCCGGCCAATCAGCAATTCTGGACGTGTTAAGGAGTGGAGAGACCCGTCACGGGGAAAGGGACACCATTTGGGACAAGAATGGCAATCCACTGCAGATTGAATATACCAGTACACCGATCATGAAGGGTGACATGGTAGACGGAGCAGTCATCATTCTTCATGCACTGACCACTGATCAGCCACAATCCGAATCGCCACAAGCGGCCCCATGAACATCGGCAGATTCATCCGCAACTATCTCCTGTTCCTGATCCCTTTGGCCGTTTTGACCAGTCTGACCTTCTGGATGATCCACAATCAGACCATGGGCCGGGTAACCAGTGAGTTAAAGCTTGAATCGAATATTCTCGCCGGCCAGGTGAGAGACCAACTCAATCTCTCATTTGCGGAAATTCACTCAGATCTGAAACTGCTGACAGAGCACTATAAACTGCATCAACTGGATAGCCTCATCAAACCGAGAAATGTGATCAACGAGCTACAGGAGCTATGGATCTCTGTGGCGGAGCAGAGGGCGCGCTACGATCAGGTTCGTTTTCTCGACGATCAGGGGCAGGAGACCATAAGGATCAACTACAGCGATCATAAAGCGACTGCCACCCCTGAGCAGAAACTGCAGTCGAAACGCCATCGCTACTACTTCATCGAGGCCATCAACACCCCTGTTGGGGAGATCTGGAATTCACTCCTCGATCTGAACATTGAACGAAAACAGATCGAGCTGCCATTGAAACCGACAATCCGCTTCAGCACCCGGGTCGACCGACATGACGGCCAGCCCGACGGGGTGATCATCATCAACTATCTTGCAAAAAACCTGCTGGATAAGTTTCGCAGTGTAACCGCCAGCTATTCGGGGCATGCCTTGCTGCTCAACTGGCAGGGCTATAGCCTGGTCAGCCCCAATGCTGCCAATGACTGGGGTTTCATGTTTCCCGACAGCCCTCAGTCAAGGGTTTCCATTCAACACGAGGCGGCCTGGCAGGCCACTCTGAACGACAAGCAGGGCCAACTGCTCAACCCGAAGGGGCTCTATACCTACAATCAGATCGACCCATCCGGCAGCAACACCGTTGCATCAACCTGTGACAGCTGCTTATGGCTGATGTTGCATGTTCCCAATCAACTGATCGAGGTAAAACTCTGGAGAGAGCTCTCCAAAACCATTCCGCTGTTGCTGCTGAGCTTCTTTCTGTTTGCAATCATACTGGGGGTGGCGTTGTGGCACAGGGAAAAACGCCAGGCCCATGAGCGGCAGATTCAGGAGCTGAATCGCAATATATCCTATGAGCACGAACTCTTTCTGGGTAGTCCTGGCGTGATCGCCAAGTTACGCAATGAAATCGGCTGGCCGATCGAGTTCATCTCATCCAATATCGAAGAGTTACTCGATTATGATGCCAACCACTTTGCTTCAGGCAAGGTTGCTTACTCCAGCATGATCGACAGTGAATACCTGGAAAAATACACACAAGAGACGCTGGAGGCCGAGAACAAGGGTTCGAATTCATTCAGCCACTCACCCTACCTGATTGTGGGGCGCAACAATCGAAGCCGCTGGATACAGGAAACAGCCCATGCGATCCGCGACAAATTGGGAAAACTGACCGGCTTCTATGTCCATATCAATGATGTCACCCCGCTGAAAGAGGCGGAGGAACGCCTTACCCAATCCCGCGACTATATCCAGAAAGTGGTTGATACCATTCCCGACCCGACCATGGTCATCGATATCAACAGCTATGAACTGACACTGATCAATCAGTCGGCACTCGAGCTCTATAACAAAGGCCAGGCCATTGATCCCCAGACAACCTGCTATCATCTTTCACACAAACGCAGCAATCCCTGCAAAGGCCAACTCGACCCCTGCCCGATCCAGCAGATCATGGAGAAGAGAACCCCGGTATCGGTGGTGCACAAACACTATGACCATCAGGGCAACATCATCCACGTGGACGTCCGAGCCACCCCGATATTCGATGACAGCGGAGAAAACATCATTCAGATCATCGAGTCGCATCGGGATATCACCGAGACGGTGGAGATGGAGAAGCAACTGCAGCACATTGCGGAAACAGACCGGCTGACCCAGATCTACAATCGAATGAAATTCGATGAAGAGCTGAAAAATCAGATCGCCTGGGCCAGCCTCACCAACAACCGTTTCGGCTTGATCATGTTCGATCTGGATCACTTCAAAAAGATCAATGACACATACGGCCATGACATGGGAGACAAGGTATTAATAAACACCGTTGATCTTCTCAACGAAAGAATTCGTAAATCCGATGTTCTGGCCCGTTGGGGTGGTGAAGAGTTTATGATCATCGCACCGCTGATCGACACCAAGGAGCTGAGATCCCTGGTTGAATCCCTGCGCAATGCCATTCAACAGTACGAACATGAAGGGGTCGGCTCTATCACGGCCAGCTTTGGCGCCAGTGTGGTCAGGCCCTCAGACAACATTCACTCCCTGTTGAAAAGGGTGGACAGCGCCCTCTACGAATCGAAACAGAAGGGTCGCAACCGCAGCACGGTGTTCTAGGGCCTGCACGACGTAAACCGCTCTTTCTGTCTTCTAACTGTTCTGCTGAGATGACAAAATTGCAACCGTTGTGAAAAGTTTAGCTCGCAGACAGTGAGGCAAGCCCGGAGGAGATCTCTTTGAAGGTCATCGAGAGGGCCAACTGATACCCTCACTCCCTAACATCAATCAAGCGCAGGCTGAACAGGTTGCCGTTTACCTGAAAGCTCAGCAACCCTGCGTTACTCTCCCCATCTCGGGGAGAGGCGGTTCTCCACACCCAACTGATCGAGAATACGCGAGACCATGAAGTCAACAATATCCTCAACACGTTGCGGATTATGGTAGAAGCCCGGATTGGCCGGCATGATCACCGCCCCCATACGACTCAGTTTCAACATATTTTCCAGATGGATCTCTGAAAAGGGGGTCTCCCTGACCACCAGGATCAGTTTGCGTCGCTCTTTCAGCACCACATCGGCTGCCCGCTCCATCAGATCGTTACTCGCGCCACAGGCAATCGCGGAGAGGGCGCCCACCGTGCAAGGGCAGACCACCATCGCCCTGGGGGGATTGGAGCCACTGGCTACCGGTGCCATCCACTGCTGTCGACCAAACACCTGCAGCTGCTCCGTTGAGACATTGAATCGTTCACAGAGTATCTTCTGAATCTCACCGGGCTGGGAGGGCAACTCCAGGCCGGACTCCATTCGCAACACCACTTGCGCAGCCTGACTGACCATCAGATAGAGCGGCTCACCCGCCTGCAGCAGGGATTCGATAAGACGCAGCGCATAGGCACTGCCGGACGCCCCGGTAATCGCCACAGCAATAGGATTGGTCTCGATACTCATAGACACTATTGTAAGGCATCCAGCAGGCGTTGATGAATCGCCTCGAATCCACCGTTACTCATCACCAGGATATGGTCGCCCGGTTCAGCCACCGCCTTGACCCGTTCAACCATCCCCTGAGTTGTTTCAAACACCTCTGCCCGCTCACCCAATGGCGCCATCACGGAAGCGGCATCCCACTGAAGATCCTGCGGGGCAAACAGCAGAACCCGGTCAGCCGCTTCGAGGGAACCGCTCAGACGCCCGGTATGAATGTCCTGTTTCATGGTATTTGAACGGGGCTCAAGCAGCGCAATGATGCGTGCCTCGCCAACCCGTTTACGCAAACCGTCAAGGGTGGTCTCGATGGCGGTGGGGTGGTGGGCGAAGTCATCATAGACCCGGATACCGGCCACCTCTCCACGCAGTTCCATGCGCCGTTTGACGTTCTTGAAACCCGACAGCGCTCGAATCGAGACACTGGGAGGTACCCCGGCATGACGGGCTGCGGCTATCGCCGCCAGGGCATTGGCCAGATTATGCTGACCCAACAGATCCCATTCGACACGCCCCTGTGAGGTGTTATCGCAAATCACATCGAAAGCCTGTCCATCCGGGGTCGCATTGGCCCCATGCCAGTCTGTCTGTTCGATCGGATCAAAGTATTCAATCGGTGTCCAGGCACCCATCCCGATCACCTCGGCCAGTGCTTGGTCACGACTCGGGCAGATAATCAGACCCTGAGCGGGGACAGTCCTCACCAGATGGTGAAACTGACGTTGAATCATCGCCAGATCATCGAAGATATCGGCATGATCGAACTCCAGGTTGTTCAACACCAGAGTTCGGGAGCGGTAGTGGACAAACTTCGAGCGTTTATCGAAAAAGGCGGTATCGTACTCATCCGCTTCGACCACAAAGAAGGGGGAGTTACCCAGGCGTGCTGAGACGCCGAAATTCTCCGGTACGCCGCCAATCAGAAAACCGGGCTCCAGCCCCGCCTGCTGCAGAATCCAGGCAAGCAGGCTGGAGGTGCTGGTTTTACCATGGGTGCCCGCCACGGCCAGTACCCAGCGATCCTGCAGCACATGTTCAGCCAGCCACTGGGGCCCGGAAGTATAGTGCAGGCCCTGATCGAGCAGATACTCCACCGCCGGATTTCCCCGCGACATGGCATTACCCACCACCACCACATCCGGTGCCGGCTGCAAGTGTTCCGCTTGGAAACCCTCCATCAATTTGATTCCGGCCTGCTCCAGCTGGGTGCTCATCGGGGGATAGACATTGGCATCGGAACCACTGACCTGATGTCCCAGTGCCCGCGCCAGCAGTGCAATACCCCCCATGAAGGTCCCGCAGATTCCAAGGATATGTAGATGCATCAGGCAGTTACCGGAAAGATTAGAGCCACCAGAGTACCGGCGAGCAGAGTATAGAGCAACGCTATGGCGATCCCCACATTGAGAGAGAACTCAAAGGTGTGCCTGAGGATATGACCGATCACAACCACACCCCAGCCAAATACCAGCAGGAACAGGATACCGGCTTCAGCAGACTGGTTCTGTTTACCCCAGGCAATCAGAGGCAGTGCCAGCATACCCAGCAGAACGCCGCACAGCATCAGCGCGGTTGCCGCCTGGATGAATCGCTCCAGGCGCCCATTCAACAACAGAGCGGCATACAAGGCACTCACCATCAGGGCCAATTCGAACAGAGTCTGGCCTACCGCCTTAAGCGGATTTGAATCCGCATCCATCAACATCAATACCCCGGTCAGCAAATTCAGCATCGCGGCGAGCCACAACAGAACCGTGGAAGCCGGTAGATCCTGGGGACTCCGCCGTAACAGACAGAGATCGATGGTTGCGCTGATCAGTGCCTTCAAAGATCCTTACCCAAAGTCCGGTCCACTGCGAATGGACCCCACGCCTGACAAACGGGCATCACTTCCAGGGCATTGATATTGACATGTGGCGGCAGGGCCGTGACCCAATAGACGATTTCAGCGATATCCGGCCCGGTCAGAGGCTGAGTGCCCTGATAGACATCGGCGGCCTGTTGCGCATCGCCCTTCATGCGCACCAGGGAAAACTCGGTCTCCGCCAGACCAGGCTCGATATTGGTTACCCGCAGTGGGGTACCGACCAGATCCGCCTTCAGACCTCGGCTGAACTGCTGCACAAACGCCTTGGTCGCACCGTAGGCATTGCCACCCGGATAGGGCCAGCTAGCGGCCACAGAACCGATATTGATGATGTGCCCCCGACGTCTCTGCACCATACCTGGCAGGATCAGGCGGGTCATATGCATCAATCCCTTGATGTTGGTATCCACCATCGTCTGCCAATCCTGCAGATCGGCTTCATGAGCGGGCTGAAGTCCCAACGCCAGGCCCGCATTGTTGACCAGCACATCGATTTCACGACTCGCTTCAGGCAGCGCCTCGAGGAAACCTTCCACCGCCTGGGGATCGGTCACATCCAGAGTCTGAATCACTACTTCAGACTTGCCTGAGAGCTCGTCGCTCAGAGCCTGCAGTCGATCCATTCGCCGGGCGCAAAGCACCAGATCATCGCCAGCTTCCGAGAAGCGGCGTGCACAAGCTTCACCAAACCCGGATGAAGCACCGGTAATCAAAACACGTTTTTTCATGTAACAATCAGGGGGTAGTCAGTTGGCTGGTCCTATGCCTGTTAACACTAATCCAATACGTCCTGCCGGGTCTGTTTTTGCGCCCAGCGGCGTTATCATTCAATCACAATAGATTGCGCTTTTGAACCTCCACCATCCGGTGGTATTTCTCAGTTTCAATCGATCAGCCACGACGCTGCCTGACAAGCTGGGCCAAGGCCGGTGCCAGGCTCATCAGCAACAACAGCAGAATGGCCAGATTGCCACTCCGTGCGTAGGGGGTTTGACCGCTCAACGGCACAATCTCACCCTGCAGAACATCCTCTTCAAGCAGCGGTGAGACGGCGGCCAGCTTGCCATTCGGCGCAATGATCGCCGAAACACCGGTATTGGTCGATCGCAACAGGTAGCGGCTGCTCTCCAGAGCGCGCATGCGGGCAATCTGCAGATGCTGATGCGGCGCCAGCGAGTCGCCAAACCAGGCATCATTGCTGACATTGATCAGATAGGCCGCCTCAGGCAGAGCCAGGATCATTTCACTACCGAAGGCGTCCTCGTAACAGATCGACATACCCACCGTATGATCGCCTACCCGCATCAACGGCTTTGGCGCCTGCCGCGCCGAGAAATCCGACATCGGTATGGTGAACAGATCCACCAGTGGCCAGAGCAGGGATTTGAATGGCAGATACTCGGTAAACGGCACCAGATGACCTTTGTAGTAGTGGTCACGCTCCTGATTGCCGAGCGAGACCAGGGCGTTGTAGTAGTTGTCCCGCTGCGCATCCATCTGCACCACACCGAACACCAGGTTGCTTCCGGACTCCCTGATAAGCCTCTCCAGCGGCACGATAAAGGCCTCTTCCACCTGAAACTGAAAGGCTGAAACCGCCGTCTCCGGCCAGATGATCAGATCCCTGTCCAGATTCTTCTTGGTCAGGTTGGCATACAGCACCAGGCTTGGCGACAACTGCTCCGGCAGCCACTTCTGCGCCTGCGGAATGTTGCCCTGAACCAGTGCCACCGAGAGGGGTTCACCGGCAGGCCGGCTCCACTCGAGCTCCGTCATCCACCAGCCAGACAACCAGATCAGCAGCAGTAGAGTGGCCCGCCAGGGCCGACCGGTTTTACCGGTCAACAGATCGCTGAGCAGACCGGCACTGAGAATCACCATCCAACTCACCCCCAGCACACCCAGCAGCGGAGCATATCCGGCGAGGGGTGAATCGAGCTGGGAGTAGCCGGGCTGCAGCCAGGGAAAGCCGGTTAAAAACCAACCCCTGAACCACTCCATCAATACCCAGAGGGCCGGGTAGACCAGAACCCGCTTGAGACCTGCGGCGAAACCATCGAATCGCCCGGCCAGCCAGCCGAGCAGACCGTAGTAGAGGGAGATGAAAAGAATGAATCCGAGGGTAATGATGAGTGGAAACAGCCAGCCCAGATCACCGAACTGGGCAATGCTGACATAGAGCCAGGAGACCCCGGTACCAAGCAACCCGAAGCCGTAGAAAAAACCACTCCTGAAGCAGGGGCCAGCCGTCTTCTGCCAGATCAGAAACAGCAGCATCGGACCCAGCACTCCCATGATCCAGAAATCAAAGGGGGCAAATGCCAGGGTGGTCAGGCCACCGGCCAGCAGGGCAAAAACAGCAGGTGCGCGTAACAGCAAACGAGTCATACCACGATCATTCATGCACTACCTGCTGAGGCTCTCCAGCAAATTTTCCAGACAGCCTCTGTTGACCCATGAGACGTTCCGATTGTCGCTTGGCATGCACCGATTCAAGGCGCAAATCCAACGACTCGCTGCAATACACGAAGGTGCTGTTTTGGCGGCAATCTGTCGCTTCATAAAATAGTCAGTGACCCCTTAATGTCTCTGGAGGAAACGGAAATGCTGCATTTTTATCGGTTGCCTTGATATAGCGCCCGATCTTGGTATCGACCTGTGTGGTATGCAGGGCGAACCACTCGAACAGGAAGTCGACGATCGCCTCCAGATCCAGCGCCTCATTCCGATACTGGTGAATTTTGTCGTTCAACCGGGCAAGTAACACCTGATGCTCCTGCTTGTGGTGTTGCAACTCCGGATAGTCGATATCGAGCATGATATTCTCTTCACTGATGAAGTGAAAAACAGTGTATTGCTTAATCTCTTCAAGGTGTTGCAGGATACGCTGGCGATCCAGTTTGAGATCCAGGGCCAGAGATGCATCACTGATCAAACCCAGAAAAATCTTATGCTCGAAATCGATCCGCTCATAACCGATTTCATACTCATGGTGCCACTCAATGTTGATCATAGTCATTCCCTCTTACCGACACACCATTGATACCCAAAGCATAGCCCTAACCACGGCCTCCTTGAACTTTGTTCGATAATAACCCGGGTCTCACTATGCCCGTTCGATCAGGTGACCGGCATGAGCTCATCTTGCTCCGGAATATCGTGCTCATCCTCGATCTCACCGACGATCTGTTCAAGCAGATCCTCCAGGGTCACCACACCGGCGGTGGAACCATATTCGTCGACAACCACGGCCATGTGGTTACGGCTCTTTTTCAGATTCTTTAAGAGTTGATTGAGACGCATCGATTCAGGTACGAACAGCGCTTCCCGCATCACTTCATGGATCTTGAAGCGATCCCGCTGCTGTTTCTGAAAGAATGGCAGCAGATCCTTTGACAACAGCATTCCCAGCACCTCATCCACATCCTCACCGACCACCGGCATGCGGGAGTGAGCCGAATCGATGGCTACCCGCAGCACCTCATCCAGATCGTCGACGGCCCGCACCACTTCCAGTTTGGCCCTTGGGGTCATAACGTCCCTGGCGCGCCGTTCGGAGACCAGCATCGACCCTTCCATCATGCTCAGGGCGTCATCATCGAGCAACTTCCGCTCACTCGCCTCCTTCAGCAGATTGTAGATCTCTTCCTTGTCCTGCGGTTCGCTGCCAAACATTCGGCTGATACGCTCCAGCCAACGGCTGGAGGAACCGTTACTCGATCGGTCTTCGCTGTTCATTACTACTCATCTGTGTATGGATCGGAAAAATTGAGCGCCTGAAGGATCTGCCGTTCCTTATCTTCCATCCGTTGCGCCTGCTGATCGTCCTGGTGGTCATAGCCCTGCAGGTGCAGGGTGCCGTGAACCACCATATGCGCCCAGTGGGCCTCCAGGGTTTTGTTCTGTTGACGCGCCTCTGTCGAGACCACAGGGGCACAAATCACCAGGTCGCCAAGCAGCGGAAGCGGAACTTCCGGCGGCGATTCAAATGGAAATGAGAGGACATTGGTCGGCTTGTCCTTGCCCCGGTAGTCCCGGTTCAGCTGCCGACTCTCCGGTGCATCGACGATGCGGATCACCATCTCCACCTGCTCGTCGGATTCGGCCAGGGCGGCCTCGGCCCAGGCTGCCAGCTGCTGATCTGAGGGGCTCTCCTCAGATGCCTCGGCAATCCGTTGAATCTCCAACTTCAGCTTGCTCATGGGGATTGTCAATTACGCTGATCGAACTCGTCGTAGGCTCGCACGACCCGTTGCACCACCGGATGGCGCACCACATCCCGTGCGTTGAAGAAGGTGAAACTGATCCCCTCCACATGGGCCAGCACCTCGGTTACCTGACGTAAGCCCGACTGCTGACCTCTGGGCAGATCGATCTGGGTCACATCCCCGGTGATCACCGCAGTGGATCCAAAACCGATGCGGGTGAGAAACATCTTCATCTGTTCGGGGGTGGTGTTCTGCGCCTCATCCAGAATCACGAACGACTCGTTGAGGGTACGCCCCCGCATGTAGGCCAATGGGGCAATCTCGATGATGTTACGCTCCACCAGCTTGGCGACCTTTTCAAATCCGAGCATTTCGTAGAGTGCATCGTAGAGCGGACGCAGATAGGGATCGATCTTCTGCGACAGATCGCCGGGCAGGAATCCCAGCCGCTCGCCAGCCTCCACCGCCGGCCTGACCAGCAGGATGCGTCTCACCTGGTCCCGCTCCAGAGCATCCACTGCACTGGCTACCGCCAGATAGGTCTTACCGGTACCGGCCGGGCCGACACCGAAATTGATATCATGGGTCAGCACCTTGTGCAGGTACTCTTTCTGATTCGCCCCACGGGGACGCACCAGACCCCGACGGGTCTTGATCACCGTCTCCGGCAGGTCGTTGCCCCGATTCTGATCCAGCAGCTCATCCACCCCGGCTTCCTGCAGGAAAAGATGCACCCGCTGCGGTTCGAGCTGCTCGGACGAGGCGGCGCGATAGAGATCGTTCAGCACCTGCTCAGCGGCCTGAATGGCGTGCTTTTCACCGATCAGGCGAAACTGGTTGCCACGGTTGTTGATCTCGATGCCAAGGCGCCGCTCGATCAGCCGCAGGTGCTCATCCAGTTGTCCGCAGACATTGGCCAATCGGCTGTTGTCGGCTGGCTCCAGGGCCAGATCCAGTGAATCAGGGTGTTCAGCCAACGGCGCTTTCCTTGAGTTCTCCCAACCACTCCCCGCGCAGTGAGTTGGGCAGTGCCTCGGTAATCCGCACCTCGACAAACTGACCGATCAGTTCAGCGGGTGCGGTGAAGTTGACCACCCGGTTGTTCTCAGTACGACCGGCCAGTTGCGCCGGATCCTTTTTTGCCGGGCGCTCCACCAGAATCCGCTGGATGGTACCCACCATCTGGCGACTGATGCGCTGTGCCTGAGTGTTGATCAGCTGCTGCAGCCGCTCCAGGCGCTGCTGCTTGACCTGCAGCGGCACATCATCGGGCAGATCCGACGCCGGAGTGCCCGGCCGACGGCTGTAGATGAAGCTATAGGAGTGATCGAAGCCGACCTCCTCAATCAGTTTCAGGGTATGCTCGAAGTCTGCTTCGGTCTCGCCGGGAAAACCGACGATAAAATCGGATGAGATGGTGATATCGGGGCGCACCTTGCGCAGCCGGGCAATCTTGGCCTTGTACTCCAGCGCCATATGGCCCCGCTTCATCATCGCCAGCACCCGGTCGGAACCGGACTGCACCGGCAGATGGAGAAAACTCACCAGCTCGGGTACCTGAGCGTAGACATCGATCAGGCTGTCGGAAAACTCAACCGGATGGGAGGTGGTGAAGCGAACACGCTCAACCCCCTCGATGGCCGCCACATACTCGATCAGCAGCGCCAGATCCGCCTCGCCCCCTTCATGCATCTCTCGCCGATAGGCATTCACGTTCTGCCCCAGCAGATGGATCTCCCGCACCCCCTGCCCGGCCAGACCGGCCACCTCGGCGATCACATCGTCAAACGGGCGGCTGATCTCCTCACCACGGGTGAAGGGCACGACGCAGTAGGTGCAGTATTTGGAACACCCCTCCATCACCGAGACATAGGCGGTCGGACCCTCGGCTCGAGGTTCGGGCAGCCGATCGAACTTCTCGATCTCCGGGAAGCTGACATCCACCAGCGGGGCATGCTCCCGACGCACCTGCTGCAGCATATCCGGCAGTCTGTGCAGGGTCTGAGGGCCGAAAACCAGATCCACATAGGGGGCACGCTGACGAATCGCATCACCCTCCTGGCTGGCCACGCAACCACCCACACCGATGATCAGGGCGGGATTGCGCTCCTTCCAGGGGCGCCAGCGGCCGAGCTGGGAGAAGACCTTCTCCTGCGCCTTTTCACGGATCGAACAGGTATTCAGCAGCAGCACATCCGCCTCTTCCGGATTCTCCGTCAGCTCCAGTCCGGCGGCCACGCGCAGGCCATCCGCCATACGCGATGAATCGTATTCATTCATCTGGCAACCGAAGGTTTTGATGTAGAGTTTTCCGGCCATTGTCAGTCCCGGTTCAAAATAAGGGTCGCTATAGTATAGCTTGTGGGGTCGAGATCCAATCCTTGAAACGGTTAAACCGTGAGCAGCGCACTGATCCGTTCGCTATGACGCTCGGACTGGCTCACCAGCCGCAAGCGTCGGGCGCTGACGATCGCTGCCAGTTCAGCCAGCGCGGTATCGAAATCGTCGTTGATTACCAGGTAGTCAAACTCAGCGTAGTGGGACATCTCACTCACCGCCTGCTGCATGCGCCCCTGGATCACCGCTTCGCTGTCCTGCCCTCTGGCGCTCAACCTTTCGTAGAGTGCCTCGGGGCTGGGCGGCAGAATAAAGATCGAGACCGCTTCAGGAAAACGCTTTCTTACCTGCTGGGCCCCCTGCCAATCGATCTCCAGCACCGTATCCTGTCCCGCATCCAGCCTGGCCCTGACTGCTGATTCCGAGGTGCCGTAGAAGTTACCGAACACCTCCGCATGCTCGAGAAATGCCGCCGCGCCAATCATCTCCTGAAACACTTCCTGGCCGATGAAGTGGTAGTCCTTGCCATCCTCTTCACCGGGGCGCATTGGCCGGGTGGTGTGTGAGATGGAGACCTGCAGCGCCCCATCCTGCTGACGCAGCGCTTTCAATAGACTGGTTTTACCGGCGCCGGAGGGTGCCGAGAGGATGTACAACGTGCCTGTGGCCATATTGGGTCCTGGGGTACTTAAGGCTAAGGATTGATGCTGATGATGCGAGCCCGGGTTACTGATAATCGAAACTGGGGCGCTCACCTGGCGCATAGAAATAGGGCATCATTTTATCCGCAAGCTTGCCCAGTGTCTCGGCTCGATTGGCTGGACTCGGGTGGGTACTGAGAAATTGCGGGGTCCGTCCGCCGGAGACCTCGCCCATCTTTTTCCACAGGGTAACCGCAGCGCGTGGGTCATAACCGGCCTTGGCTGCCAGCTCGATACCGATTCTGTCCGCCTCCTTCTCTGCGGTACGGCTATTGGGAAGATCGATCGCCAACTTGGCCGCCATCAGCGAACCGGCCACCACCGCTTTGTTATCGGTTGATGCTGCAACGGCAGCAATACCCAATTGGCTGGCAATTGCCACTGACATCTTCTCTGCAGTGTGCTTTGCCAGTGCGTGAGAGATCTCGTGGGCGAGCACCTGGGCCAGCTCATCATCCGTCGGCTTGATCTTCTCCACCAACCCGCTGTAGAGCGCCATCTTTCCCCCGGCCATCGCCCAGGCATTGACCGTCTCCGGATCATCCAGCACCTTCATGCTCCAGGCCCACTTTTCGGTCTCTGGACGCAACTTCACCGCCTGAGCAATCAGCCGACCGGTGATCCGCGCCACCCTTGCCTTGAGCAGCGGATCGTTATCCAGCTTGCCCTCTTCCTGGTAGGGTTTCAGCATCTCGGTATAGGCTGTTTTCGAGGAGTTGATCGCCATCTCCTCACTCACGATCATCAGCTGCTTGCGTCCGGTGGGGCTGGTGGCGCAGGCAACCAGGGTGAACAGAATCAGGATTACGGTAAGGCGATTACAGACTTTCATGATATTGAGACAGATCCACAGGTTGTCAGGTCTGAGCTTAATACTGAGGCCCTCTCACAGGCCCCAGGTTTCTGACATTAAAACTGACCACTATTCTGCGCTTTAGATCCCCGCATTACCAACTCTGAATCAAGCGGAGGGATTGCTGTGGCGTCATACACCCGCTGCAAATAAGAAACTTAACAATTCCCCCCAATCTGTACGCCATCCATTGATTAAGGCAAATACACTTTCGGCCGATAACCCTATAGTTAGTTTAGGGAGCAAAAACAGCCAATCACTTACCCCTAAAACCAATAAGGCTTAAATGGAGTTAACCAGATAGGACAACAACTTTGAAAGATCAGAGGAATCGCAGACGCCACCCACGCTTGAAAATTGATATTCCGGTAGTCATCGAATATCAATCCGAAAGCTTTGATGATTGCCGGATGCTCAACTTTTCCCGTGGCGGCGTCTATCTCAGCTGTAGCGATACCCGACTGAATGAGGCCCTACCCCACGGCTATATTTCGGAAGCCGATCGGGAAGAGATTCTTCTCAAAGTCCCACAAGAGTCACAACAGGTACCGGCACGGGTTGTCTATTTTGATCATGGCGGCATGGGACTCTCTTTCACCAATGGCAGCGGCACCAGGCTGTTCGAGTCACTCTATTCCAACAATCAAGCATCCACCGCTGACTCGGAGGTCCAGGTTGCCGATCAACAGCACGACCCGAAACAGCAACGGGATCTGCTGGATCAGATTCGGGCACTCGCAAAACCTTATCTAGAGCACGGTTTAAACGATTTTTTCACGATTGCTCAAAAGGAGCTGCAAAAGGTCATCTTTGATACCGTCGACCCCCAGGAGCAGTCCAGTCTCTTTTTCGCGCTCAACAGTCTGGAAAAGGACCAACAGAAACTCAATCAGCAATTCATAGCGCAATTTGAACAGGGGTTTAGTGATCTGATTGAGGGCAACACAAACGAAACCGCCTCAAGCTCAGACCACAGCCCAGAATTATCTCTGGTGGAGACCCAGGAGATCGAAACCTGGATCCTGGTCAATGATGTGGCCCGTCGGGCGGAATCCGAGGTCTCCCGACCGCTCTTCCATATCGAGACGGCCCTCAGTCATCTGTGTCACAGCAATGTACACAACGAACTCAATCCAATCGCCCCGATCAGTCTGCTGAGCATCTTTAAAAACCTGTTGGACAGCTATCAGTTCGATGCCAAGATCATGCGCACTTTACTGATCGCCTTTCGCAGCACCCTGCTGAATGGATTGAATCGCTTCTACGAAAACCTGTTGAAGCAGATCAATAGAGCCCACATCGATGGCCTTGAAAGCCCATCCCAGTCGGCCTGGACCATCATCAAAAGCAGCGACACCCAGTCGATCCACAACACCCCGATCGAGCATCTGAGTAAACTCAGTAACCTCCACCCGGACAGTGACGCCCAGGAACCGACCCAAGGCATGTCGGACACTGAACGCAAGGAGGTCATAACCAGCCTGGCCTCTCTCTCAAGACTTCAGGCCGCCCCCCTGCAGCAGCAGATCGAAAACCTGATTCAGGAGGAGAGTTCAAAGCCGGTGCAACTGTCCGCTGAAGCCCGGGCGGCAATCGGCGCCGGCGAGGAGCTGGTCGCCACTCTCAGTGAAGATCCGCTGATCACGGATCAGATTCGGCAGCTGATGGGTACGCTTAAATTTCTCATCATCGAAGCGGTACTGCAGGACACCAGCCTGCTTGAGAACAGCGACCATCCGGTAAGGCGTCTGCTCGATACGATCGAATGTCTGAAACCCTATGTCAACCGGGGAAACCAACGTTCGTTACTGCGTGACAGGGATACCCAGCAACTGAGCCAGATCAGCGAAGCCGTGGAGAGCGGCAAGTTCAGTCACGTGGATGAGGTCAGCAGCGAACTGGAACGGTTATTGGGCGAACAGCGCAGCCGTTTCGAGGCCAACCGAAAACTCTCCATTTCACGCTGCCTGAAGGATGAGAAGCTCCGACGGGCCCAGCTGACCACCTATCAGGCACTCTCAAAGACCCTACTCAACCAGACCATCTCACCGATCGTCGACAAACTGTTTCGTTTCGGCTGGGTCAATCTGATGGTACAGACGGCAGTCCTGGAAAAAGCCGATGCGAAAGGTTGGCAAGGCTATCTGCAGATCGTTGAGCTGCTGCACCGACTGTTTTCGGATTCGCCGGGAAAACACCAGCTGACCGCCAAGCAGCAACAGGCGATGATGGCGATGATTCGGAAAGGCTTCACGGACTATCCGATCTACGCCGAACAAGCCAAGTCATTTGAGGATGAATTACAACGACTGCTCGAGATCGGTGCGGAAGGCGACCAGTTCCCCGACCTGCGGATCGAAGCGAACAAAGCCTATCTTCACCACTATTTTCAAGGCATGAACATTGACCGTTCCGGCAATGGTGCAACAACGACAGACGATCAGTGGCGCCACACGGTGAACAAGATTGAGCTGGATAGCTGGCTGGTCAAACAGGATGAGAAAGGCCAGCTCAGTGTCCTCAGTCTGGCCTGGAAAAACCCGCAGACAGACCGCTATCTGCTGGTCGACGGGGATGGCTTCAAAGTACTCGATGAGACCCTGGAGGAACTGGCAGACCGCTTTGCTGATCAACGGATCAGCGTGATGGAGTCTTCCGCCAAACCGATTGTGGAGCGCACCATCGAAACCATGCTTGCCAACAGTTACACAGACTTCAAGCAGGAATCCGAGATCGATTCGCTTACCGGACTCTACAACCGTCGGGCATTCGAAGCGGAAGTATGCAAATACCTCCATCAGACAGAGATAGAAAGCGGCATCCTGCTGCAGATCGACCTGGACAGATTTCAGGTGGTGAATGACCTGTGCGGATTCGAAGGTGGCGACAAGCTGTTACAGACCGTCACTGACATCCTGCTCAGCTACCTGCCGGAAGGCGGCGCTTTGGGCCGCATTGGTGACGATGAATTCTCCCTGCTGTTGACACACGAGAACCTGGAGGTCGGTTATCAGGCCGCTGAGATGTTACGTCAGACGATCGATGAGAGTGTATTTGAGTGGCAAGGGCGTATGATCCCGACCACCGCCAGTGTCGGTGTCGTGGAAATCGATGGCAGCGACGAAAAAGCGGACAAGCTGATGCAAGCCGCACTGGCCGCCTGCAACATGGCCAAGCAGGGTGGCGGTAACTGCACCCGCATCTACCTGAAGAGCGATTCAGTCTATCAGCAACGCCAGCAGCTGGTGGAATCGCTACCTGCCATCAAAGAGGCGTTGGCCAAAGGGCGCATGGAACTGTTTGTCCAACCCATCGTCCCGCTGCAATCCAATCAACAGGCATCGCATCACCATGAGATCCTGCTGCGGGTGCGCAATGAGAACGGCGAACTCGAATCACCCCAGGCCTTCATCGAAGCAGCGGAGACCTATGACCTGATGCGGGATGTGGACCGCTGGGTGGTGGAGGCCTTTTTCGAACAGCTGGAACCCTATGCCCATCAGCTCCCCGAAGGACAGAGCTTCTCCATCAACCTCTCCGGCAAATCCCTCGGTGACCTGGATTTCAAAAGGATGCTGATCGAGCGCATCAAAGCCACCTCATTGGAGACCAAACATTTTGGTTTTGAGATCACCGAAACCGCCCTGGTAGGGGATATCAGCGATACGGCAGCGGTCATCAATGAGATTCGTGAACTCGGCTGCGCTTTCTCCCTGGACGACTTCGGCTCCGGCTACGCCTCCTTCTCCTACCTGAAGGATTTTCCGGTGGACTACGTCAAGATCGATGGGATCTTTGTGCGAGAAATACTCAACAAACCGGCCGATTACGCGATGATCAGCTCGATAACCGAAATCGCCCACTTCATGGAGAAGCGGGTCATCGCGGAATTTGTTTCGGATGAGACAACCGCCATGGCGTTGAAGCATATGGGCGTCGATTTCGGCCAAGGCTACCACTTTGGCAAGCCTCGCCCATTGACAGAAGCCCTGAATGAGATCATCACACCAGACAACTCCACGGTACACTGATCTGAGCTCGCCAGCAGGAACCCACAGCCCATGGGTTCCAAACGAAACCCAGGGTCTGACTGAGCTCTGAATCGATTTCTTGTCCCCCCGGTTCCACGTTAGAATAGCGTCAGTTGTTTGTATAAAGGACGCACCATGCCCCGCATCCCACTTGCCACCCTCACCCTCAGCCTGATCTTGAGCGGTTGTGATTTTGTGCCGACCCCGTCGAACGTCAAGGTCAGCAAGCAACCGGCGGATGGCTTGACGCAAAACTCCTTCGGCCAGGGCTTTCTGCAACAATTGGTAGACGAGGTCGTAGAGGGTGCCGAGCTGAGCCTCAGCCAGGCATATGAGCGTAACAACGTCCCGGCAGCGGAGCGAATCAGCAAACCCCGGGCAGAGGGACGCTATGAGTGGATTGGCGAACAGCAACTGGCGGTGATCGACCTGAGTTACAGCCACAACCCAATGCGGGTGATGCGGGTGGTAGGGCTCGAATCCGACCAGATGATCACCATCAACTGCATATCACCCGTCGGCATCCCGCTGAAGATGACGGCGCCGGAAGATGAGTGCAGTAACGCCATCGCAGAACAGTTCAAGCTGAAATAGCGGTTCTTAATCTCTAAGTGTATTGACGAAAGCCCGATAGCGTCACACGCTGCACGTCTATCGTCTCCAGGCCCGGGCTAGTGTGCTGCGGTACCCAGATAACCAACCAGAAAAATCGTAAGCACAATGGTTACCGGCGACACGGCAAACAGCCAGCTGAGTACCTGACCAATAGTGAAGCCTGAGCGAAATACAGAGAAGGTTGCCAGAGCACCGGCCGCCAGGCCAAAAGCGGCAGAGATGAAGTAGTAGTTACGGACACAATCTGTCTGACAGGTCCGGGTGTCTAAAAACCCTGAAAGCAGATTCACAAAGGTCAAGATCAGAAACCCCCAGGAAGCCAGTGCTGATAACAGGGCAGCAGGTGTAATAAAACTCATGACTCTCTCCAATCTTGTTATATTCCATTATATTGATCATTCGGAGCCTGTTTTCAACGCTGGAGAGCCTGGGGTTTTTGGCTATTCAGCACCTCCTCGACAATCTGCACGAGCTATCAAATGAATCGAACTTCTATCCGAAACCAGTCCGAATAGCACTGATCACCCAGGCAGCACAGATCTAATTACATTGACCGATAGAGCCTTCGGAGCAGACCCTTCCATCCGTCCAGATGGCATTGTCAAACTTCGCCTTGATCAAAATTGCCCCCTGCAGATTCGCCCCCCGAAGATCGGCGCCGCTGAGGTCCGCATCGAACAGACTGGCGCCAGTCAGATTGGCCAACATCAGATTGGCATTCTGCAGATTGACACCATGCATGTGGGCATACTCCAGATTGCTTAACATCAGATTGGTATCCTTGAGATTCGCCAACTGAAATATTGCGCGGGAAAAGTTTGCACGTTCGAAATTTGAGCGGTCGAGACGGGCCGAGGCCAGGGAGGATTCGTGCATATCGACGCCAGGAGCCTTTGTATCGATCAGAATTGCCCAGGAACATTGGGCTTCCGGCTCCAGCTTACAGATTGAATTGACGTAGGCGGTTTCTGTGATGTGATCGGTCCAGGCCATAGCCTGTGTTGCCAAGAACACAGCATTGGTAAAAATTGCCAGCCCGATGAGTTTAGAATGGTTAAGATTATTCATGGATACGCTCCCTGGAATTAAATTAGATATCGCGTATCTACTGCAGGGTCGCGATAGAAATGACCTATTCATCAACCCAATAGGCCCTCATTGTCTGAGAACTCCATATTCTTACCAAAATAGATTATTGCTTTGATCTATAACAATTAGCATTCTCTTCTATAGCGAAACAGATGGCTAACCAGCCAAGAAAATAGATGTTTTATCCTATGTTGTTATGCAAGCTCTTGCGGGTTGAATATAAGACGTATTTTATTGATTCGACCACTGACAAACCAGAATGTTTGCGCCATCAATGTGCTCTTACCATTTTTGCTGAATCTATAGATCAAGCACACTGAAGTATCGTTATTGAACTCCGCCACCATCTCATAGCTAACATCAACCGGCGGAGAAGACTTTAACGATTCTATGTATTCAGAAGCCGCGCTGCATTTAAACAAAGGACCTTCAAAGTCTAAATTCTCACTGAAGATAGAACGTAAAGAATCAAACTCCTTTGACTCAAAGAATATCTCCATGTATCGCTCGACCAGTTCAATTCGTTTCATTTATCCTTCATTTTACAACACAATAACGGGCATACAGAAAGCTGCGTATTAGATTAACCAGACAATACAACAAACAGAGCTTGTTAGCAGGTTTCTGTTATTTTCCTCTGCAACTGACTTTCACTAATTCCACTCTCTTCGAGTAACGCCCAGATTGCTTGGGTTATAAGAACAAGCTTATCAATTTTTTTATCGGTATGGCCAATATCACTGGCATTCGCATATGATTTAACCCGCGTTTGATTTGCAACAGATCTGGCCCGGCCAATCTGATATTCCTGAAAAGTATCTCGTATCCAGCTCATCGTGCTTCCTTATTCAAACTACCTCTCACTCCACTAAAAAACTGCGTGAAGTCCAGTCTTATCCATTGAAGTGACTTATTGATGACTTTTGAGCAAAATTCTACCATAACTCCTTTTTGTATCTTTCTGGCCAGCTTGAATCATAGACCTCCCCATCAAAAACGCCGCTTGTTATTTCATTTAATATGGAACCAGGCGTTGGTAACCCTGATGACTGATCGCCAGATCCCCATAGATTTGATCTCATCAAAGCCCTGGCACATTGAAAATAGACCTCCCCTACCTTTACTAACACTACTGATTTTGGGTAAGCTCCATTGCGCTTGAGTGATTCAAGTAACTCTTGATCAGTTGTTATTCTCGCCCGGCCATTCACACGAACAACATTATTTGATCCAGAAACCATAAACAACAATGAAACACGTTCATCTTCAAGGATATTTCTTAAAGTATCTATTCGCTGGTTTCCTTTCCAATCGGGCAAAGCAAGCGTTTTTTCATTCAAAATTTTGACAACTTGGCCATCATCACCTCTGGGAGACACATCCGTTCCTTCGCATCCCACGGACGCAATCACACAGAAAGAAGATCTCTTAATCCAGGCTCTATAACTCGAGATAATCTTATTAGTGACTTTGTTTAGCGCAGCATCACTTGGCGAACCATAGATCTTCTCTAACTCTTCAATACTTTCTATGAACTCCATTTGTTTATCCTATTGAGAACTTAAACCTATTAGAACCACATATAAAAGTGTATAAAAAAATGAGAAACGAAAGACGGCAAGTTTAATTTCTATGCTTACCCACTTGTTAATTCTTGTCATTACTAACCTCCATCTAGTGAAAATACCACTATTATACAATTGGGAGATTGTTAAAAGTTGATGCGGACTGAGCTTCTTGATAACTCTATCAGTTCTTCAATTAATTATTCATTAGGCATTTAACTTATAAAAGCGAGATTCCCACTGCATAACAAAGCAGAGCTGCACCAATATCAGTCATTTCCTTCTACAAAAGACTGAACACCCATAACCTCAACGGTTGGGATCTGCCGGGCAGATTCCCCGATATTTAATAAAGGCATTGAGCTTTTTCAATGTCTCTAACAGATACATAAGAGACCATTCGCGCTTTATCTAGCCATCCTCAGGTAGTACTACTTATGAAAACTCCCGCTTTCACCGCCGCCCTGCTCTGTGGCCTTCTCTCATTGAACTCGACTTTCTCCTTGTCGGCTGAACCTGCAAACCCAGCAGAACCAGCTGATACCTCCTCCATGGTCGTTGAACAGGCCATTCAGTACGACTACAACAAGGCACTGGATATTGTCAGACAACAGCTGAAGGACGACGGCTGGAAGCTGATTGCCGAGATCAACCTGGGCGCTCGGCTGGCAAAGAAAGGGGTTGAGGTTCCCGGTGGACTGGTGATCTTCAAGCTGACCAGCGGCAAGAATGCTGTACCCTTGCTGGCAGCCGATGAGACCCGCTACGTCTCTGCCATGATGCCTTGCGGCCTCTCCGTCTACGGCAAGCAGGATGGAACGGTTGTTATCTCACGCATGAACTTTGAGATGATGAGCGCCATGCTGGAGCCCAAGGTTGCGACAGTGATGACAAAATCGATCAATAAACTCAACAAAACCGTTGAGAGCGCCATAGCCAGGATGGCAGCCAACTAACTGCCTACAGGGTTACCCTGGGAGGTAGCCCCGGGGATCCATGGGCATCACTCAGTAGCCGTGCCGAATCCTCAACGGCTGCTTTCAAATCTCAAGGAACAGGAGCCTGCTAATACAAACAGCTGAGCTCCTCTCTGATCACACCCTACGCCTGGCTTGAGACTCGACCTAATCCTTTAGCTAAGGATCCTGCCTCGCAGAAATCAAATCTCCAGAAGTGTCTGAATGCAGATCTGACTTTACTTAGCCACTTAAATCATGAGGAGAGTTTGCATAATCATGGACGGCAGAGGCTCCATGATGATTATGATGCAATATAAATTTTGTTGATCTCTTCTGGACCACCCTCTACAACTGCTCCAAATAAAATACCCCCATCCCTACCCCCCTTAGTAATTAATATTTATATAATAATTACAATAACTTAGGCAAATAAATGATTCTTCTGAGCATTAATTACCGCTCAGACTTTATACGCCCTTGTAAAAATAAAATAAATATTACTTGTACATACTGTACAACTATACTATCTTTTTACTTACAAAACCTATACAAGCCCCCATCAAAAGGCACTATCACACCGAAAGAGTTGATCAATTTAAATGTAAAAACAGTAACTTATGAGGACAGACAGATGAGATTAACAAGCAAAAGCCGCTACGCAATCACCGCCATGATCACTTTGGCTCTAAACCACAACAAGGGCCCCATGACACTTTTTGAAATCTCTGAAAGTCAGGGTATTTCTCTCTCATACCTGGAGCAGCTGTTCGCTTCCCTGCGCTCCAAAGGGTTGGTTAAGGGATTTCGTGGTCCTGGAGGCGGTTACGCGCTTGCGAAGTCTGCAGAGCAGATCTCAATCGCTGAAATCATCTGTGCTACCGATGAGTGGGTTGACTACACCTATGCCAATGAGAGAGACACCATTCAGCGAGAGACACAACTCAGCAGTCGCACTCTGTGGAGCAGCCTCAGCAAACAACTTTACGATTTTGTCAGTGACATAAAACTGTCAGACCTGATCAACCGCCACACGATCCACGCATCCCATGAACAGCAAGACAAGATTGCAGCCTAATGCTGTTGGTCAAAGGGTTTTCAAACCCGACCAACGCTATTTATATGTCCAGCTGTTAAAACAGACCTGGGTAAATCCGCGATCTGAACTCCATCAGATTAAAGGCTTACCCATTAATTGAGGATTGAGACATGTCAACACCAACTGCAGAGATGCAATTTACACAAGCTGCCACAGACCGCCTTGAGGTTAACAAAGTCGAAAGTGGCGCAGCACTTCAGTGGCTGAGTTCTGGATTCGAAGATTTCAAACGCACTCCAGCACTCAGTCTCCTCTACGGCCTGTTGTTTGCGAGCCTGACCGCCGGGGCATTCCTGCTAGTAACGAATGTGCCCTGGTATGCAGTAGCCTATCTGACAGGTCTTGTCGTGATGGGGCCATTCATGGCATCAGGCCTCTATGCGGCGAGTCGCGATATGCAACAGGGACGCGAAGCAACCATCGATAACAGCCTGAGACTGCTCATCAAACGTTCAACCAACCTGGCGCTGTTTGCAACGCTGCTGGCGCTGGTTATGGCTGCCTGGGTACGTATTTCAGCGCTTCTGTTTGCGGTGAAATTCAGCACACTCAGTCCAAGCATCGAAGCCTACACAAGTCTGTTCAGTAGCGCAGAGGGCTGGATCACCTTGAGCTACTTCGTTGGCATCGGTTTTCTGCTGGTAACTTCAGTGTTTGTGATCAGCGCAGTCGCGATTCCGGCCATTCTGGATAAGGATGTGGATTTCATCACCGCCATGCAGACCAGCTACCGGGCAGTCACTCACAACCCGGGGGCGATGGCTTTGTGGGCGGTGATCATCGTTGTGATGACGGCAGTTGGTGTGATGACTGCTTTTATCGGCTTTGCTGTGCTCTTCCCGATCCTGGGTTATGCCACATGGCACAGCTATCGTTCCCTGGTGAAGTAGAACCGATGCACTAATCAGGCATTGCCGGGCCGTATTGAAACAACCTACCCGGCAACGTTTGCGAGCAGAACTTCGCAGTGATCAGCCCTGCGGCAACCACGATCAGACCCAAGAGGTGATCGATATGAAAACCGTACTCTTCGTGACCATAGTGACTTATGCCTTTTTGAGTTACAGCCAGCCCTCTGGCACGGCTAACGCCGGAGTAACCTATGACCACCAGAAGATGATGGCCGCTCACGGTTGCCCGGCATCAAAAGCCAGCAGTAACCCCCATGACAAGAGCTGGCGCTATCTTAGGGGCGACTCATCGCAGGTCAACCTGATGATGATCGATTGGCACGATAGGGGTGAAAACTCATTTGGCCCGATCAGGAACATATGAGCCAACAGCAAACCCTGCCGGGCAAACTGGCAGGTCGATCTCAACGTTTACGGGTCTGGTATGATTCAGAATGCCCGCTTTGCCGAAGAGAGATCGACCTTCTGCAACGGCTGGATAGCAAACAAACTATTCATTTCATCAAGATCGAAGCTTGCTCCACTCTGCCGATGAAGAAAGAACAGCTGTTGGAACGCCTGCATGCACAACAGCCTGATGGTGAGATGATCTCAGGAGCCCAGGCGTTCGCTGCAATCTGGCGAAAATTACCAGGCCTGAAGATGCTGGGTTATGTTGCACAATGGAAGCCTGCTGCTACTTTCCTGGAATGGTTGTATGGTAAATTCCTCAGGCATCGGCCAGGTATGCAACAGTGGTTGATCAGAAGGGGTATGGAGTAGCAAACCTCTGCTCAACCAGTGATCCCGTATTCGATACAACAACGTGATCAGGGCTCGAACGGAAGCCCCAGAAAATCGAACAACTTTCCCGAATCTTCCATCTTTAAACAGCTCATCACTTTCAGTAACTGTTCGGCTGTGTACTGAGTTGTCTGCAATTGACCATCCGGGACGTTGGCCTGAAAAGGCGCAGACAGTTGAGTATCAGTGGTACCCGGCTGTAATCCCACAATGATCAGCTGCCGACGTTTGTACCCCAGTTCGATCGCAAAGTTCTTGATCAGCATATTCAGGGCTGCCTTACTGGCACGATAAGCGTGCCAGCCACCCAATCGATTGTCACTGATACTACCGACACGAGCAGACAATATGCCGATACGGCTGATCTGTTGATCGTTCATCCTGGGTATCAGATGTTTACACAACAACGCAGGCCCAATCGCATTTGTTTGGTAGGCATGTAACAGATGGTCTGAGGTCAAATTTTTGAAGGTTTTTTCCGGTTTGTAGTGGTGATCATGTAAAAAACCGGTGGCAACAAAAGCGAGGTCAATGCTTCCTGGTGCTATCTGATCAATTGCCTCACTGATGCTGGATTCATCAAGAAGATTGAACTGCAGATCGATCGTCGGATTGTTCAACTCGACCAACTGAGCCGGATCTCTGGCCAGTCTTATCAGGGTGGCGTCAGGGTATTGTTTTACAACAGCCTCTGTCAGCGCCTTGCCGATACCACCGGTTGCCCCTGCGACCATAACAGTCTCGGGTGTTTTGAAAGGGACTCCTTTACCACGCGAAAAGAGAGACTCTTTCATCTCAACGATCTCACAATGAAATTCATACGGAGCCGACGTCCTAGTCGCGTCACTATTAGCAATGGCTAAGGAAATTTCCCATCAAGAGAGGAATTCTGCTCTGACGGCAGCATCCTGTTTGAAGCAACCGCCAAGGGCCTTGGTGGTGGTAAAGGAGTTGCTGTCCATAACGCCTCTTGCCTTCACGCAATAGTGGGTCGCCTCAATCATCACCGCGACATCCTCGGTATCCAGCAGCGTCTGCAGCGCAACCAGTATCTGCCGAGTGAGGCGCTCCTGTACCTGGGGCCGCTGTGCAAAAAAACGTACGATCCGATTGATCTTCGACAGGCCGATCAGGCTTGACGAGGGTAGATAGGCCACCTTCACCTTTCCATCGATGGTAATGAAGTGGTGTTCGCATGTACTGGTCAGATCGATCTCCTCGACTGAGATCATCTCATCCGAGCCCATCTTGTTTTCGATCAGTGTAATCTTGGGAAAATGGCCATAGTCGAGACCGGAAAAGATCTCGTGGATATACATCTTGGCAATCCGGTGAGGTGTTTCGGTCAGACTGTCGTCTGACAGATCGAGACCGAGTGTCTGCATCACGTCGCTCATCAGATCCCGGATACGATCGTACTTCTGATCCTGGCTCATGCCATTATCGAACATTGGGGTTTCGAGTCCATGCTCGATCAGCGCATCACGTACCAATGCCGCTTCGTCACTTATTTTTGGTTGTTTTGTAAGACGTACAGGTTTGTTGAGCATGGCTATGGTCTCTCCGTTGGCATGCTCTCTGAGTTAATCGGTCGATGGAGTCCAACCCAAGAGGAAACATAACCGTTCGTTCAAATTGGTCAGCTGGCGGGATTGACTGGGATCTGGTCAGTTCATCAATCGAGCTGATGTGAATTTCAATTCACATCGTCGCCAGATAACAAATCGATGAAAACTTAAACTGTTAGAAAGATAATAGGCAGTTGATGTAACAAAGAAAACACGCAATTCCTAAAGGAAATAGCTCGCTCCCTACCGCAATCGATCCATATGGAATTGGCCTAAGCAGATTTGTCTCTCGGCCAAATGAATTGACCTCTGTGACGCCCAGGGGTTCAACCAACAGCCGATTCCGCTTGATCACAGGCAAAGGTTTCAAGAAGTCTCGCGCTGAATAGGGATACGTTGCCACATTGAATAGCGCGCTCTTTCTGACAAACCGTTCGCGGAGACAAGCCAGCTATAAACAGAGCCACTCAAAATTCTGCGCCTGCCCACCGATCACCCTGCTAACCAGTTATATTTTCTGCTATTTTTCCAAATCAGCCAAATCCTTCAAGAGTTGACCGATGCATCTATACGGCTGGCTCATCACCTGTCTGCAAAACGGTCAAGCATTCGAAGCCGCTACTTCTTTAACAGTTCCTCCAATTCCTTTGCGGGAAGCGGGCAGGTATACAGATAGCCCTGAACACTGCGACAGCCTTCTTTCTTAAGGAACTCCAGCTGTTCAATCTTTTCCACTCCTTCAGCCAGCACATCCAGTCCCAGGTTGCCTGCCAAGGCGATGATGGTGCGGGCGATGGCAACATTGTGTATGTCTTCCGGCAGATCAGAGACAAATGACTGATCAATCTTGAGTCGAGTCAACGGAAGTTGCTTGAGATAGTTCAGTGAAGAGTAACCGGTACCAAAATCGTCGATTGCAATTCTGACCCCCATGTCTCGAAAGCCATTAAGCATACGAGCGGTATCCTCAACCGAGCGCATCATGATCGATTCCGTGATTTCCAGTTCAAGGTTATACGGATCAAGCCCGGTCCTGTCCAACACCTGCCGAACCTTTTGCAGCAGATCACCCTTGTTGAACTGTTTGCCTGAGATATTCACGCTGATCGTGGTATCGGCCTCGAGAAGGCCGGCCTCCAGCCAGCCTCTCATTTGCCGGCAGGCTTGCTCGAGTATCCAGTTGCCGATGCTGATGATGATACCGGTCTCTTCAGCCAGGGGAATAAAAGTCGAAGGCGGGACGACACCCACACTGCCAGTGGTCCAACGCACCAGTGCCTCAACGCCGCAGATACTCGCTGACGGCAAGGTGTATTGCGGCTGGTAAAACAGCACCAGTTCGTTACGCTTCAAGGCATCGTGCAGGCTTGTTTCGAGCAATACACGCTGAAAGGCCTTGTCGGTCAGTTCCTTGGTGTAATACTCGAAAGTACCGCGGCCGCGCTCTTTGGCACGGTACATCGCGGTATCGGCATTGCGAACCAGTTCATCGCCCGTGGCGCCGTGCTCCGGATAGATACTGATCCCGATACTGGCCCCAATATAGACCGTCTGATCGTCAATTTCGAAAGGGGTTTTGAACTGCTGCAGAATTTTTCCGGCGACCAATGCCGCATTTTCATCCTGCTTGATGTCGGTAAGTATGACGGTGAATTCATCTCCCCCCATGCGGGCGACGGTATCGTCTTCGCGAAACAGTTGCTGCAGGCGCTCGCCGACAGCCTTCAATATCCGGTCACCAAACGGGTGACCGAAGCTGTCATTGAGTTGCTTGAACTGATCCAGGTCGATAAACAGTACCGCCAGCCGGTATTTTTTGCGGTGTGCCAGGTGCATGGCCTGGGTCAAGCGGTCGGAAAACAACAGACGATTGGGGAGTGATGTCAGTGGATCATGATGCGCCAAGTAGTCCAGACGCTCTTCCGTTTCCTTCAAGGGAGAAATGTCTGAGAAAACCCCGACGTACCCGCTTACCTCACCCTCGGCGGTTTTAACCTGATTTATGGTCATAAGCTCCGGATAAAGGTCACCATTCTTTCGCCGATTCCAGAGTTCTCCTCGCCATACACCTCTCTTTTCGAGTGCGTGGAACATTGCCTGGTAAAAAGAGAGGTCGTGTCTTCCTGACTTGAGCAACCGGGGGTTCTTACCTAGAACTTCCTCACGTTTGTATCCTGTAATACGACAGAAGGAGGCGTTTACATCCAGGATGGTTCCATCCAAATCGGTGACGGTGACCCCTTCAGCCGTATTGGCGTATACAGTTGCCGCGATACGCAGTTGATCCTCTACTTCACGATGGTCCGTGACATCTTCTCCGACAGAGTGAAAGTCAGTAGCCACACCGCTTTCATCAAAAATTGCACGATTGGTCCAACGCTGCCAGCGGATGCTGCCATCAGACGCAATCACCCTGTGTTCGTGGCTCTGCACTGGAGCTTCAAGAGTAAGTCCGGCCAGCCCGTTTCGAATCTGTTCCCGATCACTCTCGGGAACCAGTTTGTAAAATGATCTACCTATGAGTTCATCAGCGGTTTTATTGAAATAGTGGCAATAGGCGTCATTGACGAAGACGATTTCGCCTTTGGCTCTGAAATGGCATATCAGACCTGGCGCATCTTCTACCAGGCCACGGTAACGCGCTTCACTTTCCCTTAGTGCCATCTCCTGCTGTTTTTGAAGAGTAACGTCACGACCAATACCAAGCACGCCGATCAGTTTACCCTTTAATGAGCTGTAGACAGGTATCTTGGTCGTTTCCAGCTTTACCACTCGACCGTCCGCATAAACGCCATCCTCTTCGTTCATACGAGGCTCACCATGATCTATTGCTGCCTTATCATATTTTCGATAGGAGTCAGCAATTTCGCTAGGATAGAGATCATAGTCAGTTTTTCCGAGGATCTCCTCTTCCGATAGCGCAAGAAACTCCAAATACTTTTGGTTACAGGATAGATAGACACCATCCGGGTCCTTTAACCAGACCAAATCCGGAATGGTATTGAGCACAGTACGAAGCCGCTCCTCACTCCTTTGCAGTTTCAACTCTGCGACGCGCAGGTCGGTAGTGTCCGTAGCCTGCGCAATGAACCCCAAAAGAGTGCCATCACTGTCACGCAGGGCTGTCATTGCTGCATCAGCGTAGCGTAGTGATCCGTCTGCCGCCTGGTACACATCACTGCTCAGTACCGCTCCTTCAGTTTGTTGAGCCCATTGCAACCGGTGCTGGATCTTCTCTTTCCACTCCGGCAGGTCTCTCCAAGCCGGCGACTCCCAGAAATATTTACCGACATAGTCGGCTCGAGAGGCCCCTTGCATCTGTAATGGCAGGTCATTGATGTCCAATACAATGCCACCAGCTGAAAGGACTGCCATAAACTGAAACTGTTGATTGAAAACCGTACGCAATCGCTTTGCATTCTCCAGCATGCTCTCTTGCAAAGGATTACGACTGGAAGCATTCCCATCTGACTCGGATCTGGCCTCTTCCCTTTCATGAACCAGCTTCGAACCCGTCTCGACGACGTTTTCGTTCTGCTGGGCGAGCGCTATTTTCAATACATCTATGTGACGCTCATGGAGCAGTTCGATAATTTCTTGACGAAAGACAACCCCAATGGCCAATCCCGAGTCATCCACGATAACCACATGACTGACCCGGGCTTCATCCATAATGGGAATGGCATTCGTAAGCAGCGTGTCCGGCAACAGTGTGAGAACAGGCGACGCCATGAAACCCGTCAAACCTACTCTGGATAGATCTCCCATTTCGGCCCCATTGGACAAAAGATCTTTAGGAGCAAATACACCAAGCGGAATTTGATTATCTACGACAACGAGCGATCTGATTTCCTTGTCACGCATCAATGCAAGAGCATCTGCAACACCGCATTCCGCACTAATCGCGATGCAGGTGTGGTCAGGAATGTCTGAAAGTTTTAGTGGATTCACGGTGAACACAAAACTCAGGATTTCATTCCCTAGTTATAGCGCTCAAGTCCGTATATTTCTTCCTTTGAGTGTCCGGGGTAATGGGGGGGGCAGACCATGTTTTTGTCCGCTGCCGGCCGAATGCAACCTCGAATAATGAGTGCTTTTGCAACCAGATCAAGCACTATTAAAAAGTCTTAATTATTCTAAATTCTGCACCTGCTCGCGCATCTGTTCGATCAGCACTTTCATCTCCACCGCCGAACGGGTCACTTCGACACTGTTCGATTTGGAAGTGAGGGTGTTGGCTTCCCGGTTGAGCTCCTGCATCAGGAAATCGAGACGCCGTCCGATCGGCTCATCGGATTCCAGCACCCGTCTCACCTCTTCGATATGGGTTTCAAGACGATCCAGCTCTTCATCCACGTCGAGCCGTTGGGCCAACAGCACCATCTCCTGCTCGACCCGGGATTCATCCAGCTCTTCCATGACTTCATTCAGGCGGTCTTTGATCCGGCTGCGCACCGCCTCCAGTACATCCGGCATCAAGCCCCTCACCCGACCCACTTCCGAGGCCAGGGCGTCGCAGCGCAAAGCGATGATCTCACCCAGCCGCTGCCCTTCCCGCAAACGGTTGTCGATCAGGCTGTCGAGGGCGGTCTCCAGAAGTTGCATCGCCTGCGCCTTGACCGGCGTGTAGTCCCGCTCTTCCTCCTCCAGTACGCCAGGCCAGCGTAATAGATCGCCGGAGCGCATGCTGGGATCCAGTTCGACCAT
Organism: Candidatus Thiodiazotropha sp. 'RUGA'; assembly: GCA_016842065.1. GTDB lineage: Bacteria > Pseudomonadota > Gammaproteobacteria > Chromatiales > Chromatiaceae > Thiodiazotropha. Next base: position 34,844 of record JAEPDS010000031.1, read on the forward strand.
CTCGGCCAGCTGCTGATCCGCATCGATCAACTGCTCGACCAGTCGCTGGTTGATGCACAAGTTGGCATCGCCCCCGCCCCCCGCTTTGTACTTCAGGCTGACATCGAGCTTTCCCCGCCCGAGGCGATTGTTGAGACGCTCCCTGATGCTCGGCTCCAACGCCCTGAGCTCTTCAGGCAGACGCAGAAAAGCCTCCAGGTAGCGGTGATTGACTGAGCGGATCTCCCAACTCATATTGCCCAGTTCACCTCGATACTCTTCCCTTGCGAAGGCGGTCATACTGCTGATCATATTGGTCTGCCTGATCTTTACTGGTTGATTCGGCGGGTAGCCTGGGCCGGGCTCTGCCGGATCGGTTTGCACGGATCCAGCGGCTTTGAACGGCACCCTGCCAAGTGGTCGTAACTCATCTATCATAAGCGATCTGCTGTGATTTGGGTTAAAAAAATCGCCTTTCGGCGGCAAAAGATTTCAGATTTCAGCGAATGGGCCGCTATCTGGAACTGGACGCTATCGCTGGGTGTTGTCTGTCTCCCGCCGCATAAGCATTTTTTGATGAAAATCACTTTTTTACCGACCGGCAGGCCACAAATCCGGTGAGAATAGGAGTAATTCTATTAAAAGGCCTTATAATCAGTGAGATGATGGATAGCAAACCAGCCGAGACAAACCTGAATGGATAAGCTTCGCGACAGCATGCCGGAAGGCACTGAAATTGACTGCTATGTCATCATGAAAGTGGTCGCTAGCGGTGGCTTCAGTCTGATCTATCTTGCTGAGGATGAAGATACCCAGGATGAGGTGATCATCAAGGAGTTCCTGCCCAAGAAGCTTGCCCGCCGCGCCAGCAACGGCAAGGTGGTGCCCCTTGAAGAGAAACAGGTCGACAACTTCAACCGCAGTCTGCGCCTGTTCTATCAGGAGGCGAAGGTGCTGGCCTCACTGCGTCATCCCAATATCGTCCAGGTAAGAGGCTTCTTCCTGGCCAACAACACCGGCTACCTGGTGATGGACCACGAACGGGGTAAAAACCTGGCCAGCTACATCAAAAAGCGCAGCGGCAGTCTGAGTACCCGCTTCATCATGACGGTGTTTCCACCGATCCTCGATGCGCTGAGCCAGATCCACTCTCGCAATCTGCTGCATCTCGACATCAAGCCGAGCAATATCCATCTGCGCACCGGGGGCAATCCGCTGCTGCTCGATTTCGGCGCGGTGCATGAAGTACGCAATGAGGGCACCCGCACAGGCCGGGTGGTGACCACCGGCTTCTCCCCGGTCGAGCAGTACTACCAATCCGGTAATGTCGGCCCCTGGAGCGATGTGTATGCCATCGGCGCCAGCATGCGCGCCTGTCTCGACGGCAAGGCGCCTCCCTCTGCGATCGAACGACACGCCAAAGAGAAGCTGAAACCCGCGGCACGCATCTATCGCCGACGCTACCCGGCTGCAATGCTGGAAGCGATCGACTGGGCGATGGAAGTCGGCTACGAGAAACGCCCGCAAAATGCCCGGGAACTGCTGGACGCCCTGCAAAGCAACAATCCGATCGAATCCGATAGTTCGATCTCCGAGCTGTTCGATGAGAAGAGGGCGATCTCATGAAGTACGAAACAGCCCAATGCAGCCTGATCGGCAATCGTTCCATGAACCAGGATCGCTGTCTGGTGATGGAGGCTCCGGATGCCATTCTGCTGGCCCTGGCCGACGGTATGGGCGGCCACCCCAAAGGGGAGATGGCGGCGCAGATCCTCATGGACAACGCGCGCAAGGCGTTCCTCACCAGTCGCAAGCCAATCTCCAATCCACGTTTTTTTCTCTCCGGACTGATGGAGATGAGCCACCAGCAGATCACCGCCTTCGGCGATCGCCAGGAGCCACCCATCGAACCCCGTACAACCGGCGTGCTCTGCCTGGTGCAGGAAGACTCCGCCTACTGGGCGCACATCGGCGACAGCCGACTCTATATCATGCGTGACGGCGTGATCCACCTGCGCACCGACGACCACTCCTATGTGGAACATCTGCGGCAGCAGGGCCTGATCTCAGCGGCACAGGTGCATACCCACAAATTTCGCAACTACGTCACCCGCTGCCTGGGTGGCAACAGCAACCGGCCGGTTGCCGAACTCAGCGGCCCCCACGATCTGAAAAAGGGTGATGTGGTGTTGCTCTGCAGCGATGGCTTCTGGGGACCCCTGCCGGAACGGCCGATGGTGGACAATCTGTATAAAAACAGCGCGCCACTGCTGAACAATATCAGTGACCTTGCCAAACAGGCGGAGACGAAAAGTAACCCTGAGAGTGATAACGTCACAGTGGTTGCCCTGCGCTGGCGGGACAGCGAGGCCAAGCTGGCGCCCACCGATTTCAGTATGTCATTGGCGAAACAGAACCGGGGTATCCTGGATCACCCCGAAGAGAGTGCCGATGTCAGCCAGGCGATCAAGGATTTGCGCCAGATGGTCGACGACCTGGATGAAGAGTGAGCTGAGCATTCCAGCTCAAGCCGCTCGCCAGTTCATTTCTCCCCGCTCGACTCCTCAGCCGACTCACCCCCCGACTGCTTGACCAGCCGATAGGCAAAGAGAATCAGGAAGGCACCTGCCGTGGCGGTGAGGATATTGCTGAGACTCAATCCACCGGCGTTGCCAATGCCCAGGAATTCACCGATATAACCGCCCACCAGAGCGCCGGCGATACCCAGCAGCATGGTAATGAAAATGCCGCCGCCATCCTTGCCCGGCATCAGCCATTTCGCCAGCGCACCGGCAATCAGCCCCAGAATCACCCAAGAAATTATCCCCATCTCATCCACTCCTTAATCATCTACCGGGTTGCCGATTACAACTGGGTCACGGCAAAGGTATCGCACTTTTTCAGATCACCGTGCTTAAAGCCCACCTGAAACCACTTCACACGCTGAGCTGAACTGCCATGGGTAAAGGAGTCCGGACTGACATACCCCTTCGACTGCTTCTGCAGTCGATCGTCGCCGATCGCACTGGCGGCGGTCAGCCCCTCTTCGATATCGCCGGACTCAAGCAACTGGCGCGATCGATCGGCGTTGAAGGCCCAGATCCCGGCAAAACAGTCTGCCTGCAACTCCTGGCGAACCGATAACTGGTTGCCCTCCACTTCACTCAGTGATGCCTTCGCCTTATGCACCTTTTGCGAGATCCCCAGCAGGGTTTGCACATGGTGGCCCACTTCATGGGCAATCACATAGGCCTGGGCAAAATCACCCGGCGCCTTGAAGCGCTTTTTCAGATCGTCAAAGAAGCTGAGATCGATATAGACTTTATGATCCCCCGGACAGTAGAAGGGACCCATCGCCGCCTGGCCGAAGCCGCAGGCTGTCTTGGTGGCGCCACGGAACAGCACCAGATTGGGCTCTTCGTATTTCGAACCCATCTTGCGGAACAGCTGATGCCAGGTATCTTCCGTATCCGCCAGCACCACCGAGACGAACTGCACCAGCTCCTGCTCTTGCGCACTCTGCTTGACCGGCTGTCCGCCACCGGTGGAGAGATTCTCACCACCGGAGCCACCACCCAGCATGCTGCCGAGATTACCGCTCAGCAGACCATAGGCACCGATTGCCAGGACCGCGACGATGCCGCCTTTGACACCAAACAGTTTGAACACCATCGGCAGCAGATTGAGCAGTCCACCACCGCGTCCACCCAAGCCCATGGGTGAAGGGGAACGCATTCCCCGGCGATCTTCCACATTGCTGCTTTGTCGTTGTCCACGCCAGCGCATGAGCTGTTCCTCAATCCCCTTGCAGAACCTTGGCTACCAGGTCGGAGAGCCCGTCGCCACCTTGTGATTGCAGAAATGAGAGTACAATCGGTACGAACTTACCGATCATCCCCGCGTCCAGATCGAGTTTTGAGAAACCGCTCGCCAGCGAAGCCATGTTGCCCAGCTGATCACCACCGATTGCTGAGGCCACACCACCAAGCAAGCCGCCCAGACCGCCAGAGTCTTCACTCGGGGCGGCATCGATCAGCGATTCGATCCCGGGGATCGCACTACTGACCTGACTGAAGTCACCCGAAGAGAGTTGATCTTTCACCAGACCGAACAGCAGACCGGCGCCGCCCTCTGCCTGCTCCTGACTGACACCGGCACCCGATACCAGTTGTTGCACCAATTCCATCATTGTTATTCCCCCCGTGATCCACAAGGTTGTCGTTGTTGAGCCATAAAGAAGTTGCAATCCCGCTTGATCAATTAATTGTCATCAGCGTATAAGTATAGCGATTCCCGATGGCGGTATGCTTCACAGAGTCTACCCCAAACCCGAAGATAGACCAGTATTGAAGGTAAATCTTTGTCAACTATATCAGGACCAGCAACATGACCAACAATAACATTCTGCTCGGTGGCAATGGCGATCGGCAGATCGTGCTCAACGCCGGGATGGCAAACCGTCACGGCCTGATCACCGGGGCCACAGGAACCGGCAAAACCGTAACCCTGCAAGTCCTGGCGGAATCCTTCTCCCGCCTCGGCGTACCGGTATTTACCGCGGATGTAAAAGGGGATCTCTCCGGTCTTGCCGGTGCCGGCAAGGCGCACCCGAAGATCACTGAACGGCTCGACTATATCAAGATCGAAGAACATGACTTCGAGCCCTGCCCTGTGCTGTTCTGGGATGTATTCGGCAAACAGGGACATGCGGTTCGTACCACGGTCTCGGAAATGGGCCCGACCCTGCTGGCCAATCTGCTGGAACTCAACGAGACCCAGGAGGGGGTGCTGCAGATCGCCTTCAGCCTGGCGGACGATGAAGGGCTGCTGCTGCTCGACCTGAAGGATCTGCGCGCCATGCTGAACTGGGTTGCGGACAACGCCAAGGATCTGGAGCGGGACTATGGCCGGGTCTCCCGGCAGAGCGTAACAGCCATTCTGCGGCGTCTGCTGACCCTCGAAGAGGCTGGTGGGGAGATCTTCTTTGGCGAACCGGCGCTGCACATCGAGGATCTGATGCAGAACGACTTCTCCGGCCGGGGTGTGGTGAGCATTCTCGATGCTACCACCCTCTATCACTCACCCCGCATCTACGCCACCTTTCTGCTCTGGCTGCTCTCCGAATTGATGGAAGAGCTGCCGGAACGGGGCGATGCGGATCTGCCGAAGCTGGTGTTCTTTTTCGACGAAGCCCACCTGCTGTTCAGCCATGCGCCGAAGGCGCTGCTGGAGAAGATCACCCAGGTGGTGCGGCTGATCCGCTCCAAAGGGGTCGGGGTGTTTTTTGTCACCCAGTACCCTAACGACGTACCGGATCAGGTCATCGGTCAGCTGGGTAACCGCATCCAGCACGCCCTGCGGGCATTCACCCCGAAGGACAGAAAAGCGGTCAAAGCGGCGGCACAGACCTTCCGCGAAAACCCGGCCTTCGACACCGAGGAGATGATCAGCAACCTGGGGGTTGGCGAGGCCCTGATCTCCACCCTGGATGAGAAGGGTGTCCCGAGCATGGTGGAGAAGACCCTGATGTCCCCACCCCGCTCCCAGTTCGGCCCGGTCAGCGAAGCGGAACGGAAAAAGATCATTGGTCGCTCACCGTTGAAGTCGAAGTATGGCGAGACGGTCGACCGGGAGTCCGCCTATGAACTGCTGAAAAAACGTGAAGAGGAGCTGATCAAGCGTCGTGAGGAGCAGGCTAAATCCGAGGAGCAGGAGAAACAGGCCAAGCGCAGCAAGAGTCGCAGCAGCGGTTCAAGACGACAGGGTGTAGGCGAAGCGTTTGCCAAATCGATCGCCCGTGCGATCGGTTCACGACTGGGCAAGCAGATCATTCGCGGCATTCTTGGATCGATCATGGGGAAAGGCTAGTGGGCCACTAGGCCCCTTTAACAACATGTGCGGCAGATTCTACCTCGATGTACAGATGGATGAACTGGAAGGCTACTTCTCCCTGCAAGCCACAACCATCGAACTCAAGCCCAGATATAATATCGCACCGTCCCAGGATATCCTCGCGGTGGCGGCACCGAATGGAGCAAGAGTGCTGAGCGGTTTTCATTGGGGACTGATCCCCTTCTGGGCCAAGGATGAAAAGATCGGCTACAAAACGATCAACGCCCGAGCGGAGACAGTGCACAGCAAACCGGCCTACCGCGCCGCCTTCAAATACCGACGCTGCCTGATTCCCTGCAGCGGCTTTTACGAGTGGAAAAAAGAGAATAACGTCAAGCAGCCCTACTGCTTCCGACCAACCAGCCAACCGATGTTCGCCCTGGCCGGCCTCTATGAACACTGGCAGGATCAATCCGGCCGGGAGATCGACTCCTGCACCATCCTGGTCGGTGACGCCAATCAGGACGTGGCACCGATTCACGACCGTATGCCGATCATTCTCAAACCTGAAGATTTTGACTGCTGGCTCGATCCCCAGGTACAGAAAAAGGAGCAACTGCTGCCCCTGTTGAAAGCGGCACCGCCCGGCGAGGTGGATCACTATCCGGTCAGCCGCGCCGTCAACAGTCCGGCCAACGATCATGCTGAGCTGATCAAGGATATTTCAAGCTCAGATCAATTCAGACTGACTTGAAGTTGAATCTCCCTCTTCCCTGAGCCTCGGCTGATACCAGGCGCTGAGCGTGAACCATTTGATTGCCGCGTCAATAGCAACTAGGCTGACATCTCCAAACCATTCAACCATAATAGCGCCCCCGATAATCACAACAGCCTTCAAGCCCTTAAGGAGCGACATGAGACCTTCCGGACGCCAACCCGACCAGCTGAGAGAGATCAGCATCACCCGTAACTTCACCAAGCACGCAGAGGGATCCGTTCTGGTCTGCTTTGGCGACACCCAGGTACTCTGCACCGCCAGCGTCGATGAATCGGTACCCAGGTTTCTCAAGGGCGCCGGGCAAGGCTGGATCACCGCTGAGTATGGCATGCTGCCCAGGTCGACCACCGATCGCATGGGTCGAGAAGCGGCCCGGGGTAAGCAGAGCGGCAGAACCCAGGAGATACAGCGGCTGATTGGACGCTCGCTGCGTGCCGCCGTGGACCTGAAAGCCTTGGGTGAAAGAACCATCACCCTGGATTGCGATGTCATCCAGGCCGATGGCGGCACCCGAACCGCCTCCATCACCGGAGCCTGTGTCGCCCTGGTCGATGCGATAGAACATACCCGTGCGGCCGGACTGCTGGAACAGAGCCCACTGCTGGGCATGGTGGCCTCCGTCTCCGTGGGTATCTACCAGGGTACCCCGGTACTGGATCTGGACTATACGGAAGATTCCAACGCCGAGACCGACATGAATGTGGTGATGAATGAAAAGGGAGGATTCATCGAGGTGCAGGGAACCGCAGAAGGCGATACCTACAGCCGCGATGAATTGAACGCCATGCTGGATCTGGCAGACCAGGGCATTCAACAGCTCTGCCAGATACAGAAGCAAGCGTTGGGTGGTTAAAGCCTGCAAATAAGCAGTGCTAAAACAGTCAGAGCGCAGTCAAACCAGAGAGACAGGTAGAGTGAAATGACAGGACATCATTCAGGTGAACGGATCGTACTGGCCAGCAACAATGCGGGCAAAGTCAGGGAGATCAATCAACTTTTGGCCAGCGAACAGATCACTGTGGTAGCGCAAAAGGATTTCAATATTCCGGATGCCATAGAAGATGGTCTCAGCTTTGTGGAGAACGCCATCAAGAAGGCCCGCCATGCATCGAGCCTGAGTGGCCTGCCGGCCATCGCAGACGACTCGGGTATCGAGGTCGATGCACTGAATGGCGCACCCGGCATCTACTCGGCCCGCTTTGCAGGGGCAGGAGCCTCGGACGAAGAGAACCTGCAAAAACTGCTGAGCCGCTTGGAAGAGGTACCGGAAGCGAAACGCACAGCCCGCTTCCAGTGCCTGATGGTCTACATGCGTCACGCGGAAGACCCGACCCCCATCATCTGCCAGGGTAGCTGGGAGGGCCGAATACTGTTTGAACCGCAAGGCGACAACGGATTTGGCTACGATCCCATCTTTTATGTCCCCACCCATGACTGCAGTTCGGCACAACTGGCGCCGGAGACCAAAAACAGCCTGAGCCATCGCGGGCAGGCACTGAAGGCCCTGATGCAGGCACTCTCCGTTTAGTTTTTTATTAAGTCCGCAAATGAACGCGAATAAACGCAAATGGGCAGATATTTTAACTCCCCTCTCCCCTTGCGGGAGAGGGGCTTTTAGTTAGCGATTTGATCCTTTACCGCTAAATAAAAAACCTGAAGCCCAATAATCTACACAAGCAACATTTGCGTTTATTCGAGTTCATTTGCGGACTGAACTAAAACCAATCAACGCATCATATTCCACATATAGTGCCCGGGACTGGTGAAGGAATCGACACCCCGATTCATATCGCTGCCCATACGATTCATGGTTGGCCCCATCGTGGCAACAGATGGTGTCATCACTTGCATACTCTGGCGCATGGCATCCAGATCATCCGCCATCAGTTTGTACATATCCGACATATGCTGATCCACTTCGACAAACTCACGGCTCATGATTTTCATATCCTTCGACATCAGGGAAATCTTCTCCCCCATGCCATTCATACTGACTTTCATCTCACGCATATCGTGAGACATATCCCCCATATAGCCACGCATGGCGCGCATCGATAGCATCATGTCGTACATCACAACCAGCATGATCATTGCACCGAGCCAGGAACCGATCACCACGCTGACCACACCCCAGTTGATCTTCTTGTCCTTGATATTCATTTTGCACTGGCCTCTCAGCGATAAATAGAAGGGATAATTTCTTCGACGCAGACCATAATCCTGTCTGACAGCCGGATCAAGCGATTCCGGAGCGGGAGATAAAACGGTAACACTGGCTTATGATCCAGCTGGCTGCTGCCTCTATCCTCACGCCACAGAACGCCATCTCTCAGAGCATCTGGATTGCAACGAAAACCACCATCCTTCGATCGATCATAACAACCAAAAGTCTAGCGTGATCGCCAATCAAACTCCGATGATTTATAACTCAGTGCTCAATAAATTGCACAACCATCCATCGCTCAATTCATCAGGCTGTCTCATGCAGGGCAATGACTGTTTTACTGTTGATCGCACCATCCAGATGACGCTGCTTGATCTCCAGGTAGTCAGGCCGCTCAAAGAAAGCCTCCATCGCCTCCCGACTTGGAAAATCGATGGTGAAGACCCGATTGATCGGCTCGTCGGTTTTTGAGCGCAGCACTGCGGCAATCTTGAAATCGTAACCGAAGGCAGCACCAATCGAGTTCAATATCGGCTCCATCTCCTCACGATATTTTTGATACGCTTCATCATCCGTGACGTTAAGCCCCATGATTCTTTCAAAACCCATAATCACGCCTCACAATATTTTACTTGAGCAATTCAACAGCATGTTTTGTTGATCTGTCAGGCCTCAGCCGTAGACCACGTCCGGCAGCCAGGTGGCCAGTTGTGGCCAGTAGGCCAACAGGCCGAGCATCAAAAGCTGAATCACAATGAACGGCGCTACACCGCGATAGATGGCCGTGGTGGAGATCTGTTTCGGCGCCACACCACGCAGATAGAACAGAGCGAAACCGAAAGGCGGGGTGAGAAATGAGGTCTGCAGATTGATGGCGATCATCACCCCGAGCCAGACCGGATCCAGCCCCATCGCCAACAGGATCGGTCCGACGATCGGTACCACTACAAAGGTGATCTCGATGAAATCGAGGATAAAGCCCAGCAGGAACATCACCAGCATCACCACGACCATCGCACCGACCACCCCACCCGGCAGATCGGTCAACAACTCAGTCACCACCTCATCGCCACCGAAGCCGCGGAACACCAATGAGAAGAGTGAGGCGCCGATGAAAATCATGAATACCATACTGGTGACTTTGGTCGTACCGGTAACCACCTCTTTGAGGGTTTTCAGATTGAGCTGTTTTTGACTGAAGGCCAGCAGCATGGCGCCGATTGCACCCACCGAAGCGGCTTCGGTCGGCGTCGCCAGACCACCAAGAATCGAGCCGAGCACGGCAACGATCAACAGCAGCGGCGGCAGCAGGACTTTCAGCGTCCTGGTCAGCAGGGCTCCC
>JAEPDS010000032.1 GCA_016842065.1 Candidatus Thiodiazotropha sp. 'RUGA'
TACAGTTTATTCCAGGTGTTACCCATGTCTCCGAACATGTGTTACCTATGTCTCCGGTCTATACAATGGGAGAGGGGTTGGGGAGAGGGTGAAGATCGAGCGATGGATGCGAGTGAAGGGGCTAACTTCATCAACCCATCATTATCGAGTAGTGGAACGTGTAGGTTGATGAGGGTTCTGGTGGTTTCCCCCCTCTCCCCCGGCCCCTCTCCCACAAGGGGCGAGGGGAGCTACTCTTTCCACATGTTTAGCAGAGTGGAAAGGCAGGAACTAAAAAAAACGTAAAGTCCATTCGCGGCCAGGGATATCCTGATCTCTACTACACAGCAGGTTGACGCTCTGAGCTATTTTCATCGATTCCAAACAGTAGAGCGTGTTCGATCAATTGAAGGAGAGGTGATTGTTCCCTAGCTATCTCTACCACCAAGAAATGCCCGCCTGGTGATCTGCACGGGTTCAGCAACCACCGCCTCACCACTCTGTTGGTTGCTCTTGGCTTCAGCCAGGGCAAAGCCATCCAGCTCCACTTCCACACGCTCTTCACCCCGCAGGATACGGCCTAACAGCGCCTCATCGTGGGGGTCCGTCTCGGGCTCCTCGACTTCAACCATCAGCGTTTTCATGAAGCTCTCCGCAGCCGCTACCGCATGTTCCTGATTCATGAACTCATGCATCGGAGAGTAGATTGGATGGGTCTGGCAGAGGCCGATATCATCAATCTCATTGACCATGAAACGGTATTCGTTAGCCGGCAGACGATGGTACTGTTTATCACCCAGCTTCAGTTCACTCCAATCTTCTCCCTCAGCCGGAAACAGCATCAGGTTCATCATCCAGGGTGTAATCAGAATGCCAATCAGACGCCCTTGGTAAGCTTGGAATCCTACGCTGGCCACCTGCAAAGCGGGATTGAGAATGGGAATATCCTGCATCTGCTCCCGTTCGATGCGTTTAAAAACAGTCTCAATCTGCTGGGTCATACTGGATAGGTTTTGCATAGTCTCTCCTGAAAAATGGGTTCAGGCTTTCCCCAGGTCTGGGAAGTAGTGGTCCACATCGATATCCTGCTCGTTACTCATGATCGCACTCAGACCATCCAATGCCTGATCGATATGACGGGCATCCTGCTCACTGATCACATCCCTGGCAGAACCGAGAAAGGTCAACAGCCAGGTACCGGCCGGTTGGGGACCGATCAGCATCATGTTGATCTGCTCTTCCCCGTTACGGGTGCGGCAACGGGCCACAAAGTCGCCATCCTCGATCACTTGAGCTGGGATACCTACGCACATATTATTTACTGCTCTCTTTCTTCTAACAGTGTTTCAACCGGCAAGCCCGGCAGCCTGCTCATACTCGGCCTCTCTGCGCCAATGGCCGCTGGCTATGCTGCTTTTGGGAGCTAACTGAACACCCAGGCTCGACAGCTCTTCAACCAGCATGCTGACCATACCGCTCAAGCCCTGCTCTGCCTCGGCTGTCAGGCCCAACTGATTTTCCAGGGAGTGAGGTACCATACCGATGATCGATACCCGCTCCGGGGTCTCACCTTTCAGGGCCAGCAACGCCAGCAGATCGGAGACCCCCAGCTGGTGGTTGGAAAGCTTGGTCTGAAAAAAGGCGGGAATCTCATCATCTGCGATACGTACCAGACTGCCAGGTGCAGCACCGGTATTGACCGCATCCGCAATGATCAGATAGCGGGCCTTGCGCATCGGTTCGAACAGCTCCATGCCGGTGGTACCACCATCCACCACGTCGACACCTTGCGGTATCTGGTAGTGCTGCACCAGCTCTTCAACCGCCCGCACACCGATCCCTTCATCCTGCATCAATACATTACCCATGCCGATCACCAGGACCTGTTTTTTTTCCAGCTCATTCATCATTGGGCTCCCGACCTTATAGCGCCTTAACCCGCACGATCTCTTTCTGCTCCGTATCCACCATGTGGATTGCACAGGCAATACAGGGGTCGAAAGAGTGAACGGTACGCAATACCTCAAGCGGTCTCTCCGGATCGGCGACCGGATTATCCATCAACGAGGATTCGTAAGGACCGATCTCATCATCGGCATCCCTCGGGCCCGCGTTCCAGGTACTGGGTACCACTGCCTGATAGTTTTTAATCTTCGCATCCTCAATCACAACCCAGTGGGAGAGGGTACCGCGAGGCGCCTGGTGGAAGCCGACACCCTTGATCTCACCTTTGGGAAAAACCGGCGCGTTGAAGGTATCCAGGTCACCGGTACCGATGTTATCCACCAGCTTCTGCCACTGATCGTTCAACACATCGATCATCACGGCACAGCGCACCGCTCGTGCCGCATGACGGCCGATGGTGGAGTTGACCGCCGAGAGTGGAATATCCGGATTCTGGGAGACCGCCTTGAGGGTACCCATCGCTTGATCGAGATATTTTGTATAACCCGCATGACCACTCGCCACGCCCACCAGCACATCAGCCAGGGGGCCCACTTCTGCCCGCTTGCCATAGAAGGTAGGCGCCTTGACCCAGGAGTATTTGCCTTCATCCTGAAAGTCCGTGTACTCCGGCTCGGTCTCGCCCACCCAGGGGTGCAGGGCATCGCCGCCGCTATACCAGGCATGCTTGGAAGACTCGGCCACACCGTCACGGAAATAGGCGTCGCCGAAGGTGGTGATCGGCTTCAGGCTGTTGATGTCGCCGTTTTCGATATAACCTCCAGGCAGATCGAAGATCGTACCTTTGGCATCCTGCGGACAGTCAGGCACCGTCAGGTAGTTGTTGACGCCACCGCCGACACCGGCCCAGTCCAGATAGAAGGCACCCACTGCCGGCACATCCACCAGGTAGGTCGATTTGACGAAATGTTCCAACTTGTCGATGAAGCCTTTGATCAGCATCAGACGCTCGATATTGAGCACCGATGGGGCATCATGGCTGATGGAGTTGCTTACACCACCCACCGCCACATTCTGTATATGCGGACTCTTGCCACCGAGAATGGCGACGATCTTGTTGGCGTTATTCTGTACATCCAGAGCCTGCAGATAGTGAGCCACCGCCAACAGATTCACTTCAGGCGGCAGCTTCATCGCAGGATGCCCCCAATACCCACTGGCGAAAGGTCCGAGCTGCCCGCTGCCGACGAAGGTCTTCAGTCGCTCCTGTACCGCTTTCATCTCATGGGGGCCATTGAGAGGCCAGTCAGAGAGACTCTCCGCCAACTTGGCGGTGGCCACCGGATCCGCATCCAGCGCCGAGACCACATCCACCCAGTCCACCGCTGAGAGGTGGTAGAAGTGGACAATGTGATCCTGAATCGCGTGAGCGGTCTGAATGATGTTGCGGATCAGCTGGGCATTCACCGGCACTTCCAGATCGAGGGCGTTCTCAACCGCCCGCACCGAGGTGATCGCATGCACCGTAGTACATACCCCACAGAACCTCTGAGTGTAAGTCCAGGCCTCGCGTGGATCACGACCTACCAGGATCTTCTCAATGCCGCGCCACATCTGACCGGAGGACCAGGCCTTACTGACCTTGCCGTCATCCACTTCCACATCGATACGCAGATGACCTTCGATACGGGTTATCGGGTCGACAGTAATACGTGTTGTCACAATCAAATCTCCTAATCGGTATTACGCAGTTTCTGCGTTATGAAGCACGGGGAATTTTTTCACGATGATCAGGTAGGCCATGATCTCTATGGCCACCATACCGGCGGTTACCATGATCTCCGGAGTGGAGGGAAAGTAGCTGTAGCCCGGCCCCGGATCGTAGGTGATGAGAAACGCGTTGAAGCGATAGAGCGCCCCGGCAAACAGCATCGATACCGACGCCCAGAGCAGCAACGGACCATGTCCTCGTCGTTCTTCAGACATCAGCACCACCAGCGGAAAGACGAACAGTGCCGTCTCCAGGAGAAACATCAGACTGCCCAGGTCGCCGGCAAAAATCAGCCCCAGCTTACCGTTGACAATAACCTCACCAAAGCGCACCAGCAGATAGACACTGATCAGTCCCATGATCGCCTTACCAAGCCCGGAAAGGATCGGAGTCTCATTGGGGCGACGGAAGCCGACACTACTGAAGGAGGCCTCAAACACCACCACCGCAAAGCCCATGGTCAGAGCCGTGAGAATCGCCAGCAGGGGCTGCAGCTGTAACGACTGCCAGAGGGGATGCACCTTGTAACCCATGGCGATCAGCATCGAACCCAGTGAGGACTGGTGCATGGTCGGCAGCAACACGCCCAGGGCGATGAAGAAAAACAGCACCTTGTTGAGCACCTTCAACACCCCTTGGGCGCCCATCTTCTCCAGCAAGGCGGGAGCGAATTCAATACACAGCACCAGGATGTAGGTAGCGACGCAGAGTCCGACCTCCAGCATCACCGAATTGAAGTTCATGTGCCAGGGCGTGAAGATGTTGTAGAACTGCCACCAGCGTCCCATATCGATCATCGCACCGATTCCACCCAGGCCATAACCGAGCAGACTGGCCAGCAGCGCCGGCCGGATCAGCGGATGGTACTTACCCTTGTTCATCACATACACAGTGATCGCCAGGGCGTAGCCACCACAGGCCAGGGCGGTACCCACCACTACGTCGTAGACCACCCAGATACCCCAGGCATAACCGCCGTTGATATTGGTCACCGGCCCCATGCCATGGATGAAGCGCTGCACCAGATAGTAGGTGCCGATCAACGCCACCACACTCAATACCAAAAAAGGAAAGGTGATCACCGGCCGCTTCAGCGGTTGATAGGCACTCATGATTCACCTCCATCTTCATCTTCGGTGTTGCGACGTACGATATAGGTGAGCCCGGCCAGCGCCGCCGCCGGCAGGGCCATATAGTTGTAGATCGTGTGCTGCACGGTCTCAGAGATCGAGGCGTAGGAGCGCTCCTCAAGTGGCGGCATACCCAGTTTTTCAAACGGGATGGATGAGACATGCAGGACATTGGTGCCACCCGCCTCCTTCTCACCCCAGATATGATTCTGATAAGCGGGCACGGCCTTCTCATGGTGACTTTCCGGTTTACGCACGTCCCCTCGGGGGTAGTTGTAGGTCTCACCGGGTTTCAGGGTCATGCGACGTTTCGCCTCCTCGAGCAGGGCCTCGCGGGATCCGAACAGGGTGGCGCCGGTTGGACAGACCTCGGCACAACCTGTCATCCCACCCTGGTCGATACGGGCAACCCCTTCCTGATTACACATCTGGCACTTGTGGATCTCGCCAAAGGGATTGTCGTAATCGAACTGGGGTACGTTATAGGGGCAGCCAACCATACAGGTGCGACAGCCGATACAGGCATCCGGATGATGAGTGACGATACCGGTCTTGGGATCACGGCGCATGGCGGTAACCGGACAGACCGAGACACAGCCCGGATCCACACAGTGCATACAGCTGCGCTTCTCGAAGGCGAAACCGTTCTCTGCCGCATCCTTGATACTCGCGTCACCCTCCTGATAGACCTTGATCACATTCAGGGTCTCATGAGAGAGATCCCGGGCTGCATCCCAATAGGTCTCATCCTCTAACGGGGTGGCCGGCATACCATTGACCTCTTTGCATTTGCTCACACAAGCCTTGCAGCCGATACAGAGGGTCGAGTCGAACAGCATGCCGATCGCCTCTTCCGCCGGCTCCAGGTTGCCTCGACCCTGCGCAGCACCCGCACCCAACAGGGCGGCACCACCAAGGGAGGCCTTAAGAAAATCTCTGCGTTTCATGTCCGTTCCCCCTACTCCCCATCCGGCTCTTTTTTATCCAGCTTCTTTGACGCCATCGCGGTGGCACCCACCGCCAGACCGACGGCAGCTCCGGCAATCGCCGCTGCACTGGTAGAGACAGGTGTATTGCCTTCCCGGTCATCGATGGAGGGGAACATGTTGGGCGGGGTGTGGGTCTTCACATCCGCCAGACTGAACAGGGGTTTGCTGAAACCGACTCCCCCTTCGGAACAACCGAAACAGGGGTGACCCACACCGACCGGCCAGACACCACCCCCCACATTGTTGAATTCCAGTGAGGGACAGTTGTTGTAGGTCTCGGGCCCCTTACAACCGAGTTTATAGAGACAGTAGCCTTTGCGATGTCCTTCATCGCCAAACTCCAGTGCAAAGCGCCCGGCATCGAAGTGGGGACGGCGATAACAGTTTTCATGGATCAACCGTCCATAGGCCCATTTAGGGCGCCCTTTTTCATCGATCGGCGGCAATTTGCCGTAGGTGACAAAGTAGAGCACGGTACCGATGAAGTTGGCCGGATTGGGCGGACAGCCGGGGATGGTCACTACGGTCTTCCCTTCCAGCAACTGGGGTGCGCCCACGGCCCCGGTGGGGTTGGGTGCTGCCGACTGAACCCCACCCCAACTGGCGCAGGAACCGAAGGCGACGATCGCGGCAGCGTGTTCTGCCGCCTCATGGGTGATCTCCACCATGGTCTCACCGCCGATCTTGCAGAAGATCCCGTCGTTAGCCATGGGTATCGCACCCTCCACCACCAGCAGGTATTTACCCTGGTTCTCTTTCATCACCTGCTTCTTGATATCTTCCACCTGATGGCCGGCGCCGGTATCGAGTGTCTGGTGGTAGTCGAGGGAGATCAGATCGAGAATCAGATGCTCCAGCGAGGGTTGCTCAGAGCGCAGCAGGGACTCACTGGGACCGGTACACTCCTGACCGTGCAACCAGATCACTGGAGGGCGCCGCTTGGGATCCGCTACCGCTTCGGCCATCGCCATGGCAGCACCAGAGGGTAGCCCCAGAGAGGCCGCCACCCCACTGCAGAACTTGAGAAAAGTCCGGCGGGAAACACCGAGGCGTTTCTCCACTGCTGAAAAATCGAAATCGCTCTCTGCCATCATCGGTCTCCAGGGTATAGAAGGATCGCGCTGGCCCTCACCAGGCGCGGATAAAACCCCAGCAAAACCGCAATTTTTATGCCGTTATTTTTTTAGCTTTAATAAACAATGATTTAATAAACGACGGCCCACACATCAAACCCGGCAAACCGTAAGGTTAATTACCACTACGCTAGACAGAGTGATAACCATCATTACAGTCGGGTTGTATATCTACCCCCCTGATGAACCACCATCTCTATTTCTCCGCTGATTGAATCCGCCTTGATCTTCCCCACCCCCCCTGCAGGCGCGCAGAGCGGAGACGAACACATAACCATAGGGATCTTCAGATCCAATCAGGGCAAATCAAAAAACGGAGTGAACGAAAGCCTTAAGCGACACCAGCCACGACAATAATTCCATCCATCAAATAGGGATTCGGTCTATTACAAAGCAGTTGATAAGCGCATATGATAAAACAACAGAGCCATCCTATTCTGATTGAATCCGCAGAATAAGTGGTGTTCATACCAATGGACTCCCTATGAAGAACACAGAAAAATCCCTCATCCAACAGATGAGGATCACTGACTTCGAGATCACCAATCGCAAAAGGCTGTTTGCCATCTCCCAGACAGATGCAGAGCATCTCAAGCAGGCCAAGCCCTACATCGAGAATGAACTGAACACCATTGTAGAAACTTTCTACAAACTCCAGACAGAGGTGCCCGATATCGCACTACTGATTGGAGATGCCGACACATTGAGCAGACTGCACAATGCACAGAAGGCCTATATCTCCGATCTTTTTTCCGGCTTTTATGACATCAAGTATGTGAATAACCGTCTGCGTATCGGCATGGTCCACAAGCGTATCGGTGTGGAGCCAAAACTCTACCTGGCTGCCGTTCTGACTCTGAAGCAGTTACTCATCACACATATCAGAAAGTCAATACCTGACGAAATCAATCCGGAGCGCATAATAGAAGCACTCGAAAAGTTGCTGATGCTGGACGTTTCACTGGTATTTGACACTTACATCCGCAGCCTGATCTCTGAAATTGAGATCGCCAAAGATCGATCGGAACAGTATGCCAGTGCGCTAGAGGAGAAGGTCAGAGAGCGCACCAGGCAACTCGAGATGCTGTCAAGAACCGATCCGCTGACCGGGCTATTGAACAGGCAGCATTTCGATGAAATATTGAGCCAGGCACTGCGTGCCGCACAACGACGCAATGAGCCACTTACCGTCGCCTATGTCGATATCAATGACTTCAAACTCATCAATGACACACAGGGCCACCGACAGGGAGACGAGATACTTCAAAGAGTCGCCAACAGCCTGAAGATCAGCAGCCGGACCGATGATTTCTGCTTTCGCTATGGTGGTGATGAGTTTTGCATCATCATGCCGAACTGCGTAAGACAGGAAGCCAGTAATGCCTGGGCGAAACGACTGCATGAAACATTGGCAAAACAGACAGACAATCCCAAGTTGAGTATCGGCTATGCTCAGACCGGTCCAGACAAATATATAACCACTGAGCATCTGCTTCAAATGGCCGACGAAGAGATGTATCGGGTCAAGAAACTGGCCAAAAACCACTCGAAAAAGATCTAACTTAAGCTCCCCGTCCCAACCCAATAATCTTCGTGCAATCACTGGGCGAAATCGATCATAAACACAACGTACAGATTTCCAGGCAGATCTCTTACTGGTTTCTCAGCCCATTCAGGCATCCCATAAGAGGAAACTTTCAAAAACCCTCTCAGATATCCTGACCTATAACACCGGTTTATGCTTCCGGTGATCATATCAGTCAGGCATGAAGACCTCCTATTGTTGGTTAACAGCCATGGCTTTCTGGTCAGCAGTCAAAAGCATATCCAGAAAACCTGCTCGGTTGAGATCTTGAGTCAACAATCATCCATCTGATTAAAACGGCTATTGCCGGGTGTAAATCTGAAATATGTTTAACACTGCTCAATCTAACTGTGATTACCAGCAGAAAGCACTACGCTTACTCAAGCCCTTCTCAAGCAGTTTATACCTAACAAATGGAGCTAACACTGTTTAATAAACTACGTAAAACTTTAATCCCTCACACCTTATTGAATCGCCTCAGACATTAACTAAAGTATTAACTGGGAACAGCGCTAATAGAGATCATAAACATCACTATTTTAAAGGACCAGGGAAATGCAGGACCTAATCAACAATCTATCCATCAAAGCCAAACTCTTCAGTATCGCTCTATTCTTAATGTCACTTATGATTTTGAGTTCCGGGTATGCGTTAAAAGTGATGGATCAAGTTGCCGACGAACTTGACTCCATCGTCAATATCGACATCCCCATGATCAGTATCATCACGAAAATCACCGAAAACCAGTTGGAACAGAGTCGCTATTTCGAACGTTTTCTACGCTATGCGAGTAACCAACAACAAACAACTCAAGACACACAAAAAATCGATACGAGCAAAACGCAGTTCAATCAATATGACAGCAAGATCAACGAACAGATCTCAACAGCAATCGAGCTATTACAACACGGCGCACAAACTGCAGCAAGTCAGATCGAACGCACTGAAATGCTCACTATCGAACAATCACTGAATCAAATTGCAATCGACTATAAGAGTTTTAAACAGCATGCAAATACTATCATCAAACTCCTTACTTCCGGAAAGACAGCAGAAGCAGAAAAACTGACTGTGGCAATAGAAAAGGAAGAAGACCAGCTGACCCATCAGACAGAATCACTACTCCACGAAGTTGAACTTTTCACTGAGGAGGCTGGCCACCGAGCCGCTGAACACGAACACACAGCCATAACGATACTCACCACCCTAGCCTCAATCTCTCTGCTTATCGGAATCGCCGTCAACTGGTTACTCTCAAACAATATCACCAAGCGGGTCTCTTACTCAGTTGAACAACTTGAAACAATCGCCTCAGGTAATCTCACCAACAACCTGGAGGTATATGGGAGTGATGAAATTGGCAAACTTCAACAAGCCATGTCGAGCATGCAACAGCGAATTCGTGACATGATCAGACACATCACCGACACCACAATACAGCTCTCGACCGCAGCGGATGAAGTTGCCACGGTCACCACCCAGACCAACAACAACATACAACAACAGCAATCAGAGACTGAACAGATCACCACAGCCATGACTCAGATGAGTGCGACGGTAAGGGAAGTGAGCTTAAACATCGAAACCACTTCCAACTCGGCAAGTGACGCCAACCTTCAGGTCAAGAACGGACAGGAGATGGTTACCAGCGCACTCAACGGGGTAAACAAATTAGGCGCACAGATTGAGACCAATGCCACGGTCATCTCCGAGCTTGAAAGAAACAGTGAAAACATCAATTCTGTTCTGGAAGTCATCAAAAGCATTGCAGAACAGACCAACCTGTTAGCACTTAATGCGGCCATCGAGGCGGCCCGAGCGGGAGAGCAGGGTCGAGGATTTGCCGTGGTAGCGGATGAAGTTCGAACACTCGCCGGTCGCACTCAGGAGTCCACCAGTGAAATCAATCAAATAATCGAGGTTTTACAGATCAACTCCGCAAACGCGGTCAAGGCCATGGAGGTCAGTCGACAACAGGCCTCTTGTGTCGTCGAACAGGCTCAAAACGCCGACACGGCACTGCAGGCCATCTCGGTATCGGTTTCACAAATCGACCAGATGAGCAGCCAAATCGCCACGGCAGCAGAAGAGCAGAGCTCGGTTACCGATGAGATGAGTCGCAACATCGACCATATCAACAATATGGCAATCCAGAATGCCAGCGGTACGCAGCAGACCTCTGCTGCGGGGGATGAGCTCTCACGTATGGCGGCGTCCCTGCAACAGATGGTATCGGCGTTCCGCATCTAGATAACTTGGTCTACTGTGCTGTTCTTCTTTGATTATTTATGAATCTCACTGGTCAGCATAAATAGGGGTGTCGTTACGCCCCCCCTATTTACAAATGGCAAATCACCGATAGCTTCACCTGTTACAATTACACACTACGGATAAACCCAAAAACTTTTGCAAAATGGATCTTGACCTGTCTATAACTTCATAGTTGAGACTCTCCATTGATGGCTAAACACCATCACCTTAAACTCACTCTTGGAGATACTCACCATGAAATCAACTTTCGTTACCAAAAAACTCTGGATTGAACTCTTTCAGGCGATTGGCCTCACTGATTCCAACATGCAACAGTGGCATCAGGAATTCGAGAGCAGATACCCGGATGGTCATCAGGAATTTCTCGAATGGATTGATATTCCTGCGGATGAGATCAGTAAGATCCGCGCGCTTTAATACACTCAGCACATGGTACAGGCCAAGATAATTTGGCGTACCATGTGCGCTTGACTGGAAAAAAATATGCTAACGGTCGGACAGGTTGCAAAACGCTATCAACTATCCAGAAGCACACTGCTCTACTACGATAATAAAGGCGTTCTAAAACCGAGTGGTAGAAATCATGCCAACTATCGTGTCTATTCACCCGAGGATATCAATAAACTCGAACGCATCATTCTGCTCAGAAATGCGGGCATGCCCCTGGCCGATATCTCTGTTTTAATCGATAAGAGTCTCGATGAGATTGAAACTGCTCTGGAGAGCCGCCTGTTCAGCATAAACAAAGAGATTCAGACCCTAAGAAATCAACAACAGGTCATCATCAACCTGATCAGCAAGCGGGACAACCTGGACAAAACCCGCATCGTTACAAAAGAGAGATGGGTTGAGATGTTAACAGCCGCCGGACTCGATGAATCCGGCATGTGGCTTTGGCATCGGGAGTTTGAAGCCTCCTCACCCGAAGCGCATCAGGATTTCCTTGAATCCATCGGCATCAATCAAGCAGAGATCGAGATGATCCGAAAAAAATCCGGATCGGCACACAAACCCTGATCACTGCAAGGTTGTTCTTCAAGGCCTGGCAGCCCATCTGGCTGCATAATGTGGTTACCACTCATAATAATCTACAGCGGCCCACCTATTGCCATGAACGACACACTGCAGAACAACAAAGAGAACGCCATCAGTTTTTACCGCATGGCCTACCTGGGCAATCCCGCCGAAGCGGTGGAGCGCTACGTCGGTGATCACTATATTCAACACAACCCGCTCGTCGGTAACGGCAAACAGGCCTTCATCGACTATTTCACCGAGATGGCCAAGAGCTATCCAGAGAAAAGCATCGAGTTTGTCAGAGCGGTAGCGGAAGGTGATCTGGTTGCCTTGCATACCCACCAGAGCTGGCCTGGCGACCAGGAGTACGTCACGATGGATTTCTTCCGTTTCGATGACACAGGAAAGATCGTCGAGCACTGGGACTCCATTCAATCGATACCGCAGCAGGGCAAGAATGGGAATTCGATGTATTGAAGTGTAAGCAAACGATGCCTGTCAGGGCTCAAGCGCATGCAAATTCGAACCAAAGGCCATCAATTACTGTAGAGACTCACTTCTATCCGCTGGTTTTGCGCCGCCACATCATTCCATTCACCAGCGCTTGAGGCTTCATAAGCAGCTGGATAGGGCATCAACGGCTCATCGAAACCGTTACTGAAGAGAATGATCTCAACCGCGCCGCCACTCCTGGCCAACTCCACGTTGATGTAGTTGGCAAAGGCAACTGACTGATCATTCAGCCACTCATTGTTACTCCGGTGGTCGACCGCATAAACACACTCACTCAGCGCCATTTCACGGGGCGCCATTGTAAGCTCACCTGCCGCATTTTTACGTAGACAGAAGTTACCGTGGTTTGCCCGCAGCTCCAGGGTACCCTGAAACCCCGACTCTTTCAGTTGCCCGACCAGTTCCGATAGCCAGAGGGCCCTTTGATCATCAAACGGACGCTCACCATAGGCAAATTCAGCACCTTGATTGGCGGCCCATTCGATCAGTTTCAACGGCAGCACAATCTCCGTCGGCGCCTCTTCCATGCGTGCTTCCACCGGTGCATTGAATTGGCTTGTGAGCTGTTCGATCTTCGCATTCTGTTGCGCAATCATCTCCGTGAGCTGATTGTCACCGCCCGCAGTGGCCGGCAGCTCCTGTCCATACAGACTCAAATAGAGCAGCACGACGGCTGCCAGGGCAAACACGCCACCCAATATGCCGCCTATGAAGGCACGTGAGCCACGACCACTCTGCTCCTCCTGAAGGGCTTCCAGCTCATACATTTCGCTGTGCAGCTCAGCAAACTGTTTGTCGAGCCTCTGTTGCATCCGCTCTTCAGACATACTCTGCTCGCGGCGGAAAAATCGCTTCAGTGACTCCCCGGCAGAGAGACTCTCCTGGAAGCTCTCCAGAGGCAGACCCACCATCTCCACCTTGGCAGGTTTATGACGCTCATGGTCACTGATCGGGTGGACATTATCGGTCCGCACATGACGACGTACGGAATCCATCCCCTCGTTTTTGAAGTCGTGGACCAGAGAATCCTGTTCCGGCATCAGATGCAGGCTGCTGAGAACATCCTCGAAATCCTGGGCTTCAAGCTGTTTCGGCAGCACTCCGACAGCACCCAGTGCGCGTGCCTGACTGAGCGCCAACCCCCCCTCCTTGGAGGTGTACATCATCACCGGTATCACTGCTGTATTAGGATTGGATTTGATGACTTTGAGGGCCTGGAAGCCATCCATGCCAGGCATTTCGTAATCCATGAAAATCGCATCCGGTGCATTCTCATAGAGATAGTCGATGGCAGCCGCCGCAGACTCTCTTGCATCCACCGTTATGCCGTACTTCTGCAGCTTGCTAGAGAGCACTTGCCGAGCGGTTTTCGAGTCATCGACAATGAGTGCTTTTTTTGTCTGAGATCCCGTCACGACGCCAATCCTTTCCCCTGTTGTTTCTAGGTATGCTATTTCAGCAAACTACATGATAATCCATACTACAAGCCGCCCAATTAGGGGGCCGGCCTGTTTAGGAAGCTCTGAATAAGTCCGGGCCGACCAGATTGGTGATCAAAATGCGCCGATTCAAGGCGCCGGTCGCATGTAACAGCCCGCTTTTGCTAAGCTCTGCAACGCAGAAGCGGTACATTTTGACGACAAGATGTCGCTTCAGACTTGTTCAGAGATTCCTTTACTCAACTATATCCGACAAAAACCATTAGAGGAAATACTCCTATGGAAACCCTGACACAGGAAAAGTGTGAGGCCTGTCGCGCTGACGCACCACAAGTCAGCGATCAGGAGCTTGCTGAGCTGATTCGCGCCATTCCGGACTGGAATATCGAGGTTCGGGACGGAATCATGCAGTTGGAGAAGGTCTTCACCTTCAAAACCTTTGTCGCCGCATTGGATTTCACCAACAAGGTGGGAATTCTGGCCGAGGATGAGGGCCATCACCCCGCCCTGCTGACCGAATGGGGAAAGACCACGGTCACCTGGTGGTCACACAAGATCAAAGGGCTGCACCGCAACGACTTCATCATGGCGGCGAAGACCGATCAGCTGTATAGCGAATGAGAGACGGGAAAGAGCAAGAGAAAGAGGTCCGCAAATGAACGCTAATGAACGCAAATAAGGGCAGCGAACCGGAATAGGGTTTGTGCCGGGAGAGTATCCTCCGCCAAGCTTAGCGACACTACTGAGGTGACTGGTCTCGATGCAAAGCATGGTGCTGAATTTCAGGTCATGCCGGTAAAAAAACCCATTTGCGTTTATTCGCGTTCATTTGCGGACTATGAACATCAAAAAAGGCGCGGCAAAGCCGCACATCTTTTTTAAGAATCATCAGGATAAGGCATCCTTCATCTGCTGCTCCTGCCTCTGTTTGTGGCGCTCGATCTCCGCCTTCTTCCGCAGCTCGAGGAGCTCTTTGCGCTGCTCGAGACGCCGCTCCAGCGCATTCGTTTTGAGTGGAATGGTGACCTCTCCGAACAGCACCTGATTCAGCAGCCTGACAGCAAACTGCATTAGCGCCAGATCCTCGTTCTCAACGCTCTCGTAGAAAGCGTCTGGCAAATCGTATGACGCTTTGAATGAGTCAGCCAGTACAAACCGACGAAACCGATCCACATCGTAGGAACACATGAAGAAGAACTGCAGGCTGGTATCGGAGGGGCGGCCGATGGTGGGCCCAGCCGATCTCTTTTTCACCATCAGCTGCAGCCACTCCCGGTTGAGCTGATCGTAGCGCTCGATCTCCTGCTCATTTCGATAGTCGTCGACGGCGATCTCACGATCCTCAGCGTGCCCCTTGCAGTGATCCTCCTGAATCAGGAAATATTGATTCTCTTCCTCTGGATCATTCGCTCTCTTCATCAGCATATGACCGATCGGATAGTAGCGGCAGGCGGTTGGACGATCCTTGTAGACACGGCAACCTTGATCGGTTACGAAACCACAGGCACCGCCATTGTCGGTGCGCAACTTCACACCTGGCACCCCATCCTTGTCCATCTCGAAGGGAACCGTATGGTTTTTCAGGAACTCTGTGGCACTGATCCCAAGATGGTCCTTCAGACGCAAGATATCGTATGGCGTCAATTGAATATCGGCGTGCTGGCAACAGGCATTGAAGCAGGATATCCCCTTATGGCAACTGAACTTAATCTTGGCACTTGGCTGCAGAACCGCAGGCACGAAACTGCTCTTGACGGGAATATCGAATTTGTCACTCACCATGGGTCTCCGATATTTGCATAGCCATCCGTGAATGCAACGAAATTACCTCTATAGCATAGAGTCGGTTTGTTCTGTATCAGAACTCCGGATAACCGAGCCACGTGACATCAAACCGATCATTCCCTGTCGATCCATAGCCAGCCGATTCCAGGGTTCTCCACTGTTACTTAAACAGCTTGGACTTGTCGACGAGGTCGATATGCGCACGCTTGAAACACTTGTAGCTCTTACTCTCTTTGTCATAGATGGAGTTGACGAAGCACTTCCAGTTCTCTTCGTCGACAAAGTTCTTATCCATGCGGTAGTAGAAACCGGGATAGCGGGTCTCCTCACGGAACTGAATGTGTTTCATATGAGCTTCAGCAGTCAGGATTCGATGATAGTTCTCCCAGGCACGCAGCAGCTCGTGGAGGTCCTTCGCACGCATCTTGAGCGCATCTTCTTTCAGCATCTCCAGCTTCTGTTCAGCCAGGCCGAGCATCTGCTCGTTGGTGGCGTAGTAGGTGGAAATACCGGCAACATACTCATCCATAATCTTCTGCAGACGAAACTGCAACATGCGAGGGGTGATGTAGTTGGGATTGACGTCGATCGCCGTGCTGTAGTCCTTGTACTCAAGGTAGTTACGTACCGGACGGTAGATCTCTTCGATCAGGCTATCGACGTCGCTATCCAGCTCAGGATTGAACGCCTTGTTGTCCATGACGTATTTGACCATCGCCTTGGCAGCCAGTCGGCCTTCAGCGTGTGATCCGGAAGAGAACTTGTGACCGGAAGCACCCACCCCGTCACCGGCGGTAAACAGACCGGAAACGGTGGTCATACCACGGTAGCCCCAATGCCAACCCTTGGGCAGGTGATCCGGTACGCCGCTTTCGGTCTCGTCTGTCGGCGCACCCACATCCTCAGGGCCGGAGGTCCAGATTCCGCAGCAGCCGGCGTGAGAACCGAGCAGGTAGGGTTCGGTGGGCATCAGCTCGGAGTTCTTCTTTTCAGGCTCGATATTCTCACCGGCCCAGATCCCGCATTGGCTGACGGACATGTCGAGAAAGTCTTCCCAGGCTTCAGCCTCCAGATACTTGACCTCGCGAGGAGAGAGGGTCTCGCTGAGATTTCCCAGTGCGGTTATGGTATCCATCCAAATCGGACCCCGACCTTCGCGCAGCTCTTTCAACAAAAGGTGGTTACGTAGGCAGGAAGCGGGAACAGCGGCATTTCCATAAGGCGGATAGTCGTCCAGCATCTCCTTGTTGCGGTCCATGTAGTCCTCACCAAAAGCATTGGTGGCTTTCGCTTTGAACAACATGAACCAGGCACCGACAGGTCCGTAGCCGTCTTTGAAGCGGGTCGGTACGAAGCGATTTTCCATCATGGTCAGCTCAGCCCCGGCCTCCGCAGCCATGGCATAGGTGGAGCCGGCATTCCATACCGGGTACCAGGCACGACCCTGCCCCTCTGCTACGGAGCGCGGACGGAAGATACTTACACAACCGCCGGCGGCCAGAAGGATGGCTTTAGCCTTGAAAATATAGAGTTTGTTCTCACGAACGGAGAAACCGACCGCACCGGCGATGCGATTCTTATCGTTTTTGTCGTTAATCAGTTTAACGATGAAGATATGCTCTTGGATATTTTCCATACCCAAGGCTTTCTTCGCCGACTCGGCAACGATCCACTTGTAGGACTCGCCGTTGATCATGATCTGCCACTTGCCGGAGCGTACGGGTTTACCACCGTCTTTCAGAAGCGTCATCCCTTTCGAGCCGTCGTGGCGCTCCCCTCTCTCGTCCGTCTTCCAGATCGGCAGACCCCACTCTTCAAACAGATGTACGGATTCGTCAACATGGCGGCCCAGATCATAGGTCAGATCGTCGCGGGTGATGCCCATCAGATCGTTGGAGACCATTCGGGCATAGTCAGCAGGATCCTGATCAGGGCCGATGTAGGTATTGATTGCGGCGAGACCCTGAGCAACCGCACCGGAGCGATCCAGAGCCGCCTTGTCGACCAGCTTGACTTTGATGTCGCCGCCGGCTGCTTGCACCCAGGGAACAATTTCATAGGCTGCGCCACAACAGGCCATACCGCCGCCGATCAGGAGGATGTCCACCTCTTCGGTGACAACTTGCGGATTTCCGAATTCAGCCATACCTATACCTCGAATTAACTCTTTATCCTGAATAATCAGAATGCATCCAGCCTATTTACGAATCAGCTCGTCAGCATCACCGGCACGAAAACCGTTCAGCTCGTTATGATTGAAGAAACCGGGCTCGTCGATCTTTGCCAGTTCCGCAGCAGGCTTGCCGCCATAAGGATCGATAGAATCCACGGGCGTGGTGCGGATCGGGAATTTGAAGCGCTTCATGGTGCCGTTGCGCAGCTTGATACTCCACATGATGGTGTCGGTGCCGCGCAGTGGTTGCACCATGGCGCCGAGAGGAACGATATCGGCGTATGGGCGTACCTCGATCGCCTGCTGAGGACAGATCTTGACACAGGCATAACACTCCCAGCACTGATCCGGCTCCTGATTGAACGCCTTCATGGCATGGCCGGTTTCAGTGCCGTCACTATCCAGCTTCATCAGGTCATGAGGACAGATATAGATACAGGCTGTCCCGTCCTGATCTTTACAGCCGTCGCACTTCTCAGTACGTACAAATGTAGGCATGGCGTTTTTCTCCCAAGGGTTTTACTGCCGTGATGCAGCTACTGCCCAAACAGCGACTTTAAAGCACAATCGGAAAAAAATCCCGGTGTTGAAGATTTTATGCTCACCAAGGCACAAGTCCGTGACACGAACCAGACTCGGCCAGACCACTAGAGGCAGATGATAGACGAATAAAGAGCCTATAGGATTGTAAATCCTGATTTTTTACTAAGCTTAACAACTCATGATCAAATGCAAAAACCAGCCCCGAGGTGATCATGCCCCCTGACCGGCGATACCAATCATCGACTCCGGGCTGAACTTCTCCCCGGGATTAAGTTAGAGTGGGACTTTTTGAAACCTAGCCATGAGCCACCCACAACCCCCAGAGGTCCTGTTTCTGCTCGCCACCGGCTGTCACCACTGCCCGATGGTACTGGAGAGCCTGACTCAGCAGCTGAAACAGGGCGAGATCGCCCGACTCGATGCGGTCAACATCGTCAACAGCCCGGAAGTCGCCCAGCAACTCGGGGTCCGCAGTGTACCCTGGACCCGTATCGGCCGCTTTGAACTGGATGGGGCGTTGTCACCGAAAGAGGTGGCCCAATGGATTGAGCGGGCAGCGCTTGAAACGGGTGTCGCGCACTATTTCAGTGAATCCCTGGCAGCGCAACGCAGTGACAAGGTGATCCATTGGCTGGAGGATAGCCCAGAGGATCTGCAAGCGTTACTGGAACTGCAGCAGAACGATGCCACCCCGATGGCGGCGCGTATCGGTATCGGGGTAGTAATGGAACAGCTGGAAGGTGACCCTCGACTGAGCCACGCACTGCCGACCCTGGTCACGCTCAGTCGCTCCAAGCAGGCCAATATCCGCGCCGATGTAGCGCACTACCTTGGCCTGACCCACCACCAGGATGCCAGGCCTGTGCTGTTGCAAATGACCAAGGACAGCCACCCTGACGTGAGGGAGATTGCCGAAGAGTCATTGGAGTTATTGAACAACGCAAACGGATAGAGCCACTATCCAACCTTGCAAGGCGTGGTAAGGTCCTGCCATTACTATGCAATGCGCCTTGACTCATCGCCTGAGAGGGCTTCTATAATCGTCAAAGCAACAGGCGACACCATACGCTATTAAACTGGCGACTAAGTATGTCGTGTTAGGGCCTGTTAACACTAATCGTTGTCAGCTTGGCACAACCCATCAAAATTTGCGGAAGAGGTGTAATGGATAGACGGGAGCAGATACTGACGATGCATGCTCAGTTCATCAATCAGGTCGTCACAATTGGCCAGCAGGCTGATCGCCAGGATGATTTTGAAGAGCTGTTGAGCCTGGCGGAGCAGAGCGGTTGGACCGACTTGACCGCCTGCATTCGCAAGATCTTTCAACAGGGTCGACGGGATATGGAGCTGCTCAATCCCCTGGATGAAGAGGACCGGGTAATCGCCGAGTCGATCCTGCAGGGCCTGCAGGATCCCTCTACCCTGCCCGATCCCAATGCCAAGCCCGATCCCGCGCTGGCGGCACCCGGGCTGGCCTCAATGATCCATGCAGCTGGCGCCGGCAACCCACAGGCACTGCAGATCATCGCAGAGATGGCCGATCAGATGAGCAAGGCGGGCGGCCCGATGGCACATCTGGCCGCGGTGATCAGACCCATGATCAACGGTGAGCGGGAAGCCGACAAGCTGTGCAAGGGGATGGACAGCCGTACCGAACAGATGGTGCTGGGCATCCTGGATGAGCTGAAACAGCTGGACGAGGGGTAGTATGGCAAGACGCTTCATCATCCTCGCCGGGATCAGCGGCTTGCTGCTGGTTACGCTAGGCGCCTTCGGCGCCCACGCACTGGAACGGGCAATCCCCGCTAGTCATATGGTCTGGTGGCAGAAAGCGGTCCACTATCAGGGGCTGCACACCCTCGCCCTGCTGGCTGTCGGTGTGCTGATCCTGCACCATCCGGTGCGCGCACTGCTGCTCTCAGGCTGGCTGTTTCTGGCCGGCATTCTGCTGTTTTCCGGCAGCCTCTATGTGATGGCATTGACCGATCTGCGCAGCCTGGCCCTGCTGACCCCGATCGGTGGCACGGCATTCATTGCCGGCTGGCTGACGCTGGTGATCGGTGCCTGGCGTCTACCCGACCTGCACCCCCGATAACCATGAGCCGTCGCTGAGCAACCCCACAGATGGAAATCCAGGCCTTTTCAAACCGTCTGCAGAAGAACTATCGCCACTGGAGCAAATGGGCAAGGCGACGTGAGATCAGCTGTTACCGCATCTATGACCGGGACATTCCCGAGTTCCCGCTGGCTATCGACTGGTATGACGGCCAACTCCATCTGCAGATTTTC
The DNA here is from genome assembly GCA_016842065.1 of Candidatus Thiodiazotropha sp. 'RUGA'. Classification (GTDB taxonomy): domain Bacteria; phylum Pseudomonadota; class Gammaproteobacteria; order Chromatiales; family Chromatiaceae; genus Thiodiazotropha. The sequence continues at coordinate 20,526 of JAEPDS010000032.1, forward strand.
GCCCGCAAAGGGATGCAACCCCTGGACCAGACGCAACAGCAGCAGATCATCGACACGGTCGCTGAAACCCTGCAGATGCCCCAGAGCCGGATCGCTGTGAAGACACGCCAGCGGCAGCGGGGATTGAATCAATATGAAAAGACCGGCGAGCGTGGCGAGCCAATGATCGTCACCGAAGATGGCTTGCGCTTCGAAGTGGAGTTGCGACGCTATCTGGATACCGGACTGTTCCTCGACCACCGCAATACCCGCAAGCTGGTGCGCAAGAAGGCCGCCGGCAAGCGGGTTCTGAACCTGTTTGCCTATACCGGAAGCTTCTCAGTCTACGCCGCAGCGGGCGGCGCATTGGCCACCGTCAGTGTGGACCTCTCCAACACCTACCAGGAGTGGACCCGGAAAAACCTCAAGCTGAACGGTTTTCAGGGCGATCAGCATGAACTGGTGCGGGAGGATGTTTTCCTCTATCTGGAGCGGGCCAGACGGGAGCGCCGCCTGTTTGGCCTGATCATTCTCGACCCGCCCAGTTTCTCCAACTCCAAACGCATGGATGAAACCCTGGATATACAGCGGGATCAGCAGCGCTTGATCGAGGCTTGTCTGGCGCTGCTCAATCCCAATGGACAGCTTATCTTCTCCACCAACCGTAAAGGCTTCAAACTGATGCCGGAACTGGCACAGCGCGAGGGTTGCCGGGAGATCACTCAACAGGTGGTACCGGAGGATTTCAAACGTCGTCTCCCCTATCGATGCTGGATCTTTCCGGCACCTTCCGCCAAATCTTCTGTCTGATTAGACCGACACTTGACGCAGCGCAAAAATTACACTCTTATAGCGAGCTATAGACCGGGTCGGTTCTGATTCAGTCCAGCAGTTGAATCCACTGCGCATGTGACTCACTCGCCTTCTCGAACAGATACAATCAAACACCTTAGCAGGGATGAAAAATCAGATGCTGAAAAGAGTTTTGCTGACGATTATCGGACTGGCCGTACTGATCGGCATTCCAGCCGCTATCAAGATGCAGCAGTTCCAGGCGATGGCGGATATGCAGATGACCATGCCGCCGGAGATCGTCACTGCCGATCAGGTGAAGCGGCAGCAGTGGCCCAACACCCTCTCAGCCACCGGATCCCTGGTTGCGGTTCAGGGTGTTACCGTGAGCGCGGAACTGGGCGGTAAGATCAATGAGATCGCCTTTGAATCCGGTGACCGGGTCAAGGCTGGCGACCTGCTGGTGCGACTCGACACCACCGCCGAAGAGGCACAGTTGAGATCAGCCGAGGCGGCAGCGAAGCTGGCCCGAATCAATCTCGACCGCAACCGCGGCCTGCGCGCCAACAAGACCGTCTCCCAATCCGATCTGGATACCTCTGAAGCCAACTACAAACAGGCCACCGCTCAGGTAGAGAATGTCAAAGCGACGATCGCCAAAAAGACCCTGCGTGCCCCCTTCTCCGGTCAGCTCGGACTGCGTCAGGTCAACCTGGGACAGATCATTGAACAGGGCACACCGGTAGTAACCCTGCAGACCATCGATCCGATCTACGCGGATTTCTCCCTGCCGCAACAGCGCTTCTCCAGCGTCGCTGTCGGTAACCAGGTGCGCATCACCACCGATGCAGCAGAGGATAAGCGTTTCAGCGGCAAGATCATCGCCATCAACCCGGAGATCGATCAGGCGACCCGCACGGTGCGGATCCGTTCCACTCTGTCGAACAAGGAGGAGCTGCTGCGTCCCGGCATGTTTGCAAATGTGAAAGTAATCATGCCGCAGCAGGATGATGTGCTCGCCATTCCGGCCACTTCGGTGCTCTATGCCCCCTACGGCGATACGGTGTTTGTCATCGACACCACCAAGGACGAGGCCACCGGCGAGGAACAGAAAACCCTGCGTCAGCAGATCATCCGCCTGGGACAGACCCGGGGAGACTATGTCTCCGTCGTCACCGGCCTGAAGGAGGGAGAGACCGTGGTCACCAGCGGGGTATTCAAGTTGCGGCCGAATATGGCAGTGGTGGTGGACAACAGCCTGGCACTGGATGCCAAACTGGATCCCCAGCCGGCCAACGAATAAACGACTTCCAGGTATCTATCAAGATCCTTTAATCACATAGGGACATCTATCCAGTGGCTAAAACCAAAGCCTTTACCGATCTCTTCATCCAGCGCCCGGTGCTCGCCATCGTGGTCAACATGCTGATCGTGATTGCCGGCATCCAGGCCTGGAACAGCCTCAACATCCGTCAGTATCCGCTGAGCGAAAACTCCACCGTGAACATCTCCACGGTCTATGTTGGGGCCAATGCGGAGCTGGTTCGGGGCTTCATCACCACCCCACTGGAACAGGCGATCGCCTCCGCCGACGGGATCGAGTATATCGAGTCGAAGAGTCTGCAGGGCTTCTCCATGATCAATGCCCGGCTGAAGCTCAACTACCCACCCACCAAGGCCCTCGCCGAGATCACCGCGAAGGTGAATCAGGTGCGTAACGACCTGCCCACCGAGGCCCAGGTGCCGGCGATTTCGATTCAGTCCGCCGACTCCCAGTTTGCCTCCGCCTATCTCAGTTTTGCCTCCGATATCCTCTCTCAAGCAGAGATCACCGACTATCTGATCCGGGTGGTGCAACCCAGACTCGCAGCGGTCGCCGGTGTGCAGCGGGCTGAAGTGCTTGGAGCCCGTACCTTCGCCATGCGCATCTGGTTGAAACCGGACAAGATGGCGGCACTGCACGTCAGCCCCTCCCAGGTGCGTCAGGCACTGGCTGCCAACAATTTCCTGGCTGCCATCGGCACCACCAAGGGATCCCTGGTGCAGGTCAACATGACCGCCAATACCGATCTCCATTCGGTGGAGGAGTTCGAGCAGCTGATCATCCGCCAGAGCGGTGACAGCATCGTGCGCCTGCAGGATATCGCCGATGTAACCCTGGGGGCGGAAGACTACGATACTTCGGTACGCTATACCGGCCAGACCGCTGTCTTCATGGGCATATTCCCCTTGCCCAGCGCCAATACCATCGATGTTATCAAGCTGGTGCGGGTGGAGATCGACGCCATCGCCAAGGACCTGCCCTCCGGGCTGGAAGTGAATATCGGCTACGACGCCTCGGAGTACATCGCCAATGCGATCACCGAGGTGACCAAGACCCTGGGGGATACCCTGCTGATCGTGATCGCGGTGATCTTCCTGTTTCTGGGTTCAATTCGATCGGCTCTGGTGCCGACCATCGCGATCCCGGTCTCGTTGATCGGCAGTATCTTTCTGATGCAGGTGTTCGGCTTTACCCTCAATCTGCTGACCCTGCTGGCGATCGTGCTCTCGGTCGGCCTTGTGGTGGACGATGCCATCGTGGTGGTGGAGAACATCGAACGCCATCTGCGTGAAGGCCGCAGCAAACGGGAGGCCGCCCTGCTCGGCGCCCGGGAACTGCTCGGCCCGGTCATCGCCATGACCGTTACACTGGCCGCTGTCTACATGCCGATCGCCCTGCAGGGGGGATTGACCGGCGCCCTGTTCCGTGAGTTTGCCCTGACCCTGGCGGGGACGGTTACCATCTCCGGTATCGTCGCCCTGACCCTGTCGCCGATGATGTCGGCCCACATGCTGAAGAGCGCCGCCGATGAGGAGAAGGGGTTCACCGGATGGGTCAACCACCACTTCGACCGATTGCGCAGCGGTTATGGTCGACTGATCGGTCGCACCCTGCAGGTCAGACCCTATGTCTATGTGATCTGGCTGGTGGTGGCCGCAGCAGCTGTGCCGATGTACATGCAGTCCCCCAAGGAGCTGGCCCCCAGTGAGGATCAGAGCGTGGTGTTCGGCATCATCAACTCCGCCGCCAATGCCACCGCCGATCAGAAACGTTTCTATGGTGCGGCGGTGGAGAAGGCGTTCCTCGATGTGGAGGAGGCGGATCTCAGTTTCCAGATTCTGTTCGCCCCCTCGGTGGGCGCCCAGTTCGATACCGACGGCTTCTCAGGCGTAGTGGTCAAACCCTGGCACGCCCCGAGGGAGCGCACTGTGTTTGAGATCCAGCAGGAGATCCAGGGCAAGCTCGCCTCGGTACCCGGCTTCCAGATCTTTGCCACCACCCCACCGGCCCTGCCCGGCGGCAGCAACTTCCCCATCGAGTTCCTGATCACCTCGACCGCGGATGCCAAGCAGCTGCTGGAGTTTGCCCAGCAGATTCAGGGCAAGGCGATCGAAAGCGGCATGTTCATGTTCCCCCCGCAGATCGACCTGAAGTATGACCAACCCCAGGCACAGGTGGTGCTCGACCGGGATAAGATCGGCTCGCTCGGGCTCGACCTCAACCAGGTTGGTCTGGATATGGCGGCTGCCCTCGGTGGTGATTATGTCAATCGCTTCAATATCGCCGGGCGAAGTTATAAGGTCATTCCGCAGATCGAACGCTCCCAGCGACTCAATCCGGATCAGCTGACCGAGATCTATGTCACCGGTCCGGAAGGTCAGCTGATCCCGCTGAGTGCGGTTGCGCATATCGAAAACACAACCGTACCCCGTTCGTTGAACCGTTTTCAGCAGCTGAATGCGGTGAAGCTCTCCGGCATGACCAACCGCACCCTGGACCAGGGGCTGACGGTGCTCGAAGAGGCGGCGGCTGAGATCCTGCCACCGGGGTATGGCGTCGACTACACCGGGGAGTCGAGACAGCTGCGCCAGGAGGGCAACAAGTTTCTGCCCGCCTTCGCCCTGGCGATCGTAATGATCTTTCTCGCCCTGGCGGTCCAGTTCAACTCTTTCCGCGATCCGGGCATCATCCTGCTCGGTTCGGTTCCCCTGGCGATGTTCGGCGCACTGCTGTTCACATTTCTGAAGATGCCCAATCCGAATCTGCCCTTCTGGACCAACGGTTGGACCACCACCCTGAACATCTATGCCCAGGTCGGCCTGGTAACCCTGGTGGGGCTGATCGCCAAGAACGGCATCCTGATCGTCGAGTTCGCCAACAAGCTGCAGGAGCAGGGGCTGAGCAAGATCGACGCGGTACAGGAGGCGGCGATGACAAGACTGCGACCGATCCTGATGACCACCTTCGCCACGGTGGCAGGCCACTTCCCACTGATCCTGGTCACCGGCGCCGGAGCGGCGGCAAGAAACTCGATTGGCCTGGTACTCGTCGGCGGCATGGCGGTGGGCACCCTGTTCACCCTGTTTGTGCTGCCCTCCATCTACGTGCTGATGGCCAAGGATCACCAGCTGGAAAAGGCCGCCGAGAACGAGACAACAGACGCAGAACTGGCAACACAGAATCCCGCTTAGGTGAGGCCGAAGGGAGCTCTGCGACTGAACGACTGAATCACCGGGCACCACTATCGACTACCCACTTCTGACTCTTTTCAGCGGCAGCTTGCTCGCTTCCACCCTCCTCCCGGGGGGCTCGGAAGCCTTGCTACTCTGGCATCTTCAGCAGTCAAACCACACACCTCAGTCTCTCTGGCTGACAGCCACTCTGGGCAACACCCTGGGCGGCCTGAGCAGCTGGTTGATCGGCTGGTGGCTGGCGAAACGCTTTCCGCAGAAGGGTCTGAAGGATCAGCGCCAACGGCAAGCACTGGAACGAATTGGCCGCTACGGCAGTCCGGCGCTGCTCCTCTCCTGGCTACCCGTGGTGGGCGACCCGCTCTGTCTCGCCGCAGGCTGGGCCGGCGTCAGACTCAGCCTGGCCACGTTGTTTATCGGAATAGGCAAAGGCATACGCTACGCGGTAGTTATCTGGCTTTCAGGGGCGGCGCTGTAATCGCTGATTAATCTAGATTCTATGCGCTAAGGATAGGGACGCAATAGATGCTTTTCTTTTAAGCGAATGTAACGCTTCGCGTCCACCCGCTCCCCAACCCCTCTCCCAAAAAGGGAGAGGGGCGTTGAGGACCCTGCTTGGGAGTTTGAAGGTTGGCAGGAAAGCAGTATTGGGGGTTTTAAACGGATTACCGTTGCGAATATTCGCAGTGATTGGCGTTCCTTCGCGGCAAATATCTCTCTTATCTACTTGCGCCAAAAGGCCGGGGTCAGCAGCACCAGCAGGGTGAAGATTTCCAGACGCCCCAGCAGCATGGCAAAGCAGAGTATCCATTTTGCCGGGTTGTTGAGGCTATCGTAGTGAGCCCCTACATCGCCCAACCCTGGACCGAGGTTGTTGATACTCGCCGCCACCGCCGAAAAGGAGGTCATCAGATCCAGCCCGGTTGAGGCCAGCGCCAGGTACATCACGCCGAAGCTGGCCACATAGAGAGCAAAGAAGCCCCACACCGCATCGACGATGCGCCAGGGGATGGTCTTGCTGCCGACCCGGATCGGGATCTCCGCGTTGGGATGGATCAGACGGTTGATCTCACGCAGTCCCTGTTTGACCAGCAACAGAAAGCGAATCACTTTGATACCCCCACCAGTCGAGCCGGCGCAGCCGCCGATGAAACTGGAGAAGAGCAACAGGATCGAGATAAATCCTGGCCAGAGGGAGTAGTCGGCAGTGGTGAAGCCGGTCGTGGTGCCAATGGAGACCGCCTGGAATATGCCGCGGGTGATCGATTCGCTCCAGGTACCGTAAACCCCCATCAGAAAGAGGGAGACAGAGACCAGGATGATGACGATGGTCAGGGTGGTGATATAGCCGCGAAACTCCGAATCCTCGAAGTAGGTTTTCAGTGAGCGGCGGCGGAAGGCAAGAAAATGCAGCGCAAAGTTGACTCCGGAGAGGAGCATGAAGACCACCGCAATCATCTCGATCAATGTACTGTCGTAGTAGCCGATACTCTCATCATGGGTGGAGAAACCGCCAATCGCCACCGTGGAGAAGGCGTGGCCCAGGGCATCGAACGGCTCCATACCGGCCAGCCAGTAGGCCAGCATGCAGCTCAGGGTCAACCCCAGATAGATAAACCAGAGCGCCTTGGCGGTCTCGGTGATCCTCGGAGTCAGTTTGTTGTCTTTTACCGGCCCCGGGGTCTCGGCACGGTAGAGCTGCATACCACCGATACCCAGCATCGGCAGCACGGCGACAGCCAGAACGATGATACCCATGCCACCCAGCCATTGAAGTTGCTGACGGTAGTAGAGGATCGACATCGGCAGCTCATCGATACCGACGATCACCGTCGCCCCGGTGGTGGTCAGTCCGGACACTGACTCAAACACCGCATTGGTCAAGCTCATGTTGAAGCTCTCGGCAAACATGAACGGCAGGGACCCGGTCAAGCCAAGCACCACCCAGAACATTACCACCACGAGAAAGCCATCCCGCACCCTGAGATCCTGGTGCTTATTGCGCACCGGCGCCCAGAAGGCCACGCCGAGACCCAGGGTTACAATGAAGGCGTCGGTAAAACCGATCAGCGCACCATCATCCACCCACACGGAGATCGCCAGGGGCGGCAACATGGTGAGGCTGAATACCATCAGCAACACACCCAATATTCGCTGTACCACAAACAGATGCATCTTTCAGACAGGCCCTAGGTTAAAGAAAGGTCACCCCGACCTGGAACAGTTTTTCCACTTCACGGATCTTGCGTTTGTCCACCAGGAACAGGATCACGTGATCACCACTCTCGATCATCGTGTCATGATGGGCAATCAAGACGTCCTCACCTCTCACCACTGCACCAATGGTCGTACCCTTGGGCAACTTGATCTCCTCAATAACCCGACCAACCACCTTGGATGAGCTGCGATCCCCGTGGGCAACCGCCTCGATCGCTTCGGCCGCACCACGTCTCAACGAGTGAACCTGGGCCACATCACCCCGCCGTACATGGGTCAGCAAGGTTCCAATGGTGGCCTGCTGGGGAGAGATCGCAATATCGATGGTTCCACTCTGCACCAGGTCCACATAGGAGGGGCGGTTGATCAGCGCCATCACCCGTGCCGCACCAAGACGTTTGGCGAGCATCGCCGAGAGTATGTTGGCTTCATCATCATTGGTGACGGCACAGAACACATCCGTATTCTCGATGTTCTCCTCCAGCAGCAGGTCTTCATCCGCCGCATCCCCATGCAGCACAATGGTCATGTCGAGACGTTCGGCGATCTCCCGTGCCCGATGCTGATTGCTTTCGATCAGTTTGATGCGGTATTTCTGCTCCAGGGAGGAGGCCAAGCGTCGGCCGATATTGCCACCACCGGCCAGGATCAGTCGCTTATAAGGCTTCTCCAGTTTCTGCAGCTCGCTCATCACCGAGCGGATATTTTCCGCTGCGGCAATGAAGAAGACCTCATCCTCCGCCTTGATCTCTGTATCCCCCTGGGGCTGGATCACCTCACCCTCCCGATAGATGGCGGCCACTCTGGCGTCCACATTGGGCATATGGTGATAGAGGGTGGAGAGCTCATTGCCAACCAAAGGGCCTCCGTAGTAGGCCTTGATGCCCACCAGACGCACCCGCCCATCGGCGAAATCGAGTACCTGCAGTGCACCGGGGTACTCGATCAGCTTGAGGATGTAGTCGGTTACCAGCTGCTCAGGACTGATCAACACATCGACTGGAAATGCCGGCTTCTCGAACAGATTCGGGTAGTCGAGATAGCCTTGGGCGCGCACCCTGGCGATCTTGGTGGGGGTGTGAAACACCGTATAGGCTACTTGGCAGGCCACCATATTGGTCTCATCACTGTTGGTCACCGCCAGGATCATATCCGCATCTTCCGCACCGGCCCGGCGCAACACATCCGGGTGACCGGCATGTCCCCGGACAGTACCCAGATCGAGGCGGTTTTGCAGTTCAGTCAGCAGGTCCAGGTTCTGGTCAACCACCGTGATGTCATTGGCTTCGCTGACCAATGCATTGGCAACCGAGCGTCCAACCTGACCGGCACCGAGAATAATTATTTTCATTGTTTCATCGGGTGTTGTTGATAAAAGCCCGCAAGTTATCGAGTACTTATTTGTCTGGCAACCTTGGTCGACTGGACGGATTGACCGCAAACCCCAATCGACTGGTGTCAGCCAGAGACATTTGAATGAAATATAGCATTCATAAAAGGGACACCAATATGACACTGTTTCGCAATGCCTGCTACCTAGAATGCTGGCGGCTTTAAGTATTACGCCTAAATGGGGAGCATATTCTATGTTGCAAAAGAAATCATTTCGTCTGTTAACACTGCCGACATCCATCGCGGTAGCGTTATTGAGTACATCTCTGCTGCTTACCGGTTGTGACGGTGACGACGGGGATGACGGTGTCGATGGTCAAAACGGTGTTGATGGTACCAGCGGTACAGATGGTGCTGACGGCATCACCAATTATGTCCCCATTGGCCTGAAGCGTCTGGCGACCGCACCTCTGGATGCGGAGTTCACCGGCCTCTATCTGAACAGTGACAATACCCTGTTCCTGAACGTTCAGCATCCCAGCAGCAGCAACACCACCACCGATACGGCGGGCAAGGTTTTCGACAAAGGCACCGTAGGTGTCATCGTCGGTCAGGATTTCTCTGCGCTGCCAGAGAACTTCGGCGCACTCGACCTGCCGGTCAGCACGGCCCAGAAAGAGGTGGTCATGAGCGCAGTCGGTTCTTATCAGGTACTCGCACAACAGGGCGACAGTCTGGATGATGGCCTGGCAATGGGCGACATCATGACCGCCGATGGGACCACCCAGATCAAGAGTTCCAACGATCCTGACTTCAACGGCGTTGTCTCTGACGGTAACGGCGGCTTCTACGTCTACACCAACTGGGAAGATCGTCCCGGCAGCATGAGCCGAATCCAGGTGAGCGGCCTGACCGACAGCGGTTATGGCAACATCACCCAGGAAGGCATGATCGACTTCTCCGGGGTCGGCGGTACCTGGGTCAACTGTTTCGGTACCGTGAGCCCCTGGAACACCCCGATGTCTGCCGAAGAGCTCTACTTTGATGACACCTCGGACTGGTTCAATCCTGACTACGAGTACTTCAGCAATCCACAATCTCTGGCCACCTATCTGGGTTATCCCACGGATGGTAGCGCTGACTGGCCGAACCCATACCGTTACGGCTACATCGTCGAGATCGGCAACGCTGCCGATGCTGCGGTTGCCAATGTGACTGTGAACAAGCTGGAGACCATGGGCCGCTTCTCTCACGAGAACTCGGTTGTCATGCCCGATGATCGAACGGTCTTCCTCAGCGACGACGGTACCGGCGTCGTATTCTTCAAGTTCGTCGCCGATGTGGCGGGCGACATGAGCGCAGGCACCCTGTATGCCGCACAGATCACTCAGGCGGCCGGTGTGGATGATCCTGCCGAAGCGGCACTGGGCATCGAGTGGGTCGAACTGGCCAGCATGGGTGAAGCGGACATCGAAGCGGCCATCGCCTCCTTCGACGGCACTTTCGCCGATGGCAACTACATCACCGACGAGCAGGTCTGTGACTGGGCCGAGTCCAAATCGGCTGCGGATCTGAGCTGTGACGAGGACGTCACCATCGACGCCAACCCCTTCAGCGACGACCGTGTTGCCTACCTGGAGAGCCGTAAAGCGGCCGTAGCCCTGGGTGCCACCGGTGAGTTCCGCAAGATGGAAGGCGTCAACATCAACTACAACCTGGCCTCGAACTGGTGGAACGGCGGCGCCGCCGACGGTGACCAGGCCTACATGTACATGGCCATGTCCAGCTTCGACAAAACCATGAGCGACGACGAAGGCGCGATCCAGCTGAATGGCGACAACGGCAAGTGTGGTGTTGTCTACCGCATGAAGCTGATGCGCAACGCCGCTGGTGAGGTCGATGTGATGACCATGGTACCGGCGATTGTTGGTGGTCCTTACTACGCGGACCGCTCGGTCAACGAGTGTAACGTCAACAACATCTCCAACCCGGACAACCTGCTGATCATGGACGATGGTCGGGTACTGATCGGTGAGGATACCGGCAACCACGAGAACAACGTGGTCTGGGTATTCGATGATCCAGCAATCTGATCATCTGAGGTAGATTGCACAACCAAGGAAGTTGGGGGGTGGCTGATGCCACCCCCTTTTTGCGTTTAGGAGATTACCAATGAAAGCGGTTTTTTCAATAATTCCTATCCTGGTGATGGTATCCCTCAGCGGATGCGGTGGCTCAAACAGTAACTCTGACAATCAGAGTGGCAACCAGAACCCATCGCTGAGCTTTCCGTCCGACTATGCGAAATCCCCCGCCGGCACATTGCGCCCGGAGGAGACCGGCCTGGTCTACAATCAGGAGGCGATCGTCCCTCCCCAGTGCTACACCAGGCATGAAGCGATCCACAACCCCTGCATGACCTGTCACCAGTCCTATTCTTTTGGCAGCAGGCCCAACTCTATGGATGATGCCGCACTTCAGGCGGAGTACTCATTCTCTGAGATCGGCGTTGCCAACCACTGGCAGAATCTGTTCGAAGACCGCTCGGAAGCGGTTGCTCAGATCAGCGACCAGGAGGTCATCGACTATATCTACACCGACAACTACACCACGTTGATCGAACAGCTGCAGAGCGAACCCTGGGACGGTCCGGTACCAGCCATTCAGAACCTCCACCTGGGTGCCGGCGCTTTCGATCAGCAGGGATTCGCCCTCGACGGCAGCCACTGGGTGGCCTTCAACTACAAACCTCTGCCCAGCACATTCTGGCCAACCAACGGCTCCACCGATGATGTGATGATCCGGCTACCCGCCGAGTTCCGTGAACAGCGCTGTAACGGCAGCGGTTACTCCAGGGATACCTACATCGCCAATCTGGCCATTGTGGAAGCGGCGATACAGGATCTGCAGCAGATCTCCCTGCCGCCGGTAGATGAAAACAGCTTTTGTGCCGACCTCAATGGTGACGGCCAGCTGGGGGTTATCGAAGCGATTCAGCGACCCGACTTCTATGTGGGCAATGCCTCGACAGTCAGCGTCACCCCGATGCTCTACCCGGAGCAGACCGAGTTTCTGCATACGGTGCGCTATGTGGGCCTGGCTGAGGATATGTCGATCACCATCCCGGCGCGCATGAAAGAGGTGCGCTATATGCGCAAGCATAGCTTCTACCCGGCACCGGCCCTGCTCTCTCAGTACGGCAATGAGAAACAGGAGAAGCTCGACGGCAATCTGCCCAACTTCGTCTCTCGTGGCGACAGCGGCCTGGACAACGGTTTCGGCTGGCAGGTGTTGGGCTTTATCGAAGCGGCCGACGGCCATCTGCGCAAACAGAGTGAGGAGGAGACCCTGTTCTGCATGGGATGTCACACCAGCATCGGCAGCACCATCGACCAGACCTTCGCCTTCCCTCGCAAGGTGACTGGCGCAGCAGGCTGGGGATACATCGATCTTCAGGGTATGCAGGATGCGCCGAATGTGGGCGGTACCGAAGGGGAGATCCTCAACTATCTGAAGATCGCTGGTGGTGGCAATGAGTTTCGGGAGAACCAGGAGATCATTGAAAAGTGGTTCAATGAGGATGGCAGTGTCAATGAGGAGAAGGTCTCAGCGGCCGATGTCCATGAGCTGATCACGCCCAGTGCGGCACGTGCTCTGACCCTCAACAAGGCCTACATGGTGATTGTGAAGGATCAGGATTTCATTCACGGCCGTGACGCCAGTGTCACACCAGCGGTGAATGTCTATCGTGAGGTGGATCCTGAAACCGCCCCGGTGCTGCCGGAAGATCGTCAGTACAGCTGGGATATGCGCCTGGCCTGGTAGCTGTCGCCACGTCACCTTCGTGGGGTGCGGCTCAGCCGCATCCCGCACCGGCACAAACCGATGAGATTATGCAGAAGTTAAAAAAGCCTTCCCTGGCAAGATGACGCATCAGATATTCTCGGACTCCATTTTGATCGCCCCACAGGGACACTCGGTGGCGCACATGCCACAGCCTTTACAGTAGTCGTACTTGAACTCGAATCGATTACCCGGACCCAGTTTGGTGATCGCGTTATCCGGGCAGACCCCATAGCAGTTGTCACACTCGAAGCAGTTTCCGCAGGACATACAACGACGCGCCTCATAGGCTGCGTTGATCTCATCCAGATCGCCCACCACCTCGGCGAAACCACTCTGCCGGCGGACGATATCGAGCATCGGCCGTACCGTGCGTGGGGCATCGGTGTAGTACCAGGTGTTCATCTTCTCGATATCCACCAGCTCGTGTTTCACCGGCTTGTGGTATTGCTCGCCACGCAACCAGGCATCGATACTTCGGGCAGCATGCTTACCGTGGCCGATGGCTGTGGTTACGGTACGAGCCGAGGGCACCATGTCGCCACCGGCGAAGATACCCTCGCATCCGCTCTTCATCTCAACATCCACCTGGAGCGCGTCGTCTTCGACCCGAGCCCCGACCAGACCCTGTAATAGATCAGTCTCCACCTGTTGGCCCAATGCCTGAATCACCAGATCGGCCGGGAAGCTTTCGAACTGCCCTGATGCCTGGGGCCACTGACCCTCCCCATCCACCATCTGCTCCAGTTTGAGGCGGCCATCCCTGATCTCACGGATTGCCCGTAGCGGCAGGATCTCCACACCCTCCTCCAGGGCTTCTGCGATCTCCATTTCGTGAGCAGGCATCTTCTCTCGGGCCTCATAAACCAGCAGTGTCACCTGGGTGGCGCCCATACGAATGGCACTGCGGGCCACATCGATGGCGGTGTTACCGCCACCATAGATGACGACCCGGCCCCGCAGGGAGACATGCTCCTCCTCCTCGATGGTACGCAGCAGTCCCACTGCGTCGAGCTGCTGGACACTTCCGTCCGACGGGATCTCGATACGCTTTGGCTGCTGCGCACCGATTGCCAGGAACACCGCATCGAAGCCATTCGCCTGTTGGAAGCTTTGAATATCGTCGATACGGGTATTCAGCACGATCTCCACCCCCATCTCTTCAATACGCCGGATCTCCGCCTTCAGCTTCTCCCTGGGCATGCGGTATTTGGGAATGCCGTAGCGCACCATCCCTCCGGCCTGGGCAGAGGCCTCGTAGACAGTGACCTGATGACCAAGAGAGCGCAGATGGTAGGCACAGGCCAGCCCGGCTGGGCCGGCACCAACCACCATCACCCGCTTACCGCTATCCTCACCGGGGGAGACCTGCCAGCCCTCTCGCAGCGCCTGGTCACCCAGAAAACGCTCCACTGAGTTGATACCCACCGCATCGTCCAGATGGACCCGGTTGCAGGCCTTTTCGCAAGGGTGATAGCAGACCCGCCCCATCACGGCGGGAAACGGGTTGTTCTTCATGATCTCCCGCCAGGCCTGTTCGTAGCGTCCCTCTTCGGCGTGATAGAGCCAGGCCTGGATATTCTCTCCCGCGGGGCAGGCGTTGTTGCAGGGTGGCAGGCGATCGAGGTAGACCGGCCGCTCCGTACGCCAGGAGCCGGTCTTGTTGAGCAGGCTGCTGCCCACATCAAGGGTAATTGCAAAGGGTTTGTTCATGCTCACTCTCCCTGCTCGTCAATCAGGCCGAAACGGCGAATGTTGTTGTCAGCCACAGCCTGCAGCCGGGCCAGTTGGGTCTCGCTTTTCAAGGTATGGGCGAATCGTCGCTGCAGCTTGAGATAGTCCGCCACATCCACTTTACGGCGTATCTTGGTGGCGGATGTCAGCTCGCCATACTCGGCTTCAAACAGAGGATAGAGTCCGCTCTCCACCGCCAGTCGGGCGACTTTCACCGTATCCGCCGGTTTGGAGCCCCAGCCCAGGGGGCAGGGTACGAAGACCTGTATGTAGCGCGCCCCTCTGATCGACATCGCCTTTTCCACCTTGGCCTCAAGGTCGTGCAACCGGTCCACACTGGCGGTGGCCACATAGGGAATACCATGGGCCATGGCGATCAACGGTACGTTCTTGCCCTTGTCGAAATCCGCACCCGGTTCAGCCCCCAGGGGCATGGTGGTGGCAGTACGTGCCGATCCGGGCGTGGCGGAGGAGCGTTGCACCCCGGTATTCATATAGGCCTGATTGTCATAACAGATGTAGAGAACGTCATCGTTGCGCTCAAACATTCCGGAGAGCGCACCGAAACCGATATCGGTGGTACCCCCGTCACCGCCCTGGGCGATCACCCTCACATCCTGCCGACCCTTGACCCGCAGTGCCGCGGCAATACCGGTGGCAACCGATGGAGCATTACCGAACAGGGAGTGCATCCAGGGAATTCGCCAGGCCGATTCCGGATAGGGAGTGGTGAAGACCTCCAGACAGCCGGTGGCATTGGCGGCGATCAGTTGGTTGTCGGTTGCGCGCATTGCGGCATCGATCGCATATCTCGCACCCAGAGCCTCACCACACCCCTGACAGGCACGATGCCCCGAATCGAGGGAGTTGGAGCGATCCATAGTCGCTTGCACGGTACGCTGGGCCTTATCGAGCAGTCGGTTACCCACAGTGAGAGTACCGGTCTGATAGAATTTCACTTGTTGATGTGGCATCTCGCTTCTCCTCAGGCGGTCTTGGCGGCATCGACGACACCGACCTCACGCAGGATATTTTCCGCCGCTGCACCGGAACGCGTATGGGCCTGCTCCCGCGCAAGCTCCCGCTCCACGATGTCGCACTTGATGTCGAGGAAGGTGGTCTCATCGAGATCGTCCTTCACCGCTTTCTCAAACAACTCGGCCAGAGACTTTCTGGTAATCGGACGTCCACCGAGCCCACCAATCACGGTATAGACCGGCAGGTTAAGCCCTCGAATCGACATCCTTACATTGGCGGCGACTATGCCCCCCATACCCACAGCCAGACACTTTTCGAACACCACCACCCTCTGGCACGCTTGCAGCGCTTCCCGTAGTACCTCCTTGGGGAAGGGGCGATAGCAGCGCAGAGAGATAGCGCCGATCTTCTGCCCCTGGTCACGCAACGTATCGATCACCTCTGAGATGGTGCCGATCACCGACCCGAGGGTGACAATGATGGTCTCCGCATCATCGGTCCGGTAGTTGGAGATCAGTCCACCGGAATCCCGACCGAAGATCGATTTGAACTCTTCGGCAATCTCGGGAATCAGCTCCAGCGCCTGCATCTGTTTGTGGTGAGCCAGATAGCGGACCTCGGTGAAGGCCTCGGGTCCGACCATCGCTCCCATGGAGATCGGATCCGCCGGATCGAGCACCTGTCGCGGCACGAACGGTGGCAGAAACCGGTCGACCTGCTCCTGCTGCGGGATATCCATCCGTTCATAGGCATGGGTGAGTATGAAACCATCGACACAGACCATGACTGGAATACTCAATGTCTCGGCGATGCGAAAGGCCTGGATATGCAGATCCAGGGCCTCCTGATTGGTCTCGGCGAACAGCTGAATCCAGCCCGCATCCCGCATCGACATGGAGTCGGACTGATCGTTCCAGATATTGATCGGCGCACCGATCGCCCGATTGCCGACCGTCATCACGATCGGCAGCCCCAGCCCGGAGGCGTTGTAGACCGCTTCAGCCATATAGAGCAGCCCTTGACTGGCCGTGGCGGTATAGGAGCGAGCACCGGTGGCCGAGGAGCCGATCGCTACCGACAACGCGGCAAACTCAGACTCCACATTGATGAACTCGCAATCGCTCAGAGAGCCACGCTTCACCATCGCACCCAGGTCCTCCACGATGTGGGTCTGAGGGGTGATGGGATAGGCGCAGATCACCTCCGGACGACAGAGGGCCACCGCCTGAGCTATGCCCTGGGAGCCTTCGATCTGTTTAAGCATTGGCCACCTCCTGCAATCCAGCTGTGCGGACCATTTCATAGGCGACTTTGGCCGCATTGATGTTGGCCTGCCCCACCTTGCCCGGGAATTTGTTATCGATCGCCTCCACCACCGAGTCGATCTGGATCACCCCGGTTACCGCCGCCAGGGCGCCTAGCAGTACCGCGTTGGGTACCGGTCGCTTCACATGGGTCAACGCGATATCGGTGGCTGGCACGCTGCAGACATGCCCAGCCGGAAGATGGGCCACGGCGTTTTCTATACCCAACTCCTGTATCGACTTACCCGTGTTGATCAACAGGTATCCGCTATCGGTGAGGCCATTGAACAGATCGATGGCATTGAACAGTGTGGGATCCTGGACAATCAAAGTGTCCGGGTCGAGCACCGGCTCTCTCAGACGGATAGGTTTATCGTCGATGCGACAAAACGCCACCACTGGCGCCCCCATTCGCTCGGAACCGAAACTCGGCACCGCCTGAGCGTATTTGCCTTCCAGGAAGGCGGCAACGGACAACATTTCGGCAGCCGAGACAACGCCCTGGCCACCGCGTCCGTGGATGCGGATCTGAAACATGGATTTTTCTCCTTTGCAGTAAATCCCTTGGCCTTGTGAGCCAATGGAAGATCGTCACGGGCGGGTAGCCCATTCGAACAAAAGGTATTGCTGATTTGTTCTTATTGCCGGAATTGCCGGCAGCAGAATTTTTATTGCACCCCTTGGGCCTTCTTTAAACTGGGCTCTGCGGGGAGTGAAGACAGCTCGTCGCTGCTTTCACGTGTGCGAAGTATGTGCAGGTGCGAACATCATGTAAAATAATAAATAATTACGTTATATAATTATTCATTATATGGAACTCAGACAACTCAACTCCCTGGTGGCCCTGGCTGAAAACGGTTTCAGCGTCACCCGGGCGGCCCGCCAGCTCAACCTGGTACAACCGGCAGTCTCACAACACCTGAGGCTTCTGGAGGAGGAGTTGGGCACCAGACTCTTCATGCGCAACGGCAAACGCCTCAACGGCTTGACGGAAGCCGGAGAGCGGGTATTGCGCTATGCGCGTAACATGCTCTCGGACGCCGCCAATATCCAGGCCGTCGGAATGGACCATGTCTCCGAAGAGACCGGTGTTCTGAGAATCGGCACCACCCATACCCAGGCCCGCTATGTCCTGCCGCCGATCGTTCGACATTTCAGTGAAGCCTACCCGGCCATCGAACTGCAGATGCTGGAGAGCACCCCGCAACGTCTGGTTGAGCTGAGCCAGCAGAACAAGGTCGATTTTGCCATCTGTACCGAGGCACTTGGCGAGCACGATGCACTGATTTCGATACCCTGCAACCGCTGGAACCGGTGCCTGATCGCCCCCAAAGGTCATCCGCTGCTGGCCTCTGAAAAAGTCACCCTGAAAGGATTATGCCAACACCCGATCATCACCTATCTCGACGGTTTTACCGGACGTAACCATCTGAATCAGACCTTCGGCAAAGCGGGGCTTACTCCTCATGTGGTCTTGAGCGCCACCGACACCGATGTGATCAAGACCTACGTGCGGGAGGGCATGGGTATCGGCATCATTGCCGACCTGGCTTATGAACAGGACAAAGACAGTGACCTGGCGATGAAACCCCTGAATCACCTTTTCCCCTGGGAAGTGACCAAGATCGGCTATCGTCGGGATAAATATCTACGCACTTTCCAGCAGAGATTCATCCATATTTTCCAGACATTCGCAGCGAGGATGGAAACCACATAATCCTGACGCCGGTGGGCGCTTTCCACAAAGTGTCTGCGTTCCATGTCTGTCAGTAACCGTTTACTGAAACCCAGCATGCCTATGATCAAGACTACTGCAAACCGCTGACTGACAGGATTTGATTCATATCAAATCCGAGTTGAATGCAACTGCTAGAATCAAACAGATAGAACCTTAAAGGTTTACTTGGTATTTATACCAAACCAAGTTCTGCTAAAAACATTTGCAGAATATAGCTTTCACCATAAAAAACTCTTATCGATCAAGACTCAAGAAGTTGTCTATATAGGCCGATAAACTGTTTACTGCTCAGGAGGTTTAGCAATTTTTTCACCATAGGAACAACTGACACAGGCTTGTATCGAGCCATCAGCTTATAGCCACACCGGATATTGTGGCGGCGCGCAGGAGTAACCATCTCTATGCCCCATGATATCTCTCAGCCTAGCAATGACATTCGGGTCCTGTTGGTGGATGACGACCCGGACAGTGCCGAGGAGATGAAGGACCTGCTTCTACGAATGGATGCCCAACGGATGATCGAGCACAATACTGTCGAGCTGCTAGCTGATGCCCTCCATGAAATCAGTCAGACCCATTACGATCTGATCCTGCTCGACACCGGCCTGGCGGATATGCCCATGCCCTCAGCCATTCACTCCTTGCGCGATGCCTTCTCCTATGCACCGATCATCGCCACCATGAAATATGAAGACCCCGAACTGGCTGCGATGTGGGTTGGCGAGGGTGCTGACGAGTGTCTGTTTGTGGGAGAGATGGATGAAGCCTCACTGAAACGGGTGGTGGAATACGCTATTAAACGATACCACACCTACAGCAACCTGCATCAACAGAGTCGCACTCACCATGTCCTCAACACCCTGTTGAGTCTATCCCTGAAAGATATTCCTTTCGAACAGCTGCTTGAAGAGTGTCTTGAGGTCATTCTATCCGCGCCACTCACAGACATGCTGCACCAAGGCGCGATCCTGGTATCCAATAGTGATAACAATCAACTTTGGATGATGGCACACAGCAACCTCGATCCCAAAATCGTGGATCTGTGCAAACGAGTCGAATTCGGTCAATGCCTTTGCGGTTGCGCTGCCGAGACGGGCGAGATCCAGTTCGCAGACTGTGTTGACGAGCGTCATGAAAACCGAGTCGACGGTATGTCGCCCCATGGCCACTACATTGTGCCCATCCTCTCACGGGGCGATGTATTAGGCGTACTGACACTCTATTTGAGCGAGGGGCATGTACAGAAAGAGGATGAAATCGTTTTCCTGCAAGGCGTTGCCGATACCCTGGCCGGCATCATCGAACGTGCCCATACCAATGAACAGCTGGCACTGGCCCACCAGCAGAACAGCCGCCTGCTCTCATCCCTGACCTCAATTCTTATTGGCATTGACGAGCAGCAGTGCATCAGTCACTGGAATGACAAGGCGGCCGAGGTCTTTGACCTGTCAGCGGAGCAGGTGCAAGGCAAACCGATCGCCGAGTGTCCGATCGACTGGAACTGGCAACAGATCTCAAACCAGATCGACACCACCCTGAGCAGTTCACCGAAATCCGAACGTTTTGAAACACGTTTTAAACAACCGAATGGCTCAAACCGGTTGCTCTCCATCAGCGTTACACCTTACAACGATAGCACTGGCCACAATGACGGCTATCTTTTGATTGCCGATGATGTCACTGAGCAGAAGCAGTTGGAATCGGAAATGCAGCAGGCGCAAAAACTGCAATCTATCGGTCAATTAGCGGCAGGTATTGCACACGAAATCAATACGCCCATCCAATATGTCGGTGACAATGTTCGCTTTCTGCGCGATGCATTTGCTGACATCTCCGAAATCATCACCAATCAACACGACCTGGTTGAACAGGCCCGCACCAACAACATCGCCGTTGAGCAGATCGATCAGTTGGACGAACAGATCGACGAGATGGATCTGGAATACCTGCAGGAGGAGATCCCCACATCGATTCAACAGACCCTCGATGGCGTCGATCGGGTTGCTACCATCGTCCGGGCCATGAAGGAGTTTTCCCATCCCGGCTCAGAAGAGAAGACACCTACCGACATCAACAAAGCAATCGAAAGCACGGTCACCGTCGCGAGAAATGTCTGGAAATACCATGCGGAAGTATCGCTCGATCTGCAACCCTCACTGCCCCCGGTCCGTTGCATTCCTGGACCTGTTAATGAGGTACTGCTGAACATCATTGTCAACGCCGCCCATGCCATCGCTGAAAAGGTTGGTGAGAGTGGTGAACTCGGCAACATCGATATTGCTACCGAATCTGTAGATGACTGGTGTGTCATCCGCATCAAGGATAGCGGTTCCGGCATCCCTGAAGATGCGCAAAATCACGTTTTTGATCCTTTCTTCACCACCAAAGATGTCGGCAAGGGGACAGGCCAGGGACTCTCACTGAGTCATAAGATCATAGTCGATCAACACGATGGGGAATTGAGTTTCGAGACAGAACTCGGCGTAGGCACCACCTTCATCATCAAGCTTCCGATCATAGGAGAGATGAATTGAGCCAATCAGAAGATAAAAAACGAATTCTCTTTGTTGACGACGAAAGCAACATTCTCTCCGGACTCAGACGCAGTCTGCGGGCCTATCGAAAGCATTGGGATATGCTGTTCGTCGACAGCGGACAGGAGGCATTGAGTAAAGCCGATGAGACTCACATCGATGCGGTGATTACCGACATGCGGATGCCCGGCATGGATGGCGCACAGTTGTTGGATGCGATTGCGCAAAATCACCCCCATGTGGTGCGTATCGTACTCTCCGGTCAATCCGATCAGGAGACGGTCATGAAGACGGTGGGCCCTGCCCACCAGTATCTGAACAAACCCTGTGAGGTGGAAGTACTCAAGGCAACCCTGGTACGGGCCTTCTCATTACGCGATCTGTTGGGTCAGAGTGAACTCAAGTCACTGATCTCAGGGATGCGCGCACTACCCAGTCTGCCGACCATATACAACGAACTGGTCAGCCTGATCCAGGACCCCAACACAGCCGTTGCCGATATCGGCAGACTGATCGCCAAAGACCCGGCGATGACGGTAAAAACCCTGCAACTGGTCAACTCAGCCTTTTTCGGACTTGGTCGGCACATCTCCAACCCGGTCGATGCAGCCTCTCTACTCGGTATGGAGATCCTCAAACCCCTGGTACTCTCCATCGGCATCTTCCAACAGTTTGAACAGGAAAAGCTTGCGACAAAAGATTTCTCTCTGGATTCACTCTGGAAACACAGTATGCAAGTTGGCTCCCTTGCCAAACAGATCGCCAACCAGGAAGGAATGGATAAAACCGCCATTGAAGATTGCCTGCTTGCCGGCATGCTGCACGATATTGGCAAACTGATTCTGGCGCTTAACTTACCTGAGAGATACAGCGAACTGGATACAGCACTGGCAGATAAACAACAACCCCGGTCCACTACAGAACTGGAGATCTTCGGCACCACACATGGCGCGGTCGGAGCTTATCTCCTGGGGCTTTGGGGATTGCCTGCATCCGTGGTTGAGGCTGTCGCGATGCATAATCAACCTGAATTACAAGCGGAGAAGATGTTCAGCCCCCTGACCATAGTCCATGTTGCCAATGCCCTGATTCATGAACTTGGTACTGAGGCTCCTGCAACCTCCATCCTGGACAGGGACTACCTGCAAAAGCTCGGCGTGCTTGATCAGCTTTCACAATGGCAATCACTTACCGATAGTATTGAATCATAACCTTCTGCCACCCTACTCAAACAGGTGCCTAGCCAAGCAGCTGAGCAACCGCCTGAGTCTTTTTTAATAACGGTAACACTCTTCGGAATAACAACTCGTTATATTGGCAGAACAACTTCCAATAAATTGATAATAGTTTAATTAATTGATGGCAATTGTAACCATCAACAGGCAATCTATGATCAGGTTTTAACCCCTGTTTTCATATAAAACCAAAAAGGAACGATGATGCTAGTGACGAATATCGAGATTCTCCCTGACAAGCAAATAGTCGAACATCTGGGACTGGTTCAGGGCAGCTCCGTACGTGCCAAGCATGTGGGGAGGGACATTATGGCCGGCCTGAAAAACATCTTCGGCGGCGAGCTGAAAGGCTATACGGAACTGCTCCAGGAGTCCCGCGCCGAGGCCATGGAACGGATGATCGAACAGGCGGAAGCCGTGGGTGCCAATGCGGTTCTCAATGTGCGTTTTTCCACATCCAGTGTTGCCGCCGGGGCAGCTGAACTGTTTGCTTACGGAACCGCTGTCGTCCTGGAGTGATACCATGATCGATCTGATTATACTGGTCACCCTGCTGGCTTTGGGATATGGCTTCGGCAGCTACGCTGAAAGCAGGCACTATAAATCCATTATCGCCAGAGAGAATAGACTACGTCATATTCCGGCTGTCACCTCCAGATTCCCCCCGATGAACAATAACAGCAGAGAGGCTGAACTGGTCAGTGGCAGTGTGGTTATCTCAGTGGACTATTTCAAACGCTTCATTGCCGCACTGAGAAACCTGGTAGGCGGCCGGGTCACCTCCTACGAGAGCCTGGTTGATCGTGCCAGACGGGAAGCCATACTGCGCATGAAGGCGCAGGCCGAACAGCTCAATGCAGATATTGTCTTCAATGTAAAACTGGAGACCTCCAGCATTCATAAGGGGAGAGGCAACAGCATCGGTTCTGTTGAAGTCCTGGCCTACGGTACTGCTTTAAAGACACAACAGTAACCACCCCCATGAAATACAGTAACCCGCAGATCCCCGAAGGGATCAACACCAGTAAGCAGCATCCACTGAAAGAGTTCTTGATGCTTACATCCGGGGTGCTTGTTCTGATTGTTGCCGCGGTTCTTTTACTGGGATTTTTCGCTGACAAACTGGCCCACCACATCCCCTTTGAGGTGGAGTTGAAGATTGTCTCGCAGGAGCTGCTGGATGCGCCGGAACCGGGCCCCATGCAGCGCTATCTTGAGGGGTTAACCGAGCGGATAGTCAGTGCTCAGGGGCTATCGGAAGAGATGCCGATCACCGTCCACTATGTGGATGACGACACGGTCAATGCCTTCGCCACACTGGGTGGCCACATCTATATGTTTCGCGGTCTGCTGGAAAAACTGCCGCATGAAAATGCCCTGACGATGGTGCTTGCCCATGAGATTGCCCATGTCAAACACCGTCACCCGATCCGCAGCCTTGGGCGCGGTATTACCATCGGACTGGCGCTCTCCATGGTCAGCGGAACGCTGGGTGACATGATGGCCAATCAGATCGTCAGTAATACCGGCATGGTCACCTCGTTGACCTTCAGCCGGGATCAGGAGCGTGAGTCCGACAAGACCGCACTCGAGACGCTGATGGTGCTGTATGGCAATGTGGTGGGTGCAGATCAGCTGTTCGTGGTGCTGCAGAATGCAGAAGGGACGATGAAAGTACCGGAGTTTTTCAGCACCCACCCACTGTCGGCAAAGCGCATTCAACATATCCATGCATTTAGCAGAGAGCTTTCCGGTTCGACCACTGCGGCACAAGCCACACCGCTTCCGCTGGACTTTCCCAACTGGCTGAGCCTGGGGGCCACTGAAAAAGAGCACGAATAATTCACCTTAAAGCCCCTCTCCCTTTACGGGAGAGGGGTTGGGGAGAGGGTGTACGCGAAGCGTTTTTACTTTCTCGGTGCAACTCACACCGATCCATCAAAAGGTGAGTGTAGGTTGTTTACTAGCAGGATTGCGCTGCTATCAACCCCTCTCCCCCGGCCCCTCTCCCACTGTATAGACCGGAGTCAAGGGTAACAGGTGTTCGGAGACATGGGTAACACATTGAAAGTTCATCGATAGGGTTTCCTCAAGTCGATTTCAG
>JAEPDS010000033.1 GCA_016842065.1 Candidatus Thiodiazotropha sp. 'RUGA'
CCGAGTGGCGCTTTTTCAGGCGCAACCCGGAGGGCTGGGTCTGTTTTTGCGCCCAGCGGCGTTATCATTCGCTCATGTAGAATGACTACACTACGCTCATTCTGCCTTGCTGGACACAAAAACAGACCCAGCAGGGCGTATTGGATTAGTGTTAACAGGCCCTAGTATGGTTATAACAACAAACAAAGCGTGGCAAAACTCATGAAAGCATCAGACCTTATCGTAAAATGCCTGGAGGAAGAGGGCATCGAGTATATCTTCGGTGTACCTGGAGAGGAGAACGCCGACTTCATGCTCTCTCTGGAAAAATCTGAAAAGATCAAGTTTATTCTTACCCGTCATGAACAGGGCGCGGCATTCATGGCTGAAATCTATGGTCGTTTAACCGGAAATCCCGCCGTCTGTCTGGGGACGCTCGGCCCTGGTGCGACCAACCTGATCACCGGTGTCGCCGATGCCAACATGGACCGTGCGCCGATGCTGGTGCTTACCGGGCAGGGGTCCACTGAACGATTGCATAAAGAGTCCCATCAGATCATGGATGTGGTGGATATGTTCAATCCGGTCACCAAGTGGGCTACCAGCATCTACAATGCAGTCACCATTCCGGAAGTGATGCGCAAAGCGGTACGCATCGCACGCACCGAAAAACCCGGTGCGGTTTTGATCGAGTTGCCGGAAGATATCGCCAAACATGAAGTCGATTCTGAGCCGTTGGAACCGCGCCGCTTCAGACGCTCTGTGGCAGATGACAAGATTGTCGACCGGGCATTCGAGTTACTCAAAAATGCCAAACGACCAGTGATCATTGCCGGTAACGGTGCGATCCGTCGTCGTGCTGCCAAACAGTTGAGAATATTTTGTGAGAAGACGGGTATTGGTGTGCTGACAACTTTCATGGCCAAAGGCGCTGTGGATTTTGATGCGGACTACTGTCTCTATACCATCGGTCTCGGTAGTAAAGACTATCCCACCTTCGCCATCGATGAAGCCGATCTGGTGCTGACACTCGGTTTTGATATGGTGGAATACCATCCCAGGCTGTGGAATCCACACAGGGACAAACCGATCATTCACGCCGATTTTCTACCAGCGGAAGTGGATGAATACTATCATCCCCAGGTTGAACTGGTGGGTGACCTGGCGCATACCCTGTGGATGATCAATGAACGATTGGAACAGCGGGGGGTACCCGATCTCGACCTCACCAGACAACAGGAACTGCGGCAGCTGATGCAGGATGAGTTGGCGATGCATGCGGATGATGAAACAGAGGGGACGTTGCGTCCGCAGAAGATGTTGTGGGATGTCCGGAAAGTGCTGGGTCCGGACGATATTGTGTTGTCCGATGTGGGTGCCCATAAGATGTGGATTGCCCGACACTACCACTGCCATCAACCCAATACCTGCCTGATACCCAATGGTTTCTGCTCCATGGGGGCTGCCTTGCCCGGCGCCATAGCTGCCAGTCTGGTGGCGCCTGAGAGACGTATCGTCGGTATCTCCGGTGATGGCGGATTCATGATGAATATTCAGGAGATGGAGACGGCCAAGCGACTCAACTGTAACTTGGTGATGTTGATCTGGGAGGATCATGCCTACGGCTTGATCGCCTGGAAGCAGGAGAGTCAGTTCGGTCGCCATACCGATCTGGCATTCAACAATCCGGATTGGTTGCAGTTGGCGGAATCCTTCGGCTGGCATGGATATCGGGTGAGTGAAAGTAAGCAGTTTGCCGCGACGCTGGAGCGCGCTTTTTCAAAAACCGGCCCAAGTTTGATTGTTGCACCGGTCGACTACCGGGAGAATATGAAGCTGACACGCAGACTCGGTGAAATCACCCAGCCCTGCCCATTGTCCAGTTGAGGAAACAGACTATGACCACCAGCCTTAAGGTGACTTCCCCTTACGACGGCTCTCTGCTTGAAGAGATACCTTTGAGTGACGGCAGAGCGATTGAGCAGGCATTGGAGAGAGCCTATGGCTGCTATCGCAATCGTCAGTCGTGGATACCTCTGCATGAGCGGGTTGGGATACTGGAACGCCTTGCCCAGTTGATGACTGAGCGAACTGATGCACTGGCGCTGCAAGCCGCCCGGGAAGGGGGTAAGCCACTGGTCGACTCGATTGTGGAAGCAAAACGGGCGGCTGACGGCGTCAAGCTGGCGATTGAAACCATTCGCACGGAAGCCGGCGAGGTTGTACCGATCAATAGCACCCAGGCCGGCGCCCAGAGAGTGGCGTTTACTCAGAAAGAGCCGATTGGCGTGGTGGTGGCGGTGAGTGCCTTCAACCATCCGTTGAATCTGATCGTGCATCAGGTAGCGGCGGCTGTGGCGGCGGGCTGTCCAGTGATCGTAAAACCGGCTGAGGATACACCGATCTCATGCAAGGCCTTTGTCGACATGCTGCACGAAGCAGGTTTACCCAAGGCCTGGTGTCAATTCGTAGTACCTGAAAGCCTGCAACTGGCGGAGCAGCTGGTGACCGATCAGCGGGTTGGTTTTTTCAGTTTTATCGGCAGTGCAAAGGTGGGTTGGATGTTACGTTCCAAGCTTGCGCCGGGCACCCGATGCGCCCTTGAACATGGCGGAGTGGCACCGCTGATTCTGGCTGAGGATGCGGATATCGAGAAAGCCCTTGCATCGGTGCTGAAGGCGGGTTTCTACCATGCCGGGCAGGTGTGTGTCTCGGTGCAGCGAGTCTTTGCAGAGGCGGGTATCGCTGAGGAGTTCAGTCAGCGACTGGCACAACTGGCAGACGGTTTGAAGGTTGGTGATCCTGCCTTGATGGAGACTAAGGTAGGGCCGTTGATCAGGCCGGCCGAGATGGAGCGGGTTGCCAGTTGGGTGGATGAGGCGGTTGCAGAGGGCGCTCAGCGATTGAATGAGGCTGGACGGCTGGCTAACAACTGTTACCGTCCGACGGTCCTCTATAATCCTTCCCACACCTCAAAGGTATCGCAGCAGGAGATATTCGGACCGGTGGTGTGTGTCTATAAAAGCGACTCTCTGGAGGTTGCTCTGCAGCAGGCCAATGGACTGCCCTATGCGTTCCAGGCAGCCGTGTTCACCCGGGATATCGATAAAGCGATGATGGTCTATCGCAATATCGATGCTTCGGCGGTGATGGTCAACGATCATACGGCTTTTCGGGTGGATGGAATGCCGTTTGCCGGATTGCGGCAGTCCGGGCTGGGGGTTGGCGGTATACCACATACAATCCGTGACATGCAGATCGAGAAAATGCTGGTACTGAACTCGGCCCAGCTGTAGCACCGATAACTGAAGATTAAACGTTAACCCTAAATCGGAGATTGTGTGAGGAGATGGAGCAGGTGGTTCAAGTGTGTGATTAACAACAAACAGAAACAAACGAGACGGAGCCGATCATGACGATCCATGACTATTTTCTGAAGCGGCCGATTCTGACTTTCCTGCTGTTAATCGTCTCCGCTTTGGCCTTCGGCTTTCTGACCATCAATATCTTTCGACTGCTGGCAGCGAATTGGGAGTTCATCGTTACTTACGGCCTGGTTGCTCTACGTGAGGGTGCCTTGTGGCAGACCCTTGAGTTGATCCTCATCGGCATCTTGTCGATGCTTTTCTTTCTAATCTTCAGGTTTTGTGAAGATATCCTGATCAGCTGGTTTGGCATGCGGAAAATCGGCGCGGAAAAGGAAGCTCAAACCGATGGAGATCGGGGCGTGGATGGATGAATTCCCCATCCACACCCTGACCGATGTGATCTCTCGATCCGTTTAGAGATTCTCTTCGATGATCATCGGTTGAAACGACCGATGAACCCGGCCTCATATTCAGATTTGTCGTCACAGTACTCACCTGCTCTCGCAGAGCAGGTGATCAATAGAGCTGTAAGGCTGGTAGCGATTTTGGTAAGTGTTGCGTTCACGGGCTTATCTCCAGACAAGATTGGTTCTGTTATATCGGGATACTCGAAGATTGATGCTTGTTTGTGCCGTTCCAATAAGCCGCACAGTTCTGTTTGCCACAGGCATATCGCTGTCGATGCAGATTCAAACATCGGTTAGTGAGTGTAGAGCCGAAGCCTTGCAGGATGATTGCGGTTAACTAGTTAAACTATGTCAGCTGAACCGTATCGGGATGGACTATCGCTTTAATCGCCGCCGGATTTATAGATGATTGACATAAAGAATCATATAATCATCGCAAAACCGCTCAAACTACTTACATGGTTTGATTTCACAATGCATAGCGCGTAGCGAGTCCGTTATATCAAAGAGAGGCCAAGTCAGAGGTCGGCTGTGACGAGTTACGCCTTAGAGGAACAATCTTAGATGTTCAGACCCGTCTCGGCTCTGTTTATGACAGTTTTGATCACCTCTGTATGCTCTATTGTGCCCGCAGAGGGCTTAAAGAGCTATAACTTCAATCCGCTGGTCGAGTCTGCTGATTCAACCGATTGGGATCCCGCCTCACCCTGGAAGTTGCCACAGGGATACCATCAATGGGTAGTTGCTGACGAGCGCAGTCTGAATATCTATGACAGGGGGCGAAACGACTGGCATGACATGAATACGGTCAACGAGACCGGGCCCAGACCGGGGCGTTACCTGTATCGCACACACGAACAGCAACTGCCGGGGAGTCTGCCGGAGGGTGGCTCTGTCAGCGTGGTCGACCTGGAAACCGGCGTGACAAAGCTATTGGTGCAGGATCCCAGCTATAACTCACTCGACGGTATCCGCTGGACCCCCTGGGGAACGCTGCTGATTGCTGAAGAGGTTGCTGGCGGACGACTGTTTGAAGTGTTTCTGCAGGATGACCTGGTAACTGCCCGGGATGTGATCGACAGGCCGGCGGTCGGACGACTTGCTCATGAAGGCATCGATCTCGACAGGGCAGGCAATCTCTATCTGGTCGATGAACATCGCGGTCGTACCTCAGGCTGTCGTGGGATCTTGCCCTGTGGTGGGGGTATCTATCGATTTGTACCCGATGTGGCGGGTGACCTCTCATCCGGAAAGCTCTACAGTCTGAAGGTTATCGGTGCGGATGGTGTCGGTCAGGGAGAGTGGGTCGGTCCGATCGATCCTCTGGCGGCGCGGGTATCGGGCAGCCAGGCAGGTGCTCAAAGTTATCAACGACCGGAAGACCTGGAGGTGATTGGTGATACCCTCTATGTGGCCATTACCGAAGGACCGCGGGATACGGTGGTAGACCCAACCTCCGGCCGACTGGTTTTTACCCATGAATTATATGAAGGTCGTGTGATTGCGATCGATCTGAAAACCATGCAGGTGAGTAACTTTGTCAAACCCGGAATCAATGTTCCGGTGGAGATTGGTTATCCCGGGGAAGCGGGGCATCAGACAGGATTCGATAGTGTGGATAATCTGGCTGAAGCGCCAAATGGTGATCTGCTGATGATAGAAGACAACGCGCCATCGGACATCTGGATCGCCAGTCAGGTTACCAATAAGTTGGGTGCTTCACGTCAGGTATCACTGTTTGCCTCTTTGAGCGATCCGCAGGCAGAGGGTTCAGGTATCTATTTCAATCCACACGATGCCAATGTGCTCTATGTCAATATTCAACACTCTGCTGCAAAGGATGGGGATGGCACCTGGGCAATCAGTCGTGATACCAGGCAGTCGAGAGTGAGAGCTTTGGATCAATAGAGTGTTATCGGATCCGTAAAAACAACAATAGAAACCGGCAGAGATACCGCTGAAAAACAAGCAAGGGATTGAGTGCATCAGGGGTGGCTAATGGCCGCCTTTTTTCTTCATATCCAGGCTTCAGCTGGATTCAGTGCGCTAGCAACAGGAGCCAAAGTCAAAACAAACGATATAGATCGCGTTATCAAATACTCAATACCATGAAACCAGACAGGTATGGGTTTTGAGCCATGCGATACCATTCATTGTGTCAACGTCAAAACGCCAGATATCAATAACCCGTGGTTCAACAGATTCAAGTGACCTTGCAGAACTTCAAAACAGATAGAAAATGGGGTCTGTATAGGGTAGCTCGATGGAACCGATATTGTTCTCCGGTGAAGCCAGGTCATTAACCAATAAACCACGGCTGCTGATCGAATAGATGTAACTGTTCATCTGGTCGTCGGAGACAAAAAAGCTTCGGCGAATGCCTTCCGGATAGAACCAGTTGCCGTTATCCGGATCCTCATAGAAGAAATCGTGATCGATGGCAGCATAGGGCTGAATCCCCGATTCAGCGGTGACCCTGAACAGCTCCAGCCCATTGAAGATATCACTCAATCCGAAATCTGTACTATCGGTCACACTGTTCCATTGGGTGACCGGGATGGCCAGCATCTTCTCCTGTTCGAACCAGGTGAAGGCGTGGTGGTCGTATTGTGCTTCGCTGTAACTGCCCTGACCGATCAGGTGTTCAGACAGGAGTATCGGCTGGGAGAGGGTACTGACATCAAACAGGCTCAGCTTGATCGAGAGGTTCTCCTGACCGATCGCCAGCAAACGATCCCCTTCAATCGGATGCAGGTAGGTTGAAAAGCCTGGTACCTCCAGCTCTCCGGCAACCTGTGGGTTGGCTGAATCACTGAGATCCAGGGTGATCAACGGATCGATCTGTTCAAATGTCACGACAAAACCCCGCTGCTGATCAAAGCGGACGGCAAACACACGTTCACCCGGTTTACCCAGACCGGAAAGTTCTGCGTGGGTCACCAACTGGTTATCGTTTTGCTGCAGAACGAAGAGGCGGTTCTCAGGATCATCATCCCGCCACCAGTTCAGTTCTGTGGTGACCACCCGCAGCAGGCCCTGATATTCATCCATGGAAAATTTGTTCAGCAGATGACCCTCCACACTGCCGGAGGCAAGATACTGGGGTGAACCAGCGAGGCTGAATTTATGAATTCGGGTTGAAGGGGTGGGGTAGTCGTCGCCCTCCATGACTGGAAACCAGAGCCAGTTGTCATCCTCGATGCTGGCGATGTAGAGGTTGTCCTGACTGGCATAGACCATGCTGCTGTTGGCCAGTACGCTGGTACTGGTCAGCTCAGCCAACGGGTTATCCAGATCGAAAGCGAGTAGCGTGACGGTGCCTGTTCCTGAGACATTCTGTGGCTGATAGATCTCGCTACAGCCAGTGATCACTGAACTGACGGCGTCGATCTGACCATCCGGGTCGGTGTTGTCCGCCATCATCGGTAACAGTTGTTCAACTTCCACACTCTGTGGATCATCAATCACGCTTGTCAGATCGAGTTGGGTGGCAACCACCAGATAGACCTGCTGGTCGATGCGCAGTGCATCCACATAGCCGGACTCCACGACCGTCTCCCTGATTACCTCCGGGTGTTGCGGATCGCTGATCTGCAGCAGGGTGATTTTAGTCATTCGGCCGATCCGGGGTGCAAAATCGGCACTCAGGCTCTCATCGAAATCCGCATAACTCTCCGCATAGATCTCACTGACCACCCAGGCGGTATCGTCGTAGATCAACAGATCCAGCGGTGTGCCGTCTATCTCGGTTCGTGATAGCTCCTGACTCTCGGCCGCAGGCCAGGTCTGCAGCACCATGAAATAGTTGCCGGAGAGGAGATAGGTGTGGTTGCCGTCGGTTTTGATGAAGTCCGCTTCATCGACTCCAGCGACCTGGTTGTTGGTGCCGGTGACGGCTTCGATCGTCGGTTGCTCCTCTTCGAAGGAGATCGGCTCGG
This sequence comes from Candidatus Thiodiazotropha sp. 'RUGA', assembly GCA_016842065.1. GTDB lineage: Bacteria > Pseudomonadota > Gammaproteobacteria > Chromatiales > Chromatiaceae > Thiodiazotropha. The sequence continues at coordinate 7,693 of JAEPDS010000033.1, forward strand.
GGGAGTCGGCCGCATCATCAACGGCGACCGGCAATCCCGCCACATAGCTGGCCAGCAGATTCTGCTGTTCCGCAGTACTGACCAGATAGGCCTTCAAGCCTTCACAGCTTTCGAACCGGGTCAGTTTGGCTGAGCTTTGCAGGCCTGTATTGCCACCGCTGTCACTGGACTGATTGTTCGATGAGTTACAGCCGATCAACAGCGTGAGTAGTGCGGCAAGTATGCAACGGATGAGTGTGCGGGGGCTTGAATTGGACATCAATGTCTCCGGCTTAGCATTGTAGGATTCAATGGTTTGCGCAGCTTGATTTCAATCTCACTCATGTTAGCAAAATGGTCGTTCACTGACACCAATGTGAGAGAAAACTCGTCTTCATTACCACCAACCTGCGCTTTATCGTGATCCTCCACTGCACTGGTGGATCAAAGGCTGTCACTGGATCGCCAGTCAACGATCTGGGTTCTCTGGTTAAGTACGGGCTAGCGCGTTTTCAGCACTCCAGGAGATGTGGGTGTCGAGTTCAATCAAACGATCGGGTTCCGACATTTTGTCATATGACCAATTAACCAGTACATTTCCGGCTATTTAAAAAGTCACTTAATATTAATGCTTTACGTCAGTTATTTGATTTTGATATAAGAACTATGGTGGTTTGGTACTTGTGATCTGAGCTGAATCAACCTATAAACGTACCCCGAAACATGGCTAAAATGTCAGCCAAGATTCCTTTCAAATGGCCGAAAATAAGAAGTTTCCTGTGATCGCTGCACGGGAATAGGGGGCCTGTCCCGGTTATTTGCAAGTATCACAGTTAATTATCTATCTACAGGAAATATTCATGGCATATGACAAGATTGAGATACCTTCCGAGGGTGAAAAGATAACCGTTGATGCAAAAGGGGTGTTGAGTGTACCCAACAATCCCATCATTCCCTATATCGAAGGTGACGGCATTGGCGTGGATATCACCCCTGTGATGCGTAAAGTCATCGATGCCGCCGTGGAGAAATCCTATGGAGGTGAGAAGAAGATCTCCTGGATGGAGGTCTATGCCGGTGAGAAGTCCACCCGAGTCTACGATGGTGACACCTGGTTACCTCAGGAGACCCTGGATGCGGTCAAAGAGTATGTGGTTTCAATCAAAGGTCCTCTGACCACACCGGTTGGTGGTGGTATCCGCTCACTCAACGTGGCATTGCGTCAGCAGCTCGACCTCTATGTCTGTCTGCGTCCGGTACGCTATTTCGATGGTACCCCAAGCCCGCTGAAAGAGCCGGAGAAGACCAACATGGTGATCTTCCGTGAGAACTCCGAGGATATCTATGCGGGTATCGAGTGGGAGGCGGGCAGTGAGGAGGTGAAAACCCTCATCGAGTATCTGCAGAACACCATGGGGGTCAGTAAGATCCGTTTTCCAGAGACCTCTGGCATCGGCGTCAAGCCTGTCTCCAGCGAAGGCACCAAGCGTCTGGTTCGCAAGGCGATCCAGTACGCGATCGATAACGATCGGGACTCTGTGACGCTGGTGCACAAAGGCAACATCATGAAGTTCACCGAAGGCGCCTTCAAGAACTGGGGCTATGAGTTGGCCAAAGAGGAGTTTGGTGCGGTCGAGCTGGATGGTGGACCCTGGTGTAGCTTCAAGAACCCCAAGACCGGTAACGAGATCATCGTCAAGGATGTGATCGCCGATGCGTTTCTGCAGCAGATCCTGCTGCGTCCCGCCGAATACAGTGTGATTGCAACCCTGAACCTGAATGGTGACTATATTTCCGATGCACTGGCAGCCCAGGTGGGTGGTATCGGTATTGCTCCTGGCGCCAATCTCTCAGATTCGGTCGCAATGTTCGAAGCGACCCACGGTACGGCTCCCAAATATGCCGGCCTGGACAAGGTGAACCCCGGATCACTGATTCTCTCTGCCGAGATGATGTTGCGTCATCTGGGTTGGCTCGAGGCGGCGGACATGGTCATTAGCAGTCTCGGTGCCACCATCTCGGCCAAGACAGTGACCTATGATCTTGCCAGACTGATGGATGATCCACAGGAGTTGAGCTGCTCCGCCTTTGGCGATGCCATGATTTCCAACATGTAGAGGAAACGGTTGTCGGGGTTTCTTCCCGGCGATCCAACGGCGACCAGGGATGGACGCCGTAGCCCGCTTCAATCAGAGGTTGGTACCAGCAGGATCGGGATCTCCGAGTGACGCACCAGTTGATTGCTGGTGCTTCCATAGAGCAGTTCTTTCGCTAAGCCTTTGCCGTGACTTCCCACCACGATGACCTCAGCCTGCAGTTTTTCGGCTTCCTGCATAATCTTTTCAGCATAGGCACCCTGAACCTGAAGGGCGGTGCACTCCGTGCCCCTGGCTCTGAGACGTACGGCATACTCCTGCAGGCTCTGGTGCTGTTGATGAAAATCCATCGCCTGGCCATCACGAACCGCTTGAGGTCCTGGTTCGTAGCCAACAAAATCCGGCTCCGGGTTTGCGATATGCAGCAGCCAGAGTTGGCTGTCATCGGCTGGTTTGAGGATCTTTACTGCCTGTTCAATGACATCCCAGGACGAGGGTGATAGGTCTATGGCAACCAGTGCTTTCATCTTGCCAGGTCCTTATGGTTTTGAGTGCCTTACTGACAATTATAATGGAGAGTTGGTGTTCACAGGTCCTGGTTTGTGCAGATTGTTCTATCTGTCAGAGATGCGTTGCGCTTCCGGTTGCAACCGAGTCCAATCCACTAATCCGCTTCAGGTTGGCGAAGGTTGTCGAAGAAGTGGCTGATAGCGCGGTTCAATTGTTCTGATCGCTGAGGGTTGCGCAGGCTGGATTGCAACCAGGCACGACTGCTCGGCATATAGAGCAGGTCACTGAGCACGCCATCGAAAAGCTCCTGCCCCACCTCATTCTCTGCCAGGCGCTGCAGAAACTTCTCACTGATCTGCTGCTCGGCCAGACACTCCCAGGCACGCCCGGAGATCGCCACAAGCAGTTCGCTGTGTGAGGAGTCAGGATGCTCAAGTGCTTTCAATATCAGTTCGTTACGATGTTCAACTGCAGTCGATTGTGAGATGCCGCGAATCACTGAACTGATGATTCTCAGATCCGCATGCGGCGGTTTCATCGCCTGTCGCGCACGTTTGATCAGTGCCAGCGTGATCGGTTTCGAGGTGGACTCATTCTCCAGGCAGTGGCAGAGCGCCTCCAGGGGAGCCGCTGGCAGATCGGCTATGGCCGAGACCATCTGTTGTTCGCTGATATCCGAGCCGATTCGGGCCGCCAGGTCGGCAATGCCCTGATATCCGACAAACGACCACTGATCCCAGCCAAGTTCACCCTGGAAATAGGCTTTGGCATGTTCGTAATGGCGGGAGACCGGTCTGTTCAGGCTGGCGGTGAAACGGGCGTGGAAAATGGCCAGCCGCTCCTCCTTGGGCTGAAACAGGTAGGGATTGTCCTGAATCGCCGTCTGCAGCTCCTGCCTTTCACCCGCAGCACTCTGCCCCAGGTTTTCCATCAGTCGATGCAGGAAGTCGTCTCTGGCCGCTTGCAGCAGTTTTGCCTGTTCATCGAGCGGAAAACGTAGAAACCAGATCATTGGATCCAGCGCCGGTTGTTGCGGGTCGGATAGAATCAGAGCAAACCAGGCTTGCTGCTGAAGCGGTGCGGGGTAGGGGGTTTCGGTCAACTCGAAATCGATAAAATCTTCCCTTGGAATCGGCGTTACCCGACGGCCCATGTCATAGTAATTGAGCTGCAGGCCGCCAGATTCGAGAAATTCGGTCAATGTTGCTATCTGGTTCATATCCAATCGATCAGGTGGTGTTCCCAGTCATCTGCCTCTGACTCACTCACCACCTTGCCGTGGATGGAGTGACCACCCAGTCTCATCTGGCGACTCTCGCCGTTACACCGCAGTGGGTGCCAGGCAGGTAGATCCTTACCCTCGGCGATCAGTCGGTAGGCGCAAGTTGGTGGCAGCCAGTAGGGGTCCTTCAGATCCTTCGGTTGCAGGGTGATACAGTTGGGTACCAGGATTGAGCGTTCCTGATAGTGTGTGCAGCGGCAGTTTTCCTGGTCCAGCAGATCGCACACCACATTGGTGAAGTAGATCTCCCGGGTCTCTTCATCTTCCAGCTTTTGCAGGCAGCACTTCGCACAACCGTCACAGAGGGATTCCCACTCCTCCCGGGAGAGCGCATCCAGGGATTTGGTGCGCCAGAATGGTTCAGTTGTCTCGCTCATACCATACCGCAAACAGGGCTATTTCAAGGTGGGCTATCATAGGCTAGTTGGGGCTTGAATGCTGTAACTTTCTTAGGCCTGAAGTGCCATTCTATAGATCACTTATGAAGGCTTCTGTCAATACTGTTTATACACACCTTTTCTCGGGTGAGTGAACATTTGACCGTTTAATGAAATTATTTAATTAAAAGTATAATAAAAAGACTGTAATTGTATGAATAATAAAGAAATATATTAATTGTATAGAAATTACACAATCTAAAAAGGGTACAGCAGGATCAAGGCTTTCAGGCGATTTAGGTGACTTTACCCACAAAGTTATCCACAAGTTCTGTGGAAATAATTAAGCGTTTTTTAATCCCGATTGGTGGCTGGATTCCACTTGACAAAGTAATTTCGACGATCCACTCAATCCATCGGCTGAAAGCGTCATGGAATTTAGCTCTCAGGTATAACCTGCCATAATCGGAGGAAGCAGTTAATAGCGCTAACTGCGCGCCAACCTGAGGTCAGATTGCAGAAGTTCAGTCGTGAGTAGAGAAGAAGAGGATCAAAAGTTAATCGAGGTATTCGCGGACGCACTCTGGATGGAGCGAGGGTTGAGTCAAAATACCTTGTCAGCCTATCAATCGGATCTACGAAAAATCTCCACCGCATTGCGCCAGCAAAACGGCAAAGGTCTGTTGAGTGCCCGTCGAGCGGATCTGCAAAACTATCTGGCAAGCTTGAGTAAGCAGGGGGTAAAGCCACGCTCCAGTGCCCGATTGCTCTCCTGTTTGCGCCAGTTCTATCAATACTGGCTACGCGAGGGGCGGATTGAGGCGGATCCCAGTGTGCGTATCTCTGCGCCAAAGTTGGGAAGACCGCTGCCGAAGTCCCTCTCCGAGGCGGAGGTGGAAGCACTTTTGGCTGCCCCGGATCTTGAGGATCCGGAGGGTGAGCGGGATCGCACCATGCTCGAGGTGCTCTATGCAACCGGACTGAGGGTTTCGGAATTGGTTGAATTGCGTCCGGAGCAGGTCAGTTTGACCCAGGGTGTACTGCGTGTCACCGGTAAAGGAGGCAAGGAACGGCTGGTTCCACTTGGGGATGAAGCGCAAGGCTGGCTGGAGGGTTTTCTCAGCGGTGCACGAACGGTTCTGTTGGGTGCACGGGTCTGTGCCCATCTGTTTCCCACCCGGCGTGGCAAGGGGATGACCCGGCAGGCTTTCTGGTATCGGATCAAAAAACATGCCGCAACCGCGGGAATACACCAGACCGTCTCTCCGCATACATTGAGGCATGCGTTCGCCACCCATCTGCTCAATCATGGCGCTGATCTCAGGGTGGTACAACTGCTACTGGGACATAGCGATCTATCCACAACTCAGATCTATACCCACGTTGCCCGGGAGCGATTGAAAACCTTACATGCCCGGCACCATCCGCGGGGCTGATGAAACTGTATTGTAATTAGTACTTAAGAAGTGCATCTAACTCTATAATATTTGAGGATTTTATGGCGTAACACTTGAGGTGCTTTGTTGCGGGTGCATAGATTCTTGGCAGTGTGATGAACAGGCCTGTGAAATCCTGCTGTCTGATGCTTTTTAGACTGTACTGAGTGATCAGTCTCATAGGAGTCCCGGCACCAGAGCAAACAATTTCTCGGCAGGCTGATAACAATTGCCAGGGATGTGGTAGAGTCGCAGCCAATTCAGCCAATACAGAGGGTTCCATTGATGCCATCATTCGATATTGTTTCCGAGGTTGAGCTGCAGGAGGTTCGCAATGCAGTGGACCAGGCAAATCGAGAGATCGGTACCCGGTTTGATTTCAAAGGGGTGGATGCACAATTTGAGCAAAACGAGAGCGAGATCAACCTTAAGGCTGAACAGGAGTTCCAACTGAACCAGATGATGGATATTCTGCGCCAGAAACTGGTCAAACGGGGTGTTGATGTAGCTGCTATGGATATTCAGGAGCCCCAAACAGGCCTCAATGCGGCACGACAGGCAGTAAAGATCAAGCAGGGAATCGAAACGGATATTGCCAAGAAAATGGTCAAACAGATCAAGGCAAGCAAGCTGAAAGTCCAGGCTCAGATTCAGGGAGATCAACTCAGGGTGAGTGGCAAAAAACGGGATGATCTGCAGCAGGTGATCACACTCATGCGGGAATCGGATTATGGTTTACCGCTTCAATATCAGAATTTTCGGGATTAAATTAAATGAAACGACTAACCAAAGGCAATCCACTCTCTGGCATTATGAAAGCTGTGATCATGCTGCCTGCTCTGTTGATGGTATCCACCCTTAACGCTGAAGTGACCAAGCAGGACGCGGATATGGAGAATGTCCGTAACGGCATGAACAAAGTGCTGAAAAGTGGTGAGATCACCAGTATTACACCGAGTGCTGTGGATGGCCTGTATGAAGTGATGGTTGGACCACAGCTCTATTATGTCACCGCGGATGGTAAACATCTGCTGAATGGCAAGCTTTTCAATATAGAAAAGCGGGAGGATCTGACCACCCCCAAGATTTCCAAAGCCAAGGCAGTCTATATCGAGTCGATTGGCGAAGATAACATGGTTATATTTGCCCCCAAAGAGTACAAACACACCATTACCGTGTTTACCGATATCGATTGCGGCTACTGCCGTAAACTCCATGAGGAGATGAAGGACTATAACGATCTCGGAATCCGGGTGCGTTATATGATGTACCCAAGGGCTGGTATTGGCAGTGAATCCTTCCAAAAGGCAGTCTCGGTACTCTGCGCCGATGACAGGAATGAAGCGATGACCCTCTCCAAGGCGGGTGAAGAGATTCCGCTCAAGAAGTGTGAAAACCCGGTTCGTGATCACTTTCAGCTGGGCCAGTTGCTGGGCGTGAATGGAACACCGGCGATTTTTCTGCAGAGTGGGGATATGCTTCCCGGTTATGTTCCAGCCAAAAAGATGAGTTCCATCCTGAATCAGATGGATATGGAGCTGGCCAGTCGGAATGGTGCGAAAGGCCAGTAAAGATCAATCCGGCATACTGCTGGGGAGATAGATACAGAATACCTGTTGTTAACTGAATCGGGCTTCCGGGATAACAATTCCGACCCCAGATTCAGTGTGGTATTGGATCCGCCACAACCCTACCTGAAAAAAATGGACTAGTCTGGTAATTTACACAGTTGAGATTACCGGGCTGGTCCTTTATGTTTGATCAGATCTTGATGTGGTCGTCTGCAGATCCGTCAATCTTTGATCTCAATCAAAAAAAGCGGAGTTGGGAGATAGCTTGATTATAGAAGTGGCCATGCGTACCGATAAAGGTATGGTGCGAGAGCAAAACGAAGACGCAATCGGCGGTGACCCTGATCTTGGAGTGCTGATTCTGGCCGATGGTATGGGGGGAGCCAATGCCGGTGAAGTGGCCAGCGAGCTGGCCGTTGATCTGCTGTCGAGTCATCTGATCGTTGGCAGGAGCAGTGACAGCATGCCTGATCAGTCATCCATGCGAATGTCGATTGAGACGGTCAATCAGGCTATTCTGGAGCTGGCCGAGCAAGTGCCCGAGTATCAGGGAATGGGAACAACGCTGGTATTAGGGGTGTTCGACAACAACAGTATTCGTTATGCCCATGTTGGTGACTCACGACTCTACAGGTTACGTCAAGGTCGATTGGAGCAGTTGACGATAGACCATACACTGATCCAGGAGATGATCAACCTGGGTGACTTTGCCAACCTGGAAGAGGCAATGATGGCAGGTGTTCCCACCAATGTGCTTTCGAGAGCACTGGGGTCGCAAACTGAGATTGTGTCTGATATTGCCGAATCGGAAGTGGAGCAGGGTGACCTCTATCTGTTCTGCTCGGACGGACTGACCGGTATGGTGACGGATGATGAAATGCAAAGTATCCTTGAAAACAATAATCTGGATCTTGAACAGCGGGTGAATGAACTGGTCGATTTCGCCTGTCGCTGTGGCGGTGTCGATAACATCTCAGTGATTATCGTGCGGCCACAATTAAGCACTGAACAATGAAAAAGTCATAATTGAATACCTTGGGTAGATGATGTATGGAAAAACTCGTAGTTCTGAGTGACGATGAGTCCCCGCAAGAGTTTCCTCTTGTAGATAAACGACTGTTAATCGGACGGGATGCGACTTGTGATGTCTGTCTCGGCGATCGCTCCGTCAGTCGCCATCACGCTACTCTGCTGCGTGTCTTTCGTGGCTTCTCAATTGAAGATGAAGGCAGCACCAATGGCACCCGGGTGAATGGGGAGTTGATTACCAAAAGGTTTCTCAAGCATGGGGACTTGATTGAAATCGGCAAGTACAACCTGCGTTATATTGCTCAGCTTCCTCATCATGAGATGGAAGAGGAAGATCCGGATCGAACCGTGGTTATCAAACCAGTTCAGTCTCCTCCGGCAGAGCCTGCATCGGCACCAGCGCAGCAGGCCAAACCAGCATTTTCCTCAACACCAGCAGCTGATCATAAAGAGCCGGCGACAGCGGCTGTATCAGCAGTCAAACCCGTAGTGAAACCGGCCACTCCCTCAGCAGCCACCAGTGGCAGTCCGGCCCAGAATGGTACCGCAAAAGTGCGTTTTCTTGAGGGTGATCATAAAGGTGAGGAGCGGGTGATCGATCGCTCCTTTTTCAGTGTTGGGAAACCGGGTGGTGACCTGGTGCTGATCAATCATCGTCATAACGGTTACTTCCTGTTGAAGGTCGGTGGCGACAACGTACCGAAGATCAATGGCAAACCGATCAAGGCAGGCGGAGTTGAGTTGAGCAATGGGGACCGTATTACCCTCGGCGAGCTCTCCCTGGAGTTTGAGGATTAGTCTTCACAGACTCTAGTGTGAATAGACCTGGCCGCCAGAACAGATGGACGATTGCGTCCATCGGCTCGCTCAGTTGATACCCCCTCTGGATGTGAAGCGATAGTCGCTGCTGAGCAGTGAGGTCAAGCGCATGCAGGCGGCGAAGCTTGTGGTGTTTTCGAGAACGCCGTGTTTGATTACCCCTTCCAGCAGATCCTTGCCATCCCAGTTGGGTTTGGTCAGCTCCGATAAAAAACGGCTCTCCTGTGGATCGAGTTGACGAAATGATAGTGCGGAACCGTGGCTATCGATGCGCGTGACCTGTGCGTTCAATTGCATCGACTCGATCTGTCCCGGTCTCCTGAATAACACCCGATAGTGATCGTTGAGCTTGGCGCCGCTCATTGCATTGGCAAACAGACCTGATAGGCTGATGTCGGAAATGATCCGGTTCTGGCTGACCCCATTGGCTTTCGATACAAAGGTGACCTGAAAGGATGTTTTTGTTCTTGGATTTTTACGTGCATCCATTGGTATGACTCCTTCATATAAGTGTCACATTCCAATTTAGGCCGCTGTGGAACAATTGAACATGGTGGTGAATACCCCATGATATCAGGGTTTACCTTAATGCGTGTATCCTATCAATTATGTAATTGTCATAGGTTGTAACAGGCCCACCGGTCAGTTTTGCAAGATCAATACAGGCGCAGCCACTGCTTCCATGCAGATCAGCTCTTGAATGATTTGTAGATCAATCCTTCAAACGAAAACCGATATCGATCGTCACCTGCCAGTGGGCCACCTGTCCATCTTCAATGTGACCGCGGGTCTCCACCACTTCGAACCAACCCATGTTACTGATGGTCTCGCCCGCCCGTGCGATGGCATTGCGAATCGCATCGTCGCTACTGCTCTGGGAAGAACCGACTAACTGAATCTTTTTATAGACATGATCGCTCATCAAACACCTCGGTGATGGTTTTGGTTGGGGAATTCAGGGTTCACTGGATTCCAGTTTCTCTTTCAACAGATAGAGTTGCTCCAATGCCTGACGCGGGGTCAGATCGTCGGGATCGATCCGCTCCAGCAGGGTCTCCACGGCGGATGGCTCAGCAGGCTCAGGTGAAAGGTTGAAAAGGGGCAGTTGGCTCTGCTGCTGTTCCGCATGTCTTTGCGCACTGGCCTCAAGTTCCAGCAGCCGTTGCCTGGCTTTCTTGATGACGGTTTTCGGGACGCCTGCCAGGGTCGCCACCTGCAGTCCATAACTCTGGTTGGCCGGGCCCTCCCGGACCGCATGGAGAAACACAATGGTTTCACCGTGCTCAACCGCATCCAGGTGTAGATTGGCAATCCCCGGATACTCTTCAGGCAGGGTGGTGAGCTCAAAATAGTGGGTGGCGAAGAGGGTGAAGGCGCGCAGGTAGGTGGCCAGTTCCACAGCGCAGGCCCAGGCCAGAGAGAGTCCGTCGAAGGTGGAGGTGCCACGACCCACCTCATCCATCAGGACCAGGCTCTGCTCGGTGGCGTTGTGCAGAATATTGGCGGTCTCTTCCATCTCAACCATGAAGGTGGAGCGACCACCGGCCAGATCGTCTGAGGCCCCGATACGGGAGAAGATCCGGTCGATCGGTCCCAGCTGTGCCGAAGCGGCCGGTACAAAACTGCCCGCATAGGCGAGCAGGGTGATGATCGCGATCTGTCGCATGAAGGTCGATTTACCACCCATGTTGGGGCCGGTGATCACCAGCATCCGCTGCTGCTGGTCGAGGTTCACGCTGTTGGCGACGAAGGGATCCTGGCTGACCTGTTCGACCACCGGGTGGCGACCGTCGACGATCTTCACTCCGGGCTCTTCCACCAGTTCCGGTCGGACCAGGTTGAGACGCTGCGCCCGTTCCGCCAGATTGCATAGCACATCCAGATGGGAGAGACCTTCCGCGCATTGTTGAAGTGCGGACAGGGACTCAGCCAGATGTTCAAGCAGCTGCTCATAGAGCAGTTTCTCCCGGCCCAGAGAGCGCTCTCTGGCACTCAATACCTGATCCTCGAACTTCTTCAGCTCCGGGGTGATGAAGCGTTCGGCACCCTTCAGGGTCTGGCGACGAACATAATCATCCGGCGCTTTGTCCGACTGGCTGCGGCTGATCTCGATGTAGTAGCCGTGCACCCGGTTGTAGCTCACCTTGAGATTGGCGATACCGGTGCGCTCCCGTTCCCGGCTCTCCAGATCGAGCAGAAACTGATCGGCATTCTGGGAAAGGGCACGCAGCTCATCCAGCTCCGCATCATAGCCTTCCGCGATCACCCCGCCGTCACGGATCAGCATCGGTGGCTGTTCGATGATTGCCGTCGTCAGCAGTTGATGCTGTTGCGGGTGTTCACCGATCTCAAGGGCCAGGGATTGGGTCAAGGGGCTGTCGAGGCCTGCCAGCAGCGGTTGCAACTGGGGTAGGGCGGCAAGTGCGTCGCGCAAGGTGGAGAGGTCTCTCGGGCGGGCGCTCTTCAGGGCGATGCGTGCAAGAATGCGTTCGATGTCGCCGATGCCCTGCAGAATCTCCTGCAGAGCCGGATAGAGGTCCGACTCCAACAGTGCCTGGATGGTGGCGTGGCGATTGGCAACCGTCATTCGCTCCCGCTGCGGCTGACTGATCCAGCGCTTGAGTTTGCGGCTGCCCATCGCGGTGACCGTACGGTCCATGATGCCGGCCAGAGTGTGCTGTGACTGTCCGCTGAGAGAGTGGATCAGTTCAAGGTTCCTTCGCGTGGCCCCATCGATGATCACGCTGTGGTCCCGGTGCTCAACCTGCAGGCCGCGGATATGGGGCAGCGCGCCAAACTGGGTCTCCTCCACATACTGCAGCAGGCAACCGGCTGCACCCACCGCGTAGGGGTGATCCTGACAGCCGAAGCCGCCCAGGTCGCGGGTGCCGAACTGCTTGCTCAGTAACTGTTCCGCTGAGTCGAAGTCGAAATGCCACACCGGACGACGGGTGATGCCGCCATTCAGGCTGATGCTCTCTGGCAGGGACGAATCCTCATCAAGCAGAACTTCCGCCGGATTGAGGCGCTCCAGCTCTCCCCCCAAAGCCTCCAGAGTGGCTACCTGCTGAATGGTGAAGCGACCACTGGCCAGGTCCAGAGCGGCCACTCCCAGGCCATCCTTCTGTTCATTGACCGAAACCAGCAGGTTCTCCTGCCGCTCTTCCAATAGCGCCTCATCGGTGAGGGTGCCTGGGGTGACGATACGCACCACCTTGCGCTCCACCGGCCCTTTGCTGGTGGCAGGATCGCCGATCTGCTCACAGATCGCGACCGACTCCCCAAGCTTCACCAGCCGTGCCAGATAGCCCTCGGCCGCATGGTAGGGAACCCCGGCCATGGGAATCGGCTTGCCCGCCGACTGGCCCCGTTTGGTCAGAGTGATATCGAGCAGCCTGGCAGCCTTCTCCGCATCGGCGAAAAAGAGTTCGTAAAAATCCCCCATGCGGTAGAAGACCAGCATGTTGGGGTGCTCGCCCTTGATGCGCAAATATTGTTGCATCATTGGCGTATGCTGTTGGCTTTTGGCGGCTTTTGTCATCAGACGGGGCGACGACTATTCGAAGGTGTAGTGCTTTTCCACATCCTTCAGGATATCCCAGGTGCACTTCATGCCGGCCGGGAAGGTCACCAGGTCGCCCCGTCCGAACTCCTGGGGTTCACCCCCTTCCGGGGTGACGATCACCTTGCCGCGCAGGAAGTAGCAGATCTCGGTCTGGTCGTAGCTCCAGTCGAACTTCGATACCTCCTTGCTCCAGATCGGCCAGTCGTAGACCCCCTGGATCTCCAGCTTCATGGAGGATGGGCGGTGTTCGCAGAGTATCTTGAGTTCGGTCATGGTGTCCGTTCGCAGTGGTAATAGTGTGGAGGTGGAAATCTGAGCGCTGAGTTTAACCTGAAAGAGGGGAAGAGGTTAACTCCAAATAGAGCGGTAAACGGATGGCCAATGAGGTTTTTGTCTGTATGTCGAATTCTAGCCAGCTGCTCCCTGGTTGGTTGTATGATCCACCCTCAGCCTTTCTACTAACCCGTCTTCTCAACAACCTCTGTTGCTGAATCAGGACAGTTCTTCTGGATCAACGTCAGAAACTGCTGAGTACAAGCTTCCCAGGAGTAGTGCTCGGCAAACGCCCGACAGCGCTTTCTGTCCACTTCCAGGGCTTTGATTGTCGCGCGCTTGAGGTCTTCGTCCATCCAGCCGTTAAGGCCGTTTTTGATCACGTCCAAGGGGCCTTCCACCGGGTAGGTGGCTACCGGTACACCACAGGCCATGGCCTCCAGCATCACCAACCCAAAGGTGTCGGTGCGGCTGGGGAAGACCATCACATCCGCGGCCGCCAGCAGGTTGGCCAGATCGCCGTTTTTACGATAACCGAGAAAATGGGCATCCGGATACTTTTCCTGCAGGCTGGCCATCGCCGGTCCGTCACCGATTACGACCTTGGAGCCTGGGATATCGAGATCGAGAAAATCCTGAATATTCTTTTCCACCGCAACCCGACCCAGGTAGAGGGAGATGGGGCCTTCAAGATCCAGTGCTTTCTCCGCCCTGGGTACGAAGTGGTCGATGTCGACACCCCGGGTCCAGTACTCCAGATTCTTAAATCCATGCGCTTCCAGGGTCGCCTTCATCGAGCTGGTGGCGACCATGGTGAGTGTCGCCTTGCTGTGAAACGCCCGCATGAAAGCATAGGAGAGGCGGAGGGGGATCGGCGCCCGCAGACGGACATACTCGGGAAAACGGGTATGGTAGGTGGTGGTGTAGGGCACCTTGTGGCGCAGACAGTAGCGCCGGCCCGCCCAACCGATCGGTCCCTCAGTGGAGAGATGGATCGCATCGGGTTTGAACTCGTTCAACAGCTTTTTGATTTTGCCATAGGGAAACAGAGACAGGGGAATATCCGGATAGGTCGGCATTGGCAGCGTCCGAAACAGCTCCGGGTTGATACAGAGGATCTCATGGCCCCACTGCTCCAGAATGGTAATGGTTTTGTTCAGCGTACGTACGACGCCGTTAACTTGTGGGTACCATGCGTCCGTCAGTATCGCTATCCGCATATTCACCTTCTTTCTTATCGATAAGTTGCATTGATTCGTCGACCCAGTGGATCAGTTTCAGGCTGCCGTCCGCCTCTTCGGCCAGAGCGGTACAGCTCTCCACCCAGTCACCGCAGTTGGCGTAGGTCAGGCCATCCAGATCACTGATCACCGCATGGTGGATGTGCCCACAGATCACCCCATCCAGATCCCGTTCACGCGCCGCCTGGATGACTGCCTGTTCGAAATTACCGATATACTTCACTGCCTCTTTTACCTGGCGCTTGAGATAGGCGGAGAGGGACCAGTAACCAAAACCCAATCGGCGCCTGGCGACGTTGAACCAGCGGTTCAGCCAGAGCAGCAGGTCGTAGGCATCGCTGCCCAGATGGGCCAGCCATTTGTTGTTCATCACTACACCATCGAACTCATCACCATGCAGTACCAGGAACTGGCGGTCATCCTCGGTCTTGTGAATGATCTCCTTGTGGATCTCGATCCCCGAAAAGTGGAAGTTGAGATAGTCCCGCAGCAGCTCGTCATGATTGCCCGGCACATAGATCACCCGGGTCCCCTGCTTGGCCTTCTTGATCACCAGGTTGATGATCTCGTTGTTGATCGAAGGCCAGAACCAGCCGGAGCGCATCTTCCAGAAATCGAGAATGTCGCCGACCAGGTAGAGGTTTTCGCTTTCGGTGTGTTTGAGAAAATCGAGCAGATACTCGGTGCGGGCGGCTCTCAGGCCAAGATGGGTATCGGATAGAAACAGGCTTTTATATTTCAGTGATGCCATCGGAGTTCTCGCATAGGTCTAGTGAACACCAGTTTGTACACCTGCTCATCGCCTTGCCTGGCGAGGCCTGAGCAAGTGACATGAAGTCTTTCTCTATTCGGGACTGATAAGGAAGTTGAGGGGGAGAGAGGCTTTGCTCTCCGGGGTGACCCGGAAAAAACGCTGGCTGTTATTGCTCCAGGTTTAATCGCTATGACCAAATATTACTCCTCGCGCCGAAAAGGGCGTTTTTTCAGTCAGTACAGGGGAATCGGATTGTTGCTCACGAGCCCTGTTTCACTGGGTGCGAACCTTAGTGGTTCTGCGTTGCAGTTTTATGAGAGGATCATGATTTGTTTATGACAGGGTCGATTTTTTATGACTAAGCTGGTAGAAGGAGCCGCATCATGGTGATGCAAGGCGAAAAGAATATTGGGCTGCGGCGATTGATCAACGCAATGCGCTGGTCAATGAAGGGATTTCGATCTACCTATAAGAACGAGGAGGCCTTTCGTCAGGAGGTGCTGCTTGTGATCATCCTCGCTCCTCTGGGGCTCTGGCTGGGTGACACTGGTATTGAAAAGGCACTGCTGGTAGGGCCGTTACTGATCGTGCTGATCGTGGAGCTGGTGAACAGTGCGATCGAAAGCGTGGTGGACCGCATCAGCACCGATAAGCATAAGCTCTCCGGGCGGGCCAAGGATCAGGGTTCGGCCGCTGTGCTGGTATCGTTGATGCTGGTGGCGTTATGCTGGGTTACGGTGCTGTTTTTCTGAGCTTAACCGAACAGATCGTGGGAGAAATGCGTTAAACTCTATTATTATGAGACAGGCGAGTGAATTGACAGGCCTGGACGCCAATATCCGAAATGCTGTGCGTGCAGTGATTGTGCGTGATGAAGCGATCTTGATGCAGAAAAAATGGCAGCAGGAGAGAGGCTTCTGGTACACCTTGCCTGGCGGTGGCCAAGAGGTGCAGGAGAGCTTGACCCAAGCCCTGCAGAGAGAGTGCGAAGAGGAGATCGGTACCCGTGTGGTGGTGGATGGCCTGTTGGCGGTCGCCGACTTCTACAAACAACGCAGAACCGAGCCACCCACGAGCCGCCATCTGATTGAGTTTCTGTTCGCCTGTTCCGTTCCGGATGACTATCTACCCGGCCCTGGAGCTCATCCCGATAAACACCAGATCGAGGTGGTATGGCTGCCGTTTGCCGAGTTTTCTCAGGTCGAGCTTTTTCCGAAAAGTCTTGAGCGCGATCTGCAGCCGGTGGTGCAAGGTGCAAAACCGCTCTATCTGGGAGTGATTGACTGAGATGTCCCTACCGAAAGCGATTAATGACAATCTACAATTCCTGCTTGCAGAAACAGCCTCGCATCTGAGTCTGCTTCGGGACTATCTTGCGGCAACCACCAACACGCCATCATCCCGACTGCTCGATCGCAAAGGCTATGTGGAAAATCTGCGTTTGAGCATTCACAACCACTGCCTGTCGGAGCACGCTGCGGCAGACAATCAGAGTGGCAGCAAGCAGCTGTTACGAGCGGTAGAAGATGTGGCCACCCACCTGGAACGGATCACCGAACTGAGTCGGGAGGCGATGCTGCAGTCCCTGCAGGTGGAACAGAAGCGCCTGTTGAAGCGGGGTAAGTATCTGCCCATGCTGAGTCGGGTATTGAAGGCTCTGGAGATAATCGAGCCGGCGCTGGCGGACAAGGACACCCGTCGAGCATTGAAAATTGGCCGGGTGGAACAGCGTCTCGATCAGGCCTATCAAAAACAGTTGTTGAGCTACTCGAAGCATCTGAAGAAAGTTAACCATCCGGCGGATCATATCGCCCTGATCATGTTGGGCCGTAACATCGAGCAGATGGGTAATGCCTTGCTGCGCATCAGTGAAGCAATCATCTCGGCAGCCATGGGGCAGCACTTCAGTACCGATCGCTACCACACATTGAATGCCTCACTGACGGAACTGAAGGCGGTGAATGAGATGGAGGGTCTGCACGTGCAGACCATCGCCCAGACCAAATCCGGCAGTGCCATCAATGCGGTGGCCAGTACCGGTGAGCCTGGCTATCACGGGGTATTCAAGGATGGGGGTAAACGCAAACTCAAGGAGGAGAAGCAAAGGGTTAACGACTGGCATGAGATATTTCCCGGTCTGGCGCCGAAAATCCTGGCCTATAAAAAAAGCGGTAATTCAGCAGCGATGCTGATCGAACATCTGGCCGGACAGACCTTCGAGCAGATTCTGCTGAGTGGTTCCGATAAGCTGTTTCAGGAGTGCTTTACCCATCTCACCGGGACTTTGAAACAGGTGTGGGATGAGACCCGAACCGGCAAACCGGTCTCAGCCAACTATATGGATCAGCTCGCCAAACGTATGGATGATGTGTATGCCATACATCCGGAATTCAAACAGAACAATATGGCTATCGGCAGCCGGAAGCTGCCTTCATTCGGCAAGCTGCTGACGCGGGTTCAGCAGCTTGAAGCTGATATCCAGGCACCGTTCTCAGTCTATATCCACGGCGATTTCAACGTCGATAACATTATCTACGATAAACAGCAGAAACGGATCAATTTTATCGACCTGCACCGTTCCCGTTATATGGACTATCTGCAGGACATCACGGTCTTCATGGTTTCGAACTACCGTCTGCAGGTGTTCGACCCGAGGGTGCGTCAGCGGATTGCCATCATCAGTCATGGCATCTACCGCTTTGCCCGAGGCTATGCGAAAAAGGTCAAGGATGAGAACTTCGAGCTTAGGCTGGCACTCGGCCTGATACGCTCCTTCGTCACTTCGACCCGGTTTATTCTTGATAAATCTCTCTCCAGAGCGATGTTCTACCGGGCGCTCTATCTGATGGAGCAGCTGCTGGCGGCAAACGCCAAATCCAAACGTCGTTTTAAAGTACCCATAGAGGAGATATTCATTGGTTAAACCTAAGATCGGGGTTGTCGGTATACCCGGTAAATGGTCGACGGAAGTATTGGCCGATGCGGTGGCTGAGGCGACCGGTTACCGGCTGGTGATCGACATGGCCGAAGTGACCGCCGAGCTGGACAGCGGCAGACTGCTCTATCGGGGTGAGGATCTTACCCAGCTCGATGCACTGCTGGTGAAAAAGATCAGCGCGCAGTACAGTCCTCACACACTCGACAGGCTGGAGATGCTGCGACAACTGGAGCTGGCCGGGGTGCGGGTATTCAGTCGGGTTGAGCGGATCATCCGCCTGATCGATCGGCTCAGCTGTACCATGTCCCTCTACAATGCCCGGATCCCCATGCCGGAGACCCGTGTCACTGAGGATCCCGAGGCAGCCGCTCAGGCAGTCGAGGCGTTTCAGGCGGCTGTGTTCAAGCCTCTCTACTCCACAAAAGCTCGGGGTATGACTCTGATCGAGCATCAGAGCGGTCCTGAGCAGGTGGCCAAACAGATTGCCGAATTCCGCGAGCAGAATCCGGTCATGTATATCCAGAAGAAGCGGGAACTGCCGGGTAAGGATCTGGGGATGGTATTTCTGGCCGGGGAATATCTGGGTGCTTATGCCCGGGTGGGCAAAAAAGGCGTCTGGAACACCACCATTCTGAGTGGCGGACACTATGAGGGTTATCAGGCGAGCGAAGAGCTGATCGAATTGGCCCGACGGGCGCAGGCGGTTTTCGGCCTTGATTTCACCACGGTGGATGTGGCTGAGACGGATCAGGGACCGGTAGTCTTCGAGGTCTCCGCCTTCGGTGGATTCCGCGGCGCCCACGAAGGGATGGGAATCGATGTGCCAACCCGTTATGTTGCCCATGTTATGGAGGCTTTATCAGCGTGAATCAATCAGCAGATGATTACCAACAGATGCAGAGCAAAACCGCAGCGACCCTATTGATTCAGGGGCAGGCCCTGAGTGAGACCCCGCTCTATCTGAATCTGGGCGAGTTGAGCGTCGCCATCAAGTCGAACAGCTGGCAACTGCTGAGCCGCTTGGCTGACTATTTTGCTCACCTGCCGCAACAGCCAGCCGATGGTGCTGTGGAGATTGTCGCCATTGAGAGCGATGTGTTGGAGACCGATATCCAGTTTTCAGATTGGAAGCGGGAACCGGGAAAGACCGGCCGCAAGGATGCCTATCTGGAGCTGCCCGATGGTCGTCTGATTCTTAAGGTTCGTACCGGCATGCTGTTTCTGCAGAGCAAGCATCACTGTGTTGCGGCGGGACCCTGTCTGACCTATGACAATCAACTGGTCAATTTCATCAACTCCCAGATCATGAACTGGTTGCAGAACCGGGATTGGCTGATCTGTCACGCTGCCGCACTGATGTTGGGAGACAATGCTGTGGCAGTCGCCGGCTTTTCCGGTGGTGGCAAGTCGACTTTGATGCTGCATCTGATGGAGCATCCAGAGAGCCGTTTCCTGACCAATGATCGGCTCTTTTTGCGCGAATCGAACCAGCTTGTCGAGGCTGTCGGCATCCCCAAGCTGCCCCGCATCAATCCCGGTACGGTGGTCAATAACCCACGCCTGCAGGCACTCATCGAGGAGCCTCGCCGCAGTGAGCTGTTGGCGATGCCGAAACAGGCGTTGTGGGAGCTGGAAGAGAAGTTCGATGTGGATGTGGAACAGCTCTACGGCAAGGGGCGCATCGATACCTCGACAGCGGTGCCTTTGGCCGGGCTGATTATCCTCAACTGGCACCGGGACTCTGACCAGCCGGTGAGCATGAGCCAGGTATCAATCAGTGGCAGAGAGGAGCTGTTGAAAGCGGTAATGAAGTCCCCGGGACCTTTCTATCAGGATCGATCAGGCCACTTTCTGCAGGATGAAGCACCGTTGGCCACAGATCCCTACCTGGCAATATTGGATAGAATCCCTGTCTATGAGGTGTCTGGCGGATTGGATTTTACCGCTTTGAGCGAACTCTGTTTCGCTAAATGGGGCGGCAGACCCTAGTGTTGAATGCTATGGGCAGGTCAGTTTTAACGGTGGTATGCAGAACATCACCTTCAAGTGGTTTAGAGAAGAGATAACAGGCCCTAAGAGGTAGAGAGACGATGGCACGTGAATTGTTGTTACTCAGGCATGGAAAGTCTGACTGGAGTGAACAGGTAGAGGACTTTAAGCGTCCTCTCAAGGATCGTGGCAAACGGGGTGCGCAACGCATCGGCGTCTGGTTGCTGCAAAATCAGCTTCAGCCCGATTATGTAGTCAGTTCTCCTGCCGAGCGAGCCATCGTCACGGCACAGAAGTCGGTCAAGGTGATGGGGCAGGACGCCGACAAGATCACCCAGGATCGACGCATCTATGCAGCCAGGGTCGAAGACCTGCTGAAGGTGCTTGCCGATGCGCCCAAGAGCGCCAAGCGGGTGCTGATGGTTGGCCATAATCCCGGTCTCGAAGCCCTGGCTGAGTATCTGGAGGGTAAGCGGATCCCCTTACCAAAGGATGGCAAACTGATCCCCACCGCAACCCTGGCCAGAATCAGTATGCCCAATGACTGGAAAAAACTGCGTCCGGGGGATGGTAAGTTGGATTCCATAACCCGTGCCAGCAGTCTGGATAAGAAATTCCCTTTTCCGAATCACTCCAGCAAGGAGATGCGTGATCGTCCTGCCTACTACTACAATCAATCTTCTGTGATTCCCTATCGTATCAAGGACAGTAAGCCGGAGATCCTGCTGGTCCGGTCCAGTAAACAGAAACACTGGGTGGTGCCGAAGGGTATCAGTGAGCCTTGGCTGACCCTGCAGGCATCCGCAGCAAAAGAGGCATTTGAAGAGGCCGGTGTGGAAGGTGATGTGGGAAGTGATAGTCTCGGCAGCTATAAATATGAGAAATGGGGTTCCGAGTGTTCAGTTCAGGTCTATCCCATGCAGGTCAAAAGAGTGATTCCGGAAGATGAGTGGGAAGAGCGTCATCGGGGTCGCGAGTGGCTCCCGCCAGATAAGGCGATTGAGCGCATCAAACAGGCTGAATTGAAACCGATGATCAAACAACTGGCAAAAATGGTTGAAAAGAAGAAACCCAAAAAGTGATGAAGCGCATACCGTTCCGTTTTACGCCATCTGGATTGATATCCAATGCCTAGTGTCATTGCGGCTCTTTTAAGGCATGGAGACTATCATCAGCTGAAGGATACCCCCAGTGCCTGGCAACCCTTTCCTCTGAATGAAGAGGGACGCCAACAGGCGAGACGCTCTGTCACGCTGCTGAGTGGAGCATTGCAGATGTTTGACTGGGATCTCTGTCCAGTGATCGACAGTTCCAATCTGTTGCGTGGCTGGCAAACCGCAGAAGCGATCCGCCAGGGCTTCAGCGACACAACCTCATCATCATTATCGATCGAGGGCTTTGATGCGCTGGCCGAACGCAGTATGGGATCTGCGGCAAACCTGACTCGGCAGACCATCGAATCGATTCTTAAGGATGATCCGCGTTTTGAAGAACCACCGGCCGACTGGAAGTCGAACAGTCACTATCAACTCCCTTTGCAGGGTGCTGAATCGTTGATGCAGGCGGGTGTCAGGGTGGCCCGCCATCTGGATCATCGGCTGGCCGAACTACAGCAGCAGGTCGATACCGATACCGTCAAACTTTTTGTCGGTCATGGTGCGGCATTTCGCCATGCCGCTCACCATCTGGGCGTATTGGAATTCGATCAGATTGCGGCTCTGAGCATGTACCACTGTCGACCGATTTTTCTTGAGCGCCGCTATGCAGGATCCTGGCGTCATCTAACCGGGGAATGGAAGGTCCGCTCACGAGGAGAGGCATTTGTCGATTAGCGCCGATAACAAAACCGATAAGTATCATCATAAACGACTCCCAAAATATCGGGGGCTGAAGTGGATCAAGCCGGAACTGCCCACATCCAGTGAACTCTGGCCGCTTGGCAAGCACCGTTCCATCGTCAAGGAGCGTGGCCAACGAAGTAGCACAGAGTTTCTGCTGACCGAAGTGTTGGATAAGGATAAGTGGCAATGGCCAAAGCGGGAGCTGTTCTTCTTTTCAGATCTGCACGCGGATGCGGATGCCTTCATCTCCTCACTGGTCGCCTCCGGCGGGGTAAGGAAAACCGGCGAACAGGATAGCGACCTGAAGTTGACCCGTCGTGGCAGAGAGGCCAGCTTTGTGATCGGCGGGGACTGTTTTGACAAGGGGCCAAGCAATCTGCGGGTATTAAGGGTCATCCGTCAGTTAAAAAAGCTGGGAGCGAAGATCACCATCCTGGCAGGCAATCACGATATTCGCATCAAATTGGGCATCTCTTCGGTCGGTATGGAGCCTGATCCGAGGCACGATCACTTCTTTATTCGTATGGGCAGTAAGGCGGTTCCGATGTTGCGTGAAATCGCCGACCAGTATCTGCAGGACAGATCCGCTTTGAAGGGGGTCCCTTCAAGCCGTGACTGTCGACGCCTGCTCTACCCGCCGAAGCGCTGGTTCAAGGAGTTTCCCAAGATGGCGAGCTGGGTCATGCCGGACAATCGCATGGCCAGAGAGCTGAAACGGCTGAGAGAGAAGATCGATTCATTCGAATCGGATTGTGAGAAGGCCGGCCTGTCACTGCGCCAGGTCTATGCAGCGGTACTCATATGGCAGAGCCTGTTTCTCAAGCCCGACGGCGAGTTCAGCTGGTTCTTCAAGGAGATGAAACTGGCGATTCATCAGGGCTCTTTCCTGTTTGTCCACGCCGGCATCGACGATAGGATGGCAAAGCTGATCAATCGCAAAGGGGTCAAGTATCTCAACAAACAGTTCAAGGAGGATGTGGATGATGAGATTTTTGAATTCTATTATGGTCCGTTGGCCAATCTGATCAGGACCAAGTATCGGGATGTGGATATGCCGCTGACGAGTAAAGGGGTCAGACTGATGAATGAAGTGGGTATCTATGCGATCGTGCATGGGCATGCCAATCGCTATCATGGTCAACGAATCATGTTACGCAAGGGCATGCTCAACTTTGAGTGCGATACAACCATCGATCGGCACTCACGCAAAAAAGAGGGCTTGAAAGGGGAGGGTGCGGCCGTGACCATATTTCATCCTGATCGACTGGTGTTTGGGATCAGTACCGACTACCCGCAGATCAAAGTGTTCGATCCGAAATCAATCATCGTCAAGAGAAAAAGCTCATGAGGCAAGGCAAAAAGAGTTTTCGACATGAATCCCTGCAGGATTGTGCCTCTATAGAGCGCCTGTTGAAATCGATCACCCAGGGTATCGGTAAAGGCAGTCTGGTACTCAGTGATGATGAGGATGAGATGGAGTTGAAGCCCGACGGCTTGCTGCAGCTCAAAGTGACTGCATCGCAGGATTCGGAAAAGCACCGGCTGAGTCTGAGAATCACCTGGACCGCAGCCGACAGTAAAGGGATCAAACAGAAAAAGCTCAAGGTCAAATCGGATTGATCAGATTGTCCTGTTAGCCAGAGTTTTTTAGCCGCGAATGGACGCCAAGCACCGCTGAAAGGCCGCAAACGGTAATTAGCGCTAATAAACGCAAATGTGTTTCTTACCATTGTTCCGTTAACTTCGTCGTTATGATGTTGATGGATTAATTGCAGTTCGGAATAAATATGTTTCATCGAGCTGAAAGCGATGCAGCACTTGATCTTGAATGGTGCATACTCAAACCCTGGTTTGGTGGGGCATGGCCCCACCAAATACGCTTTGATCAAATACAGACGCACCGGTTTATTCCAGACAACAGTGCCCTTGCGAGAGAGGGGCTTTCTTGCTTACCACTTGGGAAACTGGGAGTTAACGGTATCACCCTGCTGTTTTTTTAATGGAATTCAGAATGTGGTTATATAAAGTACAATGAATAGGAATTGTATTTGCGATTTTTAGCGGTGATTGGCGTCCATTTGCGGCATCAAATCCACGATTCAATTAAAGCTCCGATGTGATGGTCATGATCGATTCAACAGAACAGATTCACTCTTTGTGTCTACAGCTGGCAGAGCTGTTGCGAGCCCGGGGTGAGCGCCTGGTGGTTGCCGAGTCATGCACCGGTGGCTGGGTGGCCAAGGTTTTGACCGATCTGCCCGGTAGCAGTGACTGGTTCGATCGGGGTTATGTCAGTTACAGCAATCAGGCCAAGCAGTCGATGTTGGGGGTCAGCGCTGAGACCCTGGCACAGTTTGGAGCAGTCAGTCTGCAGACGGTGGCAGAGATGACCCGGGGTGCACTACAGCAGAGTGGAGCGGATCTGGCTTTGGCGGTCAGTGGCATTGCGGGTCCCGGCGGAGGCAGTCAGGAGAAACCGGTGGGCACGGTCTGTTTCAGTTGGCAGATGGCCAATCGGGATCCTCTGCTGGAACAGTGCTGCTTTGCCGGTGATCGGGATCAGGTCAGGCTGCAGACCGTGGAGCACGCCCTGCGCCATGTGATCAGGTTGATTGAAAATGTCTGACCAGCGCCTGTTTTTCGCTCTCTGGCCAGAGGCAGAGGTCAGAGAAGCTCTGCTGCAACAGCTCTCCTCAGGCCCTCAGGTGAAAGGGCGCCGACACCACCCGGACGATCTGCACATGACCCTGGTCTTTCTCGGACAGCTGCAGGGAAGGAAGCCTGCCTGTATCGAGCAGGCGGCCGAGTCGCTCTCAGGCCAGAGGTTCGAACTGAGCCTCGACCAGACAGGCTATTGGCCCAGGCCGAAGATTGTCTGGATTGCACCTCAATCGACTCCAGCACCGTTGATCCAACTGGTTGACGGCTTGAAACAACGGCTCACGGAATGCGGATTCGAACCGGAACAGCGGGCCTACAAACCCCATGTCACACTCTTCCGCAAGGCCCAGCGCATCTCCCCCTGGCAGTTGACGCAACCCATCCAATGGCCGGTCAAAGAGTTCGTGCTGGCTTCATCGAACAATCCTCAGCCGAAGCAGAGCCGCTACAAAATTCTGCAACGTTGGCCATTGGCATAGGCTTGTTTTGGTGGAATGGGATTTGTTGTTTTTTCAGTCCGCAAATGAACGCTAATCAACGCGAATGTATTTATGCCTGATTAAGGGCTTGCCAGTTGTTTCTCAGGTGAGTCCTACTCACAGACTATTATTAAATTAGCGAATCCTACTTGCGTTTATTAGCGTTCATTTGCGGACTTGATTTTCTTAATCTAACTCAGCGACCCGTTTTCAAAATCCACAACTCATTCGCGGCTGACATGCTCCAGTATGTAGTCGACGAACGCCCGGTCTGCGCGGGAGAGGTATCCATCCTTTTTCCAGGCAAGGGAGAGCTCCAGATGGACAGGATCTGAAAATGGCACGGCTACCAGATCCTGTTGTGCATCCTGTTCGACAACCATGCGCAGAAAGGTGGTGATACCGAATCCCTGGCGGACGATCGCTTTGGTCAGGGGAATCAGATTGGTCTCGAAGGCGATGGTCGGTGCCTCACCCCGCTGCTTGCTGAAACCATCGATGAATTCCCGCAGAAAGTAGCCTGTCTTGAAGACCACCAGCTCTTGACTGAAAAACTCATCCATGGTGATCGAGGTCTTGTTGGCAAAAGGGTGCTCTTTGGGGACACAGGCAACCATCTCTTCACGGGTCAGAAATCGAGTCTCGAGATCGGCGGGCGGGGCATCCGCCACCACCACACCCAGGTCGAGTTCACCGCTGCGGATCATCTCCTGCAGACGTCGGGTGCCCTGTTCGAATACGGAGAGCCGCAATTCCGGATAACGGTGTTTGAAACCCATCAGAAAGGGTGGGAAGTAGTATGAACCCAGCATGCTCGGAATACCGATTCGCACCTCGCCTTTGGTCAGTCCTTTGAGTTCGTTCATCTCCAGATTGGCGATACTGGCCTGTTCCAGCAGTCGCTTCGCATGTTGCAGCAAGACTTCACCTTCGGTGGTGGCGGTGATCTGGCGTTCACTGCGTTGCAACAGAGTCAGCTCCAATTCACTCTCCAGTTTGCGAATCGCGATGCTGATAGCGGGCTGGGCAATGTGCAGATGGCGGGCTGCGGCGCTGAAACCACCTTGCTCGACCACGGCTTTGAAATAACTCAGCTGTTTCAAATTCATATTCAAAAAATATCAAAAATATATAAATAATATATTTTCATTATAGATGTTGCTTGGCTAATCTCAATACAGAGACAACCACACATTCAACAACATGATTCAAACCCACAGCAAAGCGTTCTGGCGCGCCACACTGGCCCTCTGCATCGGCTCTGTGATGGTGTTCAGCAATCTCTATATCACGCAACCGCTGCTCCCCCAGTTGGCTGAGGTGTTTGATATCGACTCCTTACAGGCCACCCTGAGCGTCTCGGTTGCCACACTCTGCCTGGGTGGAGCGCTGCTGCTTTTAGGTCCCCTGTCGGATGCTTACGGCCGCAGGGTGGTGATCCATACCACTCTGCTGCTATTGTGCCTGACGACTTTTGCCACAGCGTTTGTCAGTGATTACCACACCCTGCTGGTACTGCGTGGTCTGCAGGGGGTCTTTATTGCCGGACTGCCTGCCGCCGCCATGGCCTATATGGGGGAGGAGTTTGAGCCCCAGGGGCTGTTGCTGGCGGTGGGGCTCTATATCGGTGCCAACTCAGTCGGAGGCGTCTCCGGACGTCTGATCAGCGGTCTGGTTGCCGCTGAGTGGGGCTGGTCCAGCAGCTTTCTGGTATTGGCGGGGTTCGATCTACTGTGTGTGGTTGTGGTGATCTGGCTGCTGCCGGCCTCCAGCCGATTTCAGCCCAAGCCGTTTCGGCCATCCCCGGTCCTTCACGGCCTGGCCACGCATCTGCGCAATCCATTGATTCTGGCTGCCTGTTTTGTCGGTGGCCTCAACTTCATGATTTTCGTCAATCAGTACAGCTACATCACCTTTGTGCTGGCCGCGGAACCGTTCGGTCTCTCTACCTCCTGGCTGGGTATGCTGTTTCTCACCTATCTTTCCGGCACTCTGGCAGCAGCGTTTTCGGGGCGGCTGGTGAGAAACCGTTCGCAACCGATCGCCATGGGGTTGGGAATCGTGCTGTTCATGTGCGGTACCCTGATGACCCTCAACCAGCAGCTGTTCTGGATCATTACCGGTCTGTTCATCAATGCACTCGGCTTTTTCTTCAGCCACTCCCTGGCTGCGGGCTGGGTGGCCGGTCATGCCAAGCGGCACCGGGGCAGCGCGACCTCTCTCTACCTGATGTTCTACTATGCCGGGGCCACTCTGGGGAGCTTCTATCTTGAACCCTTCTGGCGTTGGCTGGGGTGGACCGGTGTGGTTGCCGCATCCCTGTTGATACTGGGCTTTACCCTGGGATTGTCCCTATGGTTGGCCAGGTTTGAGAAGAGACGTGCTGCCGTATGGGTGTCTGAGACACAGCGTGCGGATTCGGTTGCCTCATAGGTCGCTTTTGCGCTAACCTTAGGTACTCAAAATGTTCTATTATGGGTAGTGGGAAGTCACTGGTTATTTAATCTATTGGGAAACCAACATCTTAGGTTGAACATAGCAAAATAGTTTTAAGTATCGGTTTTTGAGGCTCATGACTTGAGCCTGTGGCCATGTGATAATCCCGTCAACAATTTCGACGATCAAAGTTTACAGATGAGGGTCCACCGAATGGATGATAACCGTGCAAAGGCTTTAAGTGCCGCTCTGGGTCAGATTGAGAAGCAGTTCGGCAAAGGTTCTGTGATGCGTATGGGCGACAGCAGTGCCGTGAGAAACATTGAAGCCATCTCCACCGGCTCGCTCACACTGGATATCGCCTTGGGTATCGGCGGTCTGCCAAAGGGCCGGGTGGTCGAGATCTACGGTCCTGAATCCTCCGGTAAGACAACCCTCACACTGCAGGTGGTGGCCGAGGCGCAAAAGATGGGTGGCACAGCGGCATTTATCGATGCTGAGCACGCCCTGGATCCTCAGTATGCGGAAAAACTGGGGGTCAATGTGGATGAACTGCTGGTCTCTCAACCGGATACCGGCGAGCAGGCGCTGGAGATCACCGATATGCTGGTGCGCTCCGGTGCGGTGGACGTGGTGGTTGTCGACTCGGTGGCCGCGCTGACGCCCAAAGCGGAGATCGAAGGGGACATGGGTGACTCCCATGTGGGACTGCAGGCCCGCCTGATGTCCCAGGCACTGCGTAAACTGACTGCCAATATCAAGCGGACCAACTGCCTGGTGATCTTTATCAACCAGATCCGTATGAAAATCGGCGTGATGTTCGGCAGCCCGGAGACCACCACCGGTGGTAACGCCCTCAAGTTCTACTCATCCGTTCGTCTCGACATCCGTCGTATCGGCGCCATCAAGAAGGGTGACGAGGTGGTGGGTAACGACACCCGGGTCAAGGTGGTTAAAAACAAAGTGGCACCGCCCTTCAAGCAGGTGCAGTTTGAGATTCTCTATGGCGAAGGCATCTCCCATCAGGGTGAGATCATCGAGCTGGGTGTAAAACAGGGTATCGTCGATAAATCCGGTGCCTGGTACAGCTATAACGGTGATCGTATCGGCCAGGGTAAGGAGAACGTACGCAACTTTCTCAAAGAGAATCCCGATATCGCCGATCAGATCGAAACCCGGATCCGGGCTGAACTGCTGCCTTCACCCGAGGCGGAAGAGGTATTGGAAGAGGCGGAAAGCTGAATCTGCCCGATTATTCGGAAATCGAAGCCGTTGCGGTCAGGCTACTGGCCGCACGGGAACACTCCCAGCAAGAGCTGCGGCGTAAGCTGTTGAGCCGGCACTACGATGAGGCGCTGATCGAGCAGGTGCTGGATGACCTGACAAGCGCTTCCCTGCAGAGTGATGGGCGGTTTGCAGAATCCTTCGTTGAGAGCCGGGTGAGAAAAGGCCAGGGACCTCTGCGCATCGGTATGGAGCTACGTGAGCGAGGCATCAGTCAGGTGCTGATCGATGAAGTGCTTGTACCCTATGAGGATGAGTGGCAGCAGCGGCTGGGAGAGGTCCATGATGCCAAATATGGTGCCATCAGGGCAGAGTCGAACAAAGAGTTGGCGAAACGGGCCCGCTTTCTCGAATCCCGCGGTTTTCCCAGTGAAATGATTCGTCGTCTGTTGCTGGATTAGCCTGTTGACCACTCCCCTTTAGGTATTGCTCGCCAATTCAGCAAACGACTTCCTGCCACTCTTATCCTGATGAATGCAATCACTATGGTTTTAGTGGGGTGATTAGAAACCTTTTCTCCGGCCGATTGCAATTCGAGGCATAAAGCACATCCCCCAGCAGCGACTGAAGGTTGGAACAAGTACAAATTTGCAGACTATCAAACCTGATGGGAGAGTAGCTCCCCTCTCCCCTTGTGGGAGAGGGGCTGGGGGAGAGGGGGAGTATTTATCAGCGCAATCATCAGTATTAAGTAACTGCAATAGAGGGCTTGATGGGGGAGTAGAGTGAACACTTCAGCGACCCCAAAGCCTGTCATCACCCTCTCCCCAATCCCTCTGCCATCAAGGGAGAAGGGCTTACGATCCTGATTCCAGGGGAGAGAGCAAATAGTGGCATTCGGTGTGATCAGTTACAGGAGAAATTTTAGTTCAACAAAACGGGCTTTTTTTCTCCTTTCCTGCTATCTTTTGTCGTTTGTTTTTTATCAGTAATTTTACGCCTAAATCATGAAGACCAGCGCCGACATCCGTAGAGCCTTCCTGGACTATTTTGCCCAACATCAGCATGAGATTGTGGCCAGTAGCCCACTGGTTCCGCAAAACGATCCAACCCTGCTATTTACCAATGCCGGTATGGTGCAGTTCAAGGATGTTTTTCTCGGTCGGGAGAAACGGGACTATACCAGGGCGACCAGTTCCCAGCGCTGCGTGAGGGCAGGCGGAAAGCATAACGATCTGGAGAATGTGGGCTACACCGCCCGTCATCACACCTTCTTCGAAATGCTCGGCAATTTCAGTTTCGGCGACTATTTCAAACAGGATGCGATCAAATATGCCTGGGAGTTTCTCACCGAAACCATTGGTCTGCCGGCAGAAAAGCTCTGGGTTACCGTCTATCAGGATGACCAGGAGGCCGCGGAGATCTGGCTCAATGAGATCGGCGTCGATCCGGCCCGTTTCACCCGCATCGGAGACAAACCGGGCGGCAAACGCTATGAGAGCGATAACTTCTGGTCGATGGGGGATACCGGACCCTGTGGGCCCTGTTCAGAGATTTTCTACGATCATGGTGAAGAGATCTGGGGTGGACCTCCAGGAACCCCCGAAGAAGAGGGGGATCGCTACATCGAAATCTGGAACCTGGTCTTCATGCAGTACAACCGGGATGCGGATGGGGTCATGACCCCACTGCCCAAACCCTCTGTGGATACGGGTATGGGGTTGGAGCGGCTTGCCGCCGTCCTGCAACACGTGCACAGTAACTACGAGATCGATCTGTTTGCCCATCTGATCGAAGCGGCGTCAAAAGCTACCGGTTGTGACAACCTGCAGGAGAAGTCCCTGCGGGTCATCGCGGACCATATCCGCTCCTGCGCCTTCCTGATCGTTGATGGCGTATTGCCCTCCAACGAGGGGCGAGGCTATGTGCTGCGTCGTATCATCCGCCGTGCCATTCGTCATGGTTACATGCTGGGTGTGAAAGAGGCCTTCTTCTATCAACTGGTGGCACCTCTGTGTCAGGAGATGGGCGAGTTCTATCCCGAACTGGTGAAACAGCAATCCCAGGTGGAAAAGGTTCTGCGTCTGGAAGAGGAGCGCTTTGCCCAGACCCTGGAGCAGGGCATGAAGATCCTCGAAGAGACGATCAGCGAACTTCAGGGCAAAGTGATTCCCGGCGAGACCGTGTTCAAACTCTACGACACCTACGGCTTCCCCAAGGATCTGACCGCGGACATCGCCCGTGAGCACGAACTGAGCATCGACCAGGATGGCTTCGAAGCGGCGATGACCGAACAGCGCAAGCGGGCGCAGGCCGCGAGTCAGTTCGCTGCCGGTGACGCGGTCGATATCGCACTGGATGAAGCGACCCGATTCACCGGTTATGAAGGGCTTGAAGAGGCGGCTGAAGTTGTTGCACTGTCAAAGGATGGCACGACGGTCGATCAGTTGTCAGCCGGCGAGCAGGGCATGGTGTTTCTCAACCATACCCCGTTTTACGCGGAATCCGGTGGTCAGGTGGGCGATCTGGGTGTGCTGGAAGGGGACGGATTGCTGTTCGAGGTCGATGATACCCGTAAGCAGGCTGGAGAGCTGTTTGCCCATATCGGCAAGCTTGAAGAGGGGGTATTGAAGGTGGGAGACAGGGTGACAGCCCAGGTCAACGCCTATACCCGTCAGGCCACCGCACTCAACCACTCCGCCACCCATCTGCTGCATGCCGCTTTGCGCCAGGTGCTGGGCGATCATGTGGCGCAGAAAGGTTCGCTGGTGGATGCGGAACGGCTGCGTTTCGACTTCTCCCATTTCGAACCGATCACCCGGGAGCAACTGCAGACCATCGAGCAGATAGTGAATGAGCAGATTCGCTATAACCATCTGGTCAACACCGACATCATGTCCCTGGATGAGGCGAAGGAGTCCGGCGCGATGGCCCTTTTCGGTGAGAAGTATGATGAAAAGGTACGAGTTCTGAGCATGGGGGATTTCTCCACTGAATTGTGTGGTGGTACCCACGTCAATGCGGTAGGGGATATCGGGCTGTGCAAGATTACAGCAGAAACCGGTATCGCAGCCGGAGTGCGGCGCATCGAGGCGGTTACCGGTCAGCGGGCGATCGAATGGATGGAAGCGGACGAGGAGCGGGTACAGCGGGTCGCCGAGATGATCAAGTCGGGACGTGACGAGATCGAAGACAAGCTGACACAGATTCTCGATCGCAACCGCAAACTTGAAAAAGAGCTGGAGCAGTTGAAGGCCAAACTGGCCAGTGCGGCTGGCAGCGATCTTGCCTCTTCCGCCGTTGCGGTGGGTGAGATCAAGGTACTGGCAGCGAATCTGGATGGTGCAGATCCCAAGTCTCTGCGAGAGACCATGGATCAGCTGAAGAACAAACTGGGTTCGGCGGTGATACTGCTGACCGCAGTGGCAGGTGGCAAGGTCTCTCTGGTGGCCGGCGTCACCAAGGATCTCACCGGCAGTATGAAAGCGGGGGATCTGGTCAAACTGGCTGCTGAGCAGGTGGGCGGTAAGGGTGGCGGTCGTCCCGATATGGCACAGGCGGGTGGAAGCAACCCGGATGCCATACCTCAGGCACTGGAGCTGGTCGAGCCCTGGGTCAGAGAGAAACTCGGTTGAGCATCCGTTAACAGCCCTAAATCTACGGATTCAAGACACTTTCAGAGCTATTGGTCAGGGCCCGTCACAGGCCCCGGGTGAGTTGCAATACACGCTGTGTTTCAACTCATCTGCCGATGGTGTTAAATGAACAACTTTTTATTGACACATTTTTTATAGGACTTTGAACAGACATGGCACTCATAGTGCAGAAGTATGGCGGTACCTCCGTCGGCAGCGTTGAGCGCATCTCAGCCGTCGCCGAAAAGGTCAAAGCATATCGCGACAGGGGGGACCAGGTTGTTGTGGTCGTCTCAGCGATGTCAGGTGAGACCAACCGACTGATCGGTCTGGCCAGTGAGATCGATGATCGTCCCTCTCCGCGGGAGATGGACGTACTGGTCTCAACCGGTGAGCAGGTGACCATCGCGCTGCTCTCCATGGCGCTGCAGAAGATCGGTTGCGATGCCCGTTCCTATACTGGTGGACAGGTACACATTCTGACCGACAGCGCCCATAGCAAGGCGCGTATCCGGGATATTGATGCCGCCCGGGTGAAATCGGACCTGGATAAAGGGCGTGTGGTCGTCGTGGCCGGATTCCAGGGTGTCGATGAGCACGGCAGCATCACCACCCTGGGACGTGGCGGATCCGATACCACCGCGGTTGCCATGGCGGCAGCGCTGAAAGCGGATGAGTGTCAGATCTATACCGATGTGGACGGTGTCTATACCACTGATCCCAGGGTTGTCCCGAATGCCAGACGGCTCGAGCGCATCACCTTCGAGGAGATGCTGGAGATGGCCAGTCTCGGTTCAAAAGTACTTCAGATTCGGGCGGTTGAGTTCGCCGGAAAATACAATGTTCCCCTGCGTGTCCTGTCCAGCTTTGAAGCGGGCGAAGGCACACTGATCACCTTTGAGGAAGAGAACATGGAACAGGCAAAGATTTCAGGTATCGCGTTCAATCGCGATGAGGCCAAACTGACGATCCTGGGTGTTCCGGATCAGCCCGGGGTGGCGCACAAGATTATCGGGCCGATTTCGAGTCAGAACATCGAAGTCGATATGATCATTCAGAACATCTCCCACGACACTGGGCGTACCGACTTCACCTTTACCGTCAACCGGGTGGATTTCAAGCGGGCCAAAGAGATCCTGGAACAGACAGCGAATGAGATGGGTGCCCGGGAGGTGCTGGCAGATGATCGCATCGTAAAGATTTCCCTGGTCGGTGTGGGGATGCGCTCACATGCTGGAATTGCCAGTAAAATGTTCGAAGCTCTGGCAAAAGACGGTATCAACATTCGTATGATATCAACGTCTGAAATAAAAATTTCCGTGGTGGTTGACGAAAAGTACCTCGAGTTGGGTGTGCGTGCACTGCATGACGCATTTGAGCTGGAAAAAGAAGTATGATCCTAAAATTGTTTTAAACCAGCTAAAACAGGGATGTTTCAGCTCATTTCAGTACTTTTTTCCCTTTTTAACGCCTCTAGCTATTGCTAAAATAGTCTTACCAGTCCCGTATCTGCGGCGGCTTGGTTGGCAATGGTATAAGTCTGTGGGAATTTCTACAGGAGAATACC